>JAFDVJ010000014.1:0-76547 GCA_018269075.1 Acidobacteriota bacterium
TGGTCGATCTCGACAGCGATCCGACCAAGCTGATCGAAGTGGTGGAAATTGGCAAGCAGCTCCTGATGACGCGCGGCTCGCTGACGACCTTCTCCATCGCCAATGACGTGGCGAAATATTTCGCGATCATTCCGGCGATGTTCGCCGCGACGTTTCCGGTTTTGAACGCGCTCAACGTGATGGCGCTCAAAACTCCGCAATCGGCGATCCTGTCGGCGGTCATCTTCAACGCGCTCGTCATCATCGGGCTGATACCGCTCGCCCTGAAAGGCGTCCGGTACCGCGCGCTGTCGGCCTCGTCGCTGCTGCAGAGAAATCTGCTGATCTACGGTCTGGGCGGAATCATCGCGCCGTTCATCGGCATCAAGATCGTCGACCTGATCATCACGGCGCTCGGTCTCGCCTGACGGGTTTCGCCGGCGAAACATCGCTCGGCCGTCAGGTTGAAAAACTTTGTAATTTTCGATTTTTACAGCCTTTCGCGGGCGTCTGTTAAATTTATGAAAGACTTAATAACATCGGTTCTAATGATTTTGGTTTTGACGATTTCGCTCGGCTTGCTTTATCCGCTGGCCGTCTGGGGCGTCGGCCAGTTGATTTTTCCGTACCAGGCGAACGGGTCTCTGATCAAAAACGCGAAGGGCGAAGTCATCGGTTCGGAGCTGATCGGGCAGAATTTCACGTCCGACAAATATTTCCATTCGCGGCCCTCGGCGGCCGGAAACGGTTACGACGCGGGCGCGTCGAGCGGTTCGAATCTCGGGCCGACCTCGCAGAAACTGATCGACCGCGTGAAAACGGATTCGGAAACCTTGCGGGCGGAAAATCCGAATACGCCGATCCCGGCCGATCTGGTCACGACCAGCGGCTCGGGCCTGGACCCGCATATTTCGCCGGCGGCCGCCGAATTCCAAATTCCGCGCGTCGCCAAAGCGCGCAATGTCAGCGAAGCGGACGTCCGAACAATCGTCGCCCGATTCACCGAAGGCCGCCAATTCGGCATCTTCGGCGAACCGCGCGTGAATGTTCTGAAACTGAATCTCGAACTGGACAAGACAAGACCGTAGAAAACCGGATGACGAAACGAACGATCAGCAAAAACACGAATTTCAGCCGAAAAACTACGGGCGCGGCCGTTTCGCGGTCGCTTTACGTTTCGATATTTTTCGGCGGTCAAAGTCCGCCCCGTTGATTTCGCTGAGTTTAATGAAGCTATAGACTTATCAGAAAGATGTTTGTTGACACGCATTTTACCGATATTCCGAACAGCGGCGGCCGGCGGCCGTCGCCCGAGGCGCTGTTAAAGATGGTCATCGAGCGCGAGCGTGCCAAGTTACGGGTTTACATCGGCGCGGCCGCGGGCGTCGGCAAAACCTTCCGGATGCTCGAAGACGCGCATCAGCTTAAAGAGCAGGGCGTGGACATTGTCATCGGCGCTGTCGAGACTCACGGACGAACCGAAACCGAGGAGCAGATCAAAGACCTCGAAATCATTCCGCCGCAGAAAATTATGTATCGCGGAAATGTCTTCGAGGAGATGGACACGGCCGCGATCATCGCCCGCGCGCCGGCGGTCGTCGTCGTCGACGAGCTCGCCCACACGAACATTCGCGGCGCGCGCCGCGAAAAACGCTACGAGGACGTGCTCGAACTGCTCGAAAACGGGATTTCCGTGATCACGGCCGTCAACATCCAGCATATCGAATCCCTGAACGACGTCGTCCGCCGGACGACCAACGTGCAGGTCCGCGAAACCGTGCCCGACTGTTTTTTCAAACGCGCCGACGAGGTGATCGACATCGACGTCTCGATCGACACGCTTCGGACGCGGCTCCGGCAGGGCAAGATTTATTCGGTCGAAAAGATCGAGCAGGCGCTCAATAATTTTTTTCGCAAGGGCAATCTCGCCGCGCTCCGCGAGCTCGCGCTGCGGCAGGTTGCCTATCATCAGGCCGAACAGGACCACGAATACCGCGAGCGCGAGGGTCTCGAACAGGCGGCGATGCCCGAAACGATTATGGTCTGTATGGCGTCGCGCGGCTCGGCGAAAAAGATCCTGCGCGTCGGCGCGCGGATCGCCGGCCGGATGGCGGCCTCCGACTGGTTCGCCGTTTACGTCGAAACGCCCGCCGAGGAACCCGGCCGAATCCGGCCGGAAACTTACGCCATTCTGCAGGAAAACGTCAGATTCGCCGAAACGCTCGGCGCGAAGGTCGTTAAATTGAAGGGCGCCAACGTTTCCGACACGCTGCTGAAATTCGCCCGCGAAAACGAGGTCACGCACGTCATCTTCGGCCAGTCGGCGCGCTCGCGCTGGGAGATCTTCTGGAAGGGCTCGATCATCAACCGCTTTCTCGGCGAAGTCCGGGACGCCGCCGTCCACGTCATCCCGGTCGAGAAAGAGCGCTGAGCGGCCGAACGCCGACAAACAAATACCGTCCGAATTTTTCCGCCCCGGCCGCGCGGGCGCGGTCTTCGTCCGTCCGGCCAAAATTTTATGCAATCTTTACGCTTTCTTTATGAAATCTTTATAACTTTTCCGGTAAGCTGACGCTTGGTAATTTGATCACCCGAGGTGCGTTGTTCCGGCTTCGCACTTTTTGTTTTGCAATCACGGATTATATGAAAGCAGCAACTGCTTTGGCCATCGAGAAAATCACCCCCGAACTTGATCTTGAACCATCAGCCGAAAATGAGGAAGAGCCGTCTATGCTCAATAAACTGAAGCGTTTGATCGTCGGGAAAGCGCTCCGCAGCGAACAGGCCGTGCACGAACGACTGACCAAAAAAGTCGCGCTCGCCGTCTTTTCTTCCGACGCGCTCTCGTCGACCGCCTACGCGACCGAGGAGATCCTGCTCGTGCTCGCGACGGCCGTCGCCTTCGGTCAGGCGAACGCGTTCGGCTACGTCATCCCGGTCTCGATCGGCATCGCCGTCCTGCTCGCGATCGTCACGATCAGCTACCGGCAGACGATCCACGCCTACCCGACCGGCGGCGGCGCGTACATCGTCGCCAAGGAAAATCTCGGCACCGTGCCCGGCCTCGTCGCCGGCGCCTCGCTGCTCGTCGATTACGTGCTGACCGTCTCGGTCTCGATCTCGGCCGGCGTCGCGGCGATCACGTCGGCCGCGCAGGGGACGTCGTTCGCGTGGATTTCCGAGCACAAGGTCGCGATCGGCCTTTTCTTTATCGGTCTGATCTGCGTCGCCAACCTCCGCGGCGTCCGCGAATCGGGCGCGCTTTTCGCCGCGCCGACCTACGCGTTTCTCGTCTCCTTTCTCTTTATGATCGGCTACGGCCTGATCTATTACCTGCTGTACGACGGCGTCGCGACGCCGCCGCACGACGACAGCGTCAAGCTCGCCGAGGGCTACGCGCCGCAGGCGCTGACCGTTTTCCTGCTGCTCGGCGCGTTTTCGAACGGCTGCTCGGCGCTGACCGGCGTCGAGGCGATCTCGAACGGCGTCCAGGCCTTCAAGCGGCCGGAAGCGAAAAACGCCTCGAAAACCCTGCTCGCGATGGCGCTGCTGCTCGGCGCGATGTTCATCGGCACGAGCGTTCTCGCCTATCTTTTCGGCGTTCACCCGCACGAGGACGAAACCGTCATCTCGCAGTTCGCGCGGCATATCTTCACGGGCGGAATGGGCTGGTTCTACTACGTCGTGCAGGCCTCGACGGCGGCGATCCTGATCCTCGCGGCGAACACCGCGTTCGCCGATTTTCCGCGGCTCTCGTCGCTGCTCGCGCGCGACCGCTTTCTGCCGCGCCAGTTCGCCAACCGCGGCGACAAGCTCGTCTTCTCGAACGGCATCATCATTCTCGCGATCTTCGCCTCGCTGCTCGTGATCGGCTTCGGCGGCGACACGTCGCGGCTGATCCCGCTCTACGCGGTCGGCGTCTTTCTTTCGTTCACGCTCTCGCAGGCCGGGATGGTCCGTCACTGGATCAAGGTTCGGCGGCACGAATTTTACGACGACGCGATCCACGCCAGCGAGGTCGAATCGGACAAAACGCTCCCCGACGTCGGGCTCGCGATGGAGCAGAGCAAATCGCCGCGCTTCGTCACCGACGAGGTGACCGAGCGCAAAAACTGGAAGAAATCGCTCGTCATCAACGCCGTCGGCGCGGTCGCGACGGCCGTCGTCCTGACGGTCTTCGTCGTCACGAAATTCGTCCACGGCGCGTGGCTCGTCGTCGTCATGATCCCGCTGCTGGTGATGATTTTTATGGCGATTCACCGGCATTACCTGGCGGTCGCGCGGCAGCTTTCGATGGAGGAGATCGACGACAAGCTGAAGCCGATCAACCACCGCGTGATCGTCCCGATCTCGGGCATTCACCGCGGCGTCCTGCACGCGCTGCAGTACGCGAAATCGATCGCCAACGACGACGTCACGGCGGTCTTCATCGACTTCGAGGAAGAGGCGACGGCGAAGCTCAAGGAACGCTGGGACCGGCTCGATCTCGGCGTCAAGCTCGTCGTCCTGCCGTCGCCGTACCGCGAGCTGACGCGGCCGCTCCTGCGTTACATCTACCGCATCGACCGCAAAAACGACGACGATGTGCTGACGGTCGTCCTCCCGGAATTCGTCCCGGCCCGCTGGTGGCAGCATCTGCTCCACAACCAGAGCTCGCTGCTCCTCAAAGGCCGTCTCCTTTTCAAACCCGGCATCATCGTGACGAACGTGCCGTACCATCTCAAGCAGTGATTTCGGATTTCGGATTTCGGATTTCGGATTGGTTTCGGGGCGCGACGGGAATTTCCCGCTTTTGACCGGTCTTTTTCGGATGGGTTCAATGCGGGGCGGGAAGGTTCCGCGCCCGGCCCATTGTTTTCGAACTTCGACCGCTTCTTTTCGAATTGGTTTAAGGCGCAAAGGAAAAATTCCGCCATAAACCAATCCGAAATCCGCAATCCGCAATCCGAAATCGCCCCTCTTGTTTATTTCCGTCCGACGTTTTAGGATTGATGAGATGGAGATTTATTTTGAGCTGATCAACGATGCCGAGGGCATCCGGAAGGTTTACGATGCGCTGATCGGGGAGGAATTTCTGGGGTTCGACACCGAGACGACCGAGCTCGATCCGTATGAGGGGAACATTCGTCTCGTCCAGCTCAGCAACGGCCGCAGCACGTTCGTCGTCGACCTCAAGCCGTTCGCCGAAAAGGGCGATCTGCGGACCGCGCCGGAGCTCGCGCTGCTCCGCGAGATTCTCAATGCGCCGAAGCCGATCAAGATCGCGCACAACGCGAAATTCGACGCGAAATGGGTCCGGCATCATCTCGGCGTCGATGTAAACGGCCTCTTCGACACGCTGCTCGCGAGCCAGCTGATCGCGGCCGGCGATCAGGACCGGCGGCACAACCTCGCCGAGGTCGCCAACTTTTTTCTCGGGATCGAGGTCGACAAGACCGAGCAGGTTTCCGACTGGAGCGCGCCCGAGCTCTCGACGGCGCAGATCCAGTACGCCGCGAAAGACGCGGTGATTATGATCGGGCTCCGCGAAAAGATCGTCGAGCGGCTCAGACAGGACGAGCTGATCCGCGTCGCCAAGCTCGAATTCGACAGCGTCGCGCCGCTCGCCGCGATGGAGCTCAACGGTTTTTATCTCGACGCCGGACGCTGGCGCGAACAGCTCGAAAAGGTCAAGAAGGAACAGACGCGGATCGCCGCCGAATTGCAGCAGATGCTCTCGGCCGGCGTCGCGCAGGCGTCGCTTTTCGGCGTCGCCGAGATCAATCTCGATTCGCAGCAGCAGGTGATGGACGCGCTCGTCAATCTCGGCGTGCCGGTCCCGGCGTCGACGCGCGGCTGGCAATTGGAGCCGCTCGCGCTCGAATATCCGGTGATCGCGAAGCTTTTGGAATACCGCGGCGTCGCGAAATCGATCTCGAGCTTCGGCGAGAACATTCTCGAATTCATCAAGCCGCAGACCGGCCGTCTCCATTCGGATTTCCGCCAGATCGGCGCGCCGACTGGACGGTTCTCGTCGTCGAAGCCGAACATCCAGCAGATCCCGCACGAAGAGGCCTACCGCCGCTGTTTCCGCGCGCCCGACGGCCGCAAGCTCGTGATCGCCGACTACAGCCAGATCGAGCTCCGCATCCTCGCGGAATTTTCGGGCGACGAAAATTTTATCGAGGCCTTCAAATCAGGCGCGGACTTTCACACGATCACCGCCGCGCAGGTCTTCGGCGTCGCGCCGGAAAACGTCTCGTCCGAACAGCGCTCGTTCGCCAAACGGCTGAATTTCGGCGTCGTCTACGGCATCGGCGCGTCGCGGTTCGCGCTGATGACGGGTTTGTCGCAGAAACAGGCCGAAGACACGATGCGCAGGTATTTCAGCACGTATCGCGGGCTCGACGCGTGGCTTCGCGACGCCGCGCGGCGCGTCGTCAACGAAAAAACGGCGCGGACCGCCTCGGGCCGGCTGCTCAAGTTCCGGTTCGACGATCAGGACCGCTCGGCGGTCGGCGCGGCGCAGCGCAACGCCAAGAACTTCCCGATCCAGGGCACCTCGGCCGATATTTTGAAGCGCGCGCTCTGTCTTTTGCACAAAGCGATCGACGGAACGAGCGCGCGGCTCGTCAACATCGTCCACGACGAGATCATCCTCGAATGCGACGCCGCCGAAGCCGAGGAAAGCTGCCGAAAACTCGAAAAAGCGATGTGCGACGCCGCCGAGGAATACGTCAAAAAAGTCCCCGTCAAAGTCGACGCCCACGTCGCCGACGAATGGACTAAGTAGAGTCGAGAGTCGAGAGTCGAGAGTCGGAGCGCCGGAGCGCCGGCATCTCGGCCGGCAATGCGTTTGAAAAACGCAAACAGCGTTTCATTTCTTTCGATCTGCGAGAAAATGAAGCGCTGTTTGCGTTGTTTGATGCCGCGCCGTAAATGATGATAAAACCTTGCGAAACGTGAAAGCGGACTGGCCGTGGCTCCCGTCGCTTAATACATTTTTATAACCGTTCGATAACCGGGAGTTTGAGGTTGTCAGAAAAACAAATCGGTCCGGCGAGCGGCAGCGGGACGCGTTTCATCAATTGAAACTTGTCCGGGATGTGCGCCGCTGGCCGTACCGATGTTTTTTTCGGCCGGCCGCGCTAAGCGATGTAGATCGGCGCGGTGTCGCGGCTGCCAATGATCGTCGGGTCGTGGACTTTCGCGAGCCCGCACGAGAGCAGCGTGCCCTCGGCGGCGTGATCGGTCGTGCCGGCGCCGTTGATGTGGCCCATTTCGTGGACCAGCGTGCCGACGACGCTCCAGTAGCCCCACATAAAGGCGTATTCGCAGATCGAGATGTCGACGCCGCTGATGATCGTCCAGCCGTAGGTCGTTTTATCGGGACAGTAACTGATCCAGACCGTGTCGTCGTCGAAGATGTCGTCGAACGTCCGGCCGTTCGGCAGCTTTTTGAAAGCGTCGTTGCACGCCTTGCTGCCGCGGATGTTGTTTTTACAGATACCGATCGCCTTTTCAAGCATTTTTCGCTGTTTTTCGAGTTTGGCGTCGTAGGGCAGCCATTCGGCGGTGCCGATCTTGACGTGTCCGACGTGTCCCGAACCCGCAGTGTTGATTTTCATACTAAAACCTCCTTCAAAATAAAACTTTTTAGTACCGGTTAGGATACATATAGATGACGAAGGCAAAAACGATTATTTGCCTGACAAGTTAATCAGCGGATACCTGAATTTTAACGCCGTTTCCAATCAAACGGCAAAGCGGCGCCCCCAAATCCCGGTAAAAAATTCCAAATCGATCGATGCGCCGCTATTTTCCCCCGATTTCGCGTCTTTCGCGGGCGAATTTTCGTTTCGGCCCGTAAAATTTTCTCTAAACCGGCAAAAATCTATCCAATTTTTCGGATTTTTCGCCCAAATCGGAGCGAATCATATCAAATTATAGAGAAATCGCTCCAAATCAGAACAAATCACTCCAAATTGAAACCGATTCACTCCAAATCAGAACAAATCACTCCAAATTGAAACCGATTCATTCCAAATTGAAACCGATTCACTCCAAAACGGAACCGATTCACTTCAAAGTGTCATCGAATCATTCCAAAACGGTACGTATTACGATTTTAAGGCAGGCATTCGCGCATTTTCGGCGCGTTTTGAGTTCCGCCTTCAGGCGGCCTGAGTTTCGCCCTGAAAAATTTTCCCGGAGCAGCGATCGGCCGCCTGAAGGCGGAACTCAAAACAAAAGCGGAGCTCAAAACAAAAAAGGACGACCGCCCGCGCGATCGTCCTTTGATTTCCGTTAATTCCGAAAAAAAATTACTTCGCCGACGCTTCCTTGTCCTTCGGGAGCATATACAGAATCCGCGAGCAGTTTTCGCAGGTGATGATCTGGTCGCCGCGTTTGACTTCCATCTGCATATGCGGGCGGAGCGTGATGTAGCACGCGCTGCACGAGCCGTTGATGACCTCGGCGACGGCGATCCCGTCGCGGCTGCGCTGCGCGTAGCGGTCGTAGATCGCCGCCAGATTTTTCGGCAGCGTCGTGAAGACCTCGTGGCGCTTGGCGGTTTCGGCGGCGAGCTCTTCGCGGGCGGCGTCGATCTCGGCGTCGAAGGCGGCGAGCTCTTCGGCGCGTTTCGATTCCATCCCGCCGATCTCCTCGGCGCGTTCGTCGAGCGTCTTTTCGACCTCTTCGGCGGCCGTGATCTTTTCGAGCACCTGCGTCTCGAGCGTGCCGATCTGTTTCTGCAGCGCGTCCGTCTCGCGCATCGCCGTCTCGTATTCCTTCTGGTTCTGCGCGTGCTTCAGATTGCGGTCGGCGCGTTCGAGATAGGTCCGGTTCTCGGCGATCTGCCGTTCGAGCTCGGCGCGCGCGGCCCTCAGATTTTCGTGGTTCGTCTGAATCTCGCGAATGGAAGAGGCGTGCCGCTCAAACTCCTGTTCAATCCCTGCACGCCTCTCGTCCGCTGTCTCGATAATTTTTTTTAGTCTTCTAATGTTCGTATCTGTCAGTTGTAAACTTATTAACTTCTCTAGTTCTGCTTTCACGTTTCAAAAAATATCCCCTTATATTATTTCGATATTCAATAAGTATTTATTCTACACGACAATATCCGAAAAGAACAATCATTGGGATTTCGGATTTCGGATTTCGGATTTCGGATTGGTTTCGAGGCGCAACGGCAATGTTTCACCTTCGACCGATCCTTATCGAATTTGCTTAAAGCGCAAAGAGAATATTCCAAATCGACATAATCCGAAATCCGAAATCGGATCATTTTTCCCGGAGACCGAGGAAGATTTCGAAATGATCAATCAGGTCGCGGAGCTCGAACGAGAGACGGAGGCGGTCTTCGCCGACGGTGAACCAGCGCGGGCGGTCTTCGTATTTGAGCAGATGCAGCTCGGCGTTGCTGCGGGCGCGGCCGAAATGCGTGAGCCGCGCGACCGCGAGCGCGCTGCCGCGCATAAATCCGTCGCCCGGCGTCCGCGTCCAACCCGCTTCGACCGTCAGACATCTCACTCCCTGACGAAAGGTCAAAAGCGAGCCCGCGTAAGTCGTCAAGCCGGAAGAAAAACGGTGATTGTCGCGGCGCTCGATCAGGATTCCGGCGTTTTTGCGGTTGGCGTGCTCGGCAACTTCGGTCATCGTGTCGAAGAGCCATTTGACCGAGGCCTCGCGGAGCGCGTCGTTGGCGTTTTTGACGGCGAGGAATTCGGCAAAGCCCGCGCGCTCGAGCGACCGCGGGTCGTTCGCCGCTTCAGCGATCATCTGCTCCCAGAATTCGTCGAGCTCGTTCATAGTTTGAAGCATAAAACCGCGCGGCGATAATTGCAATTTCGTGATATTATTTTGACAAATTGTTTTTGATGCGGATCGAAGCGGGTCCGCGGCGGCATCGATTTTCGATCCGAACCGGCCGCCGATTCGAATGTTTTACAAGGCTTTATGAAATATCCGGCAATTATTCTGTTACTGTTGTCTCTCGTCCTCACGGCGGCCGCCCAGAAACCGCGGCCGACGCCGAAAAAAAGCCCGAAGCCGACGCCGGCGGTCGCGCCCAAGCTCGGCACCGAAGCCGAGGAGTTCGAAAAGGCGCGAACGGTCGCGGACGCCGCCGAACGGATCGGCGCGCTTCAGAATTTCATCAAGAACTTCCCCGCTTCGACCGAGCTCGTCCGGGCCGCCAGCCTGATCGTCAGCGCGCGCGCCGTGCTCGCCGATCAAAAACTGCGCGGCGGCGAAACGCAGGCCGGCATCGATCTTTTCAAGCTCGCCGTCGCCGAAGCGCCGACGCCCGTTTCCGACGATCTTTTCACAAAGGTGATTCTCGGTTTTCCGATCAATCTCGACTCGCTCGGGCAGCGCGACGCGGCGTTCGACGTCGCCAAGCTGATCGAGGAAAAGATCGGCCCGAACGCCGGCCAGATTCTCGATCTGTCGAAGTTTTACATCAACGTCAAATACGGCACGGAAGCGATCCGGCTCGCCGAAAAGGCGGTCGAGCTCGCGCCCGAGTCGGCGAACGCGCGGCAGGTGCTGGCGATCGCCTACCGGCTCAATTTCCGGTTCGAGGATTCGGCGAGCGCCTACACGAAGGCGCTCGAGCTCGACGGCGAATCGATCCCGAACCGCCACGCGCTCGCCGAGATGAAGCGCGCGCTCGGCAAACCGGAAGAGGCCGCCGCGCTCTATCGCGAGATTCTGGCGAAGAATCCGACCGACGAGCCCGCGCAGACCGGGCTCGCGCTCGCGCTGTTCGGCGCCGGCAAACGCGGCGACGCCGAAGCCGAGATGGAAAAGGCGCTCGCCGCCAATCCCGATAATTTCATACTTTTGACCGGCGCCGCCTACTGGTACGCGGCCCACGGCCAGAGCGACAGGGCGCTCGAATTGTCGCAGCAGGCATTGACCGCCAATCCGAACTACGCCTGGGCCTATATCGCCGAAGCCCGCGCCTTCACGGCGCAGGGCAAGCCGCTCGAAGCCGAAAAGACGCTGCTCGCCGCGCGCCAGTACGCCGACTTCCCGACGCTCGATTACGAGCTCGCGACGGCCCGGCTCGCCGCCGGATTGTTTCGCGAAGCCGCCGAGGCGCTCAAAAAGAATTTCACGGTCAACAAGGAAGGTTTGATAGAGACCTACATCGGCAACCGCATTTTAGCCGACGGCAACAGCTTTACCGAGCTGCTCTCGCTCGAACGCCGCGCCGATCTGCTCGAGACGACGGCCGCCGATTCGCCCGAGAACACGAGCCGTCTGAAAACGCTGCTCGAATTCCAGCAGAAGCTCGACGCCGCCGACGCGACCGAGGCCGAGCTCGCGCAGGCCGCCGACGATTTCGCGAAAGGCGATGACAATATGCGGCTCCACCGCCAGCTTTTCGCGGCGAGCCGCCTGCTCCAGAAAAAAACCGCGCTGCCGAAGGTTCTCTCGCTGATGCAGTCGGCGATCGGCGGCGTCGACGCGGCGCTCAGCGTTTCCGCGCCGGCGGCGGCCGTGCTCGCCGACGAAATCTACGACAGCCGTCAGTATGCGATCCGCCAGAACCTCGTCATCGTCGTCCCCGACATTCCGCGCCAGACGCTCTCGGCCGTCCTGCGCGGGCGGATCGAGGATCTCGCCGGTCAGGCGTATTTCGAGCAGAACAACAACGAGCTGGCGATCGTCCGGCTGAAGCGCGCGCTCAGCGTCCTGCCCGACAAAAGCGCGTGGCAGCGCGCCGCCGAATGGCGGATCGGCAAGGCTTACGAGGCCGACGGCAAGGACAAGGAAGCGCTCGCGGCGTATGTCAAAAGCTACGACAAGGACAATCCCGAATTGGGCAAGCGCGCCGTCATCGAAACGCTGTACGTCAAGATCAACGGCAATACGGACGGCCTCGAAGCGCTGATCGGCCCGAACCCGAACGCGCCGCCGACGGTCGCCGCGATCGAGACCAAACCGACGCCGAACGCCACCGACAACGCGCCGCCGTCGCCCGAAACCTCGCCGTCGCCCGAAGCTTCGCCGTCGCCCGAAGCGACGCCTGCGCCGACGCCCGAAAATCTGCCGACGCCCGCGCCGGTCCCGGAAAAAAATCCCGAAAACGGCGACGCCAAACCGTCGACGAATTCGCTGCCCGAAAATCTGCCGACGATCCCGGCCGAAAAGACGCCCGGCCCGTCGCCGTCGCCTGAAGTAAAACCGACGCCCGAAACATCGCCGACACCGTCGCCCGCCGAAACACCGGCCGCCGAAACGACGCCGAAGATCGAGCCGACGCCCGAAGCGACGCCCGCCGAAACGCCGAAAGTCGAGCCGACGCCCGAAGTAACGCCCGCGCCGACACCTGTCGAAACGCCGAAGATCGAGGAAACGCCGACACCCGAAGCGACGCCGTCGCCCGAGACAACGCCGACGCCGGAAGCGACGCCGACGCCGACGCCGGAAGCGACACCGACTCCGATGCCGACGCCGGAAGCGACGCCGACGCCGGAAAAGAAACCCGAAAAGATCTCGCAGTTTCCGCCCTCGCCAAAGGTCCAGGCCTCGAAAACCGAACCCAAACCCGTCGAAACGCCGGCCCCGACCCCGTCCAAAAACATTTTCGAACCCGTGATCATCAACGTCGGCGAGACGCCGGCGAAGACCGAGACGCCGAAGACGACCGACGAAAAACCGGCGCCGAGCGAAACCGAACCGCCGACGACGACCGCCGAGAAACCGCCGGAAACCGTGCCGAAGACCGATGAATCCGTCAAGCCCGAAAACAAACCGCCCGAAGAGAAACCGGCGGTCAAGCCGACGGACGAGAAGTTTCTGACCGGCGAAAGCCGGCCGCGCCTGATCGTCACCGACAACACCGGCGCGAAACCCGTGACGGACGAAAGCGCGGGCTGCCGGATCGTCGTCAACGAGGAAAAAATCTCGCTGCTGAACGGCAGCGCCGGCGTCGGCGTCGAGGTCGGCTACGAAACCGACGGCGATCTTTCCCAGATCACCGCTTCGTCGAGCAGCCCGGCCGACGTCTCGGTAATGCTCGACCCGGACATCCACAAGGACAAAAAACTCTTCTTCATAATCAAATCGATCAGCCCGAAAACCGGCGAATTCACCGTCATCTTCGAAGCCCCCTGCGGGAAGAAGGAGATCCGCGTCAATGTCAGGTAGTTTAGTTTGGGAAGTTTGGGAAGTTTGGGAAGGAACCGTACAATCGGCTGTCAGCCGGTTGACAGGCGTCAGCCTGTAAAAACGTTTCACACCCGCGCGGCGCGGCGACAAACTAACAGTTTGTCGTACATCCAAACTTCCCAAACTTCCCAAACTTCCCAAACTTCCTAAACTTCCCAAACTGGATTTTGAAGAATTCCGAGTTTTCCGGTAAGTTTGTGTAATGACATCTGATAACTTTCGGAGCGGGTACGTCGCGCTGATCGGGCGGCCGAACGCGGGAAAATCGACGCTTTTGAATCGTCTGGTCGGCGAAAAGATCGCCGCCGTCTCCAACAAGCCGCAGACCACGCGTCACCGCATCCAGGGCATCGTCACGAAACCCGCCGGCCAGATCGTGTTCGTCGATACGCCGGGCGTCCATAAACCCGGCTTTCTGCTCAACCGGCGGATGATGGCGGCCGTCCACGACGCGATTCTCTCGGTCGATCTCGTCGTCCTGATGCGCGACGCGACCGTCTCGACCGGCAACGGCGACCGGTTCGTCTTCGAGCTCGTCAAAAACGCCGGCAAGCCGGCCGTTCTCGTCCTCAACAAGATCGACAAACTGAAAGACAAGAACGCGCTTCTGCCGCTGATCGATTCCTATGCGCAGGAGTTCGATTTCGCCGAGATCGTCCCGGTTTCGGCGCTCAAGGGCGACGCCGTCGACAATCTGCTGGATCAGATCATCAAGCATCTGCCCGAAGGCGAGCCGATCTTCGGCGAGGACGAGCTGACCGATCAGCCGCTCCGGACGATCGTCGCCGAAATGGTCCGCGAAAAGATTCTCGCCTCGACCGGCGAGGAGATTCCCTACGTGACGGCCGTCGTCACCGAACGCTTCGACGAGAGCGATCCCGAGATGCCGAAGATCTACTGCGCGATCTACGTCGAAAAATCGTCGCAGAAAAAGATCGTCATCGGCAAGGGCGGCGCGCGGATCCGCGACGTCGGGACGAAGGCGCGAATCGACATCGAACAGCTTCTCGGCCGCCGCGTCTACCTGCAGCTTTTCGTCAAGGTCGTCGAAGACTGGCGCAATCAGGAACGCCGCCTCGACGAGATCGGCATCCGCGAGTGATCTTTGGTCTTTGATCTTTGGTTTTTGAAATGAAACCCAAGGCCAAAGATCAATCCGGGAAAGAATATGAAAATCGACAAGGTTCTGATCGTCGGCGGCGGGATCGGCGGTTTGACGTTCGGGCTCACGCTGCGGCGGGTCGGGATTCCGTTCGAGATCTTCGAGCGCGCGCCGGAATTGAAGGAAGTCGGCGCGGGCGTCGGTTTATGGGCCAACGCCGTCCGCGTGCTCGACCGGCTCGGCGTCGCCGGCGAGATCCGTGCGCTCGGCCAGCCTTTGAAATGGGGCGAGATCGCGAATTGGAAGGGCCGCGTCCTGTCGCGCACCGACATCTCCGAAAATCTCGAAAAACGCGACGCCGCCTGCTACGTCGTCCACCGCGCCGAACTCCACGCGGCGCTCGCCCGGCAGCTCCCCGGCGAAACGATCAAAACCGATCACGAATGCACCGGCTTCGAGGCAGACGGCGGCCGCGTCATCGTTCATTTCAAAAACGGCGCGACCGCCGAAGGCACGCTCGTCGTCGGTGCCGACGGCCTCAATTCGATGATTCGCCGGCAGCTCTGGGACGACGGCCGGCCGCGCTACTCGGACCAGACCTGTTTTCGCGCGGTCGTCGAGACGGATTACGCCGACACGGACGTTCTCCGCGAAGTGCAGGGCGCGGGCCGCCGGTTCGGCCTCTGCCCGCTCGGGAAAGGCCGTCTTTACTGGTTCGCCGCGCTCAACGCGGCGGAAGGCCGGATGATTCCCTTCGCCGACCGGCCGCGGTTTCTGACCGGGCGCTACGCGGGCTGGGCGTACCGGATTCCCGAGCTGATCGCGGCGACCGCGCCGGAAAAGATCATCCAGAACGATCTCGTCGACCGCGTGCCGCTCGAAAAATGGAGCGCCGGCCGCGCGACGCTGCTCGGCGACGCCGCCCACCCGACGACGCCGAATTTCGGTCAGGGCGCGTGTATGGCGATCGAGGACGCGCTCGTGCTGACGCGCGCGCTCGTCGAAAACGACCGCTTATCGGCGGCGTTCGAGGCTTACGAAGCGGCGCGCCGCCCGCGGACGAGCGCGATCGTCAACGATTCGTGGAAGTTCGGCCGGCTCGCGCGCTGGGAAAACCCGCTCGCCGTCGGCCTCCGCGAAACGCTCGTCCGGCTGACGCCCGATTCGGTGACCGCGAAAATGCTCCGCCGCCAGATCGACTACGACGCGGGCCCGCTGCCGGCCGCCGTTCGCCAGTGACCGGCTTATCAGATTTAGTCAATTTCATCCCGCTCATCTTCCGTTTGTCACAAAAATAGAATCTATTTTTTAATATTTTGCTACTGTTGAGACGATAGATTGGTAAACCAAACCAGCCGGGGACCGCGATGGATGCCGATCGCGGCGGTTTGCTCCAAAAAAACCAAACAAACCCGCGGTGTATTCAGAATTTCCTCCTGACGTTAAGGGAAGGAAAGTTGGTTGAGGAATCTGACCGGCGGCAACCCTGTTTCCGAAGAGCCGATTTATCAAAATATTTACCTGATTTTTGATGATTTAACTTTATTGATTGTGATTGGCTAATACTTTGGTTTTTATATTTACTAACCAATTCGATCTTTGGCCTGTGGTCTTTGATCTTTGCTCTTTGCTTCATTCTCAAAGATCAAAGATCAAAGATCACATTGTTACTAAACTTAAAAAACGCAGTACTAATAAAATTATTCTAAAAATGATATGAGCAGACTCAACCGTCGAGAGTTTATTAAACAAGCCGGGTTATTGGGCGCGGCCCTGGCGCTGTGCGGACCGGCGAGCGCGCAGTCCACGGTCAACTGGCGGGAGCGGCGCGACCTGTTTCCGGAAGGCGTCGCCTCGGGCGATCCCGCGCCGGACAGCGTGATCCTGTGGACCCGCCGTCCCTTCGATCAGGGCGAGCGCCGGATGTTGACGGTCGAAGTCGCCGAAGACGAGGGGTTCCGCCGGGTCGTGGCACAGGCGCGCGCGCCGGTTTCGCCGGCGTCCGACTGGACGGCCCGGGTGCTCGTCGGCGGGCTCAAACCGGCGCGCATCTACTGGTACCGGTTCACCGACGCGGACGGCAACGGCAGCCGCATCGGCCGCACGATCACCGCGCCGCGGCCGAACGACGCGCGGACGGTCAACTTCGCCTTCGTCAGCTGTCAGGACGTCAACGAGGGAAAGCTCAACGCTTATCGCCGGATGATCTTCGAAGACGAACGCGCGCGGCCCGACGAGCAGCTCGGCTTCGTGCTGCACCTCGGCGACTTCATCTACGAGGTCGTTCAATATCCCGAAGAGGGAGCCACCCGCTACGACCGCACGATCTACGAGGTCGCGCGGATCCCCGACGGCGGCAAGACCGGAAACGTCCACTATCCGCTGACCGTCGAGGGCTACCGCGCCGTCTACAAGGGCTATCTCGCCGACCCCGATCTTCAGGACGCCCGCGCCCGCTGGCCGTTCGTCTGCATCTGGGACAATCACGAATTCTCGTGGCAGGGCCGCCAGAGCATCGTTCAGGCGGGCGGCCCGCCGCAGCCCGGACAGACCGTCAAGGTCGCCGCCAATCAGGCCTGGTTCGAATTTATTCCGGCCCGCGTGTCGCCGCCGAGCGGCTCGCTCGACGAATTCGGGACGGTTCCGGTCAAAAACGTTCAGATCGACAAATGGGACGAAAACGGGCTCGGGCTCGAACCGAACAATCTGGCCGCGATCCGCAGCCTGATCGCCTACCGGGCGTTTCGCTACGGAAAGCACCTCGACCTCCTTATCACCGACCAGCGCAGCTTCAGCGGCGACGACCCGTCCGACGCCGAAGATGTCGGAAAGATCTATGATCCGTCGTTCCGGGGCTACTTCTCGGAGGAAGCGATGATCGCGCTCGACTACGGCCGCGCCTACGATGGCGGCAAGCCGCCGGCGGAGCTCCGGTTTCGCGATGCGCGGATTCCGAACCCGAGCAAAGATAAGTCGCCGCGGACCATCCTCGGCGCCGAGCAGAAGGCCTGGTTCAAAAAAAAGCTGCGCGAGTCAAAGGCGACGTGGAAGATCTGGGGCAATTCGCTCGGCGCGCTCGACGACCGCGTCGACCTGCAGAATCTGCCCGCCGGAATGACCAAAAATCCCTGGCCCGCGGACACTTACGGGATGTCGCACACCTACGATTACGGCGGGGCCTACGCCGAGCGCAGGGAGATCTACGACCTCGTGCGCGACGCCAAGATCACGGGGTTTGCGATCGTTTCGGGAGACCGGCACAGCTTTTGGGCCGGCTATGCCGCCGCGCACCTTCCGCCGCGGAAATTCGAACCCGTCGGTTTGAGCTTCGTCGGCGGGTCGCTGATCAGCCCCGGCACGATGGAAGCCCTGGAGCACGGCTTACGCAAAGATCATCCCTTGCGCGCCCTGTTTCTCGCCGACCGCCCGGAAGGCGGCAAGCCGGAGTGGACCAACAATATGCTGCTGCGGCACGGCGTCCGTTCCTGTCTCGAATATGCGAAAAGCTTCGATCTCAAGCGCGCGCAGGCGCTCTCGAACCCGCAGCTCGCGCCGCATCTCGAATTCGTCGATCTGGGCGGCCACGGCTATGCCAAGGTGCGCCTCACCGGCGATCAGATGCGAACCGAATTCGTCTGCATCCCGCGGCCGATCACCCGCAGCGCAAACCCGGACGGCGGGCCGCTCCGCTACCGCGTCGCACTTATCGCCAAATTGTGGAAACCGGGCGAGCGTCCGCGCCTCGAGCCGCAGGTTCTGGAAGGCGAAGTCGGACTGTCGATCTGACGACGGCGCTCCGGGCGGCATAATTTTCTCCCCGCAGATTACCAATTTTAAGATCGGGGTAATGCAAACTTCAGCCAAACTATCACGGATATGGATTAGAGACGCCGCTTCCCGACGGCGTTTTCAACTCGCCGGTCTTTTGTGGCGGGATTTTATTTGTGTGTCAAAGTTAAAACGCATTCCGTTCCGGCGCTTATAATTACTGTATTAAATCGATTTTCAACCCTCATAGTCAGACAGCAGATAAGCAGTTGAAAGGAAACCCGATTATCCGGATAACTTCTTTCGACAACAAATTTAGTATATAATTTGTAGTTATGAAAATGATTTTTGCCTTATTATTGCCGATTTTCCTGGGCGTGTTCTCCGCCTCTGCTCAACAGCCAACATTTCAAGATCCGCTGCTCGATCATTTGGTTGGGAAATGGGTATTGCGGGGCACCATTGCCGGTAAACAGACCACCCACGATGTGGTCGCCGAGTGGGTTTTGAATCATCAATATCTGAAAATTCACGAAATCTCGCGTGAAAAGAATGAAAAAGGACAGCCCGGTTACGAAGCTAATGTCTTTATCGGCTGGGATCAGGCGTCAAGCGAATATGTCTGTGTTTGGCTCGACGATTATGGCAATGTCAACAGTCAATCACTGGCAACCGCGAAGCGCAGCGGTAATGAAATTCCCTTTTTATTTCACTACAAAGACGGCAGCAGTTTTCACACCACATTTGCCTATTATCCGGAAGGTAATTACTGGGAATGGCGCTTGGATGCCGAGAAAAACGGTTCATTCAATCCTTTCGCGCGCGTTAAATTAACCAGAAAGTAGTATCGCTAAAAAAACTCCTTACAAAATCCCAACCTTTCACACAGAAATTTGAATCCTGATGTCGACGGGGGTGAAGGCGGTGCCGCCCGGAAGAGTTTTACTCCAAAGATGTTTGTGATACCGGCGGAGCATCGGACTAAAGACATCCGGATCCTTATCCCGCGGCGTGTCTGTCCGGAAATCGAAGGCGACGTCTATATTCATATTTTGCTTCAAATCGTAAAGCGCCCTTTGACCGGTTTGAGCCGGTTCGGTGCCGTCGTAGATATTACAAGCGTTTTCCGGGCCGTCCCAGTCTCGAGCCGAGAAACGAAGCGGCGCAGGAAACCGCCGGAACGGTTATCAGGATAATAGCCAACAATCTATTTAATGTCAGGTAATTCGTACCATAAGGGGGAATTTCTTTCCAGATCATTAAAAAATAAACCAGATTGAGGGCATTGAGCCATAATCCCCATCTCCATTTTTCCCGCGGATAAACATAACCCAGCAAACCGCCGGCGAGGCCGAACCAGAAAAATAATATCGGAATCATCAGAAAAAAGGCATTTGTCAGATAATATCCGAACAGGATTTTACTATCCGCAAAATTATTACCGATGAATTTAACCGTCAGATTTTGAATAAAATATCCCAGACCGAGGCCGATCAACGGGGCCAGTAAATAAAAAATTCGGTGGAATAAAGGTTTGGAGACGTTTTCTTCCGTATCTTCCCTGATCGAGAGCAGGAACGGCGGCACGGTTTGCTCGAATTGCGGGATTTTTGAGGCCACCGTCGCCGGCAGAGATTTATTTTCGACCGCGACCGGCGGCTCCGATGCGTTCGGCCTGACGACGGTTTTATCAGCCGCGGTTTCCCGGTCGATTAGAAAAGTCTTCGGAATTTCCGTGACGACCGATTTGTCTTCGATATCTTCGGGTTTTGAAGAATTGCCGTCGAAGGCGATAGTCGGCGCCAAAGTCGGGCGCGAAATATCGATCAGGACCCGCTGCAGTTCCTCGCGCATTTCCCGCGCCGTGTCAAACCGGTTTTCGGGCAGCTTCGCCAAAGCCTTCCGAACGATTCTTCGCAGATCGGGCGGAATCGATTCGGGCATCGGATCCGGCTCCTTCATCACGATCGCAAACATCAGTTCCGTCGAAATCTCCTGTGGAAAAGGCACCCGGCCGGACAGCATCTGATACAGAATCACCCCGACGGACCAGATGTCGGTCTGCGCGGTGCGTTTACCGTCAAAAGCTTCGGGCGACATATATTTCGGCGTGCCGATGATCGAAGTGCTGAGGGCGGTGGTTTTGATAATTCTCGAAATCCCGAAATCCGCGAGCCGCGGAGTTTCGCCCTGCAAAAGAATGTTGGCCGGTTTGATGTCGCGGTGAATGATCTGCCGGGCGTGCAGGAATTCCAGACCGTTCAGAATACCGATCGCCGTTTCGAGCGTCTGTTTAAGCGAAATTTCACGCCGCAGCATTTCTTCCAGCGAGCCGTCCGGAGCGTATTCGCTGACGATGACGATTTGCCCATCGTAAATATTGGCCTCGATGATCGGCAGAATATTGGTGTGACCGCTGGCCTGCGCCCATAATGCGGCCTCCCGGCGAATGGCTTCGAGATCGACCTGTTCCCGGTGAGGCAGCTTTACCGCGACCTGCGTGGTTAAAAGTTCCGTTCGCCTTTGGGCCAGCCATACTTCGCCGAAACCTCCGCGTCCGATTTTTCTGATAAGCGTGTAAATGCCGATTTCCTGATTTGATTGAAACATCGCCCGCCCCCCCAATTATTGATGAAAAAAACCGAAGATTTTTGCCGTGGGCTGATTATAAGCGATTTTGCGAGCGATTGAACATATCAGCCGAGTGAAAAAAACGGCTCCCGCCGAATATCCGCGCGTTCGGGTAAAATTCAGCATAAGGTTAACAATCCCTTCGCCAAAAAGATATTTGAAAATCTTAAGCTGAGTGAAACTTGAGTTTCAATGCAGAGGCGCAGAGACGCGGAGCCGAACAATACCGGCAGTGTTTCGATTCCGGACGCCGGAAAAGCGCCGCCGCCGCCATCAACCTTTATTCCCTTTCCGTAAACCCTGTCTTTTCGCGATTTGATCCGTTTCATCGCGGTCGGGCACAAAATTTGCGGTCAGCGTCCGGCAAACGCCCGGCGTCATCGAACGCGGGCCGGTGACGAGACGATGAAAACGGTTGGTTTATTGATAATCTCGAATATTTTTATGACGCTCGCGTGGTACGGGCATCTGAAGTTCAAACAGAGCGCGCTCTGGCTGGCGATTCTGCTGAGCTGGGGGCTGGCGCTCTTCGAATACGTCTTTCAGGTGCCGGCCAACCGCGCCGGCGCCGCGGTTTTCAGCGTCACGCAGCTCAAGATCATCCAGGAAGCCGTGACGCTCGTAGTCTTCACCGTGATCGCCTATTTCCTGTTCGGCGAAACGCTCAAATGGAACAATCTCGTTTCCTACCTGCTGCTCGTCGGCGCCGTCTATTTCGCCTTTCTTTGATTTCCGATTGCGGATCATTACTGTTAAAAGGATTGTAAGAACTGCGAATAATTGGTTTAATGGGACGCGGACAAACGCGGATTCAGCGGATTTTCGCGGATTTATTTTAAAGTTATCCGCGAAAATCCGCTTAATCCGCGTCCTATTGAAAGTACCAAAATCCGAATTGCCGATCTTTTTAACAGTAATGATTTCGGATTTCGGATTTCGGATCGTCTGTTATGGGAATGTCCGTTTGATAGTTTGGCGAAAATCATTTACGGTGTTTTTAAGAGGATCGACGGCTCAAGGATAAACGCTCCTTATTTTATCGACCGGAATAAATAGAGCTTTCATCAAGGACGGTTTTCGCCCGACGCGAAACCAATCCGAAATCCGAAATCCGAAATCCGAAATCGCTATGGATTGGTTCGCCATCGAAATCACCGTTCTGACGGAAGCCGCCGAAGCGGTCGAATTCGCGCTCAACGAGCTCGACGCGCTCGGCACGGAAATCAACAATCTCGGCCGCCTGCCGACCGCGACGCTGACGGTCGCCGGCTATTTCAACGATCCGCCGGACGACGACGCGCTCGCCGCGACGCTCGCCGGCGCGCTCGAAATCTACGGCTTTTCCGGCGACGCGGTCACGCGCGTCGAACGGCGCGCGGTCGCCAATCAGGACTGGCTCGCCGAGTGGAAAAAACACTGGAAGCCGACCGAGACCGACCGCTTCGTGATCGCGCCGACCTGGGAAACCGTCGCCGACACCGGCCGGATCGTGATCCGGATCGAGCCGTCGATGGCGTTCGGCACCGGCACGCACGAAACGACGCGGCTCTGCCTGCGCGCCGTCGAACGGCTTTACCGGCCGGAAATGTCGTTTCTCGACGTCGGCACCGGCACCGGCATCCTCGCGATCGCCGCCGCGAAGATCAAGGCCAAAGGCCGAAGTCCTGAGTCTGAAGTCCTGAGTCCTGAGTCTGACGCCAAAGAAAATACCGAAGACTCAAGACTCAAGACTCAAGACTCAAGACTCAAGCCCCGGCCTTCGATCACGGGCTGCGACACCGACGCCGATTCGATCGCGATCGCGAAGGAAAACGCCGACACGAACGACACGCCGGAAATCGAGCTCTTTGTCGGCTCGATCGACGCGCGAACCGCCGTCTTCGATTTCGTCTGCGCCAACCTGACGGCCGACGTGATCCTGCCGATCCTCCCGCTGCTCGTCGAAAAATCGAAGCGCTTTCTCGTCCTCTCGGGAATTCTGAGAGAGCAGGAAACGTGGGTCACGGACGCGCTGCGCGGGCTCGGCATCGCGGACTGCGCGATCGCGGCCGACGGCGAATGGATTTCCGTGACGATCGAAAAACTCTGAACATTTCGTCGAGCGTTTCCGCGGTTCCGGATATTCGCGACGAATACTTCTCTTTCGTTGACTACTATATAACGATAACATAATATAGCTATAGCAAAACTCCTTCGTTATTAGTCGAAAATCCCCCGAAAGAGAGGTATTCAGATGAAAAACATTATATTATTGACGATTATTACGGCATTATTGGCATTGACGGCCTGCGGCCAGAAAACCTCCGACAATTCCGGGGTCAAGCCGACCGAACCGGCGAACGCGGTCAAGACGGCGACGCCGCCGGCGGAACCAAAGAGCCTCAAGGAAAACGAATGCCGGATCTGCGATTTCGATTTCGCGAAGTATAAAGGCGAATTGAAAAAAGAGGAGGTCGCCGCGCTGCTGCTGGCGCTCAACGACGAATATCTGGCGTTCGCGACCTACGACCGGATCAACAAGGATTTCAACAGCCCGCGGCCGTTCATCAACATCCAGCAGGCCGAGTCGCGGCATTCCGAAAGGCTGAAAATGCTTTTCACGACCTATAAGATCGACATTCCCGAAAACCCGTGGCTCGGGAAGACGCCGAAATTTGCGAGCGTCGCCGAGGCCTGCAAAGCCGGCGTCGACGCCGAGATCGTCAACCGGGATCTTTACGACAAGCTGTTGAAATCGACGACGCGCGAGGATATTCTGATGGTTTACCGCGCGCTGCAGCAGGCGTCGGCGGAGCGTCATCTGCCGGCCTTTCAGCGCTGCGGCGAGGGCGGCGGGCGCGGCCCCGGAATGGGCCCCGGTCCGAACCGGCCGTTTTAACGGGCCGGAAACCGCAGCCTTTTATTAAATTATGAACTGGGACGATAAATTCAGCGGCGAAGAGTATTCCTACGGCACCGAGCCGAACGATTTTCTGCGGGCGGTCGCCGGCCGGATCGAGCCCGGCGGCGCGGTGCTCTCGCTCTGCGAGGGCGAGGGCCGCAACGGCGTCTTTCTGGCGGCGATGGGATTCGACGTGCTCGGCGTCGACGGCTCCGTCAACGGGCTCGAAAAGGCGCGGCGGCTCGCTGCGGCGCGCGGCGTCGAGCTCGAAACGGAGGTCTGCGATCTGAACGATTTCGCGATCGCGGAAGGAAAATGGGACGCGATCGTCTCGATCTTCGGCCATCTCCCGGCGGATCTCAGAAAAAAGATCAACGCCGCGATCGTCAAAGGTTTGAAGCCGGGCGGCGTGCTGATCCTCGAAGGCTACACGCCGCGCCAGCTTCGATACGCGACCGGCGGCCCGAAGGACGTCGCGATGCTCTACGAGCCCGAAGAGCTCGAACGCGAGCTCGCCGGGCTCGATTTCGAGATCATCCGCGAGGTCGAAAGAGAGATCGTCGAAGGGCCGTCGCACACCGGCAAAGGCGCGGTCGTCCAGATCCTCGCGCGCCGTAAATCATAACGCGAAGCGAACTGCCGCGCCGCGCAATTCGCGTCGGCGGCGAAATCGAAGTCCGCCGAAAACCGTGCGAAGCCGCCCGCCCTCGGCGAACGCGAACCGTCCGGACATCGCTCTCAGAACGAAAGAAAATCTCGTTTTCACCACACCTTTGTGTAGAAGTTTGGAAAGTTTGGGAAGTTCGGGAAGTTCGGACGTATGACAAACTGTTGGTTTGTCGCCGCGTCGCGCGGGTGTGAAGCGTTGCTACAGGCTGGCGCCTGTCAACCGGCTGACAGCCGATTGTACGTTTTCTTCCAAAACTTCCAAAACTTCCAAAACTTCCAAAACTTCCCAAACTATTTAAAGATTCGGTTGCGGAGCGCTTTCGCGACGGCTTCGGATTTGGAATGGACCTGGAGCTTTTCGTAGACGCGTTTGAGATGGAAGGAGACGGTGTTGACCGAGACGCCGATCTCCTCGGCGGCCGTTTTTTTGGTGTGGCCGTCGACCATCATCCCGAGCAGCCGCTGCTCGTGCGGCGTCAGATCGTAATCGACGCGCTCGGGCGGCCGGAAATCGCGAAAGAGCGTGATCACCTTGCGGGCGATCTCGGGCGACATCGGCGCGCCGCCGCCGACCGCTTCGCGGAGCGCCTCGATGATCCGCGCGGGCGGCGTCTTCTTGAGCAGATAGCCGGTCGCGCCGGCGCAGAGCGCGTCGAAGATGCGGTCGTTGTCGGTGTAGACCGAGAGCATCAGGATCGTCATCTGCGGGTATTTCTCGCGCAGGATCCGGACGCCCTCGATGCCGTCCATTCCGGGCAGGCCGATGTCCGAGAGGACGACGTCCGGCAGATCGCGGTGAATGCTGCGGAGCGCTTCTTCCATCGAACCGAACCGGCCGACGCATTTGAAGCCGTCGGTGAAATTGAGCATCGTCGCGAGCCCCTCGCGGATGTCCCGCAGATCTTCGATGATCGCGACCCTGATGACCTGTTCGGCAGTTGTTTCCATAAGATTTTTCTCTCCTTCGATCCTTCGAATTCAAGTTTACGCCGCCCGCGCGCGCCGCGTCACTACCTCAACAGGTAGCGACCGGCCGGCAGCGGGACGCGCAGCACGACGGCCGTCCCCGCGCCCGGCTTAGAGTCGATCGTGTAAGTTCCGCCGAGCGCGCCGGCGCGCCGCCGCATATTCGGCAGCCCGTTGCCGCCGCGCGTCGCGTCGTCCGCCGCGACCGATTCGGGCTCGAACCCGCGCCCGTCGTCGGCGACCGTCACCGTCAGAAAACCGTCCGCGACGCCGAACGCGATCTCGGCCGCGCGCGCCGCCGAATGTTTGACGAGATTGTTGACCGTCTCCTTGAAGATCAGATAGACCTCGCGCCGGAAATCCGCGCCGAGCGCCCATTTGCCGTGCGCTTCGAGCCCGTCGGCGCGCCATCTGAGCGCGATTCCGGCCGGCTCGGTCAGCTCGCCCGCCAGATTCCGCATCCGCTGCGCGAGATCGCCGAGAAAATCGCGCTCCGGGTTGATCGCCCAGACGATGTCCGACATCGAATCGACGAGCTCGCGCGAGGTCGCGGCGATGTCTTCGAGCGGCTGCCGGACGTCGGCGACCGCTTCGACGCGGTGGCGAACGACCTCGGAGAGAATCGCGATCTTCGAGAGGCTCGCGCCGATGTCGTCGTGCAGGTCCGAGGCGATCCGCGTCCGGACGCGCTCGATCTCGACGAGCCGGCGCAGACGGTAGGCGTAAATTGCGTAGATCGTCCCGCCGGCGGCGAGTGCGACGAGCAGCAGAAACCACCAGCGCTGCCAGACCGGCCGCAGAATCCGGAACGAAACCGCCGCCGGCGCGTCGCTCGCCGTCCCTTCGAGCGTCACCGCGCGCACCAGAAACCGGTAGCCGCCCGGCGCGAGATTGAGATCGACCGAGCGCTGCGCGGTCGGCGCGCTCCAGTCCTCGCCCGTGCCTTCGAGCTTGTATTGATAACGGAGCGCCTCGCCGCTCGTCAAATTGAGCCCGTAAAAACCGATCCGGACGCTCCGCTGATCGGGTTCGAGCACGATTTCGGGGACGTCCGTCTCGCCGAGCGCGGAGACCGTCTGCTCGCGGCCGGCGGCGAGCACCGAGCCGATATAGACCGGCGGCGCGACCGGCGCAATATCCGGCCCCGGCGTAAAGCGCGAGATGCCGCGGCTGACGCCGATCCAGAGGTCGTCGCGGCGGTCGCGGAGCGCGACGCCGGTGCCGGCGGCGGCGAGCCCGTCGGCGAGCGTATACTGGCGGACCTTGCCGGTTTCCGGTTCGAGGACGTCCATCCCGCGGCTCGTCACGAAACAGATCCGGCCCGCGCGGTCCTCGGTGATGAACTGGACGTGGATGCTGCTGAGCCCGTCGGCCGTCGTGTAGAGCCGCTCGGCGGGCGCGCCGTCCGCCAGATTGTCGAGCCGGACGAGTCCCCTGACCGGCGCGCCGACCCAGACGCGGTCGCGGCTGTCGACGAAGACGTCGGAGATCCACCAGCCCGGCGGCAGATTGTCCGAATGATAGGAAAAAAACCGGCCGCCGCGGTAGACGACGAGATTTTCCGAGCCGCAGCCGAAATACAGATTGCCCGCCGAATCCTCGCGAAAATGCCGCGCGAAACAATTCCCGGCGATCCCGTCGGTGTGGTCGAAAACCCGGAACGCGCCGGTTTTTCGTTCCCAGCGGACGAGATTGTCGGCCCTGTCCTCGTCGCCGAACGAGATCCAGACGTCGCCGCCCGAGTCTTCGAAAACGCCGAAAATATTGTCGGACGGCAGCCCGTCGGCGGTCGTGTAGCGTTTCGTCGGACGGCGGCCGTCGAGCCGCGCGAGATCCGGCACCGCCGCGTAGCGGTAAAGCCCCTTTCGCGTCGCGAACCACCAGTCGCCGGCGCTGTCGAGCAGGACCTTGTGCGAGAGCCAGTTTTCGGGCGTCTCGGGGATGTCCGGTTTGAAGGACGAAAACCGGCGGCCGTCGAAACGGTTGACGATCCAGCCCTCGTTGGTCGCGTAGACCGTGCCCTGCCGGTCCTCGAAAAGCTGGAGGATCCGCTCGTCGCCGAGCCCGTCGGCGGTGTTGTAGGAGATGAAGCCGCGGCGGCTGAGGCGCATCGCGCCCCAGTCCGAGCCGATCCAGAGATTGCCGAAGCGATCCTCGGCGAGCGCGCCGACGGTGTCGTTCCCGAGCCCGTTGGCGGTCGTGTACAGCCGGAATTCGCGGCCGTCGTATTCGACGAGCCCCTTTTTGTAGGCCGAGGCCCAGATCTTCCCGTCGCGGCCCGCGCGGACCGTGCCGAAGCGGCCGTCGGCCGGCGTCTCGGCCGCCGTGAAGCGGTGCGCGAAGCCGGGCGCGGGCGCGGACGGCGAATCGAACCGGAGCGGCGCGTTCCCGTTTTCGGGAACGACCGGGCCGGGATTGAAGACGATCAGGCGGCGGTCGTCGGTGACGAGCCAGACGCGGTTCCCGGCGTCGACCGCCAGCGAACGGACGAGATCGCTCGCGCCGCGCGGCTCGACCGCATAGCGGATCGTGCGGCCGTCGGGGAGCAATCGCCGGAGCCCGTTCTGCGAGCCGATCCAGAGACCGCCGGCCGCGTCTTCGGCAATTCCGGTGTATTTGAGATCGGCCGGGTCCGATTCGACCGCGACGCGCCGGAATTTGTCGTCCGCGCGGTCGTCGTCGATCGTCAGCAGACCCTCGTCGGTCGCGACGTAGACGGTCCCGCTTTTCGTTTTAAACAGCCGGTTGACGGGCACCGGTTTTTCGGTCGCCCGGAAAGCCTCGAACAGCTTTCCGCCGCGCGCCGCGCGCGGGTCGAAACGGTAGACGACGCCCTTCTGCGTCCCGAGCCAGTAAATGCCGCGGTCGTCCTCGACGATGTCGGTCAGCAGATTGTCGGAAAGACCGTCCTCGATGCCGTAGTTGGTAAACCGGTAGCCGTCGAAGCGGCTCGCGCCGACCGGCGTCAGGATCCAGATAAACCCGCGCGAATCCTGATAGATCCGGCTGACCTGCTCGTAGATCAGGCCGTCGGCCGAGGTGTAGGTTTTGATCGGCAGCAGCTCGGCGCGGACGACGGCGGCCGCGCCGGCCAGAACAAGCAAGGCGGCCAGCCGGCGCCAGAGGATCGACGGCCGGCGGCCGTTTCCCCGCAAAATTTTCCAAAGGGGCGGATTCACGTTTCGTTTTCGAAATATTACCACAAATCCGCGCCTTTCAACCGAAAAACCCGCCGGCCGGTTGAGTCCCGAGTCTGAAGTCCCGAGTCTTGAGTCCGTTTCCGGCCTGGCCGGTTTTCCGTTTCGGCCGGAGCTTCGACGTCAGAACGGAGCGCCGGCATCGCGGCCGGCAATGCGTTTGAAAAATGCACACAGCGTTTCATTTCCACGATGATTTCAGGGAAATGAAACGCTGTTACGCCGCTTACGCGACGTTTGCCGGCAGGATGCCGGCGCTCCGTCCTGGCGTCGAACTCTCGTTATTTTAAGGTCGTCCGCGCAAACCAATCCGAAATCCGAAATCCGAAATCCGAAATCGCCTCAGTTTTCCTTTTTCTTCTCTTTTTTCGGTTCGCTCGCGACCGGGATGTCGCCGTCGTCGGTGATCGTGATCAGCGGCGCGCGCGGTTTCGGTTTGGTCTTGACGCCGAGCCGGAGGACGGGTTTGAGCTTCGGCGCGGAGGTCGTCTTGACGGTCGCGAGCGATTCCGAGCGCCGGAGGATCGCGCCGCCGCGGCCGGCGACCCAGAGATCGATGCCGCCGAGAAAGGCGACCGCCTGGAGCGCGTTGCTCGTCACGTTCGGCTGGAGCTCCCACGTCCGGCCGCCGTCCTCGGTCCGGAGAACCGTGCCGAGCTCGCCGACGGCGAGCGCCGCGTCGCGGCCGTAGGCGGTGACGGCGAAGAGATTCATCTTGACCGCCGATTCCTGGTCCATCCACGTCGCGCCGCCGTCTTCGGTCCGCAGGATCGTGCCCTGCGAGCCGACCGCGAAGCCGTATTTCTCGTCGTAGAACGACACCGAATAAAGGTTTTCCCTGAGATTGGTCTTGATCTTCTCCCACGTCGCGCCGCCGTCCTTCGTCGTCAGGATCGTGCCGCGGTCGCCGACGACGACGCCGCTTTTCTCGTCGAAAAACTTGACATCCTCGAGCCAGCTGCGCGTGCCCGAATCGAGCGGCCGCCAGTAGGCGCCGCCCTGATCGGTGCGGAGAATCGTGCCGTTCGCGCCGACCGCGTAGCCGACGGTTTCCGAGACGAAGTTGACGCCGAGCAGATCGTCCCTGACGTTCGAGACGCCGACGCCCCAGCTCGCGCCGCCGTTGATCGTCCGGAGAATCGTGCCGCCGTCGCCGACGATCCAGCCGCGCTCGGCGTTGACGAAGCTCATCGCGTTGAGGCCGGCGTTCGTGCCCGACGAGACCGGCAGCCAGCTGCGGCCGGCGTCGTTGGTGATCCAGATCCGGCCGCGCGAACCGGCCGCGACGCCGAGCTCGTCGTTGAAGAACGCGAGGTCGTTGACGTCCTCGCGCCCGCCCTCGGAGAGCCGCTGCCAGCTGTAGCCGCCGTCGTCGGTGCGGACGATGAGCCCGCTTTCGCCGACCGCCCAGCCGGTGTACTGGTCGGCGAAAAAGAGCGAGACGAGTTTCGGATTGGTGCGGATGCTGAACGGCAGCCACATCGTTCCGCCGTCGCCGGTCAGCCAGATGAGCCCGTTCGCGTCGGTCATCGAGCCGTTGCGCTCGTCGGCGAACGAGACGGACAGAAAATCGGCGCGGCTGTAGGTGTTGACGACCGTCCACGTCGCGCCGCCGTCGAGGCTCCGCGCGACGCAGCCGCCGTAGCCGGCGACGACGATCCGGTCGGCCGCGACGTAGGCCGCGCTCGAGATCAGCGACGTCCCGCACGGATTGTTCGGCTTCCACGTCGCGCCGCCGTCCTTCGTCGTCAGGACGAGCCCGTTCTGCCCGGCGACGACCGCTTTTTCCGCGTCGAACGCCGAGATCTTCAGCAGATGCTCGGTCGTCTTCGCGTCCTCGGACTTCCACGTCAGTCCGCCGTCGGTCGTTTTCAGTATTCGCCCGTAAGTGCCGACCGTCCAGCCCGTTTGATAGTTTTCGCCCGTGAACGTGACGCCGTAGAGATGATCTTTGGCGTCGGTGCGGCCCGTTTCCCAGTCTTTGCCGCCGTTCGAGGTCAGCAGAATCGTCCCGCGCGCGCCGACGACGACGGCCGAGTCGCGATCTTTGGCGAAGACGCCCGAGAGCGTCACCTCGACCGGCGGAAAACGTTTCTCCCAGCGAAAACCGCCGTTCTCGGTCCGCAGCACGGTCGCGTCGGCGCCGACCGCCCAGCCGGTTTCCTTGTCTTTGGCGAAATGGATCGAATAAAGCGGGTTGCCCTGCGGCAGCGGGTTCTGCCAGACCCAGCCGAGCCCGCTGCGCCGCTGGGCGGGCGCGATCGCGCAGCAGCAGAGGATCAACGCGAAGACGCAGAGACGCAAAGACGCGGAGAAGTTAATTAAAACTCCTTTGCGTCTCTGCGTCTCTGCGTCTCTCTGTTCCAAACCTCTCAAATCTCCAGCACTCCGATTTCCGCGACGAGCTCGTCGAAGATCGTCTCGTCGACGCGGCCCAATTCGGCCGTTTTGCGCGCGAGCGTGTCGACGACTTCCTGCACGTCGTGGCCGGCGTGGCCCTTGACCCATTCCCAGGTGATTTTATGTTTCTCGGCGGCGCGATCGAGCTTCGCCCACCATTCGAGGTTGGTTTTCTTGCGAAAGTTGCCCTGCATCGTCTGGACGACGTAGCGCGAATCGGTCAATACGCGCACTTTGCACGGTTCCGAGAGTTTTTCGAGCCCGATCGCGGCGGCCGCGATCTCGGCCTGCTGGTTGGTCGCATTGCCGAGATATTCGCCGAACGCGCGCCAGTAGCCCTTGTAGCCGAGCGCGGCGACCGCCGCCGCGCGCGGATTGCCGCGCCCGTTGCCGAGTGATGAACCGTCGCAGACGATCGTTACTTCCTTCATAAAAACCGAACGCGCCGCGCATCCGGGCGGCGTCGCGAATTCCTCCTTCTCTCTCTCCGCGCCTCTGCGCCTCGGCGCCTCGGCGTTAAAACCTTTTCCCGCGTCAACGAACATTCAACGCAAAGTCGCCGAGACGCGAAGGCGCGGAGCGCGAAGAACATATTATACAAACCAAAGCCGGCCCGCGCATTCCGGCCGCGCGGTTTCCGGCTATTCGAACGCCCGCTCGATCTCTGCGGCGATCGTTTCCCAGAGCAGCCGGCTGCCGTCGGCGATGTAGGCGGTTTTCGTTAAAATCTGCTCTTTCGTGACGCCGTTTTCCGTCCAGCTCTGCCGGCCGTTATGGATGTTCTGGAGGATCGGCATTACGCGGTCGACGGCGCGCGCGAATTTCGCTTCACTGGACGTCCCGTTTTCGAATTCGTTCCATAAGGCAAACAATTCGGCGGCCTGTTCGTCGGGCAGCAGGCCGAAAATTCTTCGGATGCCGGCGAGCTCTTTCTCTTTGGCGGCGGCGCGGCCGGCCTCGTCGAAAAAGAAGACGTCGTCCGCGTCGATCTCGCCGACGTCGTGGACGAGCAGCATTTTGACGACCCGTTCGACGTCGAGATTTTCCGCGCCGAACCTCGCCAGCACGAGCGCGAGCAGCGCCGTCTGCCAGCTGTGCTCGGCCGAATTCTCGTACCGGTCGAGCCCGAGCGGCTTCGTCCGCCGCGTGACTGCTTTCAGTTTTTCGAGCTCGAGAATAAACCCGAAACATTTTTCCAGTTCGTCTTTCATCGTCTTGTTTTTCGTGTTCGCGGATCGTCTTTCCGCGCCCGGCGGCTGTATTTTGGCGGCCGTCACCTGTATTTTTGCCTCCGGAAGCTGTATTTATGCAATCTGCCGGTGTATTTATGCATCCGGCGGCTGTATTTTTGCATTCGGAGGCTGTGTTTTTGCACTCGGAAGCTGTGTTTTTCCATTCGGAAGCTGTGTTTTTGCGTTCGGAGGCTGTGTTTTTGCGTTCGGAACGTGTTTTTTTACGTTCGGAAGCTGTGTTTTTGCATCCGGAAGCTGTATTTTCGCGATCGGCGCGTGTTTTTATGCATTCTTTATGCATTTTGCCGCGATCGGCGGGCCTGAAAGTTTTGAGTTCCGCCTTCAGGCGGCTTCGTTCGCCCGCAAACAATTTCAAAGTTGCCGCCACGGCCGCCTTCAGGCCAATCGCCTTAAGTTAAGCGAAAAGCTGAATATGCTGAACGGTTTAATAGGACGCGGACAAACGCGGATTTGGCGGATTTACGCGGATTTCTTTTTGTTAAAGACAAAACCAAAGAAAAATCCGTGAAAATCCGTGTCATCCGCGTCATCCGCGGCCTATTTTTTTCGGCCTGATTCAATTATCACCTCAACCTTTTTCTTAACTTAATGCCTTTGGTCTGAAGGCGGAACTCAAAACGTTTCGCTCATCCTTCCTCGCGTTTGCCGACCGCGACGACGTTGTCGACGTAGCCTTCGAAGGTGTCGTCGTGCGAGATCACGAAAAGCTGGTCGAAGGTCTTGCGCTCGGTGATGTGCGAAATCTGTTCGGCGAGCCGTTCGCGGCGGGCGGCGTCCATATTGGTCGTCGGTTCGTCGAAAAACGCGAGCCGGATATCGGAAAGCTGTTTCAGAAGCGCGAGCCGGACGGCGAGCGCGGCGGCCATCTGTTCGCCGCCCGAGAGATTGACGAACGGCCGGTCGAAGCCGTCTTCTTCGAGGACGATGCCGTAATCCTCGGTCCAGCGGAGCGTCCGCTCGGCGTTGCCGGTGATCTCGCGAAACATCTGGTTGGCTTCGAGCGAGACGTAATAGATATAGTTCTTGGCGACGAGCGGCGCCGACTTTTTGAGCGTCTCGCGAATGAAATCGGTCGCCTCGGCGACCTGTTCGAGCCGTTCCTTTTCCTGAAACTCGGCCTGCATCGCCCGCCGGATCTCGGCGAGCCGCGCGAGCTCCGCTTCGGCCTGCGCGCGGCCGCGTTCGGCGTTGGCGAGATGCGCGCGCGTTTCGGCCTGCCGCTTTTCGAGCTCCGAGAGCGCGTATTTTTCGGCCTGGTGCCGCTCGCGGTCGTAAGCGCCGGCGGCCGCGCGGAATTCCCTTTCGGCCGTTTCGAGCGCGCCGGCGGCCGCCGTCAGCCCGGCGTCGGCCTGCGCGAATTCCGTCTCGCGTTCGGGCAGCTGGCGGGCGGCGTTTTCGTTGGCTAAGTATTCGCGGTGCGCGGCCGCCGTCCGGTCGCGCTCGGCGGACGATTCGGCCCAGTTCGCGTCGAGGTCCCGGTAGCTTTCGAGCCGTTCGGCGAGCGTGCAGCGCTCGCTTTCGAGCCGTTCGAGATTCTTTTCGATCTCCGACAGCTTTTCGCGGATGACGAGCTCGCGCTTCGTCTCCGCGTCGAGAATCTGGATCTTCGCCCGCGGATTGCCGAGCGTTTTCAGATCGGCTTCGGCCCGCGCGAGGTCCTTTTGCAGCTGATCCTTGTCGCCGAGGTCCTTGATGAGCGCCTCCTTCTCGTCGCGGTAGCCCTTGCCTTCGTCGGCGATCTCGGCTTCGCGCTGGCGGAGGTTGTCGAGCATCGCCGAATATTTGTCGGCCTCGCGCGCGAGCCGCAGATCGCCGGCGATCGTCTTCTGCTCGGTTTCGAGCGCGCCGATCTGCGCGCGGGCTTCGGTGAACTGGTCCTTGAGAAAGCTGTCGAGCGTTTCGCCGGGCTTCAGGTTGAGGCATTTCTGCGAGAGGATCGGGCAGAGCCCGTTTTTCACTTCCGCCTGAAACTGCTCGTCGTGTTCGAGCTTGGCGCGAAACCGTGTGATCTCGCGCGTCAGCTCGGAATCGCGCTGCTGGAGCCGTTCGCAGTCCTTCGCGGCCGACGCTTTCGTTTCGGCCTCGCGGAGCTGCTCCTTGTTCTTCGTGTATTTCGCGCGCAGGTCGTTCATCTTCTCGTCGAGCCGCCGGATCTCGGCCTCTTTCGCGCGGACCGCCGCGAGCTGCTCGATCAGATCGTCGCGCCGCTTTTCGAGCGCTTCCTGTTCGCCGACGAGCGGCTGGAGCTTTTCGATCTCGCGCGCGGCCTGCCGCGTCTTTTCGAGATTTTCCTCGAAGCGCTTGCGGTCGGCCGTCACCTGCAGCGCGGCCGTCTCGACGCGGCGCTGCTCGGCGGCGAGCTTTTCGCGCTCGCCGCGCTCGCGTTCGAGCTCTTTCAAACGGCCGAGCGCGGCGAGATGCTTTTCGTGATCGGCGGCGACCCGTTCGACGCTTTCCGAGGCCGCGCGCGCCTGCCGGAGTTCGTTTTCGCGCTGCGACCGCAGGAATTCGGCGCGCGTCTTCTCGGTCTGCGCGCGGTCGAAAACGGTTTTCAGCGCGTCGACCTGTTTCTCGGTCTCGTTAAAGGCCGCGACCGCTTCCGTTTTGGCGGCGACCTCTTTTTCGAGCGTTTCGAGCGCGGCCGCGAGCGTCGCGGTTTCGGCCGTCAGGTTTTTGAGGTTCTCGGCCTCGATCTCGTAGCGCGCGAGCTCGCCCTCGGCGCGGCCGATCCGGATCTTCGTGTCGGTGATCTTCTGCTCGACGTAGCGCGAGGTCTGAAGCAGCCGTTCCGCGCCCTGCCGGTATTCCTCGACCTTCAATAATTTGTCGAACGCCTTTTTGCGTTCGGTCGGCGTTTCGAGAAAGATCGCCGTGAACGTCCCCTGCGGGACGCCGATCGCGCGGCGGAAAAGCGCTTCGAGATCGGTTCCGGCCTCGACGCCGAGATGCTGCCACAAAAAGCGCGCGACTTCCTCTTTCTTCTCGGCGATCCGCGTCTTTAATTGAATGTCGTAGACGAAATAGCCGGTGCCGGTGTCGCGGTAGACCGTGTATTCGCGGCCGTCGAGACCGCTCTCGAACGTCACGCGGGCGACGCCTTTCTTCGCGCCGCGGCGGACGAAGTCGTCCTTTTTATAGTCGAGCAGATCGAACAGCGTCCAGGCGATCGCCTCGATCAGCGTCGTCTTGCCGGCGCCGTTCTCGCCCGTGATGGCCGTCGTGCCGCGCTGAAAGTTTTCTTCGAAATGCGCGTGAGATTTGATGTCTTCGAGCTCGATTCTGGTGATGTGCATTCTTTGATTTACGGATTACAAATTTTGTTCGATGGATAATTTTAACGCAATTCGCCGGTTTATGAAATTTAGGAAATGCTTCCCGCGAAAAACGCGAAAAGACGCGAAAAAGCGTTGAAGGATTCCGAAATATTTTCTTCATTCCGCGTTTTTTCGCCCATTTTTGCGGCTCGGTCATCGATCGAGCCGGCGACCTGTTCGTGAACCGCGTTTTCGATTGAATTTGATTCGTCAGCCCGGCGAACGGTCGTATTTATCCACCAAAAACACCAAAAACACTAAATTTCTTTCGTGTTTTTTTAGTGTTTTTAGTGTCTTTCGTGGATCAAAAACAACGCCGCGGCAGCCGGGTTTTTCTGATCCTTCGCGGGCGAACAAAGCAAACCCGCCGCCGGAGTTCAAAACCGATCGCCCGAAAGAAAAACCCGCCCGCGCCCGAGATTTTTGAAATCGGCGCGGACTCGTGTCAAAATTATCGCGCGGAAAATCTTTATGCTCACGAAATGCGTCAATTGCGGGTTTTATTTCACGGCGGCCGACGAATTCTGTCCGGGCTGCGGGCTGAGCGCCGCCTATACGCTCGAACCGACCTTGAACATCAATTACCGGCGCGTGCTGATCATCGCGCTGAGCCTGACGGTGCTGCTGGCGGCGCTGATCTTTTTCACATCTTCCGGGACGACGCTTCCCGGAATCCTGCTGATCGCCGCCCTGCTCGGCACGGTCGGCTCGTTAGCCGTCGAAGCGGGGTTCTTTAATTTGTTCTCCCAAATGAAATCGTCCGCCGTCAATCCGTCGTCGCTCGCCGCCAAGGAACGGATCATCGCCAAACGGATCGCCGAGCTCGGCAAACGCGGCGCGGCGCTCGACGAGGTGATGCGCCAGATCACCGAAACCGACGGCCGCAAGCTGCAGGAAGTCCGCCAAAAACTGCTCACCGCGCGCGAGCTCGTCGCCGATCAGATCGCCCGCTACGAGCTCCAGCAGCAGAAGATCGCGCTCGTCCGGCTCCAGAACCGCGTCGAGCCTTATCTTTTCGGGCTCGACCGGCTCGACGAGACGGAATCGAAGAAAGGACTCGCGGCGGTCGAAAAAGCCCGGCAGGAATTGGAACAGCTCCGCCGGCCGCAGTCCGCGCACCTCTCGATCGACGGCGTCGATGCCGCCGTCGTCGAATTGCCCGAAAAGGCTTCCGCCGAAAAACGGGCGTTTCTCGACCAGCTCGACGAAACCGAAGCCTCGTGCGGGCAATTGCGCGAGGCGATCCTCAGCCGGCAGGCCGCGCGCGCATTGCAGGACATCTCGCCGCTCGAGGAAGGCCTCCGGCTCGACGGCACGAAAGACGCCGGCCGCGACGCCGCGCTCTTCACTATCCGGGCGACGCTGACCGATTTCTCCGACTCGTTCGACGAGCTCGAAAACGAATACCGCCGCATCCGGGCCGAAGCCGAGACCGAGCAGAAATTACTGGCCGGTTAAGTAAATCTGAGTCTTGAGTCTGAAGTCTTGAGTCTTAAGTCATTTGGCGGCTGTTTCGATTTCGTCATCCCGGCGGGTTTTATCGACTTTTGAAATCCGCGCCCGCTCGTGTCAAAATTATCGCGCGGAAACTCTTTATGCTCACACAATGCGTCAATTGCGGGTTTTATTTCAGGCGAACCGACGAATTCTGTCTGAACTGCGGCATCGTTCATCCGAACGAAAGCCTGAAAATAAAAAAAAGTCACCGGAGCCCGCTCGAAAAACTTCTTCTTTCGAATATTTTCCTGCTCGTCGTCGCGCTTTCGTTCGTCGTCCTGCTTCTTTATCTGGTCGCCGAACGCAGCTTCGAAAATCTGCCGTACCTCCAGACCTACATCTGGATCGGCGCGCTCGTTTCCGGCGGCGTCCTGCTGTTTGCGCTGCGCCTGCTCCGCGACGGCATCTTCGGGCCGAAGCTGCCGCACGTTCTCAAGCATAAGAACAACCTGACCTCGAAGATCAAGATCATCGACCGGCGGCTGGCCGAGCTCGAAAACCGCGGCCGCCGGATCGCGGCCGTCCTCGATAAGATCCGCGAGACCGACGGCGGCAGTCTGCCCGAAGTCCGCCGAAAACTGCTGACGGCGCGCGGGCTCGTCGCGAGCCAGTTCGAGCGCTACGACCTGCAGCGCAAAAAGATCGAGCTCGTCCGCCTGCAAAACGGCGTGTCGCCTTATCTTTACGGGTTGTCGGGACTCAGCGAGATCGACACGGAAAACGGGCTCACCGAAATCGAGAGCACGCGCGACGAGCTTCGCGACATTCGCCGCCGGCTGCAAAGTCGTGAGGCCGCCGCTTCGTCCGAAAGAGCCGCGTTCATCGCGCAGCTCGACGAAACCGAAGCGTCGTGCCAGAAGATCCGCGAAGCGCTGTTGAGCCGGCAGGCGGCGCGCGCCCTGCAGGAGATTTCGTCGGCCGCCGACGACCTCCGCTTGCCCGGCACCGCCCGCGAATCCGACATCTTCAACGTCCACGCGACGCTGACGGATTTTTCCGAGTCGTTCGAGGAGCTCGAGCGCGAGTATCAGCGGCTCAAGGCCGAGGCCGAAACCGAACAGAAACTGTTGACCGAATAACGAACATTATGAAAATCGAAACCGGCGCGAGCGTCGTCGTCATTTTACAGAACCCGCGCGAGAAGATCGTCGGCGTCCTTCAGGAAATCGGCATCGCGGGCGTCTTCGTGCGCGGCATCGACCTCAGTTATTTCGAGGAATGGACGCGCTCGATCGCGAACGGCGAGCCGTATCTGCCGATGCAGGATTATTTCTTCCCGATGTGGCGCGTCGAGCGCGTCTCGAAGGACGAAAGCGCGGCCGGGATGCCGTCGATGGCCGCGCTCTTCCGCGAGCGGACGGGGCTCGATTTCAGCGATTTTTGAGCGTCCGCTCGCGCGCCGATTCCTCGATCTTTTTCCATTCCTGCTCGTAATACACGGCGCTTTTTTCGTCGCCGCGCGCGCGGCAGAGCGCGGCGAGCTGCCGGCTCTGCGTCTGCAGCGCCCGCCGCACCTCGGAGTTTCCGGGGTCGGCCTGCCGGATCTCGCGGTTGAGCGCGTACGCTTTTTCGAGATAATCGAGCGCCGGCCCCGTTTCGCCGAGCGCAATTAAAGTCTCGGCGATCGACTGGCTGCAGGTCGAAACGTCGAATTTCGCTTCGGTGTTGCGCGGGTCTCCGGCCAGCGTGTCCGCGAAGACGCGCTCGGCGATCCGGATCTTGTCGAGCGCTTCGCGATGCCGCCCGTTGCGCGAGAGCGTTTCGCCGAGGTTGGTCGCGGCGGCCGCCAGCGAGCGCCGGTTGTAGAGATTTTCGCGGTCGAGCGCGGAGAGCGATTCGGCGAGCGCGTAGGATTTTTCGTGAAACGGCAGCGCGGCCGCGAAAAAACCGGCGGCGTCCGGGTTTTGGTTGGCGGCCGACTGATCGCCGAGCCAGACGAGCGCCGTTCCGATCCGCTGGTTGATCCGCATCACGAGCTTCAGGTTTTCGACGTTCTTCTCGTCCGCCGCAAAGAGATTTTCGGCCAGCGCGAGCGCGTTTTTGAAGATCTCGACCTTATTTTCATAGCCCGGCGCGAGGTCGCCCTGCCGGATCAGGAGCTGCGCTTTCTGGAGCTTGTATTCCGGGTTGTCGGGCGCGATTGCGAGCAGCTCGTCCTGGAGGCCGAGCGCCCTTTCGAGAACGCGGCTCTTTTCCTGCATATCGCTCGTCCGCATCAGGAGCGCGAAGAGCGCGTCGTCGGCCCTGACGAGCTCGAATTTCGCTTCGGCGTTGCCGGTTTCGGCCGCGACCACGCTTTCGAGCAGCGCGACCGCCTTGCGGTAGCTTTCGAGCGCGCCGGCGGTGTCGCCGATGTTCGCCGCGTAGGCCTTGCCCTGAACGTCGCCGAGTTTCAGATAGGCCCGCGCGAGCTCGCGCTGGAGCGCGCGGTTGTCGGACGATTCGGCGGCCAGATTGTCGAGATAGCGCGTCGCGTCGCGGACCAGCATCTCGCGCGTCGCGGTCGAACCGGGCAGCTCGGCGATCGCGTCGTGGTATTTGAAGATCACGTTGTTGGCGAGCTCGCGGACTTCGCGGAAACGGTTTTCGGCCCGCAGCTCGGCCCGCCGCGCCTCGCGCGCCTGCCAGAAGGCGACCGCGATGCCGGCGCAGAGCGAGAGAAAGACGAGCGCCGCCGCGACCACGCCGGCGCGATTCCGGCGAAAGAACTTGGCCGCCCGGTAGGCGAACGTGTGCGGCCGCGCGATGATCGGCACGCCCTCGAGATAGCGCCGGATGTCTTCGGAAAACTGCCCGACCGAAACGTATCTTTCCGAAATCTCCTTGCGGAGCGCCTTGAGGACGATGTTGTCGAGATCGCCCCTTAGGGATTTCGGATTTCGGATTTCGGATTTCGGATCGGGTTTTGAATTGACGGCGGACGACGGGCGCGGGGGATCGATTTCGAGAATCGCTTTTTCGAGGTCGAGCTGGCTTTTCGAATCGAACTTGTAGGGCTTCCGGCCGGTCAGCAGCTCGTAGAGGACGACGCCGAGGCTGTAGATGTCGCTCGCCGTGCCGATCCGTTCGCCGCGGATCTGCTCGGGCGAGGCGTAGGCCGGCGTCATCATCCCGAGCGCGGTCGCCGTCCCGATCTCGTCTTCGGTTTCGGGCGTCAGAATCTTGCCGATCCCGAAATCGAGCAGCTTCGGCGCGCCGCCGGGCGTCACGAGGATGTTTTTCGGCTTGAGGTCGCGGTGGACGACGAGGTTCTGGTGCGCGTACTGGACGGCCGCGCAGACCTCGCGAAAGAGTTTCAAACGGTCGTCGAGCGAGAGATGCTGCGCCGCGCAGTAATCGTCGATCGCCGCGCCCTCGACGAACTCCATCACCAGATAGGGCCGCCCGTCGGCGGTCATCCCGCCGTCGAGAAAACGCGCGATCGACGGGTGTTCGAGCGACGCGAGGATCTTCTGCTCGTGGCGGAAGCGCGAGAGCACCGCGTCGGTGTCCATCCCGCGCTTGATGACTTTCAATGCGACGCGCTGCCGGAAATCGCTCGTCTCGCGGACCGCCTCGTAGACCGCGCCCATCCCGCCGCGGCCGAGCTCGCGCAGAATCCGGTAATCGCCGATCCGTTCGGGAGTCTTCGGCGCTTCGCCCGCGAAACGTTCGAACGCGTTTTTTTCGAGCGGGTCGGCGGTCTCGTCGGCGGCGAGCGCGAGCATCTTCTCGAGCTCGCGGCGCATCTCGCTGTCGTCGCAGACGGACGCCAGAAAGTCCCCGCGCTCGGCCGTCCCGAGCTCGACCGATTCGTTGAAGAGACGCTTGATCTTTTGATAACGCTCAGGGTTCATCGGAGTTAATAGTCTTGAGTCTTGAGTCTTGAGTCTTGAGTCTTGAGTCTTGAGTCTTGAGTCCTCGCGGCCGTCGATGATCTCCGCGGATGGAAATATTTTCAGCGCCGCTCGCCTGAAATCTTCAGCTGCCGCCATCGTCAACCGACTCAAGACTCAAGACTCAAGACTTCAGACTCAGGACTCGTCAGAGCTGCGCCCGCAGCCACGCTTTCGCCATCCGCCATTCGCGTTTGACGGTCGAATCGGAGATTTCGAGCACTTCGGCGGTTTCCTCGATCGTCAGGCCGCCGAAAAAACGGAGCTCGACGATCCGCGCCTGCGTCTCGTCATATTCGGCGAGCCGTTTGAGCGCGTCGTCGAGCGCGACCAGATCGAGATCTTTTTCGCCGGAAAGGCCGGCCGCCTCTTCGAGCGAGAGCCGCGCCGCGCCGTCGCCGCGTTTCTGCGCGCTGCGCCGGACGGCGTAATTGACGAGAATCCGGCGCATCATCTCGGCCGCGATCGAGAAGAAATGCGCGCGGTTGCGCCAGTCGACCGCGCGCTGTTCGAGCAGCCGCAGATAGGCTTCGTGGACGAGCGCCGTCGCCTGCAGCGTGTGATCGCCGCGCTCGTTCCGGAGCTGGTTGGCGGCGACCCGCCGGAGCTCGTCGTAGATCAGCGGCAGCAGCGCGTCGAGCGATTCGCGGTCGCCGGCCTGCGCCTTCTTCAAAAGTCTCGTAAATTCCCGTTTTTCCGTCATCAACCAGTTGAAATCCTTCGCACGCCGGGTCTTCGGATGCCGGCCCGTTTTTTCGCGATGCCCGCCGGCGGCCAGATTTTCCCGGAATTCCGTTATTTTAACCATAAACCGCGAAAACGACAATTTTTTCCGGCCCGCTGACCCCTTTTGAAAAAAAATCCTGCGATTTAGTCGAAAAGCAATTTTTTGCTCGAATTTGGTCTTCGGGCTTTGAAATCAAAGCAAAGACCGAAGACCGAAGACCGAAGACCAAATTCGTCAATCGATTCAATAAACAGCCAACTATGAAAAAAGAAATATTTACGAAGTTGTTGACGGCGTTTTTCGTGGTCGCCGTTTTAGCCGTCGGCGGCACGCTGCCGCTCCGCGCCGACATGCCGCTCTGGTCGTTCAAGGGCGCGAAATGGTATTCGATGATGGAATCCGGCAACGTCATGGCCGGCCAGGAAAACGGCGTCCTGATGCTCGACGGCGCGACCGGCAAACCGCTCTGGACGCGCACCGATCTCGGCGAGATCAAGGAGAACGAATACACCGAACTGCCGGGCACGCCGCTCCTGCTGATCTCCGACAATTCCGGCTGGGCGCAAAGAAAGACCAGGCTTTACGCGCTCGACACGCTGACCGGCGCGACCGTCTGGCAGACCGACAAGATGCTCGGCTACACGGTCGAAGTCGCGCCCGTTTACCAGAAGGACATGATCGTCTTTCTGACGATCCGCGACAACCGGATGAACAAGGACAAGCCCGACGTCTTCGCGCTGAAAATGAGCACGGGCGAGCTTTTGTGGCAGACCGAATACCCGGAAAAGGTCGATCTCTACGGCGTCGAGAAGAAAAAACGCGGCGGCGCGGGCGCGATGTTTCTCGGCTCGGGCGGCGGCGCGTCCGACCGCTTCGATCTGTCGGGCGAAAACCCGCCGATCTTCGACGGCGACTCGATGTATATGACCTACGCGGGACTGCATCGCTATAATCTCGCGGACGGCAAGCTCGTCTGGAAGACCGTCTACGACGTGACCGACGGCAGTCTCAAAAACACCAACGGGCAGGCGATCGTCGACGGCGACGTGATCTACACCTCGGCCCAGGGCATCATCCGCGCGATCGACAAGGCGACGGGCGCGGTCCGCTGGACGACGAAGGATTTCGGCAAGGGCGGCATCGCCGAGATGCAGCTTTTCGGCGACACGCTCTACGGCCGGATGGGCGGCCAGTTTTTCAGCGGCAAAAAGGGCGAATGGCAGAAAAAGACGCCGATCGGCGTCGTCGCGCTCGACAAGAAAACGGGCGCGACCGACTGGATCTACGACGGCGCGAAAAACTCGATCACGAATATGATGATCCTGCCCGAGAGCAACAGCCTGCTGATCGGCGACGAGAAGAACCTGATCGGCCTTGATCTCGCGAGCCGGGGCAAGGTCAAAGAGGCGTATAAGATTCCCCTGAAGTTCAAGTTCAAGGTCGGCGCGGCGGCGACCGCCGGCAAGGTCGCGGCGGTCGCGTTCGGCGGCGTCGGCGGGCTCTTCAAAAAGGGCGCCGACACGACCGACAACCCGGTCTCGATCGTCCGCCAGGAAAACGGCACGGTCGTCATCCGCGGGATGCAGCACCTGATCGGCTTCGACCCGAAGGCGCGCGAGATCGTCTGGTCGACGAAATACGACGCGCCCGGCATCGACGGCTGGCAGTCGATCGTGATGACCGCGCTGACGATCACCGCCGCCGCGCTCTCGCAGGGCGCGGAAGCGAGCTACTCGCTGCGCGGCGACTACAACTCGGCGTTTCGCGAAAACAACAATTTTCTCAATCTGATGAGCGAATACCAGCAGTTTATGTCGAAGAAGTTCACGGCCTCGAAACAGTCCGGCAACGTCTATTACGTGCTGACGACGATCAAGGGCAAGGACGACAAGGGCGCCGGCCTCGTCGGCGTCAACCTGATGAGCGGCCGGGCCGTCAACCAGATCATCTTCAAGGACAAATCGCCCGACTACGAAGTCGACGAAGCGGCCGGCCGCCTCTTCAATATGAACAAGGGCGAGATTTCCGCCTTCAACATCGTCGAACAGGTCGAACAGGTCGAAAACAAGGACGACGACGGGGACAAGAAGTAGAATGTAAAAGGTAAAGGGTAAAAGGGAAAGCTTTGATTGAATGTCCCGGAGGGACATCGGTCAATAGCCCGCCGGTTTATCGACGGGAAAATTCGCCCCCGATTTTAGAGTCCCGGAGGGACGTCGGATTGATTCGTAAATGAAAAAAATCCGACGTCCCTCCGGGACTCGTTTTTTATTGCGCCGCGCCCCACCGATGAATCGGTTCATCGTTAACCATTATTCTTCCACAACATTCAATCAAAGCTTTCCCTTTTCCCTTTTCCCTTTTCCCTTTTCCCCTGAACCAATTCGTTCGAAAATTTTGCGATTTACGGGTGAGAGGAGATTTTGCTATGAAAATGAAATTGTTTTTACCCGTTATTCTGCTGGTCTGCGCCGCGGGAGCCGCCGCGCAGGGACTCGAAAAGCTCGCCGACGACACGTTCGGCTATCTGAAGGCCGGCACGTTCGGCAAGCCGAAGGTCGCCAAAAACACGACCCGGATCGCGCTCGGACAGGTGCGCGTCCATTACAAGATCATCACGTCGGCCGCTTCCGCGAACGGCAAAAACGCCGCCGACGTGACCGTTTATCTCGACAGCGACCTGACCACTCAGGACCTGCAGTCGCTGACCGACGAATTCTACCGGCTTCTCGCCGAAAAGCTCGCCGCGGCCGGCATCGAGGTCGCGCCCTACAAGGACGTCCAGGCGACCGAGTATTATCTCGACCGGCAGCAGAAGCAGGAAGATAAAAAGCCGCAGGACTACGACGGCGGCAACGGTCAGGCGTGGGTCTCGTTCTCGGCCTTCGACGGCCCGGTCTTTCTGCGCTGGAAACCCTACGGCACGCCCGAGCTGATCGGCTACGGCAAGTTCAAGAATCTGACCAGGACCAGCCAGACGGTCAACGCCGATCTCGCGACCTTCGACGTCGTCGTCGATTTCGCGGCGATCTCGATGAGCGCGGCCGTCAAACAGGACCGCAAGGGCTGGCTCTACGGCGATCCGTATTTCTACGCCGACTACAGCATCGGCGGCGGGATGAGCATCCCGCAGAGCTACGTTTATATGATCGACGGCAAGAACAATTTCGACCAGTATAAGAGCGAGCTGCCGATCGCCGACGGCGCGCCTTACGCCGAAAAGCCGTATGAAGACGCGTCGAAGACGGCCCTCAAGACGCAGCAGTATTTCGGCGGCGAGCGCCACAGCTTCACGCCGCTCGTGCTGCCCGCGCGCCGCGAGCGCTATCTCGCCGCCGCCCGCCGCGTGCTCGCTCTCTACGCCGATCTGTTCGTCGTCAAGCTGCGCGTCCTGCGCGGCGGCGTCAAGCCGTCCGACAATCAAAACACCGCCCGGAAGCCGACCGACAACACGACGCTCGACGAGGTCAACAAAAAGGCGCGCGAAAACAACGAAACGACGGCCGTCACGACCGGCGAGATGGAAGCCGCCGCCGAGGACGCGATGAAGTCCGGCAAATACCAGCTCGCCGCCGACTACTACGCCAGGCTGATCGAAGAACGGCCCGAAAACGCCGACTATCACCTCAAACGGAGCGCCGTCTTCCTCAACTATCTGAACCAGCCGAAAGAGGCGATCAAGGTGCTCGACAACGCGCTCAAGACGATCGCCGACCAGCCGTCGCTCTACTATAATCGCGGCACGGCCTACATCAAGACCGAGGACTGGAAGAAAGCTCGAAAGGACTTCGACGCGGCGATCGGCCTTTTGCCGACCTACACCGAAGCCTATCTCAACCGCGGCGTCGCGCTCATCTATCTCAAGGAATACGACGCCGCGCTCGCCGATTTCAACCGCGGCATCGAGCTCAACCCGCGGATGCCGAACCTCTACCGCGGCCGCGCGCTGATCTACAAGGTCAAGGGCAACACCGTCCTCGCGCAGGCCGACGAATTGCGCGCCGCCCAGCTCGAAAGCGGAAAATGAAACGATTTCGGATGTCGGATTTCGGATTTCGGATTGGTCTGAATTTGCAGCTTTCGGATTGACCCGGGCGTCACATTGAAGTAAAATCCGACATCCTATTGTTCTTATGTTTATCGGACATTTTGCAGTCGGGCTCGCGAGCAAGCGGCTCGCGCCCGGAACCAATCTCGGCTGGCTCGTCGCGGCGCCGCTGCTGCTCGATCTGATCTGGCCCGTGCTGCTGCTCGCAAACGTCGAAAAAGTCGTCATCGAACCCGGCAACACGGCCTTTACGCCGCTCGATTTCACTTATTACCCGTACACGCACAGCCTCGTCGGCGCGGCGTGCTGGGCGCTCGTTTTCGGGCTCGTTTATTTCGCCCTGAAACGCGACCGGACCGGCGCGCTGGCGATCGGCGCGGGCGTGCTGAGCCACTGGCTGCTCGACGCCGTCGTCCACCGGCCCGATCTGCCGCTCTATCCCGGCGGCACGACGCTGATCGGCTTCGGTTTGTGGAACTCGATCCCCGGCACGCTCGTCGTCGAGGGCCTGCTCTTTCTGGCCGGCGCGTGGCTTTATCTGAAGGCGACCCGCCCGCTCGACCGAGCGGGCACGCTCGGCTGCTGGTCGTTTATCGTCTTTCTGGTTTTGATCTACATCGGCAACGCGCTCGGCCCGCCGCCGCCCGGCGTCACCCCGCTCGCCGCGGTCGCGCTTCTCGTCCTGATCTTCCCCCTCTGGGCCGGCTGGTTCGACCGCCACCGAACGCCGCGCTGACCGGCGCGACGGCCGCCGTCGGCAGGTTTCAAGGAACGCGAAAAATTGAAATTATCAAACGATTCAACAGGCCGCGGATGACGCGGATTCGGCGGATTTACACGGATTTATTTTTCAAAAAGAATCCGCGTACAATCCGCGTCATCCGCGTCATCCGCGGCCTATTTTTTCGGCTTCGTTAAACCGTCATTTCAGCCTTATCCGTTTACTTACCGCCATTGGGCAGCCGGCCCTCGTAGTGAAACTCGGCGAACGGGATGTATTCGACCGCGAGGATTTCCGGATCGCCGAGGGGCCGCTTTTGCTCGGCGTCGTAGGCGAAGAGCCGCTGGCCGGCGACCTCGAACACGACCACGCGGCCGGTCCGGTCCCAGACGAGCTGCTCGCGGAAATCGTCATCGACCGGCGCGAAATCCGGCGACCAGTAAACGTCTTTCCCGTCGACCAGCAGCCGGAAGTTGACGTCGATCCCCGAATAACGAAGGAGCTTCGCGCGGTGCGTTCCGGCCGTGTTCGATTTCGTCTGCACAGTCTTCACGTGCGAAAAGTAAAAGACGGCGAAAACTCCCGCTATCAGCAGGAGCAGCCCGGAAACGATTTTGACAAGGGTCGAGATGCGCATAACTCCGACACGCTTTTGAACGATAAAAAGTTGCGGCCGAAAGATTTCCCTACCACACTCTGCGCCTCTGCGTCTCGGCGTTAAAACTCAAGCTTCACTTTGGAGTTCTCCCGGTTGAATCCCGGGGTTTAACGCAGAGGCGCAAAGGCGCGGAGGTCGAAAGAGATGGTCGCCGGCTCACACCCTGAGCGAACAGCGAAAGCCGCGGACGGCGTAATACGAGGACGCGCCGTTGTGGTAGACGAAGACGCGCTCGTAGCGGCGGTCGCCGTAGAGCGCGCCGCCGCGACTGCGGACGTCTTCGGGCGTCGCGATCCAGCTCGACGTTTTCAGATCGAACCGCCCGAGCCGCTGCAGCCCGCGGTATTCATCCTCGGTCAAAAGCCGCGCACCCATCGCGGCGGCCGCGCCGGCGGCGCTCCCGGCCGGTTTATGCTCTTTGCGCGCCTCCAATGCCGCGTCGTCGTAACAGAGGCTCCGCCGCCCGGCCGGGCTTTCCGCCGCGCAATCGTAAAAGACGAATTCGCCGGTCGCCGCGTCCCGCCCGACGACGTCCGGCTCGCCGCCGGTCCGTTCCATTTCGGACAGCGACCACAGCTTTCCCCCGTCGGCTTCGAGCCGCGCCCGCACCTCTTCCCATTCGATCCCCGGATGCCGCGCCGTATTCGTCGCGAACCGCTCCCGCAGTTCTTCGAGCAGTTCATCCTTTTGCAATGTCGATAATTCCTTTCCCTTTGCCATAATTTTTATGTTGTTTTGAATAAATACTGTGTAAATTTCGAGAACCGTTTATCTTTGGTCTTTGATCTTTGACCTTTGAAAGAAAACCCAAGATCAAAGGCAAAAGACCGAATTATCAAGAAATTTAATTTACACAGTAATAAAAGCAGCGTCGGTTCGATTCTCATTGCCCTGTTCTCTCTCGAAACCACTTCCGCGCCGCCGCACCTCGATTCTCTCACTAACCACAAACCGGCGTTTCGATGAAGCATTTTTTCGTCCCTCTGCGTCTCTGCGCCTCGGCGTTAAAGCCCGGGATTCAACCGGGAGAACTCCAAAGCGGCACCTGAGTTTTCACTCCGAGGCGCAGAGGCGCAGAGACGCAGAGACGTTTAAAGGCAAAAAATAAAAAAACTCCCCTCCTTACCAAGGAGGGGTGGCGCGCCAGCGCCGGGGTGGTTAGCCCGCCGGCTGTCAACCCACAAACTCCCCTCCTTACCAAGGAGGGGTGGCGCGCCAGCGCCGGGGTGGTTAGCCCGCCGGCTGTCAACCCACAAACTCCCCTCCTTGGTAAGGGCATCAACCACCCCGCCCTGCGGGCACCCCTCCTTGGTAAGGAGGGGAGTTTTTTTGTCTGATCCAGTCGCCGGAAAGCTGACTGAAAACTGCTCGCCGGCGGGGCTGCGGCGACCCTTTTTCGAGTCGCTCGCCGGACCGCCGGCGAGCGGCCGCCGCGCCTTCGAAATCGCCGAAAATTTTCGCCTCAGAAAACCGGACTAACGGACAACCGACTCCGGTTATTTTGCGACGGAGACTTATTAGCAAAACTTACAAAACTTACAATAAACGACTTACAGCTTCGAAAGAGGCAAAAACTGTGGATATCCACAGTACCCATACTGTGGATATCCACAGTGGGGTACTGTGGGTACCCACAGTATACCACTGTGGATATCCACATTCTTTTTTAAATAAAAATCCGCTACGATATTCTCGTTCGTCTCCCGGATCGTCTCCCGCACACCGCTTCCGAAGCCGAACGCAGTACGAAAAATTAAAAATTGTGAGGAATTTCAAATGAAAAAAACGATCAAAAATACTGCGGTCACCGAAAACAAAAACGAGATGCCCGCGCCGGAAAAGAAAACCAGACGCCGCTACGAGAGCGGCCACCCGAAAACGCTCGAAGCCTTCGCCCGGATGATCGCCGCCGGCGGGCAGTTCGATCAGGCCCGGCTCAACCCGCCGCCCGATCTGACGCTCGACGCGCTCGAACACGCCTACGCGCAGGCGCTCGCGCTCCAGACGGCCGTCTGGAGCGCGCGGGCCGACTTCCGCACCGCCGCGCTCGAACGCCAGATGCTCGTCGACCGCTTCGATTCGCTGGCGACGCAGGCCGTCGGCCAGCTTTTCGGCCGCGGCGCGAGTCTCGAAACGGCCGAGGACGCCCGCGGCTACGTCCGCAAGCTGCGCGGCACCGGTTCCAAACCGGCCGCGTCGCAGAACCCTTCGTCGCCGAATTTCGACCCGAGCGCGCGGAACATCTCGACCACCCAGCGCAGCAACGCCGCGCGGATCGCGACCTTTTTGGAGCTGCTCGATTTTCTCGAAGCCCAGAGCGCCTACGCAATGGTCACCCAGCCCGAGCTCCTGATCCCGAACCTCCGAAGCCTGGCGGCCGAAGCGCAAAGCAAACACGGCGTTTCGATCACGAGCGCGGCCGCGCTCACCCGCCACCGCTACGAGCGCAACAAGCGTTTTTACCTCGAACCGAATAACCTCTGCGACCTCGCCGCCCGGTACAAAGAGCTCGTCAAAGGCGTCTTCGGCGCCCGGAGCCCTGAATTTAAGACGATTCGTTCGTTCAGGTTCAGAAAGCCGAAACTATAAACGCCTGCGACCCTGACTGACCGGAGCGCGGGCGTTCCCTGCATTGCGTTTGCAAAACGCGCCAGCAGGAACGCCCGCGCTCCGGCCGTTTCCGCCCCGCGCACATTGAGACCGTCAAACAAATTATGTAAACCGTGCTCGACGAAATCTGAAAAAGCGGCGGCAGCCGCGCTCAAAGTCAGTAGCGTCGGCGATAGCCGATGCACCGTTCGCCGGCCGGGCCCCTGCATTTCAAAGCGTTCGACAACAAGGTTTTCAATCTTCCCGTCAAGTCACACCGGCGCGGCGGTGCATCGGCTATCGCCGACGCTACTGACCTCGCGCGGCTGTCGCCGCTTTTTTCCATCGATTGCGCAATTACTTTTACAGTCCCCGCACATTCGCCCCCGCACCCTGCACATACGCATCCGCGCACCGTACATACGCATCCGCGCACCGTACATACGCATCCGCACCCTGTACATACGCTTCCGCACCCTATACATTTGAATCCGCGCGGTGTACATACGCATCCGCGCGGCGTACATACGTCTCCGCACTCTATACATACGCATCCGCGCGGTGTACATACGTCTCCGCACCCTATACATACGTCTCCGCACCCTATACATACGCATCCGCACCCTGTACATACGCATCCGCACCCTGTACATACGCATCCGCACCTTTTTTTGACGGCCGAGAACTCACGATTTTTCGATAATGTTTCTTTACATTTAATAAGATTGGGTTCGAGGAAGATTGATAACCGGAGCCGCCGTTTAATGATTATCGAACAATCCGCAATCATTACTGTTAAAAAGATTTCATGAATCGGAAGGTTCGGCCGATGTTATTTGAAAAATAAAATCCTGATCAAGCCTGTGGAACAGGCGAAAGAATATAGCTACAGGCGCCAGCCTGTAGACCAGCGCGCCCCCGAACCCCGAGCTTGTTTACAGGCGACAGAAGAAAGACTTTGATTAATAAAGACCGCTCGTGGTTATCGACATTCGGCCCCCGGCGGCCGCGCGAAAACCTCTGTCGCCTGCGGGCAGGCTCGAATCCAGATCGGGCCGCTGACTACAGGCTCGCGCCTGTAGCTATATTCTTTCGCCTGTTCCACAGGCTTGATCAGGATTTTATTTTTCAAAATAAATCCTTTTAACACTAATGATTCGGAATAGGTAATAAGCATTACTGTTGAAAAGATTGAGTTTAAAAGGAACACAGAAAATTGCAGACTGGAGCGCGGGCATCCCCGGCCGGCCTGAGCGCGAAAACGCGAAAAAGCTTTTCATCGTCATAAAGCGTCAGGGATTTGAAACGTTCGACACCGCTGGCGCGGCGTTGCGGGCCGAGGATGCCCGCGCTCCGGTCACGAGGTTTCAGCGTTAATGACAACCGCCCGGCCGTCGTCGAATTCCAAATACTGTTTCCCCCTCAAAAAACCGAACCATTCCCGCCCCCGAACCAATCCGAAATCCGAAATCCGAAATCCGAAATCGCTATATTTCGTTCTGGTTCCTGAGCGCGAACTTGACGAGCGCGTTGCTGCCGCTGATCCCGAGCTTCTGGCAGATGTTGTAGCGGTGGTTTTCGACCGTCCGGAGCGAGAGACAGAGATCGTCGGCGATCTCGCGGCTCGTCTTGTAATCGGCGATCTGCCGGAGGACGACCTTTTCGGTCGGCGTCAAATCGTCGAGGCCGCCGGTCTTTTTCGCGCCGCGCGTCGCCCGTTTGAACAGATAGGTCGTGATCGCCGGGCTCGTGTAGTTCTGGCCGTTGGCGACCGCCTGCAGGCAGTTGATGATGTCGACCGCCGCGCTGTCCTTGAGAATATAGCCCTTCGCCCCGAGGTCCATCGCCTTGTTGAACATCGCTTCTTCCGAATGCATCGTCAGAAAGACGATCTCGCAGTCGACCTGCCGCCGGCGCAGCTCTTTGGCGAGCGAAAAGCCGGTCATCTTCGGCATATTGACGTCGAGCACGACGATGTCCGGCATATCGGCGTCGATCAGCTGCAGAACGGCCTCGCCGTCGGTCGCTTCCGCGATTACCCGGAATTTCCTTTCGCCGTCGATGATCTGCCGGAGCCCCGACCGAAAAATCGGGTGATCGTCGGCAATGATTACTTTAACCTGTTCACTCATCCCTTTAGTTCCATCGTCAGATTGACGGTCGTCCCGCGCCCCTCGCCGGAGCGGATATCGTAGCGCGCGCCGAGGATCCGGGCCCGTTCGCTGATTCCCGCGAGCCCCAGTCCGGATTTCTTTCCATTGTTCTTTTCGGGCGCGAAGCCTTTGCCGTTGTCTCTGATTGTCAAATTCAAATTTCCGTTGTTTCTGATTATTTTTATTTCCGCCGCGGTCGCTTCGGAATGTTTGAGAATATTGTTCATCGATTCCTGGACGATCCGGTAAAGGTTGATCTCGGCCTCGCGCGACAGCGTGTCGTCGATCTCGTCGATCTCGGTGTCGAAGTCGATCGCCGACGTCTCGGCCGCCTGTTCGATCATCGATTCGAGCGCCGTTTTGAGCCCGAGATGCTCGAGCTGATAGGGGTGCAGATTATGCGCGATCTGGCGGACTTCGCGGATCGAATCGGCGGCCGATTCCGAGATCTCTTCGAGCTGCGCGACCAGCCGGTCGTGTTTGTCGGGCGCGTTGAGCCCCATCAGCGCGCGGTTGCGGATGACGATCAGGCTCTGCCCGATCGAATCGTGGAGCTCGACCGCGACCCGCTGCCGCTCCATTTCCTGGTACTCGATCAGCTGCCGCGTGTAGGCGGCGCGCACCTCGTTGATCTTTTCGAGCTGCTGCAGCCGGTAATTATAGATCAAACGGATCAGCAGCGCGACGGCCAGCGAGCATAACACCAGAAACCACCACGTCCGGTAAAAAGGCGGCAGCACGCGGACCTGCAGAATCCGGCCCTCGGTGTTCCAGACGCCCTCGCCGTTGTCGGCGATCACCTGAAACGTGTAGTTGCCCGAGCGGATGTGCGGGTAATAAGCCGTCCGCCGCGTACCCGCCTCGACCCAGTCGTCGTCGAGCCCGGCGAGCCGGTATTTGAAACGGATCTGCTGCGGCCGGTTCCAGCTGATCGCCCCGAAACGGATCTCGAGATTCTCTTCGTCGGGCGCGAGCACGATCTCCTCGCCGGTGCTTCGCGGTTTTTCGTCGACGAGCACGTTTTCGACCGTCACCGCCGGCGGCTGCGTGTCGGTCCGATCGGGATCGACGACGACGACGCCCTTGATCGTCGGAAACCAGAGCTTTCCCTCGCGGTCGCGCGCGCCTCCCGGATTCGCGCCGTTGCATTCGCGCGAGAGCATTCCGTCGGCGCTGCCGTAGGAAAACGAATCGACCGTCGCGCGGCGGCCCTCGATGAGGTCTTCGAGCTCGTCGATCCGCGCCCGGTAAATGCCCTTGTTGCCGCTCATCCAGAGATTGCCGCGGTCGTCCCCGAGAATCTGAAAGGCGAGATTGTCGTAGAGCCCGTTTTTCGCGGTGACGACGCCGAAGCGGCCGTCGCGGTAGCGAAACAGACCGTCGCCGTCGGTCCCGATCCAGAGATTGCCGCGGTCGTCCTCGTGAAACGAGAGGACGTGACGGCCGGTAAAGCCGGCGGCCGCCGTCAGGGTCGTCAGCTTTCCGTCCTCGAATCGGCTGAGCCCGCTGCGCGTCCCGATCCAGATCGCGCCCGCCCGGTCCTCGAAGATCCGCGACACATATTCGTCGGCCAGCCCGTCGGCCTTGTGAAAATCGCGGACGCCGCCGTCTTTGTCGAACCGGTGGAGCCCGTCGTAGCTCGTCCCGATCCAGATCCGCCCGCCGCGGTCTTCGATCATCGAGGCCGCGCGGCTCGCGAACGGGTTATCTTTGACGTATTCGAAGCGGCCCGTTTCCTCGTGAAACCGGAGCGCGCGGCCGACGATCTCGCGGCTGCTGCCGGTCATCCAGAGATCGCCCTCGCGGTCGGCGCTGATCTGATTGACGCCGCGGATCGACGTGCCCTCGGGCGTTTTCACTTCCTGAATTCTGCCGTCCTTGAAGCGGCACAAACCTTCCTCGGTCCCGATCCAGATCGCGCCGGCCTCGTCGGCAAAGACCGCGCCGACCATCTCGCTCGGCAGCCCGTCGGCGGTTGTGTAAACGCGAAACTTCCCGCGGCGGAGCTCGGCCAGCCCGCCGCCGTTCGTGCCGAGCCAGAGATCGCCGTCGGCGTCGGCGTAGACCGCCTGAATCGTATCGTTGACGAGCCCGTCGGTTGTGCGCGCGGTCTCGAACTTCCCGTTTTCGAGCCGGACCAGCCCGCCCTCGTCGGTGCCGAAGAGCAGCGCGCCGTCGGGGTCCTCGGCGATCGAATGGACGGCGGCCGGCTTAAACCCGTCGCGCTCGGTGAAGTTTTTTACTTTGCCGTCCGGGCCGAGCACGCCGAGCCTGTTCGTTCCGCCGATCCACAAACGATGCTCGCGGTCGAAAAACAGCGCGCCGACGTGCGCCTGCGGCACGCCGTCCCAATCGTTGAAAAGGTTAAACTTTCCGTCCGTCAGCCGCGCCAGCCCGCCGTCGCCGCCGATCCAGAGACTGCCGCCGGCGTCCTCGGCGAGCGCCAGGATGTAATCGCCCGGAAGACCGTCGTTCTTCGTGTAAACCGTGAATTTCCCGTCGCGAAACAGGTCGAGCCCGCCGCCGTCGGTCCCGATCCAGAGATTGCCCTTCGAATCCTCGAAAAGGCTTTTGATATGCGTGTCGGAGAGGCCGTCGGCCGCCGAGTAATTCGTGAACCGGCCGTCGCGATAACTCGTCAGCCCGCCGCCGTGCGTGCCGATCCAGAGCGTCCCGTCGCGGCCGACGAGCAGCGACTGGACGTTGTTGCTCCTGATCTCGGGCGTGTTGCCGGTATCGAAAGCCGTGAACCGGACGCCGTCGAAACGGACGACGCCCTCGGCGATCGCGAGCCACAGATAGCCGTCGGGCGTTTTGACGATCGCGCTGATCCCGTTCTGCGGCAGACCGTGGCGGTCCTGCCAGACGAACTGCTGATAGCGGCCGAAGATCCGTTCCTCGCCGACGATCTGGGCGCGCAGCATTCCGGCCGCCGAACAAAGAAATATCAGCGAAACACAAAACCACGCGAGTTTGACCGGCCAGCAGCGCATTGAAAAAAGAAAATAATTACAATTCGGACCCGGATTTTGAGAATTTCATCCTGAAAAAACCCCGCCTGAACAGATGTGGAAAATTCGATTTTATCGACGTAGAAAAAATTTAACCGATGTAGGTTTTTTTGGCAAATTGACGAAAAATTATTTTCCGCCCGCCTCAGAAGGTTTACCCGGCTTCGGCCGATATGGTAGTATTCAAATAGGCGAAGGAGCTTTACTGCGAAGCTCGTGACCGAACGACATAATAATTGAGCCAACACTAATTGATCGGGAGGCTGATGCCGTGGTTCAGTGCGGTCTTTCATCGTTAAAGACACGCCGGAGAAGACGGCTCGGATGTCCGGACTCGTTCCGGGCAGAAAGCCGCCCACCTGTTGAGATACAGGTTCAATTTTTCCGTTCGAACGGTTCTCGCGGTTTTCTTTCGCTAGTTTAGACAATAAATAGATTTCATCGGCATTGCTCTAACCGAAATTTTTTTTGAGAAGGCAATGTCCGATGAAATTTTTTTTGGTCGGTTCGGAACGAACCCTCGCGAAACGTTTTGCCGCGGCTTGCCCGAAATTCCCCGACCTGCTTATCATTAACCAGTGAATATACTAATGATCGCCGACGTCGTCGCCCGTCCCGGCCGGCGCGCCGTTCTCGACCGACTCCAGAAAATCCGGGAAGCCTATCAGGTCGACATCGCGACGATGAACGCCGAGAACGTCGCCGGCGGTTTTTCGATCACGCCCGCGCTCGCCGACGAACTCTTCGACGCCGGCATCGATCTGATGACCTCGGGCAACCACATCTTCGACAAGACCGAGATCGTGCCCTATCTCGAACGAAACGAACGGCTCCTGCGGCCCGCCAATTATCCGCCCGGCACGCCCGGGAAAGGCCTTTTCGTCGGCGAGCTCAACGGCTTCCGGATCGCCGTCTTCAACCTGCTCGGCCGCGTCTTTATGCCGCCCGTCGACGACCCGTTCCGCGCCGCCGAAGATTGTCTCGCCGAGATTCCCGACGACGTCAAGATCCGGCTCGTCGATATGCACTGCGAGGCGACGAGCGAGAAATACGCGATGGGCTGGTTTCTCAACGGCCGCGTGTCGGCGGTCGTCGGCTCGCACACGCACGTCCAGACGGCCGACGAGCGGATCCTCGACGGCGGCACGGCCTACATCACCGACATCGGGATGACCGGCAGCTACGCCGGCGTGATCGGAATGGAAAAATCGATGGTCATCGAACGCTTTCGCCACATCCCCGCGCCGCGCGCCGAGCATTCGAAAGGCGACGTCTGGATCTGCGCCGTCCTGATCGACGTCGACGAAGAAACCGGCCGCGCCCGCCGCATCGAACGCCTCCGCATCGAACATTCATTCAATTAAAGGGGAAAAGTGAAAAAGTGAAAAAGGGGAAAAGGGGAAAAGTTCGCTCCGCGTCCCGAGAAAACTATTTCACTTTTTCACTTTTTCACTTTTTCACTTTTTCACTTTTCCACTTTTCCACTTTTTCACTTTTCCCCTTTTTCACTTTAAGATTCCTTTTCGAGCTCGCGGCGGATTTCTTCTTCCATCCGGGCCGATTCGAGCGCGAGCGGGAGTTCCGACGTGCGGGCCGAGAGTTTTTTGAGGGCGAGCTCGGTTTCCGAAAAGTTCGAGCCGTGACGCGAGGCGGTTTCGATCTGATGCATCCGGTTTTCGGCTTCGAGCCGCATATCCTCGGCCTCTTTCTGAATCTTCGTCAGCTTTTCGAAGTCGCCGTCGAGCTCTTTCTGAAAATCGGCCGTGTGTTCGGACTTCGAATATTTCAGTTTGTTCTGCCGTCTTTTGATGAGGACGAGCTCCTGCTTGGCGGATTTGCTGATCCGCGTCGCCGTCAGCCGCGCCGCCAGCGAATCGCGAAAAGCGTCGGCGAGCAGCAGGTTGCGCGTTTCGATGTCGGCGAGCGAGCGGCGTTCGGCCGCCGTCAGCTCGTGCCGGAACCAGTCGAGCTCCTCGGCGCGGATGCCGTCGACGGCGAGCTGCTCGCGGACGCGCGCGAGCCACCGCGAACGATACATCATCAGACCGCCCGACACGACCAGTCCGGCCAGAAAGCCGCCGATCAGCGAAAAGAGCGCGAGCGTCAGGAACACGACCTTCGAGGCCGGCTCGATCGACACCAGAAAAAGAATGAACAGCACGACCGCCGGAATGACGGGCAGAACGAACGGCGTGCTCCACGCGCCGAGTTTGAGAAACTTGTCCTTCGCCAAGTCCTTTCGCGTTATCTCGTATCCCGTCTGCAGTTCTTTCATCTTTACGGCACTACTCTATCCGCTGTGGAAACTTTATTCAACCTCGCGGCATCAAAAACTATGCTTTTCCGACTTTTTCGTATTATCATTGTTTGGGTAATTTTACCGCAAATCAATTGAGACCGTAAATCTATGTATTTCAGCCGTCTTTCCAAATTCATCACGGTTTTGCTCTGCGTCGCCGGCCTCGCGTCGGCGGCTTTCGCACAGGAAAACGAGAATCCCGAAAAAGAGAAGAAGAATAAAAAGGAGAACCAGCAGAAGGTCCGCACGATGACGATCCCGATCTCGATCTTCACCAAACGGGAGCTGAAGGAAAATCAGGCCGGCGAATTCCTGCAGGCCGGCGAGATTATGGTCCGCGAGAACAACGAACTGCAGACCGTCCTCTCGATCCGGAGCGTCGCCAACACGCCGCTCCACATCGCGATCCTCATCCAGGACAATCTCTCTTCGGATTTCAATCTCCAGCTCAGCGAAATCAAGAATTTCATCCGCCGGCTGCCGCCCGATTCGCGCGTGATGGTCGCCTACCTGCGGGCCGGGACGACGCAGATCGCCCAGAAATTCACGACCGATCTCGACCGCGCCGCCAACTCGGTCCGCGCCGTCGTCGGCAGCGGTTCGGTCGCGCCGAACAGTCCCTACGAGGGCGTCGGGGAGATCGTCAAGCGATTCGACGCGCTCCCGACCGGACGCCGCGCGATCCTGCTCGTCTCGGACGGTCTCGACATCAACAATTCATCGCCGACGCAGAGCATCGAGCTCGACCAGGCGATTCTCAAGGCCCAGCGCCGCGGCGTCGCCGTCCACAGTTTCTACGCGCCGGCGACACTCACCCAGAACGGCAGTTCGACGCTCATCCTGAGCGCGCAGGGTTCGCTCAGCCGGCTTTCCGAAGAAACCGGCGGACGCGCCTATTTTCAGGGAACGGGCGCGCCGATCAATCTCGATTATTTCTTCAAGGACCTGAATCAGGCGCTCAACCGGCAGTTCGCGCTGACCTTTCTCTCGACGCATATGAAAAAGGGATATTACCAGCTCCAGGTGACGAGCTCGAATCCCGAAATCAAGATCGAATATCCGAAAAACTATTATTATCGCGGCGGCAACTGAGCGCGCTCAGCCGACTCTGAGATTGCAGACCGGACAGACGCTGATCTCTTCCTTGATCAGCAGACCGACCCAGAAGAGCGGAAAGAAAAAGACGAGCAGAACGGCGAAAACGATCCAGCCGCCGGTCGAAATCTGTCTGACGATGCGCGGAAAAAGCTGGCTTCCGCAGCGCGGGCAGCGGTAATCGTGAGTCCTCGCCGGCGTTCCCTGAAACGGCCGCCGCTCGAGGTGTTGCGGCGGCTGAAAATTCTGCGCGCGTTCGAACTGCTGCCGTTTCGGGGCCTTGTCGTCGCCGATCTGAAACTCGTCGGTTTTCCACGAATAGGGCCGCGGCGGCGATTCCTCGTAGTTCGGCTTGAGCTGCGGCGGCGGCGGAAAGCCCGCGCCGCCGGAATACCGCCGCGCGCCGATCTTGGTCCCGCAAAAGCGGCAGAAATTAATGTTTTCGGTATTGATCTGTCCGCAGTTCTGACATTGCATAATGATTTGACCGCCGGATCCCGCGCGCTTCCCGCCCGAAACCCGAACGTTAATCTGTTACGAAGCCCCGACCAAAAAGTTCGCCCCCTTTGATCGAACCCCAATCCGAAATCCGAAATCCGAAATCCGAAATCCAAATCATTCGAACCGGATCTTTTCGCCCGTCCGGATCGCTTCGTAGACCGATTCGACGAGCTCGACCGACTTAAAGCCGTCGAGCGCGGTGACCGGCGGCTCTTTGCCTTCGAGAATCGAATCGATAAACGCGCGGTCTTCCTGCAGATAGCCCCATTTCTCGTATTTTTCGAGCATATGGCAGGCGTAGGTGTCGATATTCTGCGTCCGGTGATCGAAACCGCGCGAATCGAACAGCCGTTCCATCTCCTCGGTCAGGATCGTCCGGTGATGACAGAAGACCTCGATCCGCTCGAACGGGAAATGCCAGCTCGCGTCGGACGACGAGGCGAACGTGCAGTGAAAACCGTTTTTGAACTTGAAGATGATCGAGAATTCGTCGATCTCCGGGTATTCGTGGGTCGAGCCGTAGGCGACGAGCTCGGCGATTTCGCCGAACTGAAAGCGCATCATATCGAACAGGTGGATCGTCGTCTCGTAGAGAAAGCCGCCGGTGACGTTCGTGTCGCCGGTCCAGACGGGATTCTTGAGCTCGCCGCGGTTCATCTTGATGTGCGCCGAGTGCGGCGTGTCGTTCGCCACCAATTCTTTGAGCTTCGCGTAAACCGGCGCGTAGCGGCGGTTGTGCCCGACCTGAAAAACATTGTTCGAGCCCTCGGCGGTTTCGAGCAGCCGGCGCGCATTTTCGAGACCGATCGCGAACGGCTTTTCGCAGAAGACGTGTTTGCCTTCGGCGACCGCGTGCGAGGCGATCTCGGGGTGCGTTTTGTTCGGCGCGCAGACCAAAACGGCGTCGCAGTTCTCCATCAGCTCGTCGCGCGACGCGCAGACCTTGCCGCCGATCGCCCGCGCCGTCCGTTCGGCGCGCTCGGGCACGATGTCGTAAAGCGCCGAAATCTCCGCCCGCGGGTCCTGCGAGTGGATCTGTCCGTGAACATTGCCGATATAACCCGTTCCGACAATGCCGATTCTTACTTTTTCCATTTTTTTTTAGTCGAGAGTCGAGAGTCGAGAGTCGAGAGTCAAAAGCCGAAGAAAATTAATTCAACCTGACTCTCGACTCTCGACTCCCGACTCTCGACTCGAAAAATCTACCAGCTTCCGCCGGCGGCCGAGCTTTCGAGGCCGAGCGCCTTTTCGGTCGCTTCCTTTGCCTTGCGGGCGACTTCGAACGGGTCTTCGTTCCAGTATTCCGGCCGGAAGATCTCGATCGAGACCATCCGGTCGTAGCCGATCTTATCGAACCGCGCCTTGATCTCTTTGATCGGCAGGATGCCGGTGCCGGGATAAAGCCGGTGCGCGTCGGTCAGTTCTTCCTTCGGCCGGTCCTCGGCGTCGTTGATGTGAAAGATAAAGAGCTTTTCGGGCTTCAATTCGTCGATCGCCTCGAACGTCGAATTGCCGGCGTAAAAATGAAACGTGTCGAGGACGCTGCCGACGTTGTCGCGGCCGACGCGCTCGACGATCCGGCTGCACAGATCGAGCGTCTGGACCGAGCAGTCGGTCTGCCCGAGAAACTCGAACGCGAGCCCGACGCCGTGTTTTTCGGCGATGTCGGCCAATTCGTTCAAAACCCGGACGGATTCGTCGATAATCGCGTCCTCGGTCGCGTTTTCCGGGAGTTTTCCGGGAACGACGACGACGTACGGACAGCCGAGCGCGCCGGCGATCGCCGTCAGCTCTTCCGTTTCGGCCTTGATCTTCGCGTAATCGTCGGCGCTGCGAAAAGTGATGTGCTCGATCGAATTGATCGAATAGGGTTCGAGACCGTGTTCGTCCAAAAGCCGTTTCAGATCGGCGTTCGTCTTCGTTTTAAGAAACTCGCGCAGCTTCGCCGCCCAGATTTCGATCAGGTCGAAGCCGGCGGCGGCTGCGGCTTTGACGTCCGTTTCGAGATCGGCGTGCATCGTCGTCGCGCCGTTTAATGCTATTTTCATCAGATTGCTCCAAGGGCGTTTTCGATCATTGTATCACGAGAGAAGAAAGCCGTTAAATATTCCAATTTCTTATTTAGCACTCGAATATTAATTATTTTTTTTTAACAGGTGTTAGTTTACGCGACCGAAAAGACATATATATATGATGAAACCTTACACACCCTTTCCGGCTTGTCGGAATTTGTCGGAGGGGGTAAACGGAAGTCTTTAACACTCAAGTTTTTCTATTTCTTCACGGTCTATTCAAATACAGCGGAGGCCGGTTCTTGTAACGGGGGACCGGCCTTCCCCCTACCATTTTGATTTCGGATTGCGGATTGCGGATTTCGGATTGGGGCTCATCCGGCGGAAGGGTTTCGCTTCCTTTGTTTTTATTTAATTATCGGCGGTTGGTTTTTCGGGGGGCTTTTCGGCGAGGTCTTTGAATTTGTCGCCGCTTTTGTAGAGGAGATCGTATTTCTTCTCGCCGAAGCGGGCGACGACCAGATTGGTCTGTTCGGCAAAGCTTTCGAAAAACAGCGTGTTCTGAAGCCGCGCGCCGTCGAACGCGCCTTCGAACGGGATCTGGACATAGACGAAAACCGTGTCCTGTTCGAATTCGCGCCCGACCCATTCGAGCTTCGGCGTGTCGCCCGCTTTGGTTTGAAAGACGAAATTCTCGCCGACGTATTTAAAAATCTCCTCGTCGACGCCGGCCGTCTTTTCGAGATCGACGCGTTTTTTCATCCGTCTTTCGAGCAGCGGCTGGAGATCGTGCGTGAAGAGCTGCAGGCTGATCTCGATCGTCTTTTCCCCGGCGTTGTAGTCCATCCGCGCAAGGCTCGTGTGATAAGTGTGCGCCCGCGCCCCGAAAACGCCGGACGCCGCGCCGAGCGCGAAGAGCGCGACCGCCGCCAAGATCAAGAAATTCTTAAATCGCATAAACCGTTTCGTAATTTTGTCACCGGAAGATTTTCTCCGCCAACCCGAAAAGTTTTGAGTTCCGCCTTCGGGCGGCCAATCGTTTCAGACGGGAATAATAACACGATGAAACGCCGGGCCGCCTGAAGACGGAACTCGGAACCTTTTTAATTGACCTTCGAACCGCTGAACGTCGTCGTGCCCTGCGGCGCGGTGATGCTGCCGCTGTAGGCCGTGCCCTCGACCGTGCCGACGAAGGTCAGCTCCATCGGCGACGAAGTCTTGAGCGTCAGCGTGCCGTTCTCGAATTTGCCGCTCGTGATCTGCATCACGCCCTGGCCCGATTCGACCGTGCCCGACACGTTCGCGCCGTCCTGCGTCAGATTCAGCGTCAGCGAGATCGTCTGGCCGCCGGCGTCGATCGCGACCGTCCATTTGCCGGTCAGATTTGCGGTTTTGGCCGCCGTGTTCGTCGGCACGGACGCCCTTCGGCGGTTCTGGCCCTGTCCCGTCTTGAATACCTGAAAGCGCGTCGGGACGAAGCGGCGCGGAAAGAAATTGTTCGTCAGATCGGCGTCGGCCGTTTCGAGGTTCGGGTCGAGGACGATCGCCTTCGCTTCCTTTTTGGTGACGATCAGCTTGGAAACCTTAAAGTTATCGTAGCGCCAGATCTCGGCCGGAATCCTGATCTCCTCGCTCGTGCCGTCCGTGTATTCGACTTTGAAGATCACCGGCATCACGAGCCCGCCGACGTTCTTCAGATCGACGACGTAGAAAAAGTAATTGCCGTTGATCAAAGACTTTTCGCGGTCGTCGAGATTCGCGATAAAGGCCTCGTAATTCTGCCGGTCCTTGTCGGTGACCTTAAACTGATCGAAGTCGTTGTAAAAATCCCGCAGCGAAGGATACTGGTCGATCCGTTTCGGCAGCGCCTCGTTGCGCTGCGCCGAAAGCGTCTTCGGCCGGTCGTTTTCCTGCTTGCGCTGCAGTTCCTTTTCGACGTCGGGATTCTGCGTGTTGATCTGGTAGAGCCGGACGTTCTCGATCGAGATGTCGACGTGATCGGTCGAATAGAACCAGCCGCGCCAGAACCAGTCGAGGTCCGTTCCGCTCGCGTCTTCCATCGTCCGGAAGAAGTCGGCCGGTTCGGGCCGTTTGAATTTCCAGCGCATCGCGTACTGTTTGAAGGCGAAGTCGAACAATTCCCTGCCGAGCACGGTCTCGCGCAGGATGTTCAGAGCGGTCGCCGGTTTGGCGTAGGCGTTGTTGCCGAACTGGAGGACGGAATCCGACTGCGTCATAATCGGAACCTGATTTTCGGTCAGCATATAGTCGGTGATGTTCTGCGGCTCGCCGCGCCACGACGGGTAATTCTTTTCCCATTCCTGCTCGGCCAGATACTGCAGAAACGTATTCAGGCCCTCGTCCATCCACGTCCAGTCGCGCTCGTCGGAATTGACGATCATCGGGAAGAAATTATGGCCGACCTCGTGGATCACGACCGAGATCAGGCCGTATTTCGTCTGCGCGGAATACGAACCGTCGGGCAGCGGGCGCGGGCCGTTGAAACAGATCATCGGATATTCCATTCCGCCGACCGGCCCGTTGATGCTCTGCGCGACCGGGTAGGGATAGCTGAACGTATAACGCGAATAAACGTTCAAAGTGTGGATGATCGCCTGCGTCGAGTATTTTTCCCAGAGCGGATTGCCCTCGTTGGGATAGAAAGACATCGCCATCACCTTGTTTCCGTTAACGTTGTGACCCATCGCGTCCCAGATGAACTTGCGCGAGCCGGCAAAGGCGAAGTCGCGGACGTTGTCGGCCTTGAAAATCCAGGTCTTCTTGCCCGTAGGCTTGCTCGCTTCGTTCGCTTTGGCTTCTTCGGCGGTGACGATCTTCAAAGGCTCCTTCGCGGTTTCGGCCTGTTTGAGCCGCGCGATCCATTCGGGCTTTAAAACCTGCTGCGGGTTCTGCAGAACGCCGGACGCGGAGACGACGAAATCGTTCGGCGTCGTGATCCGGACGAGATAATCGCCGAATTCGAGCGTGAATTCGCCCGCGCCCAGAAACTGCTTGTGCTGCCAGCCCTTGTAATCGGTGTAGGCGACCATCCGCGGAAACCACTGCGCCATTTCATAGATGTAATTGCCGTCGCGCGGAAAGAATTCGTAGCCCGCGCGGCCGCCGAAGATCCGTTGATTGTTGATCGCGTAATTCCATTCGACGCTGAAAGTAAAGGTCCCGCCCGGCGCGAGCTCGGCCGGCAGGTCGACGCGCATCATCGTCCGGTTGATCGTGTATTTGAGAGCGGCGTTCGTCTTCCCGTCGGTGACGGCCGTGATGTTGACGCGCCCGTCGTACTCGCGGGCGGCCAGTTGTTCGACCGCCGAGAGCGGAAAGCCGTTCGGGTTCGTGAAATCCGGCGCGGTCTGCGTCTTCTGCGTGTCCGAGCCCTTGGCGTGGATGTTCTGGTCGAGCTGCAGCCAGATATAATTGAGCGTATCGGGCGAAGCGTTTTTGTAGGTGATCGTCTCCCTGCCCGAAAGCCGCTGGTTGGCGTCGTCGATCTCGACGTCGATCACGTAATCGGCGCGGTTCTGCCAGTATTTATTGCCCGGCGCGCCCGACGCCGTCCGGTATTCGTTCGGCGTCGGCAGATCGCCGTCGAGCTGTTTGAATTTGTCCGACGGTTTCGATTTCGACTGCCCGAAAACGAGCCCGGCGGCGAGTAATATAAAGATCAATGCGGTTAATTGACGCAGTTTCACGGTCGTTTCTCTCTCCATTGTGTCGTGTTTGATAGAAAATTTGGGAATTGTTCTGTTTAGTTTACGCACATCGGCCGAAAAGGTTCAGATAATGGCTCGGTTGAGAGCGTTTGATTTAACGCCGAGGCGCAAAGGCGCGAAGACGCAAAGGTTTTTCAGGCTGTTTTCGATTGTTTCGCGTTTTCTTTTACACGGCCGGGCCTGTGAGTCTGTTAAATATTTCGTTGTTTGTGCGGATGACGCGCCGGCGGATGGCGGCCGAAGCCGGAAGCCGAAAAAAAACAAACTTTCATCAAACATTCCTTAAAAGCTCGCGGAGCGAGCGACAGCGTGTAGCCACGGGCGCGAGCCCGTGGTCGGATCGCCATCATTGATCCGAGCCCGGGAACGGGCGACAGCGGGCGCAGCGTCTTCGTTTTCTGTCGCTGTCTCCGACAGCTTTGAATCAATAACAAATCGAACCACGGGCTCGCGCCCGTGGCTACACGATGTCGCCGTCTCCGACGGCTGAAGACGGCTCCGCCCGCTGCCCGGACGTTTCACTTTCGATTATCTGCCTTCTATCGTTTTCACGGCCGCAAGCTAAAATTAAAAAAGGTTCCAAACCGCCGAGCAATCGACCGACCCTCAAATCTTTGCGCCTCCGCGCCTTTGCGCCTTGGCGTTAAACCCGACCTCCCGACCCCTTCGACCGCCCAACAACAACAACCAGCCAACGCCCCGCGCTTTTCTCTCGTCTAAAAATCGGTTAAGCTCAAATGACGCTTGACTCTTCCCCGACCAATTCGCAGTATGAAAAACCAGTTTTTAGCAATCGCCCTGATCTTCGTCTTTTCACTCGCCGGTTTCGCCCAGTCGGACGCCGCGCTCCGCAACGCCATCGAGCAGGATAAAATGAGCCGCGACGCGCAGGGCAAACTGCTCACGCTGACGCTGCCCGAGCATCTCGCCCGCGGCGACGTCTATATGGCGAACCGTCATTTCCCCGAGGCGCGCGAACATTGGCAGAAGATCATCGACAATTATTCGAACGAACCGCTCGCGATGGCCAAAGCGCTCTTCGGAATGGCCCGCGCCTTTATGTGGGAGCGCCAGTACGAGAAGGCTGTCGACTGGTTCGACCGGCTTTTGAAAGACTACGCCGCCACTAAAGAAGGCCGCGACGGGCTCAACTTCAAAGGCGCCTGTCTCGTCCGGCTCGGCAAGAACACCGAGGCCGCGAAAACCTACGAACTCTACACCGTGATGTATCCGGCCGGCGAAAAGATCGAGTCCGCGTATATGAACATCATCGACGCGCTTCGCGAAGCCAAAAAATACGACGACGCGAACCAATGGGTCGACAAGGCGCGCGTCCGTTTCTCCGGGCAGCCCGCCGAAACCAACGCATTGCACGCCCGGCTGCGGATGGAAATCTTCCGTCAGAACTGGACCCAGGCCGCGACGGTCGCCGATCAATTGCTTCTGATCAACAAATTCTCGGGTTCGATGACCTCCGGCGACGAGGTGCGCTATCTGAAGGGCTTCGTCTTCGAAAAGGCCGGCCGCAAACCCGAAGCGATCGCCGCTTATTCGTCGATCAGGGACAACGTCGCCAACTATTTCGGCGGTCTCGCCGCCGAAAAGCTGCGAACGCTCGATCCGGGCAACCAAATTCAAACGACCGCGCAGGTTTCGTCCGCGCTCACCAAAGATTACCCGGTCGTTTTCCGCGCCGAATTGCTGCGCGCCGCCCGGATGCAGCGGATCGACCCGCGTTTCGTCCTCGCGATTATGAAACAGGAAAGCAGTTTCCGCCCCGGCGCGAAATCGCCCTCGGCCGCGCGCGGTCTTTTGCAGCTCGTCTTCGACACCGCCTTAAAATACAACAAGCAGGCCGGCTATCCGTCCCTGCAGCCCGACGATCTCTATCAGCCGGCCGTCAATATCGCGATCGGCACCATCTATATGGCCGAACTCCGCAACCAGTTCGGCGGCCTCTACGAAGCGATCGCCGCCAGCTACAACGGCGGCGAAGACAACGCCGCCCGCTGGCTCAACCGCTGCAAACCGAAGGACGCCGGCATCTTCGCGGCGGAAGTCGGTTTCCCCGAAACCAAAGCCTACGTCAGCAAAGTGATGAGCAACTACCGCGTCTACCGCGCGCTCTACACGGAAACGCTCGACCGTCGTTGAGAGTCGCGAGTCGAGAGTCGCGAGTCGCGAGTCGGGGGATTTGTTTTTTAACGCGAAGGCGCAGAGGCGCAAGGACGCAAAGGGGTTTTCTTTGAATTTTTCTCGCCGAGCGCGATTGCCGTTTAAAATCGGCATTTCACCCGCCGAAAAACCACCCCAAAAACCTTTGCGCCCTCGCGCCTTCGCGCCTTCGCGTCAAAATGAAAAGGCGGTTTCGAGGCCGCCTTCCGTGTTTGGTCAAATTGTATTTCGATCTTTGGGATCGGTTTCGATTTCGCGGCCCGGCCGGCTCGGGGTTCGGGGAAAGATTGGTCGTGCTTGATGTTGACCGTTAAAATATCGGTTCGTCCGACTTCCGCTTGATCCGGCGCGCGCGGGGTTTGGTTTCGGGATTACGGCCGGGGTTCAGCCTTTTTTCGTTTTCGTCTTCTGACGGTTGTATTTTTGCCGTTCGGAATCGCGCGTGCCGCCGAGCTTTTCATACTCGCTGCTGTCGGTTCCGAAACGCAGGCCGCCGGCCGGCAGGACTTTCTTGTTGAATTCCCGCACTTCGCGTTCCTTCTGCCGGAACTCGTTGAGCAGACCGTCGGACGTCGCGAGCGAAGCGTTGTAGACTTCGAGCGCCCTCCGCGCGTCGGTCAGCAGTTGTTCGCCGGCCGCCGCCGAGACGTCGTTTCCGAGATCGAGCCGCGGGTCGATGGACTTCATTCCCGCAATCCGCTGCTCGCATTCCGTAATCGCCAGAGATGCCGTTTTTCTCATTCTGGGCATATCTTTTATTCTCCTGTTCACTAACAATAATTTGACCTTTTTCCTCCTTCGCGGAGCTTTCAAAACCGTTTTGATCGACGCGAAATTGAAGAGATTATAATCCCGATTTTCTAAAAATCAAGCATTATTTTCGTTCTTTTCGAAAAAATTTTTCGATAAAAAAATATTTTCTTTTTTCGCTCGAAATAACGCAAAATTCGTTTTCCGGCAGCGTCTATTAAAGCCCCTCGAATCTCGATTCACAAAAACTCGAACCCGATTCGGCCGATGCCGCCGGACGCCGTTCCGGGCTTCGTTCGGGATTTGTCGTCCGGCATCGCTGATCGCCGTCGATGACGAAGATTTCGAATAATTCAGATTCTTCGGAACGGCGAACCGGTGTTTTTTCGATCCACTAAAAACACGAAAAACACTAAATTTCTTTCGTCTTTTTTTTAGTGTTTTTGGTGTTTTTGGTGGATAAAAAACGGCTCTTCGCCGGGCTGACGATTCCGATTCAATCGAAAACGCGGTTCACGAACGAATCGTCGGCCCGGTCAATTACCGTGCCGAACAATTCCGGTGTTTTTCGTGTTTTTTAGCGGATCTATTGCAACCGTCCGCCGATAGTTCGCTTCATTTTCCTCCGCGAACCGGCGTTTTGCCTTTTGTGAACGAAGATTCGTTAACCGTGAACGAAGATACCTTAACCCTCAATCGAGATTCGTTAACCGTGAACAGAGATTACTAAACCCTCAATCGAGATTCGTTAACCGTGAACAGAGATTACTAAACCCTCAATCGAGATTCGTTAACCGTGAACAAAGATTCCTTAACTATCGAATCGAGATAGCTGAACCCGAAATCGAGATACCTCGACCCGAAATCGAGATGCGGCGCGCGAAAACGGAGGTTCGTTGGCCGGGTCACCGCGCCGGCGTCGTCGGCATCGCGGTGCGCGACGGGGTGACGGACCTGACGGGGGGTGAATAGCTGTTGGTGCGGTTCGATTGGACGTTGTAAACCACTAAATATAAGATCATAAGAAAAACGAAGCTGAAACCGCCGACGATGAACCAATCGCGGCCGGTTTTGATCGGGATTTCGAAACGCTTTTCGAGCCCACCTTCCGGCGTGTCGAATTTCCCGGCGAACGGCCGCGCGTTTTTTTCGACCGTTTCGATTTCCGGCGCGGCGAGCGGTTTGAGAACCGTCACGGTTTCCCGTTGGACGGCCGGCTCTGTCGGCGCGGGCACGAACGGAACCGGATTTTCGGCGGCCGACCGGAGGGCGCGGCGCATCGCGGCGGCCGATTGAAAACGCGTATCGCGGTCGAGCCGCATCGCGATGAGCAGCGCGTCGGACACCGCCGCCGGCAGCCGCGGGTTGACGAGGTTCGGCGCGGGCAGCCGGTCGCTCTGCCCGGACCAGATCGCGAGCGCGCGGGTCGGCGCGTCGGTCGGCAGCTGTTTGGTCAATAACTGATAGAGCGTCGCGCCGAGCGCGAACAGGTCGCTCGCCGGATTGGTGCCCTGATCGACGATCCGCGCGACGAGATCCGAGTTGATCACCGAGAGCATCATCTGATACTGCGGCGAAGCCTTCAGCACCTGTTCGAGCGGCGCGTACTGCAGCGTCGCGGCGGCGAGCGAGCCGACCGTCGTGAGGATCGTCGTGTCGCCCTCGAGCGCGCCCTTCGCGATTCCGAAATCAAGGAGCTTGATTTTGCCCTTCGGCGTCAGCTTAAGGTTCGACGGCTTGATGTCGCGGTGGACGATGCCGCCCTGATGCAGGTCTTCGAGCGCGTCGAGGAGCTGATCGGCCCAGTCGAGGACTTCTTCCGTGTCAAATGGCGCGCCGCGCCGCGTCAACAGCTTGTCGAGATCGTCGCCGGGAATGTTTTCCATCACCAGAAAACAGCCGTCGCCCTCGGTAAAGTAATGCGTGACGCGCGGAAAGGCCTCGTGCGTGAGCGACGCGAGCATCCGCGCCTCGCGGCGAAAGGCCTGCCGCAGATCGTCGTCGAAGGCGTAAAAGGTTTCCTTGAGCGCGAACGACAGACCGAGCTCGTCGTCGACCGCTTCGTAAACCGCCCCGAAGCCGCCGTGCCCGAGCGAGCGCAAAATCCGGTAACGCCCCTGCAAAACCGTTCCGGCCGGCAGCGGCAGACGTTTTTCCATAAACCCGACTCCTTTGTTTTCGAGAATGATACTACATTTTGGGGCGATTTCGTAAGATAATGTGAAATCGACCTCAGAACGGAGCGCCGGCATCTCGGCCGGCTAACGTCGCGAAGCGACGTAGCAGCGTTTCATTTCCCTTTTATCTTCAGGAAAATGAAACGTTGTTTGCGTTTTTCAAACGCATTGCCGGCAGGATGCCGGCGCTCCGTCCGGTCAATCCGTTCGGCGAGCCTGATTTCGGGTTTTATCGAGCGTCGAAGATCTTCCGGAAATCGAGCCGGATGCCGGCGCTTTCGATTTCCGTGTCGTGAAATCTCTTTTCGCCGTCTTTGGTCGTCACGAAGACGGTGTTGCCGTAGGGTTCGACGGTCCAGACGGCCTCGACGCCGTGGGCGACGAGCAGTTTGGCCTTTTCGAGCAGGTCCTGGATGTTCTGGCTCGCCGAGATAACCTCGATCGCGAGCGTCGGCATTTCCGGGAAACGCGTGATGTCTTCGAAAAAGTTCGGCTTGATCTTTTCTTTGGGAAAAACCGAGATATCGGGCGTGATTCCCTTGTCGACGTCGAGCGTCAGTTCGACGAGCGGTTTGAAGCGTTCGTTTTCGGCCAGCCGGAGCAGGATTTCCGTGCACAGGTAGCTGTGATTGAATGAGGGCATTTCGTTGGTGAGTTCTCCATGTTCGATTCCGATTAATTCTTCGGTCAGCATATTAATAAACCTCTTTGGAAACGATTATATTATCTTTGCGCCCGGCGGCAAAACTATTTTTTCAACCGCCGGCCGCGATCGACGGCAATCCCGGAAAAAGTTCGCCCTTCGAGAAATACCGACGGCCGCGCCCGAAAATCGACTGGTTTCAAAGTCAATTTACAAACCGCAAAAAAAATAAAGAGCACGAGAGAAAATTACTTTTTTCGTGCTCCTTTGAAAAGTTGTTCGGCCCGGCTTTCGAACGATTTTCCGGCTCGTTCGAGAATCGCGCTTTCGGTTGAATCGGAAACGTCGGGGTAACGAACGATTTTTTTGTTATCCACCAAAAACACCAAAAACACTAAATTCATTTCGTGTTCGTTTAGTGTTTTTAGTGTTTTTGGTGGAAAGAAAAACAAACGCCCGCCGGCCGTTCTTTCCGTTTACCGGTAAATTCGTCCGCGCACCGTCAAGCGAATCGCTGAAAAGAACTTTTAAGCGTTGATCGTGCCGAAAGATTCCGACCCAACGGTCTTTCTCGCGAACGGTTAAATCCTTTTTCTCAAAACGTCATTTCCGTTTCATCGGAATCCGGACGCCGCTGCGTTCGGCGAAATCGACGGCCTCTTCGTAGCCGGCGTCGGCGTGGCGGATGACGCCCATTCCGGGGTCGGTCGTGAGCACTCTTTCGATCCGCGCGGCGGCTTCGGGCGTGCCGTCGGCGACGATCACCTGACCGGCGTGGAGCGAATAGCCGATGCCGACGCCGCCGCCGTGATGCAGACTGACCCAGGTCGCGCCGCCGACGGCGTTGAGCATCGCGTTCAGATAAACCCAGTCGGCGATCGCGTCGGAACCGTCGCGCATCGCTTCGGTTTCGCGGTTCGGACTCGCGACGCTGCCGCAGTCGAGGTGATCGCGGCCGATGACGATCGGCGCTTTGACGACGCCCGTCGCGACGAGCTCGTTCAATTTCAAACCGGCCTTCGCGCGTTCGCCGTAACCGAGCCAGCAAATCCGCGCCGGCAGACCCTGAAACTCGACGCTCTCCTGCGCCATCGTCAGCCACCGCGTCAGATGATCGTTATCCGGGAACAAATTCATGATCGCTTCGTCGGTCCGGTAGATGTCTTCCCGTTCGCCCGAGAGCGCGACCCACCGAAACGGGCCTTTGCCCTCGCAAAAGAGCGGCCGGATATAGGCGGGCACGAAACCGGGATAGTCGAAGGCGTTCGCGACGCCGTTATCGAGCGCGCGCTGGCGCAGATTGTTGCCGTAATCGAAGACGATCGCGCCGCGCCGCTGAAATTCGAGCATCGCCTCGACGTGACGGCTCATCGAGTCCATCGCGCGCCGTTCGTATTCGGCCTGATCCGATTCGCGCAGGGCCGAAGCCGCGTCGAGCGAGAGTCCCTGCGGAATATAGCCGTAAAGCACGTCGTGCGCCGAGGTCTGGTCGGTGACGGCGTCCGGAATCACGCCTTTGTCGAGGATCTGCCAGTGAACGTCGGCCGCGTTCCCCAACAGCGCGATCGATTTCGCCTCTTTCTTCGCCGTAAACCCGGCGACGAGCCGGAGCGCCTCGTCGAGGTCTGCGGTCGCGAGATCGATTTGCTTTAATTGGAGCCTTCGCTCGATCCGCCACGGATCGACCTCGACCAGCAGCCCGACGCCGCCGTTAAAAGTGATCGCCTGCGCCTGTGCGCCGCCCATTTCGCCGAGGCCGGCCGTCAAAACGAATTTGCCGGCAAGGTTTCCCCAGCCGTTTTGGCGGGCGAGCGAGCCGAAAGTCTCGTAAGTTCCCTGCAAAATGCCCTGCGTGCCGATGTAAATCCAGCTGCCGGCGGTCATCTGCCCGTACATCATCAGCCCGTCGCGCTCGTACCGGTCGAATTGTTCCTGCGTCGCCCAGTGCGGGACGATGTTCGAATTGGCCAGCAGCACGCGCGGCGCGTCCGTGTGGGTTTTGAAGACGCCGACGGGCTTGCCGGACTGCACGAGCAGAGTTTCGTCGGGCTCGAGGTTCTTCAGCGATTCGAGGATCGCGTCGAAGCAGTCCCAGTTGCGCGCCGCGCGGCCGCGGCCGCCGTAGACGATCAGGTGATCGGGATCGAAGGCGACGTCCGGATCGAGATTGTTCTGGATCATCCGGTAAGCGGCCTCGATCAGCCAGTTTTTGCAGGTCAGTTCGCTCCCCCGCGGAGCGTGGACGGTTCTTTTCATAAGCTATTCTTTAAGAAGTCTAGAGTCGAGAGTCGAGAGTCGAGAGTCTTTTTTTTTAGTCGAGAGTCTAGAGTCGAGAGTCGAGAGTCTTTTGTATTGAACTGTCTTCGTTCTTCGATTTTCGGGTTTCGGTCTTTTATCTTAGGTCTCTGATACTGGTTTCTTTCTGACTCTCGACTCTCGACTCTCGACTCTAGACTGATTTCCTCCGACTCTCGACTCTTTTTCCCGATAACTTTATCTATCATAATAATTTCCATTTGACTTTCACAATTTGCGTGCTTTAAATTGTGCGAATGAAATTGATCAGAGTGTTTTTGACGGTAATTTTCGGGCTCGGGGCGGTTCTTTCGGCCGGGGCGCAGGTGACGGGCGTTTCGCAGTTTAAGGATGTCCGGCCGGCGGCCGATTATTACGCCGACCTGAAAAGCCTCGTCGAGCGGTACAGCGTCGTCGGCGACGACCTCAAGCTCGCCGCCGACGACACGGTTCCGAAACCTGCCGACGCGAAAGCCGAATTCTTCTACCGGCCGCAGACCCGGCTCACGAACCGGCAGTTCGCCGTCCTGCTCGCGCGGTGTTACGAGCGGCTCAACGACCTGATGAACGCCGCCATTTTGAGTACGACCGAGGACGAAAAGCAAAAGGAGGCGCTCGGCGAAAAACTGTTCGCGCTGTTCAATCATACGAGCGTCAACCGGCTTAATGTCACGACCGTCAGCGGAGTTCGGGGGCTCGATTCCTCGTTTGAGGAATACGACGCGCTCGTCACGCTGATCGAACGGGTCGGCGTCGGCGGCGATTTTCTCAATGCCGATAAATCGTACACGCCGACGCGCCAGCTTTCCGAAAAAGAGGTCTCCGAAATCCTCGGCAACCTGCTCGGGCTCCCGCCGGCGTGCCGGGCCGGCGGCTGCCGGATCGGCAATCTCGCGCTTAATTACGGAAACAAGACCGTCGACCGCGGCCGTTTCGCGCGCATCCTCAATCAATATCTCGATGCGATGACCGCGAAGATCAATGAGACGGCCGCGAATTTCCGGCGGCCCGAAACCGGCGGCAGCGACCCGGCCTATCGCGACGAAGCCGTCCGGATCGTCGCCGAAGCGAGCGACCTGACCGTCAATTTCAAGACCGCCTCGGCCGAACTCGCGCCCGAAAGCCTCGCGATCATCAAACAACAGGCCGAGATGCTCCAAAAACTCCGGCCCACGACCGTCGTCGAGGTCGGCGTCCATTCCGACAACGTCGGCAGCGCGACAAGCAATCTCGCGCTCACCGAACGGCGCGCCGAAGCCGTCCGCGCCGAGCTGATCCGGCTCGGCGTCAACCCCGATCGGATCGTCGCCAAAGGCTACGGCGCGGCCCAATCGAAAACCGCCAACGAAACCGCCGAAGGCCGCACCATCAACCGCCGCGTCGAGTTTTCGATTCTCAAGCTCTAACCCGACCGAAACCCAAAAAAAAGGAAAGGATCCGCCCATCCGACGGATCCTTTCCTCAATTGTTTTTCAAAGCCCGCACGATCGGCTTTTCATTTCCACCGTCCGCGCCCAGAAATCGAACCAATCCGAAATCCGAAATCCGAAATCCGAAATCAATTATCGTCCTCGTCGCCGTCCGAGCGGCCGCGGTCGTCCGCGTCGCCCTTTTTGTTGCGGTCGTCGGCGTCTTTTCGGGCCGGTCGCGAAGTATTGGCGTTCGACTGGCCGGTATTGGCCGCCGTTTTCGCCGGCCGGCGGTCGTCGGCGTCGCGGTCGTCGCGGTCGGAGCGCGCCGTGTTCGCCGGCGACACGCTGGCGGCCGGCGACGAATTCGAATTGGCCGCCGCGGGCGACGGACTGACTGCTGCCGGCGGCGCGGGCTTCGCCTCGTTCTCGTTCTGTTTCGTTTCGGTTTTGGTTCCGCAGGCCGCCGCGAGCGCGGCCGCCGTCAATATCGCGATCATCGTTTTCTTCATCATCGTTTTTCTCCCATTAATCGTCATCGTCGTCGGTTTCCTTTTTGATCTGCATCGTCGGCCGGCCGTCGGTCGGCGTCATCATCGCGCGGACGCCGAACTCGTGGACGAGCCGTCCGCCCTCGTGCGCGGTGTTCAGCAGAACGACCGCGCCCGCTCCGTAGAAAAGCAGAAAGGCGAGGCCGATCGGCAGCGTCAGCCGGCGGCCGAGCTCTTTTTTGAAGATCATCGGCACGAACACGATCGCGCCGAAGATGGTCGTCAGCGCGGCAAAGACGTTGCGGGTCGTTTCGGCCAGCTCTTCGTGGCTTTCGAGCACGTTTTCGACGCCGGCCACCCGCTCGGCGAGCTCCGAGGCGGCGTCGCCGGTCGCGACGGCGACGAACGCGCCGACGGTTCCCGCGAGCATCAGAATAAAAGCCGAGATCATAAACGGGCGTCCGTGTTTTTCGAAGATCAAACCCGCGACGACGAGCACCGGCGCGATCAACAGCAGCGCGATCGGAAAGTGAACGATGGCCGGATGCAGCGAATCCCAGCCCGGAATCGGTGGCAACATAAATTTTTTCCTCCTTTTATCGGTTCGGACGCCGGTACGCTCTGCCGGATTGCCCCGGCGTCCGAACGGATTTCCGCCCCGTTACTGCGGGCGGAAATTTCAATTGACGACCTCGAACTTTTCCTTCGGCGTGAAATCGACCGGGCATTTCTGAAGGTTCGGATCGGCCGTCGTATAGCCGCAGACCGGGCAGACGAAGAAGTTCGTCTTGTCGCCCTTCCATTTGTCGAGATTGGCGAGCGCGTCGGCGTAGAGCTTGGCGTGCTCGGCCTCGGCGGTTTTCGCGAAATTAAAGCTCCGCAGCGCCTCGCGGTTGCCGGTCCGGCGGGCTTCGATCATAAATTCCGTGTACATCGTGTCGCGCTCGTAGGTCTCGCCGTCGATCGCGGCCTTCAGGTTGTCGGCGGTCGACTTGATCTCGGGCAGCTTGATGTCGGCCTTCGGCTCGCCGCCGAGCTGTTTGATGACGGCGGCGTGGTTCTTCAGATGAACGCCCTCGGCGAAGGCGGCCGCCCGGAACAGGCTTGCGACTTTGCCGTAGCCCTCGGCGTCGGCCTTTTTCGCGTATTCGAGATATTTCGCGTGGGCGTTGGTCTCGCCGTTGTAGGCTTCCTGAAGATTCGCGAGCGTCTTGCCGTTCGAGTCCGGAACGGGCGAAGCGTAAGCGCCGTTGGTCTCGGTCGTCGCCGCCGGCCGCGAATTGCAGCCCGCGACCGACAAGATCGAAATCGCGGCGAGCGCGGTAAAAATCAAATTTCTCATAAATAAATGCATTTCAACCTCTGGTTAATTATTTTTCCCCCTTGCGGGTCGTTACGGGCGGAACATAATGCGAGGCCCGTACCATTCGGCGAAACCATTGAATAACGGCGCTTCGCGGCGGCCGGAGAAGAAGCGGGCACCGGCCGAAGTATGAAAATTCGGACACGGCCGGCGATTGGTCGTCAAAAAATTACGACAGGCTTCGGGAGGCTCGTTGAAATGGACAAATCGTTCTGAGTTCCGCCTTCAGGCGGCCCGGCGCTGCTGAGGGAATTAATTTCAATTGAAACTTGAAGCCGCCTGAAGGCGGAACTCAAAACTGATTTGACCGGGCGGATTTTAGCTGCCGGAAAGGCCGTATTTCTTTATCTTGTAGGCGATGTCGCTGCGCGAGATGCCGAGGCGGCGGGCGGCTTCGGCCTGCACGCCGCCGGCCTCGCGCAGCGCTTTCGTGATCAGCCCGCGCTCGATTTGTTCGAGATATTTCGGCAGTTCGAGACCGGCCGGCAGCTCGCCGGCGGCGGCGGTCGGCTTTTGTTCGGCCGGATGCAGAAAGAAATCGTCCGCGCCGATCCGCGGCCCGGGCGCGAGGATGTTGGCGCGTTCGACGAGGTTGCGGAGCTCGCGGACGTTGCCGGGAAACTCGTAATCGCGGAGCTTGGCGATCGCCTCGGGTTCGATCTCGCGAAGCGGAACCTTGAGCTCGCGCGACGTTTCTTTGAGCAGATAATCGACGAGCACGGGAATGTCGCCGCGCCGTTCGCGGAGCGGCGGGACATCGAGCGGAACGACGGCCAGCCGATAGTAGAGGTCTTCGCGAAACTGTCCGGCGGCGACTCTTTCGCGCAGATTGCGGTGCGTCGCGACGATGATCCGGACGTCGACCGCGCGCGGCGTGGTCGCGCCGACGCGGAGGATCAGCCCGTCGGTCAGCACGCGGAGCAGTTTGGCCTGGAGATTGAGCGACATCTCGCCCGCTTCGTCAAGAAAGAGCGTCCCGCGATGCGCCGCTTCGAAAAGCCCGGCGCGC
>JAFDVJ010000014.1:76645-113998 GCA_018269075.1 Acidobacteriota bacterium
CTTTGCCGGTGCCGGTCTCGCCGGCGATCAAAACGGTCGCGTTGGTCGGCGCGACGCGGGCGATCTTCTCCTTCAGCTCGCGGATCGGCGGGCTCGCGCCGAGTATCTCGTCGGCGAAGGCGAAGCGTTTCGCCTCTTCGCGAAGGATCTCGTTTTCGCGGAAGAGCCGCGCGCGTTCGGTGGCGCGCCGCGCGACGGCCTTGACGACCTCGGCGACGAACGGCTTCGAGATAAAATCGAACGCGCCGGAGCGGATCGCTTCGACCGCCATCTCGATCGTGCCGAACGCGGTCAGCATCACGACCGGCAGCGACGAATCGATCTCGCGGCAGGCCGCGAGCAGCTCGAACCCGTCGCCGTCGGGCATTTTCTTGTCCGTCACGACGAGCTCGAACGATTCGGCCGAGAGCCGTTCGAGCGCGGCCTTGACGCCCTCGGCCTCGACCGTTTCGTGGTCGTCCTCGCGGAGGATCAGCGACAGGATTCGCCGCATATTCGCTTCGTCATCGACAATCAGGATCTTCGCCATCTCGTTTCATCCTTTGGGTATCAGAATTTCGAACCGGACAAGCCCGTTTTCGTTGCGCGCGAGCCGGGCCTCGCCGCCGTGCGCGCGGGCGATCTTGCGGACGATCGCGAGCCCGAGGCCGGTGCCCTTCGGTTTGCCGGTAAAAAAAGGCTCGAAAATGCGCGGAACCAGGTTTTCGCCGATCGAAGGGCCGTCGTTTTCGACGAACCAGACGATTCCTTCGGCCGCGTTTTCGGCGCCGAGCGCGACGACGCCCCGCTCGCCGGCCGATTCGACCGCGTTGACGACCAGATTGAGAAGCGCCTGCCGGATTTGTCCGTCGTCGAAACGGCAAACAAGCCCGGCGTCGCCGGCGACCTCGACTTCGACGCCCTGTTCGGCCAGCCGCGTCCGGACCAGCGCGGCGACGTAATCGAGCGTTTCGTCGACGCTCCGCTCGACGAGCTCCGGTTCCTTCGTCCGCGCGAATTTCAGAAAATCGTCGGTCAAAACCTCGAGCCGTTTCGATTCCTCGGCGGCGATCTCGAACATTTCGGTCCGCAGCGGCGAGTTTTCGGGCTGGCGGGCGGCCATTTCGAGACTGCTCGCGATCATCGCGACCGGGTTCCGGATTTCGTGGGCGATCGCGCTCGCGAGCTGGCCGACGGCGGCCATTTTTTCCTCGGCGACGAGCCGGTTCTGCATCTCGCGAAGCTCGTCGAGACTCGCCTGCAGCTTGATTTCCTCGTCGCCCAGATTGCCGGCGAGCAGCCGGACGACGAAACCGACGACGAAAAAGATGAGCGTCACGGTCGCGGCCTCGAAAAACTCGCCGTAATCGACCGGCGGTTTGCGCCAGAAATAGATCCAGACCTCGGCAAACGTCAGCACGATCGCGACCGAGACGATCCCGAGCGTCTTCGCGAGGTTGAAATGAAACGCCGCCTGAATAATCGGGATGATCATCAGGACCGAGTAATGGCTGTCCGGCGTCCCGCCGAAGATCGAGGCGATGAAGGCGAAGACGATGTTGATCCAGATCGACAGACGGCTGTGCAGCCGGAGCCGGCGCGGGTTCGCCCGCGGGTCGAGCTTCTGAATCCAGACCAATTCGACGATCAGCAGCACGAACCGGACGACGAGCGTCACGAGCAGGTATTTCGAGGGCTTTCCGATCTCGAAAAGAAAGACGATATGGACGATAAAGAGCGCCGCCAATACCAGAATATTGAGCAGGATCAGCGAAATCTCGCGGCGTTTGTATGATTCGATGTTCGGCATTTCGGCTGCGCGCGGCCGGTTCGGGGAAACGACCGCCGATCTCTTTGCAAATCCCTCGCCACAACTCGCCGCCGCCGCCCGATCAGAGCTTTTTCTTGACGTTGACGAAGAGCTCGTCGCGGTCGACGGTGATCCCGATCCGCTGGCGAAAGTTTCCCCGCTCCGGCTTGCGCGGGTAAAAGCCCAGAAGATACTGTTTCTTCAGGTCTTCGGCGATGCTCTGAAAGGCTTCCTTGAGTTTGGTCGAGTCCTTTTCGTAAAAATGTCCGCCGGTCTCGCCGGCCATGATCTCGAGCAGCTCGACCGTCGCGTATTTTTTGGTCTGCTGCTGGCGGCCCGAGTTGGCGTCGGTCCGAAAGATGATCGGATAGAAGAAAGTGTCGTTCTGCTGGAGCAGATCGAGCGTCTGCTGGGCGCTCGTCGCGCGGCCGGTGACGATGCCATCGGTCAGCGCGATGATCGCCTTTCTTCCCTTGAGCGCGGCGAAGTATTTATCGGCGACCTGCCGGACGGCGTCGTACATATCCGAGCCGTCGACCCGCGTCACCGCGGCGCGCTCGATCGCCTTCGACAATTCGCGGGGGTCGGCGGTCAGCTCGCACAGAAAAACCGTCTGGTTGTCGAAGCCGACGACGACCGCTTTGTCCTCGGGCCGCAAAACCTTGATAAAATCGCGGGCGGCTTTCCGGATCTTGTCGAGGACGTCTTTCGTGCTGTAGCTCGTGTCGAGCAGGATCGCGACGTTCATCGGCGCTTCGTCGTTCTGAAAAAGCGAGATTTCCTGGACGAGACCGTCTTCGTAAACGGTGAAATTCTCTTTTTTCAGACCGCCGACGTAAAGCCCTTTTTTATCGCTGACCGTCAGCGGGACGGTGATCAGAAGCGTGTCGACCCTGACCGGCGTGTTGTCCTCCTCGTCCTGCGCGGCGGCCGGAAAGGCGGCGGCGAACAAACCGAGCAGCAGAACGGCCGGGACGAAGAGCAATAGCCGGGCGGGCGTCCCGGAAAACCTGAAGCCGCGAAGTTTATTTTTCATAATCCTGCCGTCATTCCCTTTTTCTTCGATGATAACCCCGATCGGGCGCGCCCGATCGGTAATTTTCGTTTCGATGCCGTCAAAGCCGTCCGGAATGTATTTTTTTTCACCGGGCGGCGGCCGAAATTCGCGGCCGGTTCAGGTTTCGAGGCTGAACGGGTTGAAATCGGTGTCGCGGTCGTAGTAATCCTCGTGCTCGGCGCGTTTGAGAAAGCCGACGACAATGTAAGTCAGCGGCGTCGCGACGACCTCCCAGAGAACCTTGACGAAATAATTGCCGATCATCACGCTGACGAGCTGATCGTTGGTCCAGACGCCGTAAAACGCGATCGGGTAAAAGATCAGCGAATCGGCGATTTCGCCGGCGACCGTCGAGCCGATCGTCCGGATAAAGAGCAGCCGGCCGCTCATCAGCAGCTTGATCTTGGCGAGGACGAACGAATTGACGAACTCGCCGAGCCAGAAGGCGGTCAGCGAAGCGAGGACGATCCGCGGCGTCTGCCCGAAGATCATCTCGATCGCCTTCTGTTTTTCGAGATTGCCCTGCATCGTCGCGGCCGGAACGTCGACGGGCAGCGGCAGATAGGTGACGACGAGCGACATCACCGACGCGAAGATCAGCGCGCCGAAACCGGCCCAGATGACCTTGCGCGAGCGCGCGTAGCCGTAGACCTCGGTCAGGATATCGCCGAACAGATAGCTGATCGGAAAAAACAGGACGCCCGCGCCGTAAACGTATTCGCCGTAAAACGGCAGGTGAATCGACGAAACCTTCTGCACCCCGATCAGGTTCGAGCACAAAAGCACGGCGACGAACGCCGCCATGATCAGATCGTAATATTTGTAGGTTCTTTTTTCCTGCATTCTTCTGGTGTTTTGGTTGTTTGCGAAGACGAGCCGTTTTATAGTCCTGAGTCTTGAGTCTGGAGTCTGGAGTCTCTGCGGCGGGCGGCACTTGTTTCGCTTTTAACGCCGCTTTACCCGCGACTTGCCGGATTTACTTTATTATTCCGAAATCCTCAACCGGCTCAAGACTCGGGACTCAGGGCTCAGGACTCAAAAATCCGACTCAAGACTCAAGACTTAAGACTCAAGACTCAAGCTCCCTCCGATGTCGCGCCGAAACTGCATCCCGTCCCACGAGATTTCGGCGACGGCCCGGTAGGCGCGCTCCAATGCTTCGGGCAGATCGTCGCCGACGGCCGTCACGCCGAGCACGCGCCCGCCGGCGGTCACGAACCGGCCGGCCGCGTCGCGTTTCGTGCCGGCGTGAAAGATCTCCGTGTGATCGAGCGCGGCGGCCGCTTCGAGGCCGTCGATCCGATCGCCGGTCCGCGGCCGGTTCGGGTAGTTTTCGGCGGCGAGCACGACGCAGGCCGCGCTGCCCGGCCGCCATTCGATTTCGATTCGATCGAGCGTTTGCCCGAGCATCGCCTCGCAGATCTCGACGAGATCGGTTTCGAGCTGGATCAGGATGACCTGCGTCTCGGGATCGCCGAACCGGACGTTGTACTCGAGCACTTTGATGCCTTCGACGGTCAGCATCAGGCCGAGAAACAGGATGCCGCGGATCGGAAAGCCGTCGGCGCGCGCGCCGGCGAGCGTCGGTTCGATGATATCGGCGGCGATTTGCGCGATTTGTTCGGCGGTCAGCAGGCTCCGGTCGGAGATCGTCCCCATCCCGCCGGTGTTCGGGCCGGTGTCGCCCTCGCCGATCCGCTTATGATCGCGGACCGGCGGCATGAGCGCGAAATTTTCGCCGTCGCAGAAGGCGAGCAGCGAGACTTCGCGGCCGACCAGACATTCTTCGAGGACGATCTTTTCGGCGGCGGCGCGGCCGACCAGGTTTTCGAGCTCCTCGATCGCGCGGACGGCGGCCGCGCGGTCGGGCGCGACGACGACGCCTTTACCGGCGGCGAGCCCGTCGGCCTTGACGACGGCCGGCGCGCGCTCGTCGCCGAAAAAACCGCTGTCGAGAACGGCGCGCGCCTCGGCGGTCGAAAACGCCGTCCGGTAACGGGCGGTCGGGATGCCGTGCCGCGCCATAAAATCCTTGGCGAAGGCCTTGCTAGCTTCGAGCCGGGCGGCGCTTCCCGAGACGCCGACGATCTTCAGGCCGCGTTTTTCGAATTCGTCCGTGATGCCGAGCGCGAGCGCGGTTTCGCCGCCGACGAAGGTCAAATCGATCGCTTCGGATTCGGCGAAACCGGCGAGCTTTTCGATCTCGTCCGGTTTGATCGGCACGCATTCGGCGAGCGCGGCGATTCCGGCGTTGCCGTCGGCGCAGTACAACCGCACGGCGCGGCCGCTTTTCTGAAACGAACGGCAGACCGCGTGCTCCCGGCCGCCCGACCCGATTACCAGTATTTTCATAGCTTTAGTTTATCTCAAAAATAATTTCAAAGTCTTTCCCATCGACGCTTTTTTTCTTTTCGACGGCCGGTTGGTGATGACAATTTTTCATATTTGCCGGAGAAAGTTGGGAATCAAAACAAAATGTATTAAAATTTTTATGCGGTTACTTGACAGTCAAAAACATTAGTTATAATTTCAACAAGGATTCACTCAATTACAACGAACCAAAATAGATAGTGTAATCGCTTTTTTTATTTGCCGAAAAGGCTCGCCCCCGCGTGTTTTGAGGAAAATTGCTCAACGGAGACTTTTCCGGTAAGAACGTTTTCACCCCTGAACAAGCAATGATCAATCCATATTGTCGGGAGAAACACCGAGCGATAGCAAGGAGGGAGTATGAAACCACAGGTCGAGTCTAACAACTTAAAGGAATTTAACGATAAAACTTTTGCCGACGAAGCGGAGTTTCAGGATAAGAATATATATTGCATCGATTGCGGGCAGGAATTCGTCTGGTCGGTCGGGGAACAGGTATTTTTTCGGGACAAGGGATTAACCAACCCGCCAAAACGCTGCAAGAACTGTAAACAGGCCAAGAACGAACGACTGGCCGCGATCACGGCCGCCCAGAATGCCGGCATCAAGCAGCGCATCGAAGTCGCCGTCCACTGCGCGAAATGCCATTCATACACGACGGTTCCCTTCTATCCATCGCAGGGAAGACCGGTGTTCTGCCGCAGCTGTTATCTGGAAAAACATCCCGATCTGATCAGCAGCAACCCCAACGAATAGTCGTTTCCCGTCATTTTTCACCCCCCGACGTGAACATTGGGCCGGCGCTCCGGGTCGTTTTCGGCCTGTCTCAGAATTTCTCTCGTCACGGGCGCGGTATCGCCCTCGCCGAAGAGCACATAGCGAATCAGATACATAATCGGATTGCCTTCGCTCCAGCCGAAGTAAACGTGCGGGATCTTGCCCGTCCGGTCGCGCAGGTACATCAGAAAAGCGGCGATCGCATTCGGGACGGCGGGCGATTCCGTCCGCAGGATCTTGTAGCCGTCGACGTCGACGCCGCGAATCTTCAGCTTGCCCTTAAACTCGGAAGCGTCGCCGAGATCGATCTCGTAGAACAGCACCGGATCGGTCGACGGGATGTGGTTGTCGATCCGCTTTTCGTGTTCCTTGAAGCGGTATTCGGCGACGTCGCCCTTTTCCCGCCGGTTGGTGACGATCCGGATGTCGCCCGATTCCAGATCTTCCAGAAACTCCTCGGCCTTCGCGTCGAGCACGATGTTGTCGATCCGGATCTCGGTCGAGCGGAGGGCGCGCGAAATGAACGAGGCGGCGATGATCGAGAAGATGAAGAACGACGCGATCTTGATGCCGTCGGGCCGTTCGATGACGTTCGTGATCGTCGTGTAGGCGAAGACCAGCGCGATAAAGCCGAACGCCCACGTCCAGCGGTTTTTGCGGCGCCACGCCGAGAGCGTGACGGCGACGGCGGCCGATGACATCAAAACGAGCACGCCGGTCGCGTAAGCGCCGCCCTGCGCGTCGACGTCGGCCTCGAAAATCAGCGTGACGGCGAAACAGATGACCGTAAAGACCATCGTCAGCGGCCGCGTCGCCCGCGCCCATTCGGGCGCCATTCCGTAACGCGGCAGGTAGCGCGGGACGATGTTGAGCAGACCGGCCATCGCCGAAGCGCCGGCGAACCAGAGGATCAGGATCGTGCTGATGTCGTAAACGGTTCCGAAAACGTTGCCGATCGTCGGACTGAAGATCTCGCCGAACTTATCGTGAGCGATATAGGCCAGCGCGCGGCCGTTGGCCTTTCCCTTTTCCATTCCGCAGGCGCAGAAGGCCGGCAGATCATGGACCTTTTCGCCGTCGGCGCAGTCGATCTGCGGGCAGAATTCCCGTTCCGGAATCAGAACGCTCGTCACGAAACTGCTTGAAATCAGCATAAAGCTCATAATCAAAGCGGCCGTCGCGAGCAGTTTGCGGGTGTTGCCGATCCGGTTCGGGCTCTTGACGAGCGGCATCACGGCGACGCCGGTCTCGAAGCCGGAAAGGCCGAGCGCGAGCTTCGGAAAAACGATCAGCGAGAGCGCGACGATCATCACGAGGCTTCGCGCCTCGACGCCGCCCGATGATGTCTTGTTGGTAAAGAGCGCGGTCTTCCAGTTGGCGAGCAGTTCGGGATGCGCGAAAAAGACCTCGTGAAGCCCGACGACGACGACGATCACGTTGAGAAAAAGATAAAAAGCGACGAGCACGACCGCGATCCCGATCGCTTCCTTGAAGCCTTTCAGGAAGACGCCGCCGAGAATCGTGATCAGAACCAGCGTCAGGACGACCGGATGTTCGAGAAAATGCAGCTTTCCCTGAACGAACGGGTTTTCGATCACGTGGGCGGTCGCGTCGGCGGCCGAGAGCGTGATCGTGATGACGAAATCGGTCGCGACGAAACCGAGCAGCGCGAGCACGAACAGCTTGCCCTTCCAGCGCGAAAGCAACGCTTCGAGCATCGCGATCGAACCTTCGCCGTGCGGGCTTTCCTTGGCGACCCGGCTGTAAATCGGCAGCGCGCCGAAAAGGGTCAGCAAAACCAGGATCAGCGTCGCGATCGGCGAAAGCACGCCGGCCGCGATAAAGGCGATGCCGGGCTGGTAGCCGAGCGTCGAGAAATAATCGACGCCCGTCAGACACATCACCTTCCACCACGGATGCTGGTGATGGCGGCCCTCCTGTTCGTGCGGGCCCTCGATTTCTTCAACCCCCTGATAAAGCCATTTCTGAAGCCAGGTCTTTTTAGCTTTTTCCATATTCGCTTTAAAATTATTGAAAGACCGTCAGACAATTTAATCCACGGTCTTCGTACCAACGTCAAATCTAAAATTTGTTAAATTGCAACACAAAAAATCAGGAGGTTTTTTTTCGCCGATTTAATTAATAATAGAACAAACCAAATTTTACGATTATTTGTTCGAAGGTCAAGCCCGGAAATCTTTTCTCGGACCGCGGCCCGTCCTTTCGGCCCCGGTTTTATCTTTCCCGAACTGAATAATTTACGAAAAAAATAACCGCTTCTCCGACCGCGACGATCCGAGAAATCGGCCGATTCGCAAATTTTTCCGGTTATTCGAAGGAGGTGATGCTCCACGGATTCGAAAACTTTTCGACCGTCAGCGCGCCGGGCAGAAAGTCGAGCGTGCCGTCCCGGTTTTCGACATAGATCGTGTATTCGCCGAGCGGAATTTCGGCCGCCGCCGAGATTTCGACCGTCAGCACGGTCATCTCCCGGCCGTAATCGAGCCGCGCGGGGCTCGGTTTCGAAACGCCGATGAAGGGCGACGTCGTTCCGACCGTCAATTCCTCGGGCCGGAGATTCTTTCCGCCGAGAAAAAGCTGGTAGGTCCGGCCGCCGTTGAGCGGGACGGCGACGCGGGAAAGCTGGCCGATCAGGCCGGCGAACCGGACGTCGTAATTTCTGGCGACGGAAACGGTCTTTTTGGAATAAACGGTGGTTTTACCTCGGGAAATCTGGATGTCGTCCAGTTTCTGCCCGCCGCCGGCCGGATCCTGCAGGTAAACCGAATAAGTGCCGGCGGTGAGCCCCCTGATCGAAAAGCCGCCGTCGGCAGCGGTTCGGGCGGCGACGACGATCCGGCCCGTTTCCGGTTCTTCCAGCCAGACGCTGAGGCTCTTCCCGCCGCGGCCGCTGGCCGGCGCGATCCGGCCGTCCACCGATCCGCAGCAGTCATCGGCCGAAGACGGATATAAGGAACGAATCCGTGTCAGATCGTCGAGGCTGAGCGTTCGCGGGCTGAAATTGGCAAGGTTGAAGATCCCGTTCTTGCCCTGAAATTCGTTCATCGTCGCGCCCGCCAACGGCGAATGGTCGAGCCCGAGCAGATGCCCGATCTCGTGGACCAGCGTCGATTCGAGATCGAACGTGCCGATCGCGCCGTCGGTCGAGAACTGCTGGTACGGATTGAGAACGATGTCGGCCTCAGAAATTTCCCCGCGCCGGTTATAAAAAACCCGCGTGCGGGCGGCGATCTCGCTCGCTTCGCCGCTGAAGACCAGAAGGTTTTCGGCGATCGGGGCGATCGTCACGAGACTGATTCCGTCACCGCTGCCGCCGGTCGGGCTGATCGCGGTCTTATCCGACCAGCTCACCTGAAACTCGATATCGACGGCCGCTTCCCAGGTTTCGAGACTGCGGCGAATCGCGCCCTGCACGTCGCTGTCGGGCCGGATCGACGAGCCCGTTTTGAGCAGCGACGTCGAAAAGACGATCGGAATCTGGCCCCGTCGCCAGCGCGCTTCCGGATTCCGCCCGCCGTCGGCGTTCGGTTCCAGATCGACCGCCGCCGCCGCCGTCGAAAACAGCGCCAGCGCCAGCAGAAACCAGAAAATTGTCGCGGGACGAGTCATCAGTTCATCAAATTCTATTCGAGATCTTCGACGCCGACGCTTTCCAGATCGGAAAAGCCGACGATCAGCAGCAGCGCGACGAGTGCCAGCGTGGCCAGCACGTAAAGCAGCGCGACCTGTTCGAAATAGATCAAAGAGCCGATCACGATCGCGACCAGCACGAGCCAAAAAAGCGCCACCGAACGGCGGCTGAATCTACTAACTTTCTCTGCCATAATTCAATTCCGGACCTTCCCGCGGGAAAGTCGATTTTCTATTGATACCAGATTTTTTATTACCGAACAATTAAAAACTAAAGATTGTGGCACAAATCGGCTTTTCAATCAATGATCCGGAGCGGTAATTTCGCGCCGCCCTCGCCGCCCGGCTCGTCGCCGCGGACGACCGGCGGAAACTTTCTTTTGGCGCTGCCTTTGATCGCCACCTCAACGATGTCGAAAGCCTGCAGCACGACGTCGTCGGCCTGACCGGCTTTGATCTTATCGAGATCGACCTCGATCGTTTTGGTTTCGAGGCCCGAACGCCGGAAAATCGTCACCCGCGCCGGATCGGCGTCTTTCGAGATCCCGCCCGCGCCGGCGATCGCGCGCGCGACCGTCATCTGCGACCGCGAGGCGATCAGCCGCGGCGTCGTCACGCCCCCGATCACGTAAATCGGCTGCGCTTCCATCACGTTGATGACGTCGCCCGCCAGAATCTGGAGATTCGAATCCTTTTTTCCCGCCAGCAGATCAGTAATTCTGATGTTGATAAACTGCGAGCCGTTGTCCTCGCGGGTCGCGATATACCGCTCCCGCGAATTATCCGCCCGGTTCGAATCCGGCCCGGCGGCGGCTTTCGGTTTCGTGCAGCTCAGGCTTTTCGGTCGGTAGATCTGAATCTCGCCGCTCGCCTTCTCGGTAAAACCGCCGGCCAGCACGAGCAGCTCGTTGAGAAAGACCGGCCGTTTGATCAGAAAACGCTGCGGGATGCGGACCGCCCCGTAAAGCGTCGAATTCGGCCGGTTCGAGCGGTCGAGCACGCGGACGACGACCTGCGGGTCGCGAAGAAATTTCGACATTCCGCGGGCAATTTCGGCGGCCACCGACTCTTCGCTCCGGCAGAGCCCGAAAACCGGCCCGGGCAGCGCCTCGATCCCGTCCAGAAAACCTTCCGGCGTCAGCGTTCCGCGCCAGTCGTAATCGGTGCTGCCGACGATATCGACATCGATCAGATCGCCGTAATGGATCAGATCGAATTCGTCCTCGACCCCGGTGCCCCTGCCGCCGTCGGGAGACGGCGTCGGGGTCGGCGTCTGGCCGGCCGCGCGGTAGGAAAAGGCGTGCAGAATAAGAAACAATCCGAATAGAAGGATCAAACTACCGGTTTTCAAAGGCTGGTGATCGGGGACCGATTTATTAACTTTTCTTTCCCGCATTTGACTTTTCGCCGGTTAAATTGTCGAGAGAAACCAGATTATCGAGCCGTTCGCCGGCCCGGGCCGAGGCGGATCCGTCATCCTTATGGTTTTTTTTTTCGGCAGGGCTCTTTTTCGATCTTTTGGTGGGTTTGGATGAAACGGTTCCCGGAACGGCAAAACCGGTAAACTCCCAGTTACAGTTGTCGCATAATAAATTGTACCGGAAGAGGATTTTCGACCAGAGCGGCGTCGGCCGGTACCCGCGCCGGATTCGTTTGCTGAAACATTTTGGACATTTCTGACTAATCATTGTTATTACTGCCGAGATTCTTGTTTTTTGTGGAAATCTCGAGGATGTTCTGTATTTCTTTATTAATTTGCTCCGCCAGTAAATCTGTTTCCCGCCCCCGCGAACCTTCCCTTGCCAGAAAGAACAGGGCATCTTTGTAATGACTTATCGCCCGTTTATGATTTCCCTTGAATGCGGCGCGTTCGCCCTGTTCGATAAAATGAGCCACCCTGATGGAAACGATAAATTCCCTGACCGCCGATTCCGATTCGACGAGTGCCCGTTCCTGCGGATAAAACCGGAGCGCTGTTTGTAATACGTTCAAAGCCTTCTGGGCGGTTTCGGATTTTTCGGCCATCGTGATCCGGCTTTTGGCATCCTGAGTAAACTGGCGGGATTCGATTTCAGCCCAGGTCAAAAGGTGAAACCGGTGCAGATCCCTGACGATCTCGCGTCCGCGCCGCAATCCGGCCAGCCGCGGTGAACCGGCCCCGGCCGTTTCCAGTTCCCTTCGGTTCACTTCCAAATATTCGCCGCACAACTCGAAGACTTCCCGATGCCCTTCTGAAAGTTTCATCAAAACTTTGGCCGCCTGGGATTTTTTCTGGATTTGTTTGATAATCTCAGCATTTTTTTCCAAAGTCAACTTTTTCGACGGCTTCTGGTTCTGGGTCCGGAGCGTCGCGTTGTCGAGCGTGTAATCGAGTCTTTTCTGGACGAGCAGGTAGCGATTGCGGGCTTTTCGCAAAACGATCTCGCGCAGGAAAACCGCCCCGATCAGAATCAGGCTGCCGCCGACCCCGCCCGGAATCCATGGTCCCGGCTCGCCGCCTTCCTGCAAAACACCCCAGACCAGAAAGAAAAAGGCAATCGAAATTGCCGCCGCCAGAATGTAGTAATTGGACGCCGGCAGCCAAAACGGACGTCGGTATCTCGCCGGATTATTTTTCACGGGCGGCGGGATGTGCAGTTTTTGATTTCTTTGATTTGGTCTTCCAGTCAAATTGCTTCTCGTTTAATTTTAATCCGGGGAGATGCCAAAAGCCAAATTTGTAATTATAGTGGATTTTTCTGACGCGCTTGTCAATAAATAAATTTCCTTTCGTGTCAGAAGCGGAAATCTGGTGTATGGTTTAAATGTAATGAGCAGTAGGAAAAAGAAAAAAACTGAGCTCCCGGTTTTCGATTCCCTCCGCAAACCGACCGCGCCGCCGAGCCGGAAATTCGGGACTGAAAAGCCCGGGGAGAAGGCGCACCCCTCACAACGCAAAAGCAAACATAAAAAGAAGGACGAAACTGTTGACTAGTTATGGGTTTTTTTAAGAATTTTTACCGTAAAATCGTACGTCCGAGCGTTTGGGCGCGGCCGGAGATGGCCGTCACCTTCAGGGCCGAAATAATGCCGGGGAAAAACCGGCTCGAACGGACATTTAAAATCAGGGAAGTTTTGCCCAACGGCCGCGTCATTCTTTACGAATTCCCCGGCGAGCATCGCGAAAGCGCCTTCGAACCCGTCAACTTCAAACGCGAAAACACCTAAAAATCGTATATTTTACCGATTTCCAGCACGTCGAGGCCCGGAATATTCAAATCGGCGATCTGCCGTCTGACCTGGTCGGAATACATCGGTTTGATATTGATGACGTACACCGGACAGTCTCCCGAAAATTTCTTCAATTCCTTTTCCAGCACGCGGGGCGTCAGATGGTGCGAGTTTCCGGCGAGCACGCCGAGCTCGTTCGGAAAGGCGCATTCGATCAGCAGGGCCGACAATTTCTCTTCCTGATTGACGGCGTTCCAGAAGCCGTTCATCTCGGCCGTGTCGCCGGTCATCGCGAGAACGGTTTTCCCGTCCGAAACGACGAATCCGACCGACGGAACCTTGTGGTTGACGTCGACCGCCCGGACGGTCAGATGCTTGACGGGAAATTCCCTGTCGGTTTCGAACGGCCGGTATTCCATCACCACGCCGTTTTCGTTTCGCAGTTCGGAAAACCGCGGATAAACCGACCAGTTGAAGATATCGCGTTCGAGGACATCGATCACGGCCTGCGTCGCGTGGATCTGAATCGGGCGTTTGATGGTCGCGAACAGATCGTCGATGTAGAGCGGAAGTCCGGCGATATGATCGAGGTGCGCGTGGGAAATGACCACATCGCGAATCTGTTTTTTCTGTTCGGGAGTCGTCGCGAGCGCCAGGCTGCCGGCATCGAAGGCGATCAGATCATCAACCACGAAACACGCCAGATGCTGGCGGGCGGCGGCCCGGCCGTTTTCATCGAAGGTGCTCGGTAACAGTTGAAGCTTCATAACAATCGCTGATCAGCGGGCGCAGGTCTGACCGCGGCCGCCGTCGATTTCATAAGTCGCGCCGGTGATCCACGAGGCCTTGTCCGAAGCCAGAAAATAAATCAGCTCGGCCACTTCCTTCGGATCGCCGACGCGTCCCAACGGATGCGTGTTCCGGGAGTTTTTCAAAAAATTCTGATAATCTTCGTCGGCCATTCCGCCACGTTTGTGCAAGTTCGTCACAACGACGCCCGGATTGACGGCGTTGACCCGGACGCCCTTCGAAGCCAGCTCGAGCGCCGCGCAGCGCGTCAGCTGATCGACGCCGGCCTTCGAAACGCAGTAGGCCACCAGGTTCGGAAATGCGCGCGGGCCCGCGACGCTCGAAACGTTGACGATGCTGCCCTTCGTTTTTTCGAGATGCGGGATGCATTTCTGCATAATCAAAAAGACCGCCCGGAGATTAATGTCGAGCATTTTATCCCAGTCGTCGAGCCCGGTCGACTCGGTCGAACCGTTCATAATGATCCCGGCCGAATTGACCAAAACGTCAATCTGACCGAAACCCTGCACGGTATCGTTGACCAGCCGCTCGACCTGCGTGGTCTGCCGGATATCCGCCAGGTGGATTTTTATCGTTCCTTTTTTGCCCTGAACCTGATCCCGCAAAGCGTTCAATTCCTTTTCGTTACGGCCCACGGCCACCACGGTCGAGCCGCTCTTGACGAATTGAACGGCCGTCGCCCGACCGATTCCGCTGCTCGCGCCCGTGATTATCACAACTTTTCCGGTCATAATTGTTAGAAGAAATTTCTTTGGGTTTTATTGTGTCACAACACAAAAATATTTCTCTGATTCTAAAAGATTTATCAAGGAAAAACAAAAATTTGTCGATTAATTTTTCTGAGCCATAAAAAAAGACGGCCTGTTTTGGCCGCCCGTTGTTGTTTTATTTGTATCGTTTTGATAGAAGGTCTGGCAAAATCAAACAACCTGTATCAAAAACCTACGCCCCGCATTTCTGAGGCTGCTGGCCGAACAGCTGTTCGAAGGCCATTCTCGTTTCCTCACGCTTGCGCTGCTGAAAATCGCTGACCCAGTTCGTGACGGTCGAAACCATTTCGCGCGCCGCCGCCTGTTTCGGGTTTTTCTGCATAACGACGGGTTTTACAGGCTTTTCCGCCGCTTTCAACTCACCTTTCTTGATCACTTTAATTTTTGCTTTAGCTGTCATAATCCCCTCTTTTTATGCTTTATGAATTTGTAATTTATTAATCCTTCCTGGAAATTTATTTATTCCTTGGCCTTCCCTCTTGCAATTTGGGTGCCACTTATTTAGACGCGGCGAAAATATTTTTTTTGCCGAAGGCCCCGATTTTTTTTCGGCGGTTGTCACGAATTTGCAAACTGCAAAGAGATTTCCTTTTTTTGCGTTATGCAAATTTCCTAAACGCCGGCCCGGTTTTGTTTGTTCCGATTATTTTTCAATTATTCATCGATTTTTTCGATGTTTTGTTATTGAACGAAAACCCGTCGGCGACTTGCAGAACAGCTGGCATATTCATTGCCGAAAAATACAACCGGAATGAACCTACGCGATTTTATTATTATTTATCTGGCCTGCGGCGCCCCCTTCGGCGTCTATTATTTTCTTCAAAACCGAAACTCGGTCGAAACCCGTTTCCTGTGGCTGCAATCACTTTCGAGATTCGTTTTTTGGATACCTTACGCCCTCGTTATGGTTGCCCGAAAATCTTTGTTTACAAAATTTTACAAAACCGGTTTCGACAAATCCGCGTTTCCGGATTCAAAAATCGAGACCGAAATCGAAAAAATCAAGCGATTTTTCGAAAATTTGCTGCCGGCCGGCCGATCCGCGCCTTCGATTTTCGATTTCCGCGAAACTTTCGAGCGTTACGTCGGCCTCAGCTTCGAAATCCAGACCGAAAATCCGGAGCCCTCGACCAGCGAACAGGAGTTTTACCGGATCACCAACCATCAGCAGAAAGAACTCGGCGAAATTTGTTTGAACAGACGCAACCGGAACCGGCTCGCCTTTCATCAAAAACTTGCGCGCGGCGATTTTTTTCTGATCTTCGAAAAGCTCGTCGCCGCCGCTCCCGACAAACAGCCGCTTTTCGAGCAGGCCGCAGAGCTCTTTCGGCTGGTCGACGATAACGAGGCGCTCGACCGGATCGGCCGGCCGGCCCCGGCGCCTGCGCAAACGACCGGAAACGAAACCGTCAACGATTTGGGGAAAGAAAAATGGAAAAACGGGAAACCACAACTGACCGCCGCCAACCGAATTTCAACGAATTTGCGGATCATTTCCGCGACGACGAGCTCGTCCGCCAAAGACTGAACACGCTGCTCGCGATCAATGCCGAAACGGCCCGTGAAAAAGCCGCCTACCATTCCGCGCGCGAAAAATTCGAGGCCGGGCTGATGCGCAACCCGCTCTCGATCGAGGAAACCTATTCCTATTTCGGCCTGATGCTCGGCGCTTTTCCGCCGGCCGCGATGTTTATCCGGGCGGCGCTCGAAGGCCGGCTCGCCGGCTGGGTCGTCGGGGTGATGCTGGTGGTCAATCTGATTTCCTCGGTCGTCGGCTACTTTTCGGGAAAAGTCATCGCCCGAAACATCCGTTTTCTGGAAAATACGAGCTGGTCGCTGATGATCCTCGCGCTCCCCTTTCTCGGTCTGCTCTGGGGGATCCTCGCCGGCGCCGCCGGCGGTGTCGTCATCTTCTTCGTCGGGGCTTTTTTCGGGGGAATTCTCGGCGGACTCGTCGGAGCGGCGGCGTTGCCGCTCTTCACGGTTCTTCACCGTCTGGTAAAAAAAGGCGAATCCATCGAGCGAAAGCATTTCCTCCCGCTGGCGTTCGGAGTGACATTTATGATCTGCGGGTTTATTTTGGGCTTGTAATTTCACAAAGGACGGATTAATGTTACAGACGTAACAACTTCGTAACGCCTTAGTAACACGTCCGATGAAAAAACTATCCGTCCTGCCGATCTTTCTGGTTCTGCTCTTGTGCCAGAAACCGGCCTTTACGCAAACCGCTCCGCTCGAATCCAAATTTCAGTCCTGGAACGAGATTCAGCTGATTCTGCCGTTAGTCCGCGGAAAAGATAAGAAAGGCAAGGCTTTCGACCGGATCACGGCGACCTTCGGCGGGATCGTCCGGATCGGCCGGGAGAATCTCGACCTGATCGACAATCGGATCAGCACCACCCTGGATTTCCGGGTCAATAAATATTTCTCCCTGATGACCTCGGTTCTGTATCGTAAGGACGAGCTCGTCAAAAACCGGCATAATTATGAGACCCGGGTCGATTTCGGATTCGTCGTCTCGAAAACGGTCCGCAAAATGAGCTTCAAGGACCGTAATGAATACGAGCACCGGTTCCGAAATTCCCGCCTCGACACCAATCTTTACCGCAATCGGCTGCAGGTCAGCTACCCGTTGACCTATAAGAAAAAAGAGCTGTTTTCGCCGTTCATCTCCGAGGAGGGCTATTTCGACCTGAAAACGCATAAATGGGTGCAGAACGAGTTTTTCGCCGGGATTTCCCGCAAGCTGACTTCGAAGATCACGCTCGAACTGGCCTACATCAGAAACGACTCCGCGCCGGTCAATGTCAACGGTTTCAGCACGAATTTGAAAATCCGGCTTCGCTGACCGGGCGTCGATCTCGATTGGTAAAAAAAGGCGGCCGCGTTAGAATTGACCCAACGCTATGCTCGTTCTGCTTCATCTTTTCGCGCTGTTCCTGCTCGTGCTGCTCGGGTTTTACGTGTTCGTCGCCAACCCGCGGAACCGCGCCCACCAGACCTTCGCGGCCTTTATCGCCTTTCTCGCGCTCTGGACGATCAAGGATCTTATTTTCTGGAATTTTCACGACGACAACGCCGACAGCGGCTGGTGGGCGGCGGCGAGCTTCATCATCGCGCTGCTGATGCAGTGCGCGCTCGTCGTCTTCGCGTGGGTCTTTCCCGAAAACGCGCGGACGCCGCGCAAACTGGCGGCCATCATCTTCGCGCCGAGCCTGATCCTGATCCCGGCCGCGCTGTTCGGGCTTTTGTGGCGAAAAGTCGGGTTCACCGACGGCCGGTTCGAGATCGACCTCGCGCCGCTCGCCTATGCGTTCGTCGTATACGTTTATCTGGTCTTCGGCTACGGCGGGATCGTCCTTTTCCGGAAATACCGAAAATACCGCAGCACGCAAAAGGGCCAGCAGGTCGGCGCGATTCTCTGGGCGCTGGTCGTGACCGGCATTTTGAAAACGCTCGCCAACATCGTCTTCCCTTTTCTCGGTCTTTACTCGATGCTGCCCTACAGCGCGATCTTCGTTCTTCCGGGCGTGCTGATCTACGCTTACGCGATCTCTAACTTCAAACTGTTTTCGCTCGAAAACGCGCTCGATCAGTTCAGATTGTTTCCGATCACCTACAAAATCGCGCTCAGCATCGCTTCGGTCGCGATCATCAGCTTCATTCTTTTCCAGATCCCGATCGTTTACTGGGCGTTTCAGGAAGGCACGACCTTCGACGCGTGGCGCAAATATCTGGTCTTCAGCGTGATTTCGGCGCTCGTTCCCAATCTGCTGCTGCTGCTGCTCGTCGTCCGGACGATCTCGCGGCCGCTCGAACGGATCACGCTCGCCGCGCTGCAGGTCACCGAAGGCGGCTACGGAACGGAAGTCGATCTGCGGAAAAGCAATGACGAGATCGGGCTGCTCGCCGACAGTTTCAACGAGATGAGCCGCAAGATGGCGAACGACATCAAACAGCTTCAGCAGCTCAACGAACAGCTCATCCGGACCGAAAAACTGGCCGCGATGGGCACGCTCGCGGCGGGCGTCGCGCACGAGGTCAACAACCCGCTCGCCTCGATCTCGTCGCTGATCCAGATGATGCAGTCAAAGGGCGATCTCGACGAAAAAACGACCGAGAATCTGAAGCTCGTGCAGACCCAGATCCGGCGGATCACACAGGTCACCAAGGATATGATGGAATTCGCGCGGGTGCGGCCGGCCGCCAAGAGCGAGGTCGACGTCAATGCGCTGATCGAAAAAAGCCTGCGGCTCGCGAGCTTCGATAAATCCTTTCAAAAACTGGCGATCGAAAAAGAGCTCGCGGCTGATCTGCCGTCGTTATTCGTCGACGGCGATCAGCTCCAGCAGGTTTTTCTCAACCTTTTTTTGAACGCCCGCGACGCGCTGCCCGCCGGCGGCCGGATCTTCGTCAGGACGGCCCGCCTGACCGGCGAGCTCGTGATCGAAATCGCCGATTCGGGCACCGGCATCGCGCCGGAAAATCTCAAAAAAATCTTCGACCCGTTTTTTACCACCAAAGCGGCGGGCAAAGGAACCGGGCTCGGGCTGGCGGTCTGTTACGGTATCGTCACCGCCCACGGAGGAAAAATCGAGGTTTCCGAACAGGAATCCGGCGGCACGAAGTTTACGATCACCTTTCCGGTCGCCAAATCGAACGGCTGAAACGTTTGGGGTTCGGCTTCCGCGCGGCGATCACCGGATTGGCGACGGGCCTCATAAAAAAATAATCAGAAATCTCGCCAGCAGCATCGCCCGGATGGCGATTTCCGTCTCGAACTCCGTCGCCAGAAACAGCAATTGGCTGTGGCCGAACGAACGATCGGTTCGTTTTTCCTCGCGGCGGACGGGCTTATTCTCGGCCCCGCCGAGCTGGCGGCAGTCGCCCCAGTCGACAGCGCTCCCGAATTCCTCGAAGATCACCGGCAGCGCGATCCGCGCCTTCGGGTGAATGTCGTGAAACAGGAGCACGCCGTGCCGCTTGATCAGCATCAGGGTCTCCATCCGGTTGATGATGTCTTCGGGGTTGACCTGATTGTTCCAATCCTGCGAATCGAGATTCCAGAGCGCGACCTGAAGGCCCTGTTCGCGGAAAAAATCGCCGCTGTCGGCCTTGCGCTGGCCGTAGGGCGGCCGGAACAGCGGCCGCAGCTCGCCCGAATCGCCGAAAACCTTCTGCAGCAGGCTTTCCGTCCGGGTGACGGATGTTTCCCAGTAGGGCCAGCTGGCGTGCGACTGGTGCTGCCACCCGTGCGAGCCGATGCATTGTCCGCGGTAAAGACCGGCCAGCGCATCCGGGCTGGTGCGGTTCAGCCGATTCTGAAAACTTTCGCCGAGGACGAAGAAAACGCCGGTTTTTTTGTGGCGCTGGAGCATTTCCAAAACTCCTTCGGTCGTCCCTCCGGGGCCGGCCGGCCCGTCGTCGAAGGTCAGATAGAATTTCCGGTCCTCCAATTCGTCGCCGTTCCATTCGTTGTCGTTGAAGAAATCGATCTCGCTCGTCGTCCGCGGGAATTTGGCGGCCAGCCGGAGCTGTTCGGCCAGATATTCGCGGACGAATTCGCGAAGATTGTCCTGCCACGTCCGGAACGCCGCCGGCACCGCCAGCTTCCCGGCCAGCGCGACCAGTTCTTCGGGATTGCCCGCGCCGCCGACGCAGGTCCAGTCCTTTTCCGCGCAATTCCGCGAGGCGAACTGATAATTGCGGAGCGAATGCGTCAGCTCGCGGGCGATCCATTTGTCGACCGAGCCGTGATTGACGATCGACACGTTAAACGTCGACCGCATCTGCTCGTCCGACTGGTTCCGCATCCCTTCCAACTCGACCGCGTAGATCAAAATCGCGGCCCGCGACGCCCGGTCGAAACCGCTCTCGCCGGCGACCGGTTCCGGCCACAGCCCGCGTTCGAACTTGGCGACGACCGACGGCCCCTTATACTGGCTGCGCTGCGCCGAAGCGGTTTCCGGCGACGATAAAAAAAGGCCGCAAAACAGCATAGTTAGCGCGATCGCCCGGTTTTTCTTCAACATTCTCAATAACTCCTCGATTTTCGAAAAAATCATCCTTTACTTCGATTTTCAGTCCGCGACCATCAGATTATACACCAATCGAAGCAAAAAAAGCGGGCCTTTCAAATTCCCTTTTTCTTGACAAGGCGGCGGTTTCGTTGCAACCTCTTTTCTACATCGCTTTTTCGGTTTTATAAAAGGAAAATCAAAATGAAAAGAATTTTTTGCAGCTTTATTGTTCTGATATCGCTCGGCTTTTCGATCTGCGGCCAGCAGCAGCCGGTCGCTTTTCTCAACGCCCGGATCATCCCGATCGTCGGCCCGCCGATCGAACAGGGGATTCTGCTCATTCAAAACGGCAGGATCGTCGCCGTCGGCGACGCGCGGACGGTCCGGCTCACCGCCGACGTCCGGATCGTCGATCTCAGCGGGAAAGTCATTATGCCGGGCCTCGTCGATACGCACAGCCACATCGGCGAGGGTTCGGGCGCGGACGGGTCGGGCCCGATCCAGCCCGACGTCCGTCTGCTCGACGGCCTGAACCCGCGCGCGTCGAGCCTCCAGCGAGCGCAGGCCGGCGGCATCACGACCGTCAACGTGATGCCCGGCTCGGGCCATCTCGACAGCGGCCAGACGCTTTATCTGAAGCTCCGCGACGGCGCGGTCAAGGTCGAGGACCTGCTGATCTACGACAAGAACGGCAAATATATGGGCGGCATCAAGTTCGCCAACGGCACGAACAGTATGCGCGGCGCCGGCGGCTTTCCCGGCACGCGCGCCAAATCGGCGGCGCTCGTCCGCGAACAGTTCGTCAAGGCGCAGGAATATAAGAAAAAGGTGCTGGCCGCGAACGGCGACGCCGCGAAAATGCCGCCGCGCGACCTCGCGATGGAAGCGCTCGTCGAGGTGCTCGACGGCAGGCGGATGGTTCATTTCCACACGCACCGGCACGACGACATCCTGACCGTCCTGCGGCTCAAACAGGAATTCGGTTTCCGCGTCGTCCTGCATCACGTTTCCGAAGCGTGGAAGGTCGCCGACGAGATCGCCAAAGCCAAAGTTCCGGCCTCGATCATCCTGCTCGACGCGCCGGGCGGCAAGCTCGAAACGGTCGATCTCAAATGGGAAAACGGCGCGGCGCTCGAAAAGGCCGGCGCGCTCGTCGGTTTTCACACCGACGATTACATCACCGATTCCCGGCTCTTCCTGCGCGAGGCGGCCTTTGCCGTGCGCGCCGGGATGTCGCGCGACAAAGCGCTCTACGGGATGACGATGGCCGGCGCGACGATGCTCGACCTTGCGGACCGCGTCGGCTCGCTCGAACCGGGCAAGGACGCCGATTTCATCGTGCTGAGCGGCGATCCGCTGAGCGTTTACACGCACGTCGAGCAGACCTGGGTCGAGGGCAAAAACGTCTTCGACCGGAGCAATCCGCTCGATTACCTGACGGCCGTCGGCGGCTTCGGCGCGACGACCGACAAACTCATTCACATCGACTGTTTCGACGACGATTTCGGAGGGCAAAAATAATGGAAAGCATTTTTAACGCGAAGGCGCAAGGGCGCAAAAGCGCAAAGGGTTTGAGGGTTGGATTTTCGGCGCGGAAACTGTTTTTTAATCGTTTTGCGGCTTTGCGTCTCTGCGCCTTCGCGTTTATTTTACTGACTGCCGCCAATATTCAGGCACAGTTGGCGGTCCGGGGTGAAACGGTCTGGACGATGACCGGCGAGCCGCTCGCGAACGGCGTCGTGCTCATCAAAAACGGGAAGATCGAGGCCGTCGGGCCGGCCGCGCAGGTCAAGATTCCGGCCGATTACCGGATCGTCTCGGCCAAAGTCGTGACGCCCGGGCTCGTCGACGCGCACACGGTCATCGGTTTGAACGGTTATCTCAACCAGCCGACCGACCAGATGGGGCTCGATCAGACCTCGCCGATCCAGCCCGAGCTCCGCTCGATCGACGCCTACAACGCCGAGGAGTTTCTGATCGGCTGGGTGCGCTCGTTCGGCGTGACGACGATCCAGACCGGTCCTCAGCCGTCGGCGCTCGTGCCGGGGCAGACGATGATCGCCAAGACCTTCGGCCGGAATGTCGATGAGGCGACGCTCGTCCCGTCGGCGATGATCTGCGTCACGCTCGGCGACAACGCGCTCGCCGGCCAGAATCAGGGTCAGGGCGGCGGTCGTTCGCCCGGCACGCGCGCCAAACAGATCGCGATGCTCCGCGCCGAGCTGATCCGCGCCGGCAATTACAAGGGCGAGCCGCGCGACCTCAAACAGGAAATGTGGAAAAAAGCGCTCAACCGCGAGCTGCCGCTGCTGATCACCGCCGACCGCGCCCAGGACATTATGAGCGCGCTCCGGCTGGCCAAGGAATTCAATCTCCGGATCGTCCTCGACGGCGCGGCCGAAGCGCCGCAGGTCATCGATGAGATCAGGGCCGCCGGGATTCCGGTGATCGTTCATCCGACGATGTACCGGGCCGGCAGCGAAACCGAGAACTTTTCGATGGAGACGGCCGCCAAACTCAAGGCCGCCGGCATCACGGTCGCGATCCAGAGCGGTTACGAGGGCTACGTGCCGAAAACGCGGATCGTTCTCTTCGAAGCCGCGCTCGCCGCCGCCAACGGGCTCTCGAAACGCGACGCGCTCGCCGCGATCACGATCGACGCCGCGAAGATCATCGGTCTCGACCAGCGGATCGGCTCGCTCGCCGTCGGCAAGGACGCCGACCTCGCGCTCTACGACGGCGACCCGTTCGAATACCTGACGCACTGCACCGGGACGGTCGTCAACGGCGTCGTCGTCAGCGAAACCGTCAGATAGCTTTCTTTAATCTTTGGTCTTTGGTCTTTGGTCTTCGCTTCATTCTCGAAGGTCAAAGGCCAAAGAACAAAAGCCAAAGCCCCAAGATCGAAAGCCCGCGCCCGACAGCCTCTCATAACCGAAAATTATTTTGCAAATCGTGATTTTTATCACGGTCGCCCGTCGAATCGGCGGCTATTCTTGATATCTACGCACTTTAGGCGTAAATTACATTTTTACCGACGATCTTTTTTTCCGGTGCCGCTTTTCAGCCCAGAATCACATCTCCGCGAAACGCGACGGCCCCGGGAAACGATTATTCTGGAATTTTAACTACAGGAGAATTTTGCCGAAAATGAAAGCATTTACAACTGAAAACATCAGAAATTTGGCTGTCATTGGACACGGCGACGCGGGTAAAACGCAGCTGGTTGCGTCTTTGCTCCACGTCGCGGGAACCACCAATCGCTGGGGAAAAGTCGATGAGGGAACGACCGTCACCGATTACGAGGAAGATTCCATCGCCCGAAAAGTTTCGCTGAACAACAACTTCGCGCATCTCGAATACAAGGACACGAAAATGAATTTTATCGACACGCCCGGCTACGCCGCGTTCGTCTCGCACGCGCGTCCCGGTCTGCGCGTCGCGGACTGCGCGCTGGTCGTCGTCGACGGCGTCAAGGGCATCGAAGTCCAGACCGAGAAAACGTGGTCTTACGCGAACGAGTTTATGCTGCCGCGCTTTATGATCATCAACAAGCTCGACAAGGAACATTCCGAATTCGGCCACGCGCTCGACACGGCGAAGGAATCGTTCGCCCGCTCGATCGTGCCGTTTACGCTCCCGATCGGCTCCGAGCTTAATTTCAAGGGCGTCGTCGACGTCGTCCACCAGAAGGCCTACGAATTCGACGAGCACGGCAAAGCCAAAGAAATCCCGATTCCGGAAACCGGCCGCGACGTCTTCGAAACGACCCGCGAGCGCCTGATCGAGATCGTCGCCGAATCGGACGACGAGCTGATGGAGAAATATTTCGAGAACGGCACGCTCGAGGAAGAGGACATCTACCCGAATCTCGCCAAAGCGATCGCCAAGAGCCGGCTCTGCCCGGTCTACGCGGTTTCGTCCGCGAACGGCGTCGGACTCTCGATCCTGCTCGACCACCTCGTCGAATTCGCGCCGAACCCGGCGACGCACGAAGCCGAATACGGCTACGGCAACCCGGAGGGCGTCGGCGAACGGCTGTCGCGCAAATACTCGAACGACGAACCGTTTTCGGCCTATGTTTTCCGGACGATCGCCGACCCGTTCGCGGGCCGCATCAACGTGATGAAGATCGTCTCCGGCAAGGTCGCGGCGGACGCGACCGTCTTCAATTCGACGCGCGACACGAGCGAACGGCTCGGCGCGCTCCACGTCATCAGCGGCAAAACTCTTGATAAAGTCGATACGGCGCAGACCGGCGACATCATCGCGGTCGTCAAATTGAAGGACACCCAGACCGGCGACACGCTCTGCGACAAGGCGAACGCGATCGTCTACCCGCCGGTCGAATACCCGGAAGCGGCGATCGCCTTCGCGATCGAGCCGAAATCGCGCGCCGACGAAGAAAAGATCTCGGTCGCGCTCCATAAGATCCTCGAGGAAGATCCGAGCCTGCACTTCGACCGCGACGCCCAGACCAAGGAATTCATCCTTTCGGGCTCGGGCCAGCTCCATATCGAAACCGTCGTCGATAAACTCAAAAACCGCTACCACGTCGAGGTCGCGCTGCATCCGCCGAAGGTTCCCTACAAGGAAACGATCACCCAGCAGGTCGAGGTTCAGGGACGCCACAAGAAACAATCGGGCGGCCGCGGCCAGTTCGGCGACTGCAAATGCATTTTCGAGCCGCTCGACCGCGGGGCCGGTTTCGAATGGGTCGACAAGATCTTCGGCGGCGCGATTCCGCAGAACTTCCGGCCGGCCGTCGAAAAAGGCATCATCGAAGCCGCGTCGGGCGGCGCTGTCGCCGGTTACCCGCTCGTCGATTTCCGCGTCACGCTGATCGACGGCAGCTATCACACGGTCGATTCCGACGAGCACAGCTTCCGCGCCGCCGGCCGCAAGGCCTTCCGGGCGGCGATGGAAAAAGCCCGGCCGTGTCTGCTCGAGCCGATTATGGACGTCGAGGTTTTCTGCCCGCAGGAAGTCTCGGGCGATATTATGGGCGATCTCAACTCGCGGCGCGGACGCGTCCAGGGAATGGATATGCGCGGCAAACAGCAGGTCATCAAGGCGCAGGTTCCGCTCTCGGAAATGCTCGATTATCAGTCGAAGCTCAATTCCGTGACGCAGGCCCGCGGCAGCTACCATATGCAGTTTTCGCATTACGACCCGCTGCCGCACAACCTCGCCGACAAGGTCATCCAGGATGCCGTCGCCGCCGGCCGCGTCAAAGCCGCCGACGACGAGGATTAATCCGATCCGCTTTTCCGTCATTTCGGGTCCCGCTCACGGGCGGGACTCGTTTTTTTTTCGCTTTTTTGAGGCTAATTCCCCGTTTTCGCCGGCCCTGATCCGAATTCTCAATAATCGTTATTTACTTTTCCCGAGCGTTTAAGTTACAATTTCGCAAGCAGTACCGTTCATCCTTTTTTATACAGGCAATAAATTTATTATTCTTTTGGAATACTAAAGTATTTTTGTATTCGTTTGTTTCGATGCGGCAGTCCGTCTCCCGGCTAAGGCTGCGCCATATCCCTTTTTTTGCCCCTGGAGGCAGTAGTTCTGACTTTAAAATTTAGAGGAAAATATAAATGAAAAAACCACTTTTACTGGTAATTACGATTTCGGCTTTGGGTCTCGTCGGCTGCGGCGGCGGTGGAAGTACGAATGCCAACACGGCCAAACCGGCCAACTCGGCTCCGGCCAATTCGGCCCCGGCCAACTCGGCTTCGAACACGGCGACCGCGCCGAAGAAGGAAGACAAACCGAAGGAAGCGCTCAAGGATGAAAAGAAACCCGAAGGCGTGAAAAACGACAAGAAGATCAAGGACGTTCCGGTTCCGGAAAGCTGGATTCAGGTTTACGACGAACAGAAAGGCTACGGATTTTCGGTTCCCGAAGGCACGACCGGCGGTCAGCAGACCTCGAACGGCGTCGATGTCTTCATCGCCCAGACGCCCGCTCCGAACGAAATCTCGATCTTCGTTCTCGCTTACAAAGACCCGAAAAAATCCAAGGACGACTTGCTGATGGACGCGGTCAAGGTTTTGGAATCGCTCGGCGTGAAAGTGACGCCCGGCGCGCTTAAGGGCGAAAGCGAAGATTACAAGGTCGGCGACGCGACCAGCACGAGCGATAACGGCGCGAAGGAAAAACAGCGCATTCTCGTCGCGACCGACGTCACCGACAACTACGTGATGATTCTCAGCACGCCCGAAGACAAATTCGCGGCCAACGAGAAGACCATCGACGAAATCTGGGGCAGCTTCGAAATGTGGAGCGGCGGCGCCAGCCAGAACTAACAAGGACGACGGCGAAATTTAACTTTCGCCCCTCCGCGGCCGGCAGAAAGACCGGTCGGGTTGATCGCTGCAGGCATCGGAAACCTCGGTTTCCGATGCTTGTTTTTTTTGAATTGGCTTTTTTTTCGATTAGGAAAGGCTCGAATAATTGTGCGTCGGCATTTTCGGCTCGCCCCTTTAATTGCTGCAATCAGCCAAGTTGTTTAATTATCAAGCAATCCGGCATCGCCCATCCGACATCATTACTGTTAAAAAGATCGGCAATTCAGATTTTTGTTTGTTTAATAGGACGCGGACAAACGCGGATTCGGCGGATTTTCGCGGATAACTTTAAAATAAATCCGCGTTCATCCGCTGAATCCGCGTTCATCCGCGTCCTATTAACCCAATTATTCAAACCTCATTCAATCCTTTTAACAGTAATGATCCGACATCCGAAATCGGTATCAATACTTACGGAAATTGAGTAATATTACCGATGTGCGGGCCCTTATCTTCCGTTAAAATACATTCTATCGGTAACACTTCGAATCTTGAAATATCGCAAGCCACCCCCGGAAAAAGGAAACGAAACGCAAAATCGACGTTATTGGCTGACCGCGTTTCGTTTCTTTTTTTATTTCTGACGGACTTCCTCAAATGAACTCCAACCGGCCGCGCAATTCGTTGAAACAGCCGGTTTGTGATAATCTTTTTGTGCAGTTCAAACAAACTTTCAACCAGACAGATTTTTCAGGGTTCACTATGCTTGCATCCATTCTGCTTCCGTTTCTTTTTCTGTTCCAGACACCGACGATGCCGACGCCCGCGCCGTCGCCGGCGGCTTCGCCGAAGCCCGCCGAAACTCCGGCCGTCCGCGAAGAACCGCCGGTCGTCACCAAACACACGATCACCGTCAAGGGCAAAACCTTGAGCTACACCGCGACGACCGGCTATCTGCCGATCAAAAACGCGCAGACCGGCGAGATCGAGGCCCGCATCTTCTTTATGGCCTACACGCTCGATAATCCGCCCGCCAACCGGCCGCTGATGTTCTCGTTTAACGGCGGCCCGGGCTCGGCGAGCGTCTGGCTTCACCTCGGCGCGCTCGGGCCGAAACGCGTCCGGATGCTCGACGACGGGATGATGCCGCCGCCGCCCTATCAGCTCGAAGACAATCAGGAAACCTGGCTGACCGACACCGATCTCGTCTTTATCGATCCGGTCGGAACGGGCTATTCGCGGGCCGCCAAACCGGAGCTCGGCCAGAAATTTTTCGGCCTGCAGGGCGACATCGAATCGGTCGGCGAGTTTATCCGGCTCTATCTCGGCCGCGCCGAGCGCTGGTCGTCGCCGCTCTTTCTCGTCGGCGAAAGCTACGGGACGACGCGCGCCTCCGGGCTTTCCAACTATCTGTTCGAAAAAGGCATCGGGCTCAACGGCATCCTGCTGATCTCGACGGTGATGAATTTTCAGACGATCCGCTTCGCCGACAACAACGACCTGCCGCTCGTCCTGATCCTGCCGTCCTACGCGACGACCGCGTGGTATCACAAACGGCTCGCGCCCGAGCTGCAGGCGAAAACCGTCAAACAGATCGCCGCCGAGGCGGAAAAATTCGCGATTGACGAATACCAGCCCGCGCTGATGCGGATCGGCACCCTGTCCGAAATCGAAAAAGACGCGCTCGCCGCCAAATTCAGCCGGTTCACGGGTCTCGCCAAACAGTTCGTCCGCGACCACGATTTCCGGATCGAGCTCGGCGAGTTTATGAAGGAGCTGAAACGCGACGAACGGCGCACCGTCGGCCGGCTCGACAGCCGTTTTCTCGGCATCGACCTCGACAACGACCCGAGTATGAGCGCGATCCGCCCGCCCTACACGGCCGCCTTCAACGATTACGTCCGCCGCGATCTCGGCTTTAAATCCGATCTCGAATATTACATCCTCGGCGGCGGCGTCGGCCGCTGGAATTACGGTTCTGACAATTCATACGCCGACACGAGCCGCGGGCTCAAACAGGCGATGGCGAAAAATCCGTATATGAAGATCTTTTTCGCCAACGGCTACTACGATATGGCGACGCCCTTCGCGGCGACCGAATACACGGTCTCCGCGCTCAGCCTCGACCCGCAGCTGATGAAGAACATCACGTTCACCTACTACGAGGCGGGACATATGATGTACATCGAAAAAACGTCGCTCCAGAAACTGAAGGAGGACGCCGTCAATTTTATGCGGTCCGCGCAGGCGATATAAGCCGTCGAGATTATTTTTACGGGCGGGCCGATCGTCCGTCCGATTTTTTTGGAGAGAAATATGAAAATCACGAAAATAATAGTGTTAACGGCGCTCATCCTGTCGCTGAGCGCGGCCGCCGTCGCCCAGAAAAAGGCGGCCGACTACAAGATCACCAACGTCAGGATCGTCCCCTTCGACGGCGCGACCGGCGAATTCGGGGAGGAGATCAAACCGGGCGGCGACCGCTCGTTCTTCAACGATCTGTCGATCTCGCTTTTCGTGGCGGTCGAGATTTCCGGCGAAAAAGGCACCTTCGAAGCCGGCCGCAAAGCGGAAATCACCGTGACGGAAGGCAAAAAACTGAAGACCAAAAAGCTCGAACAGGTCGGTCTGATCGGCGAGGGCGGCAAATTCTACATCCCGGTCTGGCTCGATTCGGCGATGTGTTCGGACGTCAAAATCACGGCCCGCCTCGTCGGCCAGAAAACGCCGTCATCGGTTACGCGAACGGTCCCGTTCCTGTGCGGAGAATGATGACGATTTCGGATTTCGGATTTCGGATTTCGGATTGGGGCCGTCGTTTTGACGGCCCTCGGTTTGATCGGAAGGCAGCCGGAATTTCGGTCAACGGGCGGCCGGTTTCTGAAGTTCCTCGATGTATTGCTTGAGCCGCCGGAGGGCGGCCTTTTGTTTTTCGTTGAGCGCCGAAATTTCGGCGTCGTCGAAGGCCGTGGCCTCGACCCGGTAATCGACGCCGCGGTCGCCGATGACGAGCGACGTGTAAACGCCGTCATAAATATGCAGACCCGGAACGGTGCGGGTCGCCGTCCCTGCAAGCTTTAGTTCGCGGACGAGGCGGCCGAGCTTCCTGAGTTCGCCGGCGCTGATTTTGATCTTTTTGTTTTTCAGTTTTCCGCCCTGTGTCTCGAACCGCGTGAAATTCCCTCCGCTGTCGATCGTGTAACCGCGGTTGAGGCCTGCGAAACCGCCGGTTTCCGAAAAGGAAATCGACCAATCGCCGGTCTGGGCCGTCCCCGCCGTGGCAAGCGCCGTCGTCATCATCATCATAAAAAGGCCGTAAAATAATATCTTTTTCATATAAACTTCCCCTGAAATTATTCGCGCGCTTTGAAAGCCGCGCCTTATCAGAACGGACTTCGGCGGCCCGGCTTGCAAATCCGGCGGGTCGAAGCGGGAGAAAAAAGAGTCGGAAATTCAGAAATCGACGGTCACGGCCTTCGTGAAATCGAGCCGCAGAACCGATTCCTGCCGAAAGCGTTTTTTGTATTCGGCGCGGATTTCGTCGATCTTGCGGCCGGCCTCGCGGCGGGCGGCCTTCGGGTACAGAAAAACGATCACGCGGCTCGGTTCCCGTACGATCCGGCCGGTTGCGTCGCGGTACTGGCCGAAGCCGTCGAGAACCGTGAAACCGTCCGGAAACCGCGGCGTGACCGTTTCTTCGAGAAACCGGTTCCAATCCGCGTCCGCGACCTTTCCGCCGCCCGCGATGTCGGTGCCGAAATAAAGCTCGGTCCGATAGAATTTATCGGCCGCGTAAATCGGCACCGGAGTTTTACGGATTCCGGAGTCCGAAAAGGCCGGAACGGGGCGGTTCGAGTTGACCGTCGCCGCGCCGGTCTCCGCCGCCAGCAGAAAGCCGATCATCATAATCGGCAGGATTATCAGGTATTTATTCATCGTGTCGGGTGTCGCCGCGCAGCAGTTTGACGGCGTGATCGAGAACCGGTCTGACGACCTCGAAACATTCGCGGACGCCCTTCGGCGAACCGGGCAGATTGACGATTAGCGTGCCGTTGCGGATGCCGCAGACGCCGCGCGAGAGCATCGCCAGCGGCGTGATCCGGCTCGTTTCGCGGCGCATCGCCTCGGCCAGCCCCGGCGCTTCCTTTTCGATCACCGCGCGCGTCGCCTCGGGCGTGTTGTCGCGCGCGGCGAAACCGGTTCCGCCGGTCGTCACGATCAGCTCGACGTCAGGGCGCTCGGTCAGCACGTAGAGCGTCTGCCGGAGATCGTCGAAATCGTCCGAGACGATCAGCCGGTCGACGATTTCGGCGCCGAATTGTTCGAGTAATTCGGCAAGCGTCCGGCCGGAAAGATCGTCGTCCGCGCGGCGCGTGTCGCTGACCGTCACGGCGACGGCTTTGATATTGCTTTGCATAATTCAACCGACGAGCTCCGACGAAAATTCGAGAATCTGGTAGCGCGAGCCGTCGCCGTTGCCGGATCGCCAGCCGTCGCCGTAAAGGTAGCGGAGAACCGCCTCTTTGCCGGTTTCGTTCAGACGGCCGTCGGTCAGCCATTCCGGGGCGGCGTCGAGACTGTAGTCCCGGACGACGGAGTTATCGGGATTGAAGACGTAATCGCCGACGAAATCGTCGTAGAAAGCCAGCGTATCGCGAATCGTCACTTTGATCTTTTTTTCGTCCATCGCGTAATTTTAATCAAAATCCGAACCGGAAGGCAAAATTACGCGCCCGGCGGCCGGTTTCGAAATTAAATTAATGATCGTGGTGGTTGAAAGGCTCTCAGGCCTGCGTCGCCTCGACCTCTTCGGCGGCGGCCTTTTTGCGGCTGTCGATAATGCTCATAACGACTCCGCCGACGACGAGCAGCATCCCGGCGAGGGTCGCCGCCGTCTGCGGTTCGCCGAACGCCAGCCAGCCGATCGAAAGGCCGTAGATCAGGCCGGTGTAAAGGATGATCGCGACGCTCGCCGCCTTTTCGCGCTGGAGCGCGTCGGTCAGAAAGATCTGGCCGAGCTGCGAGAAAATGCCGATCAGCAGCAGATAAAACCAGTCCGAGCCGGCCGGCGTGCGCCATTCGAAAAGCCCGAACCGATCGCCGAAAAACAGCCCCGGCAACGAAAAAAAGCCGCCGGCGATCATTCCGACCAGTTGAAAATGAAAGACGACCGTCAGCGGATGCTCCTTTTCCTTGAGGCTGCGGACGAGATTATAGGCCATTCCGGAACCGAAGGCCGAAACGATCCCGAGCGTCAGGTAAAAGGCCGAGATCCGCGAATCGAATTCGTCGATCAGCAGCACGCCGGCGAAGGCGATCGCGTAAAAGAGCCACTGGCGCAGCCGGACGCTTTCCTTGAGCAGAAAAATCGCGATCACGCTCGTGAAGATCGGCGACAGATACTGGATCGTCATCGCCGAGGCGAGCGGGATGTTCTGAACCGTCAGAAAAAAGCAGAAGAGCGCCGTCGTTCCGAAAAAACCGCGCAGGAAAAGCAGCGTCCGGTTCGACCCGCGAACGTCGGCGCGGGCCCGCCGGAGTCCGTAATAGCAGAACGCGACGCCGACCAGACAGCGAAAAAAGACCACTTCCATCGCCGGCAGATGTCCGACGACTTTGACGCAGACGTTGGCCATCGCGAAGAAAAAGGTCGAGAGAAACATCGACCGGACGCCGCGGCTGACAAATTCTTTTTTGGAATTGATCGAATTTTCCAAGATAATATACTATCATTCAAACGGAAACACTTGAATCACCGGACGGGCCAAATATGTTCAAAAAAATCCTGATTTTATCGGCGGCGGTCGGCGCCGGCCACCTGCGGGCGGCCGAAGCTCTGGAAAAAGCGTTTCGCGAGACCGAAGCGGCGGCCGAGATCAAAAACATCGACGTGCTCAACTACACGAACCCGCTTTTCCGGCGGCTTTACGGCAAGGCCTATCTCGATATGGTCAACTCGATGCCCGAAGTCCTCGGCTGGATGTACGATTCGCTCGACAAGCCGTGGGAAAACGAGCGGCGGCGGCTCGCGCTCGACCGGCTCAACACGCAGCCGTTCATCAATCTGCTGAAAAGCGAAAAACCCGATCTCGCCGTCTGCACGCATTTTCTGCCGGCCGAGATCATCTCGTGGCTGAAGGCGAAGAAAAAAGTCGATTTCCCGCAGACGATCGTCGTCACCGACTTCGACGCCCACGCGATGTGGCTCTGTCACAATTACGAGCAGTATTTCGTCGCGCTCGACGAAACGAAGGTCCATCTCGCGAAGATCGGCATACCGGCCGAGAAGATCACCGTCACCGGCATTCCGATCGATCCGGTCTTCTCGGTCGAAAAGGACAAAACGGCGATGCGCGAAAAATTCGGGCTCGCTCCCGATAAGCTGACGATTCTCGTCTCGGCCGGCGGTTTCGGCGTCGGCAACGTCGAGCATCTGCTCGAAGCGCTGAGCGAGCTGCGGACGCCCGCGCAGATCGTCGCGATCTGCGGACGCAACGAGGAACTGAAAACCAAGCTCGAACGGCTCGCCGCCGACAGGCTCGACAACGAGCGCGTCCGGTTTCACCCGATCGGATTCACGCGCGAGATGGACGAATATATGTCGGCCGCCGACCTGATCGTCGGCAAACCCGGCGGCCTGACGACCTCGGAAGCGCTCGCCAAGGGGCTGATCTTCGTCGTCGTCAATCCGATTCCCGGCCAGGAAGAGCGAAATTCCGATCATCTGCTCGAAAAGGGCTGCGCGATCCGCTGCAACAATCTGCCGGTGCTCGCCTACAAGATCGATACGCTCGTCGCCGACGCGGCGCGGTTCGAAGCGATGCGCGAAAACGTCCGGAATTTCGCGCGGCCGCGCGCCGCTTTCGCGATTCTCGACCGGTTAAAGGAGCTCGAACGCTGATCGAAAGCTCCGATTCACCTTTCAAAATACTATGAAATTTCCGCCCCCGGATTCATTCAGAATCAATTTCGACAACCCGCTCTGGCACGATTTCGCCCGCATCGTCGCTCGCCGGCACCGGATTCCGGTCGCCCCGCTCGAACGGGCGACCGCCGGCGAGAGCATAGTTTTTCTGACCGGCGAAAAATTCGTCCTGAAGATCTTTATCCCCAACAAAAACGGGCTCGCCCGCGAAAGGCTCGCGCTCGAAACTGCCCGGACGAGCCTGCCGATCCCGCGTATCGTCGCGCACGGCAGTTTCGAAGGCTATGATTACCTGTTCACGACGCGGATCGAAGGCTCGCCGATGATGCGCGAAAACTGGCTCGGGCTGCCCGAAAACGAACAAAAAGCGATTCTCTCGGAGCTCGCCGCCGGACTGCGCGAGCTGCATTCATCGGACGCGTCGCGAATCGAATTCGACTGGTCGGAATTCGTCGAACGACAGGCCGCGACCTGTTACGAACGCCAGCGCAAATGTCAGGTCAACGAAAGGGCGCTGGCCGAGATTCCCGGTTATCTCGACGCCAATCTGAGCCTTCTGCCGGCCGACGGCGACCGCGTCTTTCTCCACGGCGACGTTCATTTCGGCAATCTGCGGCTGAAGTTCGAGAACGGAAAATGGCGGATTTCCGGGCTTTTCGATTTCGCGGACTCGCTCAAAGGCTTTCGGGAATACGATTTTCTGGCCGTCGGGCTGCTGATGATTCAGGGTCAGGGCGATCTTCAGCGCCATTTTTTTCGCGAATTCGGCTACCGCGACGACGAGATCGACGAAGCGCTGCGCAAACGACTGATGCTGCTGACGATGTTCTACGAATGGAGCGATCTGCGCCGCTACGCGGTTCGCCTGCGGCCCGAGGCCGTCGAATATTCGCTGATCGAACTCGAACGGGCGATCTGGAATTTTTGCTGACGGATTCCTTAAAATTTCCACGGCCCGTTCGAGAAACGAATAGTTTCCAAAATTCGTGTTCATCGGTGTCATCCGCGGGCTCCCTGACCTGTTCCACGACCTCAGAAAAAAAAATTTTCGCTGCTCGACGACCGGTCTCCCTTCCCCGTCGCCCCGGAGTCCGGCCGTCATATAAAACTCCGAAAGCACTGCATAATAAATCCTTATGGGGGGACGAACGGTCCGGACCGCCGGCAGCCGCCGCCGATTTCCGTGAAATTTTTCTCAATCGAGTCCGTTTTTTTTCAGGTTTTTCCTTTTCCCCCTGAAAAAACGGGCATTTTCGTCAAAAAAAAATGTTGGCAATCGATTTCTTTGTGTGCTAAAATGAAATTCAAAATAAGGATTAAGGAGAAAAATCTATGAAATGTTGGCACTGCAATTGTGAATTGGTTTTAGATTTCACGAATGAAGATTTTGCTAAATTTTATCATTGCCCGGTTTGCGAAAAATGGTACGAGATGTCCAAGGAAAAGGTCCGCATCAACGGCGCCGTTCCGGTCAAATTCGTCGAATTGGACGCCCGGCCCCATCTCCCCGCCCCGGTTAACAGATTAGCCATTTGATTTTTTATTATATTAATTTATTACAAAGTTTCGAGGCCGGACGAATTCGATTTGTCCGGCCTCACTTTATTCGATGACCAATGGGTTTGCGATTTAACCGGCCGCGTTTTTCGCCGGTTCGCTTTTTTTCCGGTTCCGCTCTTTTCCCGTCCTGAATTTTCTTTTTCAGTCGGCGATTCGCTCTGATCCGTCAACGGATTAGGATTGATTTTCGACCGTCAGCCAATCCGTCAATTCCCGCATCGAGGCGAGCCGGCCGAATTGCTTGCCGGCCAGTTCCTCGTCGGTCACCCGCTCGTGAAACCATTCCGTTTCATAGGGGATGAAAACCGCCCGCGCGCCGATTTCGAGCACCGGCAGGATGTCGGACTTGAGCGAATTCCCGACCATCAAAAACTCTTCGGGCGCGATCCGGTGACGCCGCAGCACGTATTTGTAGGTTTTCGCGTCCTTGCGCGGGACGATCTCGAAGGCGTCGAAATAATCGCCGAGCCCGGATCGCGCGAGCTTGGTCTCCTGATCGATGAGATCGCCCTTGGTGATCAGGATCAGACGGTAATTTTTCGACAATTCCCCGATCGTCTCGCGGACGCCCTCGAGAACGTCGATCGGCGCGGCGAGCATCTGTTTGGCAAACTCGATGATCTGCCGGATCTTCGCGCCGGTGATGCGGCCTTCGGTCAATTCGCAGGCCGTTTCGATCATCGACAGCGTAAAGCCCTTGATGCCGTAGCCGAACTGGCGGATGTTTTCGGTTTCGGTCGCGTCGAGATGCTGCTCGATAAAGTCGCGGTCGGCGAACTCGGCCAGCAGCGCGGTGTATTTTTCCTTGGTCGAAATAAAAATCCGCTCGTTGTGCCAAAGCGTGTCGTCGGCATCGAAGGCGATGGTCTTGATCATTTTCCCGGTGTTTTCCCCATTCGTTTCAACTCGAATTCTACCGCCCCAAAACGGATAAAACAAAATACGCGTTATACGAAATGGTGTCACGACAAATTGTCATTGTCCGAAATTTTGACATTTTTTCCCGTTTTTCGGGCGTTTCGGCGCTTTGGCATATCTTTTGCGGATAGGCCGGTTACCAAAGTGAGGAGAAATTTTATGATAAAAGAAAATTTGAAGCGAAACCTGAAACGAGCCGGCCTGTTGTTTTCCATTTTTTTCGGTCTGATGATCCTGACCGGAATCAACGTCAACGCCCAGTATAACCGCGACGACGACAATTATCGCCGCGACCGCCGCGATGACCGGCGCGACCGGCGCGACGACCGCCGCGACCGCCGCGACCGTGACCGCGATTACAACGGCGGATATAACAACGGCGGCTACAACAACGGCGGCTACAACAATAATTACGGATACGGCTATATGTACCGGATCGCCCAGCAGAACGGCTACCGCGACGGCTACAACAAGGGCATCGAGGAGTACCGCGAAGGCGACCGCTACAATCCGGAAGACACGCGTCCGTACAGAAACGGAACCAACGGCTACGACCGCAGTATGGGCAGCAAGGATCAGTACAAACAGATTTACCGGCAGGCTTTTCTGCAGGGATTCCGGCAGGGTTACGGCCAGTACAACAACCGCAATAACCGCCGCTGGGGATACTGATCGGATTTCGGATTTCGGATTGGCTTCGGAACGGGGAATTTCCGCTTTTTGAGAAGCTGCTTCGGATTTGACGAAAATATCCGGAAAGTTGTCCGGTAGCGAATGTTAACGGCTTGTCCGGCCATCGAAAAGAGCGCGATTTTCGTTTGAAAATCGCGCTCTTTTCGTGATTGTCGATGGATCGTTACCGGTTCAGGAGCTGCCGCAGGACATAGGGCAGAATGCCGCCGGCCTTGTAGTATTCGACCTCGATCGGCGTGTCGATCCGCAGCGTCAGCGTCACTTCCTCGGTCGAACCGTCGGCCCGCCCGATCTTCAGCGTGACGTCCTGGCGCGGCCGGACGCTGCCGTTCTCGAGCCCGACCAGATCGAACGTTTCGGTGCCGTCGAGATTCAGCGTCTGCGCGTTCTGGCCTTCCTTGAACTGGAGCGGCAAAACGCCCATTCCGACGAGGTTCGACCGGTGAATCCGCTCGAACGACTGCGTGACGACCGCCTTGACGCCCATCAAACGGGTGCCTTTCGCCGCCCAGTCGC
>JAFDVJ010000014.1:114003-115634 GCA_018269075.1 Acidobacteriota bacterium
TATTTCATCGCCGCGTCGTAGATCGTCGCGTCCTCGCCCTCGGGCTGGTATTTCGTGAAACCGCCCTCGACCGGCGCGACCATCAGATTCTTGATCCGGACGTTGGCGAACGTGCCGCGCAGCATCACGCGGTCGTTGCCGCGCCGCGAACCGTACGAGTTGAAATCCTCGACCGGCACGCCGAGCGACTGGAGATAGAGACCGGCGGGCGAGGTCGGTTTAATCGCGCCGGCCGGGCTGATGTGATCGGTCGTCACCGAATCGCCGAAGATCGCCAGCGCCCGCGCGCCGCGGATGTCCGAAAACGCGCCCGTCTCCATCGAGAAGTTTTCGAAGAACGGCGGCTCCTGAATATAGGTCGAATCCGGGTCCCATTCGTAAACCGCGCCGGTCGACGACGGGATCTCGTTCCAGAGCGGGTTCTGTTCGGCGAATTCGCTATAGAGCCGTTTATAGGTTTCGGCGTCGAACGCCGCTTCGAGTTGTTCGCGGACCTCGTCGAGCGACGCCCAGATGTCCTTCAGAAAGACGTCGTTGCCGTCGCGGTCCTGACCGATCGGGTGCAGGTAAACGTCCTTGATGACGGTTCCGGCGAGCGCGTAGGCGACGACCAGCGGCGGCGACATCAGGAAGTTGGCCTTGATGTTCTGGTGGACCCGCGCCTCGAAATTGCGGTTGCCCGAGAGGACCGACGCGGCGACCAGATCGTTTTCGACGATCGCCTCTTCGATGCCCGGATCGAGCGGCCCCGAGTTGCCGATACAGGTCGTGCAGCCGTAGCCGACGAGATTGAAACCGATCTCGTCGAGATATTTCTGCAAACCCGTTTTATTGAGATATTCGGTGACCACGCGCGAGCCCGGCGCGAGGCTGGTCTTGACGTAGGCCGGCACTTTGAGACCTTTTTCGACCGCTTTTTTCGCGACGATGCCGGCGGCGATCATCACCGACGGGTTCGAGGTGTTGGTGCACGAAGTGATCGCCGCGATCAAAACGTCGCCGTGGCCGACCGAGGTCGTCTGCGTCGGGATTTCTTCCTCCAATCCCTCGACGCGGTCGGGCGTCGGCCGGTTGTTCATCATCTCGACCTCGGTCGTGACGTTCGTGTTTTTCGCGCTGACCTGATCGGATTCGACCGGCACCGGGACCGTTTTCGCGGCCTGTTCGCCGCCGCCCGCGACCGTCTCGCCGTGCTTGACGCCCATCGTCACCATAAACCGTTTTTCGAGATCCTCGCGCGATTTGCCGTAGCCGCCGTCGGCCGCCGCCTGCCCGAAAAGTTCGGTGAAGCGGTCGTCGAGCGCCGACAATTCGATCCGGTCCTGCGGGCGTTTCGGCCCGGCGACGGCCGGCGTGATCGTTTCGAGATTAAGATCGAGCACCGCCGAATAATCGACCTCGCCCTCCTGCGGGATGCCGAACATTCCCTGCGCCGTGTAGTAATTGCGGATCGTTTCGATCTGATCGTCGCTCCGGCCGGTCGCCCGGAAATAATCGAGCGTCTTTTCGTCCGTCCCGAAAAAGCCCATCGTCGCGCCGTATTCGGGCGCCATATTCGCGATCGTCGCGCGGTCGGTCGCGTGGAGACTCGCCGCGCCCTCGCCGAAGAATTCGACGAACTTGCCGACGAC
>JAFDVJ010000150.1 GCA_018269075.1 Acidobacteriota bacterium
ATATTCGCCGTGCCGGTGCCGCTGACGTTGAAGTTCGAGGCGGCCTGCGGCGTCAGCGAGTTTTGAATATAGTTCGGGCTGCCCGGCAGCGGATTGCGCGCGTCGGTCAGGCGCGAGTCGGCGGTCAGCACGAATTGATTGGCGCCCACGCCGCCGAGCTGCTGCGCGTTCGAAGCGAGCAGGGCCGTGTCGGCCGTTCCGGCCGTCAGACTGCGGACGTTGTAGGGCTGGCTCGTGATCGCCTGCCGCGGCGAAAGCGGCTGAAAGCCGCCGCCGCTCGCCGAGTTTTTGACGGCCAGCTCGAGCCAGCGGCCCGCGCCCGTAAAGTTCGCGCCGAAATCCAGCTTGACCGTAAAAATCCCGTTGACGACCGCCACGTTCAAACGCTGCAGGACGGCGATCGGAGCGCCGCCGGTTTCGGTCGAAAAAAGACGAAACTCGAAATCGTAGCTGCCGTTGGCCGGACTCGCGGCGTCGCGCAGGCTGCCCTGGTAGGTAAATTCGGTAGTCTGCGCCCGCGCCGCGCCGAACAGTAATAAAATCGAAAGAACGATCGGAAAAAGCCGTTTTGAAATCTGCATAATCTCCACCTCAGTTTTTTGTCAACTCGAAAGAATTGTCCTTGCGATTGAAAGTATGAAGACTGATTTCGTAAAAGTCTTAAAACGACGCCAAAAATTTCCAAAAAATTCCAAAAATTGAAATAAACGGCGAACGGTTGTTTTTCGGTCCGCGAAAGACACCAAAAACACTAAATTTCTTTCGTGTTTTTTAGTGTTTTTCGTGTCTTTCGCGGACCGAAAAACAACCGCTCGCCGTTCGGTATTTTCATTTACCGGCAAAATTCGCGGCGGTTTGTCCAAAAATCATTAAAACTGCGTTTGAGCAATGATCGGGCCGAACAGTTCTGGATATTCCCGCTTTTTTCGGGCTTTTTGTCCGAGTCCGGCCGGAGATTCGGTGAATTGCGCCTCCGAGATTGAACCGGCTGCCCGTTCGGCTTCCGAAACCGCCGGAGCCGAATCGCGTCACCGGGGAGTGATTTTGCGAAGACTGTCGCGGAGTTTCGGGATCGCCGGATTTTTCGGATCGACTTTTTCAAAGCGGGCGAGCGTTTCCGCGGCGCGCGCGGCGTCGCCTTTTTTGATGTAAACGAACGTCAGATTTTGAAGCGCCTGCTGATGGTTCGGATTCGAGGCCAGCGCTTTGTCGAACTCATCGATCGCGCGATCGAAATCCGGCGACTTCCGCATCGCATAGGTCAGCCCGAGATCGGTGCGAACGTCGGCTTCATCCGGTTTCTGTTCGAGCGCGGCCAGATACCATCGGGCGGATTCTTCATAGTTTTCGGTGTCGAAATTCGCGTTCCCGAGCAGGACCTTCGTCTCGTAATCGTCGGGATTCGAGCGGTTCGCCGTGCGCGCGTTCTCGATCGCCCTGGCAAAATCGCCCTTCTCGTAAAAACTTCGGGCGGCCTTGATGCTTTTCTCGAATTCGGCGGAATTTTGTTCGGTTTGGTCGACGGACTGAGGCTTATTCGGTGATCCGGGATCGGCGGCGTTTGCCGAAGCGGTCGGATTAACCGGACCGTTTTTGACCTCGACGCCGGTCGTGGCCTGATCGACCGCCGAATTTCGGCTCCGGTTGAATAGATAGAGACTGCCGAGGATAACCGCCAGCACTCCCAGAATCGCGGCTATTTTCAAATAGATCGGAATTTGCGGATTATCCGCGGCCGGCTTCGGCATTGCGTCCGGCGCGTGAATTTCGAAGTTCGCGGCCGCCACCGTTGCCGGGATTTCGTTCGCCGGAGCCGTCGCCGGGATTTCAGCGGTCGGCACGGCGGCGCGGGTCGCTTCCATTTCGCCGACGGAACGGACGACGGTTTCGAGCTCGACTGTCGGCGCTTCGACCGGCCTCGGGATCGCGACCGTCGGCGCGTCGGCCGGCGCCGGCAGCACGACCGACGACGACGAGATCGGCTGCGAAATGCCGATCAGAAAATCGGCGAGCGCCGTCCGCATCTCCAGCGCCGAGGCGAACCGTTCCTCGGGCTTTTTCGCGAGCGCCCGAAAGACGATCTCGCTTAAAGCGGGCGGAATGGCGGCGGGCAGCGGTTCGGGCTCTTTCAGCACGATCGCGCCGAGCAGCTCGGTGAAGTTTTCGTACGGGAACGGCAATTCGCCCTTCAGCATTTGATAAAGAATCACGCCGACCGACCACAGATCGGTCTGCACCGTGCGCTTGCGGTCGAACGATTCGGGCGCCATATAACCCGGCGTGCCGCTCATATGAACGCTCACGCTGGTCGTTTTCATAATTCGGGAAATCCCGAAATCGGCGAGCCGCGGCGTCTCGCCCTGCAGCAGAATATTGGCGGGCTTGATGTCGCGGTGAATGATCTTTCGGGCGTGAAGAAATTCAAGACCGCTCAGAATCCCGATCGTCAGCTCGACGGCTTTTCTGACCGGCAGCCGGCCCTCTTTCCTCAACAGGTCCTCGACCGACCCGTCCGGCGCGTATTCGCTGACGATGACGATCTGGCCGTCGTATTCGTCGGCGTCGATGATCGGCAAAACATTCGGATGACCGCTCGCTTTTTCCCATAAAACGGCCTCCTGTCTGACGGATTCGACATCGATCAGATCGTCGAGCGGGAGCTTGACGGCGACCTTCGTCGTGACGAACTTGGCGCGCCGTTCGGCCAGCCAGACCTCGCCGAAACCGCCGCGCCCGAGGCGTCTGACCAGCACATACTGCCCGATTTCCTGTTCCGCGCGAAACATATCGATTTGATGGGGTGGTCTTGTGCTAAGTGTGTGACAAAACACGCCTTTTGTCAATCGATCCGGCTCCTCGGCCGGCCCGTCGAAAAACCCGAAAAACAGGGCCATCGGCCAACCGGCGGCCTTCGACCGTTTTCGTTTATCCCGCCGTTACGCCTTTCCGAAAACGCGGTTCGGGAATAATCGGCCGCCGATATTCCCAATCTATTACGGCTTTTTGTCCGAGCCGGGCTTGATTAAATGGTTGTCGGGTCAACTGCAGCAATGCCGAGGCCTGCATAGCGGGCGAAATCCGCTGTATTGAAAGTCAGAATGTGAGTTACCTGATGAACGAGCATCGCGGCGGCAATTCGCGCGTCGTGAACCTGAACGCCGGAAACGCCGAAATCGAGAACCAGTTTGCGCCATTCCCGATGAACGTTTTCGTTATCGGGCAGAAGCGGGAAAATTCGTTCGACCAGCCCCAAGGAATGATTGGCCTGCCGCACGGAGAGACCAAAACCGTTACGCGCCACCGGTCGGGTGCAGACATTCCAAAATTCGACGCAGGTTTGCGGCAGGATATAAATCTTATGGCCGTCGCTTTTTATTTTTCTGATTGCCGAAAGGACGACCGTATGACGCGTGTCGGCGCGAATGGCAAAGCGCAGTAAATTATTGGTGTCGGGAACGTAAATCATGGATGGTCCTCGTAAATTCCCTCGCGGCTCATCGCATAATCGGAAAGCGGTTTCGCATCGGGCGGCAGATTTTTTTCAAAAAAGTCGGCCAGTTCATCGGCCAGCCGTTCAAAGTCTTCATCACCCGGCACTTCTTCTTTGGCTAATCTCTCAAGCGCGATTTCTTCGACCTTGCGGCCTTTCGCCTCGGCTTCTTCGACCAAAGGCCGATAGATATTTTCGGGCACTTCCAAAACGAGCGAATGGGTCATAGCTTTCACCTCGAAATCAGTTTAACGCAAAAACGAGCTGCGGAAAATAAATTAATCGCGCCTCAAATCCGAACATTCCCGAGCTTTTCCGGCTTTTCGAGGTCCCGAGGTCGTTTTTCGACCGCGCGATTTTACTGCTTACGCTTCATCCCCGAAAAATAAACCGGCTTCGCCTTCGGGACCGTGCCGCCGGCGGGGGCGAACCATAATTCGAGAAATATCTGATTCGCGCGCTTCGCGCCGGCGAACGTTGCGATGCGGGCGGCGGCGACGCCGTTTTTGACGAATTCGGCGCGGGCGTTCGCGAGGCTCCGGCGGACGACGGTTTGCGAATTCGTTTTGCGCTCCGCGCCCGGCAGCGTGCCCGGATGAACGACGATATAAAGCCGGCTTTTCGGGTCTTTCGCGAGCAGTTTTTTGACTTCGTTCAAAGCCGCGAGCGAATATTCTCCGTCGCTCGGGCTGACGGATTCGACAACCGTGTTTTCGAGCGGCCGGACCTGCGGCCCGGAGTAGAAATAAATCTTATCGAACAAAACCGTCTTCAGCGGCGCGGTCACGCTTTGCTCGCACGGCGGCAGCGCCGCGCCGGGCGGCATCAGATAAAACCGCACCGCGAGATCGCCGCCATCATTGCAGTATTCGATCGAGAACTTTTCGGGCGGGTATCTTCTCGATTTGATGATCGCGGTCGTGTAGGAACCCTGCCAGTAATTACACAGAAAACAATTTTCGCCGCCGCCGCCGATCCTGATCAAAGCCGTCGAACCGGCCGCGTTCGACAACTCGAACGCCAGAGAATCGAGCCGCGCAAAATTCATTTCCGCGTTCACCTTTCCGAACTCGTCGACGAGCTGCGGCGCGTTTTGAGCGAAGATCGAAGCCGAAGATAAAAGCACCGTCAAAATCAGCCGGATGAGTTTTTTCATAATCGCACCGTTAAATCCTGATGTTCCCGATCTTTTCCGGCTTTTTGTCGGAGCCCTGCTTGAGATAGGGCGCATCCTGCATCGCGCGTTTTTCCTTGCCCGAGGTGTGCCATTTGAGCCATTCGTCGGGCGCGTCGAAGGTTTCGCCGCCGTGTTTCGTGAGCCGCGGGCGGATTCGGCACATCACCGGCGTGTTGATGCCGACGCCCGAGATGATCGCCTGGCCTTTGGTCAGCGCGGGCAATTCGGCGAGCATCGCGCGGCCGGCGCCCTCGACCGATTGGGCGACCGTCTGCTGGTCGATCGGGTTGACGATCCGCATAATGATCTGTGTCATACATTGCGACAGCACGTCCTGATCCAGTTTTCCGGGCCGCTGCGTGATGAGCCCGATGCCGACGCCGAACTTGCGGCCCTCGGCGAGAATTTGCTTCAGAATATTGGTCGAAACGACGCTCGCGCCGGCCGGCGCGAAGCGGTGCGCTTCTTCGAGGAGCGTGAAAACCGGATACGGCAGAAAATTCTCGCCCGTCTCGGTCTCTTCGCGGACGGTCAGCATCCGCGCCTTGTTGACGCGCCGCAAAAGCGTCCCGACGATCACCTGCTGCTCGTGCTGCTCGATGTCCGACAATTGCAGAACCGTGCAGCGGCCGGGCCGGAAAAGATCGGCGAGCGGGATGTGATCGGACGCCGAAAAAAGGCTGTCGGGCTTGTCGAACCGCGAGTCGAGCCGCCAGAGCAGGCCCTCGATCGACGAGACGTTGCCGCCGTCGTTTTTCCCTTCGGTCCCGTATTTCTGGGCGACGACCTCGTCGCGCAGATCGTGATAGGCGTAGGCGTAATCCGGCCGCCGCTCGGCCCGCAGTTTGTCCTGTAAGGAGCGGAACGCCTGCGCGAGAAAATGGAGCATCTTGTCCGAAGTTCCCTCCGGGAGCAGATACTTGACGTCGGCTTCGGTGAGCGTCGAAAACCGGACCTTGATCTTGTCGGGCGTGAAGATCTTGACTTCCGGCCGGTAGCCGTGATCGGCGGCGAACTGCGCGTCGCCGTGAATCGCCTGCATCGTGTGATACTCGCCGTGCGGGTCGACGATCAGAACGGCCGCGCCGTTGTACGGGCGCATCATCTCCTCGATCAGCACGCCGGCCGTGTAGGATTTGCCCGACCCGGTCGAGGCGAGGATCGCGAGATGCGTCGAGACGACGTCCTTGACCGAGAGAACGACCGGCACCTCGCCCTTTTTGCGGGTCAGCAGACTGCCGATATGCGCCGAGCCGCGTTCCCCGGCCTTTTTCGGGCTGAGCATCTCGGCGAGCGTCTCCGACGACGCGAGATAACAGGCGTCGCCCGGATTCGGCGGAATCCGCGGGTTGTTGAAGTCCTTGACCGTGGTGTCGAAATAGCCGATCGTCTCGACCGTGATCTCGTAAATCTCGCAGGCCTCGCCGTCGAGACCGATCAGCGCCGAAACGAGCGCCGGCGGCGTTCCCGGATCGGCCAAGAAGGTGTCGGGCAGGTTGCGGACGAGCCGGCGGCCCTTGATCGTCCCGATGATCCGGCGGACTTCGTCGCCGTCGCGCGCCTCGTAATAGACGAATTCGCCGATCCGCGTCCGGCGGTTGTCGCGGGTGATGAACAGATATTCGTGCGGCAGCTCGCCCGGTCCCTTGACGGTTCCGGTCAAAAAATCCTGTGTCGATGTCATAAACAAAATAATGGGCAGACCGATTATATCATTAAGAGTGTTTTTAATTTTTCGAAATATACCCTAAAAAGGCGCCGTACGTGACGAAATCGGTTGAAGGAATCAACCGTCCGAACGGCGAGCGACTGCTTTTTATCCATCTATGAAGTTAGAAAG
>JAFDVJ010000151.1 GCA_018269075.1 Acidobacteriota bacterium
GAGACAAAACGCCGAGAAATTGGCCGATAAAAGAAAAGCCCGGCCGGCGAGCGGTTGTTTTTCTGTCCACGAAACACACTAAAAACACTAAAAAGACACGAAAGAAATTTAGTGTTTTTGGTATTTTTCGTGGATAAAAATCGGCTATTCGCCGGGCTGCCGATTCCGATTCGATCGAAAACGAGGTTCACGAACGAGTCGCGTCTGCCGGACGGAAAAAATAAAAGACGGCTCTGCGAGAAACGAGAAATCCTGTTAAAATATGCACGGCAAACACGATAGCGGAAATTAGGCGGCGGCGGAAACGCGTTCGCGAACCGTTTTTTTTCAGCTTCGCGGTTTGCCCGAAACCGGAAACGAAACCGGTTGTCTGAGGTCGGTTTATGAAAGCAGCTTTATTGACGGGAATCAGGGAATTCGAGGTCGGCGACGTGCCGGCCCCGGAGATCGTTAAGGCGACGGACGTTCTGGTGAGGATCAAGACCGTCGGCGTCTGCGGTTCGGACGTGCATTATTACACGACCGGCCGGATCGGCGCGCAGGTCGTCGAGTTTCCGTTCGTGATCGGCCACGAGGCCTCGGGCATCGTCGAAGCGGTCGGGGAAAAAGTCACGAACGTGAGGGTCGGCCAACGGATCGCGATCGATCCGGCCGTCGCCTGCGGGCATTGCGATCAATGCCGGTCGGAGCGCGAAAACACCTGCCGCGAGCTGCTTTTTCTCGGCTGTCCGAAACAGCTCGACGGCAGTCTCGCGGAATTCGTCGTGACCGACGAGCGGAGCTGTTTTCCGATCGACGACGCGATGACGTTCGATCAGGCGACGCTTTCGGAACCGCTCGCGATCGGCGTTTACGCGGTCGAGAAATCGAATCTGCGGGACGGCGCGAACGTCGCCGTGCTCGGCGTCGGGCCGGTCGGGATGTGCGTCTTTCACGTCTTGCGGACGCGCGATGTCGGCAGCGTTTACGTGACCGACAAGATCGACCGGCGGCTCGAATTTTCCAAAGAATTAAATCCGAAAGGCACGGCCAATCCCGACAATGAAGACGTCGTCGCGAAATTCGCCGCGCTCGAACCGCTGCTGATGGACGTCGTTTACGAATGCAGCGGCGATCCCGAGGCGATCCGGCAGGGCATTCACCTGTTGAAGCCGGGCGGCACGCTCGCGATCGTCGGCATCCCGGAAGTCGACGACGTCGCCTTTCCGATCCACGAGCTGCGCCGCAAGGATCTGACGATCGTCAACATCCGCCGGCAGGCCAACTGCACGCGGAAGGCGATCGATCTGCTGGCGAGCGGCGAGGTTAAGATGGACTCGATGGCCACGCACCATTTTGCGCTCGGCGAGATCGGCGACGCCTTCGAGCTGGTCGCCAATTACCGCGACGGCGTGATGAAGGCGATGATCACTCTTTGAGTTTGGGAAGTTTAGGAAGTTTGGGAGGTTCGGGGAATTTCAGGAAGAAAATATTGAACTTCCCGAACTTCCCAAACTTTAAAAAGAAATGGCTGAAGATTTCGTCATCGGGCTGGATTCGAGCACGACGAGCGTCAAGGCGATCGCCTTCGACCGGCGGGGAAACGTCGTCGCGCGGGCCGGCGAGCCGCTGCCGCTGTTTTCACCGCAGCCGAATTATTACGAGCAGAATCCGGACGATTGGTGGACGGCCGCGCGGACGGCGCTCCGCCGCGTGACGGCGCGGCTCGATCCGACGAAGATCCGCGCGCTGGCCGTTTCGAACCAGCGGGAAACCTTCGTCGCGCTCGATCGCTCCGGCGCGCCGCTCCGGCCGGCGATCGTCTGGCTCGACGAGCGCTGCAAGGGCGAAGTCGAGGGCTTTGCCCGCCGGATCGGCCGCCGCGAAATCCACCGGATCACCGGCAAGCCGGTCGATTACGCGCCGGTCGTCTACCGGCTCGCGTGGATGAAAAAAAAGGAGCCGAAGCTGTTCCGGCGAATCGGGACGATCTGCGACGTCCAGAGCTATCTCGTCCGGAAGCTGACCGGAGAATTCAAAACGAGCTGGTCGAGCGCCGATCCGTTCGGCCTCTTCGACCTGAAAAAAAAGCGATGGTCGCCGGCGATCCTCAACGCTCTCGACCTGAACGAAAATCAACTGCCCCAAACTTTTCGCACCGGAACCGTTCTCGGAACGCTGACCGGCGAGGCCGCGCGGCTGACCGGCCTGACCGCCGAAACGATCGTCGCGGCCGGCGGCGGCGACGGGCAGTGCGCCGGGCTCGGCTCGAACATTCTCGCTCCCGAGCGCGCCTACCTGAATCTCGGAACGGCCGTCGTGGCCGGCATTTACGGCGAAAATTACCGGGTGAGCGAGGTTTTCCGGACGATGGCGAGCTGTTCGGACGGCGGCTATTATTTCGAATGCAGCCTGCGGGCCGGAACTTTTGCCGTCGATTGGTTCGTCAAAAACGTCCTCAAAATCGACCCGCTCGAAAATCCCTCGATCTACCGCGAGCTCGAAGCCGAAGCCGGACCGGTCGGGCCGGGCAGCGGCGGGTTGTTTCATCTTCCGTACCTGTGCGGCGTGATGAACCCTTACTGGGACGGCGATGCGGCCGGCGCGTTTGTCGGGCTGACGGCCGCGCACCGGCGCGGGCATCTCTACCGGGCGATTCTCGAGGGCATCGCCTTCGAGCAATTGTTCGCCGTCGACGCGGTCGAAAAGGTCAACCGCCGACGGGTCGCCGAATTCGCCGTCATCGGCGGCGGCGCGACGAGCGATCTGTGGCTGCAAATTCTGGCCGACGTGACGAACAAAAAGATAAACATTCCCGAAAATACCGAGGCTTCGAGCCTCGGCGCGGCGATCGCCGCCGGTGTCGGCGCGGGCTGGTTCACGGATTTTCGCGAAGCCGCCGGGCAAATGTGCCGCGTCGGCCGCGTCGTCGAGCCCGATCCCGCCAGCCATCGACAATATCGAAAGGCCTTTTCGATCTACAAAAAAATTTATCCGGCGTTAAAAACGGTCGGGATTTGAGCCTCGGAAATCGATCACCGGGCGGCGGCCAGCTCGCGGGCGAGCCAGCTTTTCGAAAAGCTCCAGTCGCGTTTGACGGTTTCGGGCGAGACTTTGAGGACGGCGGCGATCTCTTCGGTCTTGAGGCCGGCGAAAAACTTCATCTCGACGACCCGATTTTTCCGCTCGTCGAGCGCGGCCAGCCGCTTGAGCGCGTCGTCGAGCGCGATGACGTCTTCGATCCGGTGAGCGCCGCCGGAAATCGCGGCTTCGTCGAACGACAGTCTTTCGGCCAGCCCGCCGCGTTTATGACGCTGTTTCGAGCGCGCGTAATCGACCAGAATATGGCGCATCGCCTTCGCCGCGACGCCGAAAAAATGCGCGCGGTTCTGCCAGTTGCGGTCGTCGCGCGCGGTGATCTTGAGATAGGCTTCGTGGATCAGCTCGGTCGTCTGAAACGTGTGGCCCGACGGCTGGCGGCGCATAAACCGCCGCGCCATCAGGCGCAGCTCGTCGTAAACCAGCGGCATCAGCTCTTCGAACGCCGCCGTGTCGCCGTTGCTCCAATCGACCAGTAACTGCGTAATCTGATATGAAGCGTCTTTCTGCATCTGTTCTTCGGAGGGTTTCTGCGAAAATTATATAACAAAAAAGCTTTCAACGACAAACATTTGCGAATCCCGAACCGCCCCGAAAAAAAACGATCCCTCAACCCGAAAATATCATTTCAGCCCAAACCGTTCCGATCGAAAACAATCCGAAATCCGAAATCCGAAATCAAGCCCGTTCGGCCTCGAACGGCATTTTCAGTTTCACGAAAATCTCCCGCGCCCGGTTCATCAGCGCGTCGGCTTTTTCAAGGTTTCCGCGTCCGCGTTCGAAACGCGCCATTTCCTGCAATGTGCGTCCCTCTTCGGCTTTGATGTCGAAATCGGCCAGAATTTTCAATGCTTTTTCGAAACATTGCGCCGCGTCGAACGATTCCTCGCCGACCGTCGGATTTTCGTTCGTGCGCGCGGCGATTTGACCGAGAATCCGCCACGCCAGACCTATTCCTTCGTTGCTTTCGCTTTTTTCGGAATAGGCGAGCGACTTTAGGGCCCAGTCCAGCGCTTCCGCTGCCCGGTTTTGAAAAAGCAGCGCTTCGGCCAGAAACCGGTAAGTCTCCTCGAGCACGAAATGACCCGTGCCGCCGGCTTTTTCGACGACGCCGCGCAGCTGCCGTTCGGCGTTTTCATAATCGCCGTTCGCGACCATCGCGCCGCCGACATTGCTCATAAAAAGAATCTCGCCGGCGCGGCTGCCGATCTCGCGCGCGATCGCGAGCGCTTCCTCGTAAATCGGAATCGCGCCGGCGGCGTCGCCCTGCAGGCGTTTGATCTCGCCGAGGGTGTTGAGCCCGTTCGCGAGCGCGCGGATGTTTTTGACCCGGCGCATCGCCGCGATCTCGTGTTCGACGAAGAAAACGGCGCGCTCGAAATCGCCCTTTTTGAGGGCGGCGGTGGCGAGCGCGTGGTAGCAGAATCCCTGTTCGTTGACGGCTTTTTCGCCGAGCGATTCGGCGACCCGGAGGCCTTCTTCGGCGATCACGATACCATCGTCCGAATTTCCGAGAAAAAGTATCGTCCGGCTCTGGCGATAAAGCGCGAAGACGAGTTTGATCCGCGCCGCGTCGCCGTCGCCCGCCGCGCGCGCCGCCGCGACCGCACGCTTCGCGCTCTCCAGCGATTCGCGGCCCGCGCCGGATTCAAACTGAAAGGCGCTCAGAAAACAGTAAGCCTCGGCCGTCTGCAGTTGATCGCCCGCCGCTTCGGCGAGCTCGACCATCCGGCGTTGATTGGCGATCGCGGTCGCGTAGTCGGCGCGATACCAGTAGGATTTGCCGAGATCGCTCCACCAGTCGATCAGCTCGGGCGGCGAAACCGGCGCGCCGTCTTCGACCAGCTGCAGCGCTTTTTGAAAATAAAAGATCGCCGTTTCGGCGGCGTGCGTCCTGAACGACTGGCGGCCGGCGCGGCCGAACCAGACGGCCGCCCGCGCGGGATTCGGCGATTTTTCGAAGTGACCGGCGATCGTCGCGGCGTATTCGCCCGCGCGGCCGCCGCTTTCGTTGACGAGCCACTCGGCCGTTTTCTCGTGCCACGCCCGGCGCTCGCCGAGCAGCACGGTTTCGTAGGTCACGTCGCGCAGGATCGCGTGCTTGAAAAGATATTCGACCGCGCCGGCGAAGGCCGACGTTTCGTGCCGGAAAAGCAGCTCCTTGCGGCGGAGCGATTCGAGGACGACGTCGACGTCGATCTCGTCGCCGAAATCCGCGACCGACCGGTTCCAGAATTCGCGGCCGACGACCGACGCGCGCTGGAGGACTCTTTTTTCCCAGACGTCGAGCCGGTCGAGCCGCGCCTGCAGAACGCCGGCCAGCGTGCCCGGAACGCGGGTCGCGCCGAGCCGGCTTTCGTCGAGCAGCCACTCGTCGCCGACGATCGCGATCGTGCCCTGATCGATCAGCATCTTGACGAGTTCTTCGATGTAAAACGGGTTGCCCTCGGCGTTCGAAACGATCAGGTCGCGGAGGCCCGCGCTCGCGCCGCCCGGCATTTTTTGGAGGATGTCGTCGACAAGCTGACGGCTTTCGCGTTTCGTGAGCGGCGCGAGCGCGAGCCGCGTGCGGTGCGTCTGGCCCTCGCCCCAGTGCGGGCGGCGCTCGAAGATCGCGGGCCGCGCGAATTCGAGGATCAGGAGCGGCGCGTCCGGGCAGTTGCGCGCCAGAAACTCGAAGAAATCGAGCGATTCCGAATCGGCCCAGTGCAGATCGTCGAGATAAACGACGGACGGGACGCGGCGCGCGACGGCCGTGAAAAACTGCGCCGCGTAATGGAGCGCGCGATTATGAATCTGCTGCGCGTCGGCCAGAATGTCCCTGAGATGGACGGATTCGGAAAAGTCGAAACCGGCGAGATGGCCGATAAAATGGATCTTCATCCCGACCTCCTCGTCGAGATTCGGATTTTCCGGCCAGAGCTCAGTCATTCCCCGGACGAATTTTTCGCGCGCCGTCGCCGGCGTGTCGTCGTCCTGGATCTCAAAGCGGAACGAAAACAGATCTCTGACCAGCGAATACGGCAGACCGTACATCGTCTCGGTGGCGCGGCCGTTGAAGACGCGCACTTTTTCCGGCAGCAGTTCGATCTGGTCGCGAAATTCGAACAGCAGACGCGATTTTCCCAGACCGGCTTCGCCGATGACGGTGAAAATCTGCATCTCGCCGTCGTCGAAAACGGTCTGCAGCCCGTCGAGCATTTTTTCGAGCTCGCCGCGGCGGCCGACGAGCTCGGTTTCGATGCCCTCGACGCCGCGTTTCTGCAGCCGGAAAGCCCGCGTTTTGGCGCGTTTGACCGAATAGACCTTCGATTTGACGCCCGTCTCCGGCAGCGCGACCTCGGCGATGTCGAACACGCCGCGGACGTGCCGGTAGGTTTCGTGCGCGATCAGGATCTCGCCGCCTTTGGCCGCCCGCTGCAGCCGCCGGGCGACGTTGACCGTCGCGCCCGACGTCAGAAACTCGCCCGTATCGCTCGATTTCCCGCGCAGGATCGTGCCCGTGCCGATACCGATTTTGAGCAGCTGACCGCCGTTTTCCCGCAGAATATCGACGCCGCGGGCAAACTCGCCCGTCGTTTTCCGCAGCTCGAGCGCCGTCCGGATCGCGTTTTCGGGATCGTCCTCGCTGACCGAGTGCGTTCCCCAGACGGCGATAAAAAAGTCGTTGAGCCGTTTTTCGATCTTCCCTTTTCCTTTTTCGACCGCTTTGTCGAGCGCGGCCAGCAGCTTGCGGACGAGCGCGCCCGATTCCTCGGGTTCGAGCTCTTCGAGCGCTTCGGAAACGCCGGCCAGATCGGCGAAGAGGATCGTCGCCTGCCGCCGTTCCTCGGAGATCGCCCGCGAGATCGTCCGCGTCACCGGCGCCGGCGACGCGACCGGCGTTTTTTCCTCGCGAACCGGCGCGACGACCGCGCGATACTCGGCTTTTCTCAACAGACCGGCGACCTCGCGGATCGACTGAAACCGCTCGGACGGCGATTTTTTCAGACATTTGTCGATAATCTGCCGGAGCTCGGGCGGCGCGTCGAGCGGCTCGGGCGCGGCGTGGACGATCTGTTCGAGCACGTCGAAGGTCGATTCGCCGGTAAACGGCTTGCGGCCGCCGAGCGCTTCGTAGAGGATGCAGCCGAACGAGAAAATGTCCGAGCGCGCGTCGATCTCGCGCGATGCCCGCGCCTGTTCGGGCGACATATAGCCGAGCGTTCCCATAATCACGCCCTGAATCGAGCGGTGCTGCTGCGCTCCGTGCAGGCCGGTTTCCGCGCCGACCAGCTTGGCCAGCCCGAAATCGAGAATCTTGGCGTAGCCGTCGCGCGAAACCATAATGTTTTCGGGCTTCAGATCGCGGTGGACGATGCCGGCCTCGTGCGCTTTGGCGAGGCCTTCGGCCGTTTGCGTGAGGTATTTGATGAGCGTGTTTTTGTCGGATTGGCGATGATGGATCAGGTCGTGGAGCGTTTCGCCGTCGACGAATTCCATCGCGATGTAGTGCAGCTCGCCCGATTGACCGACGTCGTAGATCGTCAGGATGTGCGGGTGATTGAGCGCCGACGCGGCGCGGGCTTCGTGGACGAAGCGGCGGACGCGGTTCGGATCGTTGGTCGTTTCGGCCGGCAGGATCTTGAGCGCGACGCGGCGCAGCAGCTTCGTGTCCTGCGCCAGATAAACCGCGCCCATTCCGCCTTCGCCGAGCAGCGAAAGAATCTCGTACTGCCCGATTTGCCGGCCGGTCAGATCGGCGGGCGCGCTTTTCTCGGAAAAAATTCCGGCGGCGAGCGATTCGAGCGGCGTGTCGAGAAAGGTGTTTTCGGTCTTTTCGAAGGCGAGCAGCGTTTCGACTTCGCGGCGCAGCTCGACGTCCTCGCCGCAGCGTCCGGTCAGAAAACCGTCGCGTTCGGCGGCCGCGATTTCGAGCGCCGCGTGATAGATTTCCTCGATCTGCTTGAGTCTTTCGGCGTTCATCGGACACCCGCGCGCGATCCCGAAAACCGGCAGAAAATGAGACCTCTTCGTCGTTTGTGAAAGCTCGGCGACAGCGGCGTTTTTTTCTGGTTGGCGGTCGGGATTACGGGGCGATTATATTACATAGGACTTTCTCAAAAATGAGAA
>JAFDVJ010000152.1 GCA_018269075.1 Acidobacteriota bacterium
ATATACCGCTCAGTAATGGTTTTTAATGGGTTATCAGTAACAATTATGCGTCAAATTTTTTCAAGAATCGTCTCGTTTATACTTTTAACGTCACTTTTGACGACGACGCTCGTCGCACAGAGAAGGAATCAGCCGAATGTCGAAGCGAAGATCAATGCCCTGATCGCCAGGATGACGCTGGCGGAAAAGCTCGGGCAGCTGCAGCAGCTCGACGGCGATTTTCCGACCGGCGCGGGCCGGCCCGAACATTTCGAAATGGTCAAAAAAGGCCTGCTCGGCTCGACCCTCAACGTGCGCGGGGCGAAAAACGTCAACGAGCTCCAGCGCGCGGCAATGCAGTCGCGGCTTAAAATCCCGCATCTCTTCGCGTTCGACGTGATCCACGGCTACCGCACGATCTTCCCGGTTCCGCTCGGCGAAGCGGCGAGCTTCGACCCCAAAGCGGCCGAAATGTCGTCCTATATCGCGGCGAAGGAATCGCGCGCGGCCGGCGTCGCGTGGACGTTCGCGCCGATGGTCGACATCGCCCGCGATCCGCGCTGGGGCCGGATCGTCGAGGGCGCGGGCGAGGACACTTATCTCGGCGCGCAGTTTGCGGCCGCCCGCGTCCGCGGCTTTCAGGGCCCGGACTACAGCCGGCCGGACCGCGTGCTGGCGTGCGCGAAACACTGGGTCGCCTACGGCGCGGCGCAGGCCGGGCGCGATTACAACACGACCGACATTTCCGAAAACACGCTTTACAACGTCTATTTTCCGCCGTTCAAGGCCGCCAAAGACGCGGGTGTCGACACTTTTATGAGCTCGTTCAACTCGCTCAACGGCATTCCGGCGACGGCCGACCGCTGGACGCTGACCGACGTTTTGCGAAATCAATGGAAATTCGACGGCTTCGTCGTCAGCGATTACACGTCGGTGATGGAGCTGGTCAATCACGGCTATGCGCGGGACGAGGCCGACGCCGCGCAGCTCGCGCTCAACGCCGGGCTCGATATGGAAATGGTCAGCCGCTTTATGAATCAGAACGGCGAAAAACTGGTCAAAGAGAAAAAGCTCTCGATGGCGACGATCGACGAGGCCGTGCGCCGCATTTTGAGAATCAAATTCCGGCTCGGGCTGTTCGATAATCCGTACACCGACGAATCTCTCGAAGCGAAGACGCTGCTCGCGCCCGAGCATCGCAAGGCCGCGCGCGAGATCGCCGCCGAATCGTTCGTGCTCCTGAAAAACGACAATCAGACGCTGCCGGTCAGAAAGAACGTCAAGGAGCTCGCCGTCGTCGGCGCGCTCGCCGACAGCAAGGAAGACATTCTCGGCTCGTGGAACGGCGACGGCAAGGCCGCCGACGCGGTGACCGTGCTCGAAGGCATCAAAAACAAGCTCGGCCCGAACACGAAGATCCGCTACGCGCCGGGCTGCGACGCCAAATGCGAGGACACGAGCGGTTTCGACAAGGCGCTTGACGCGGTCAGGGATTCCGATTTCACGATTCTCGTGCTCGGCGAATCGGCCGGTATGAGCGGCGAAGCGTCGTCGCGCTCGGACATCGATCTGCCGGGCCGCCAGCTCGAGCTCGTCCGGGCGGTCGCCAAAACCGGCAAGCCGTACGCCGTCGTGCTGATGAACGGCCGGCCGCTGACGATCAACTGGCTCGCCGAAAATTCGCCGGCGATTCTCGAAACCTGGTTCGCCGGGACCGAGGGCGGCAACGCCGTCGCCGACGTGCTCTTCGGCGACGTCAACCCGAGCGGCAAGCTGCCGGTCACGTTCCCGCGCTCGGTCGGCCAGATCCCGCTCTTTTACAACCAGCCGAGCACCGGCCGGCCGTTCGACGCGAACAACAAATACACGAGCAAATATCTCGACGTTCCGAACACGCCGCTCTACCCGTTCGGCTACGGATTGAGCTACACGAAATTTCAGATCTCGAATCTCCGGCTGAGCGCGAAGCAGATCGCGCCGAACGGCAGCCTGACCGTGACGGCCGACGTCGAGAACACCGGCGCGCGCGAAGGCACCGAAGTCGTCCAGCTGTACATCCGCGATCTCGTCGGCAGCATCGTCCGGCCGGTCAAAGAGCTGAAAGGCTTCGAGCGCGTGACGCTCAAAGCGGGCGAAAAACGCGCCGTGACGTTCACCTTAAAGCCCGAACAGCTCGGCTTTTACAACGCGCAGAACAAGTTCGTCGTCGAGCCGGGCGATTTCAGGGTCTGGGTCGGGCAGAGCTCGGCCGACGGTCTGGAAGGAAGTTTTACGGTCAAATAACGATTACGACCCGTCACGCCGTCGCGGTCGGGCGGCGCGGCGGGTCTGTTTCCCCTCGCCGGCGGCGAAATCCGGAAAGAGTCGGGAAGCATTCACGCCGCCGGGCAAAACAAAAAAACGGGTCTTTTCAACTTCGCCGTCCGGGCCCGCGACGGTGTTTGTAAATGCTGAAATAGTAGCGGTTTTCTTGACACCGGTACTTCGCAAATGCTATAAAAATATTATTACTAAAACGATTTACTAAACGGTTTGATCGTTCCCCGTAACATCTCTGGTTTTAGTGTCGGTTTTGTATTATCCCTAAAATAGTTCACAAGTAAATTTCAAAAAATTCAATAATTAACAATGGGAGATTTCACAAAGATGAGTGAGAGTTTGAACAGAATTGTTCACGTATTTTATTGTGCAATAATCATTTTAGCCGGAAGTCTGGCCGCCTTCGGCCAGTTTGGTTCGGGGGTTCAGGGAACGGTGACCGATTCGGGCGGGGCCGTCGTCCCGGGCGCGAGGGTTTCGATCACCAACGTCGCGACCAGCCAGAATCTCGAAACGGTGACGAATGAGAACGGGTTTTACAGCTTCAACGGACTCGCGCAGGGTACTTACCGGATTACCGTCACGCAGTCGGGTTTCAAGAAGAAGGTATTCAATAATTTCGTCATCAACGCCGAAAAGAACGAGGGTCTCGACATCAGTCTCGAAACCGGCGAGATTTCGGTCGAGGTGACGGTCGAAGGCAACGAGGGCGCGACGCTCGAAACGGAAGACGCCAACGTCGGCCGCAATCTGACGAACCGCGAAATCCTGAATCTGCCGCAGGTCGGCCGCGACCCGTACCAGCTGGCGCGGCTCGCGCCGGGCGTGTTCGGCGACGGCGCGCGGTCGGCGAGCGGCGCTTCGAACCGGATCGGCAACAACGGCTCCGGCCCGGGCGGCTCGAACAACGGCATTTTCGCGGTCGAGAACCAGACGCAGATCTCGGCCAACGGCCAGCGCGTGACGTCGAACAATTACGAGATCGACGGCGTCAGCGTCAACAGCCAGACGTGGGGCGGCGCGGCCGTCATCACGCCGACGCAGGAATCGGTCGCCGAGGTGCAGGTCACGTCCTCGACCTATTCGGCCGAAGACGGCCGCAACTCCGGCGCACAAGTCAAGGTCATCACCAAATACGGCACCAACAACTGGAGCGGCAGCGGGTTCATCAAGATCAACGACCCGTCGCTCAACGCCTACAACAAATTCCCGCGCACCGTCGGCACGTTTCAAACGAACGGCCCGACGCGCGTCGAGGATAAATTCAAAACCTACGGCGGCAGCTTCGGCGGGCCCATTTTCAAAAACAAGCTGTTTTTCTTTTTCGCTTACGAGGGAACGCGGAACAAATCGAACAGCGTGACGCTGCCGACCTTCGTCGAAACCGCTTCGTTCCGGCAGTCGCTCGGCAGCCTGCGGGCGGGCACGCTTTCGGCGGCGTTTCTGACGAGCGGTGCGACGCCGCGGGTTGCGCAGGTCTTCACGCCGAACTGCGCGCTGCTGATCGCCGCCTATAATCAGACCGGCCGCTGCCAGGTCGTCAGCGACGGGCTCGACGTCGGTTCGATCAGCGGTGCTTACGGAACCTACGTTCCGGACGCGAACAACTTCGTCGGCGGCGGGCTCGACGGGATCGCCGATCTGCAGTACGTCTCGCTTTTGAATTCGAGCAGCTTCCGCGGCAATCAGTATGTCGCGCGCGTCGACTACCAGATGACGGAAAAGGATAAGCTGACCTTTACGTCGAACATCACGCCGCTCAGCAGCTCGACCTTCAACACGGCGGCGCAGTCGCGGCCGCAGGCCGATTTTAACTCGGACCGCCTGACCTACCTGCTCGGCGGCATCTATTCGCGGACGATCTCTTCGACGATGATCAACGAGTTTCGCTTCAACTACACCAACTGGGGCTTTAACGAGATCACCTCGAATCCGAACGCGAACTTCGCGCTGCCGCGCGTCGAGATCGAAGCGATCTGGAGCGACCGCCTGCGCTTCGGCGCGCCGCGGGCCGACACGACGCCGGGCGATTTCAAACAGACGCAGATGGATTTCCGCGACACGCTGACGAAAATCCTCGGCAATCACGCGCTCAAATTCGGGATCGAATACCGCCGGGAGCTCAACAACTCGGCTTCGCCGGGCGGCGCGCGTCCGCTCTATTCGTTCACGCGGATGTGGAACTTCGCCAACGGCACGCCGGTTTTCGAATCGATCAACGCCGACGCGAACGGCGTGCCGCGCGCGAACGAGGTTCCCTTCAACACGGCCAACGTCGGGCTGTTCGTCCAGGACAACTGGAAGTTCCGGCCGAACCTGACGCTCAATCTCGGCGTCCGCTGGGAATATTACGCGCCGATCACGGCCGGCGGCGACAGCCAGTTCGGACGTCTCCAGCTCGGCACGAACGGGCTGATCGACGCGAAAATCGTCACCACCAAGCAGTTCACGAAAAAAGACCTGAATAATTTCGGCCCGCAGGTCGGGTTCTCGTGGAGCCCGAAAATGTTCAACAACAAAGCCGTCGTCCGCGGCGGTTTCGGAATGGGCTACGACCGGCTCGGCAGCGCGCTGTTCTCGAACGTCCGTTTCGCGCCGCCGAACGCCGCCCGTTACAGCATCTGCTGCGGCAGCAGCGCGAACGCCGGCAACACCGGCGCGACGACCGGCACGATCCAGTTCGTCGGCAGTGCGGACAACACGATCTACGGCTATCCGCGCAACCCGACGATCGGCGGCGGTTTCGGCGCCAACGGCGGTCCGAATTTCGGCTCGGTCGAAATCTACAGCTCGCCGGAAGATCTGCCGAGCGCGTATGTTTATCGCTACTCGCTCGAAGCCCAGTACGAGCTGCCGTGGAAAACGGTCGCGACGCTCGGCTATCAGGGCAGCGCCGGCCGCCATTTCGTGCGCATCCTGCCGCTTCACCTGATCCTGCCGCGGCTCGCGACCTCGACCTTCAGGACCGTGTATTTCGCGAGTCCGGACGTCAATTCGAACTACAACGGAATGATCGCGAGCGTCCGCAAACGCTTCAGCAGCAGCTTCGATTTCACCGTCAATTACCGGTTCAGCAAGAGCCTCGATACGGTTTCGCTCGAAGCGCCCTGCGCCTGTACGAACCAGACCTACCCGTTCGACAATTCGACCGAGAAAGGTCCTTCGGATTTCGACGTGACGCATTACTTCGTCGCTTCGGCGACGTGGGAACCGTCGTGGTTCAAAGGCCAGAAGAACATCGGCGGCGATCTGCTGGCCGGCTGGTCGTTCAGCCCGATCGTCACCTGGCGCGGCGGTTTCCCGTGGACGCCGGTCATCGGTCAGAGCATTCAGCTTTCGACCGACACGGCGACGGTCGGCGTGATCCGGCCGCGCGCCTACTACGGCACGGCCCCGCTGCAGAACGACAACAGCACGTTTCTGACGACCGGTTTGTTCCCGAACAACATCATCACGGGCGCGAACTGCGGCACGGGAACGGGCTGCAGCAGCTATTTCCTGACGACGCGCAACGGCACGTCCTACATCGGCAACGAGCCGGGCGTCGGGCGCAACGTCTTTCGCGGACCGCGCTACTTTGCGGTCGATCTTTCGATCGCCAAGAGCATCAAGTTCCCGAGCAGCGGCTTTTTCGGCGAATCGGCGAAGCTCGATCTGCGGTTCAATTTCTTTAACCTGTTCAATAACCTGAACCTGTCGCCGTTCAACGCGCAGAGCAACAACACGCGCGCCGACAACACGCAGTTCGGATTTGCGACCAGCGGCCTGGCCGGAAGGGTCGGGGAATTTCAGGCGAGATTCAGCTTCTGATCCCGTCGTTTGACGACAAAAGGCGCGATTGAGGCATCAACGCGCCTTTTGTCAAAAGTTTTGATGACTATAAAAAGCTCCGTTCTTTTATTCCTCCTTTTATTGCTCGCGTTCGCCGGTCCGGCGGCGGCCCGGATTTCGTCCGGCCGGGGCGCGCTGCGCGTGATGACCTTCAACATTCGCTACAACGAACCGCGCGACGGCGTCAACGCGTGGAGCAATCGAAAAACCAAAGTCGCGGACGTCATTCGTTTTCATAAGGCCGATCTGATCGGCCTTCAGGAAGCCCAGCTCAACCAGCTTCAGGATCTCGCCGCTGTGCTGCCCGACTTCGCGTGGTGCGGCGTCGGCCGCGACGGCGGCGACAAAGGCGAGTTTTCGGCCATCCTCTATCGCAAATCGCGCTTCAAACTGCTGGAGACGAAAACCTTCTGGCTTTCGGAAACGCCCGACAAGGAAGGCGCGAAGGGCTGGGATGCGGATTACCCGCGGATCGTCACCTGGGCGCGGTTCGAGGATCGCCGAACGAAGAAAAAGTTCTATCATTTCAATACCCATTTCGATCACCGCGGCGAAAAAGCGCGGGTCGAAAGCGCGAAAATGCTGCTCGCGGCGGTTGCGAAGACGATCGGAAATCTGCCGTTCGTCGTGACCGGCGATTTCAACGCGACCGAAAAGACGAACGTCTACCGCATTCTGACGGGCGCGGAAGCGGGCGCTGAATTCAAATTAACGGACGCGCGGTATGTTTCGGTCAACGGTCATTTCGGCGGCACGGCGAGCTTCAACGAGTTCAAGGAGCCGACGCCCGGCTACAAGATCGATTATGTTTTCGTCGGACCGGGAACGACCGTTTTCGAACATGGCATCCTGACCGACCGCTGGGACGGTCTCTGGGCGTCGGACCATATGCCGGTGCTCGCCGAGATAGTTTTCGGCAAAAGGTAGACGAGTTTTCAAATAATCATTTCAAGGCGGAAAATTTTAGACGTGCTTTTTAACAATACATCGCAAAAAATACTGCCGTTTCTGCTGCTTCTGCTGCTCGCCGGCAGCGGCGCGGCGCAGACCGGTTACCGGCTGACCAAAAAGGACGACGCGTTTTTGGACGATCTCGAACGGCGCGCGTTTCTTTATTTCTGGGAGCATTCGGCCGAAAAGAACGGCCTCACGCTCGACCGCGCGCGGACGACCGGCGAAGCGCCCGGCAAGGACGAGAGCCATCACAACGTCGGCAGCATCGCGTCGACCGGCTTTGCGCTGACCGGCTACTGCATCGCCGCCGACCGCGGCTGGGTCAAGCCCGCCGAAGCGAAGGCGCGGACCCGCGCGACGCTCGAATTCTTCGCCGACCGCGCGTTTACCAAAGACGGCTGGTTTTATCACTGGCTCGACACCGAAACCGAGGAGCGCCGCTGGCGGAGCGAGGTTTCGACGATCGACACGGCGCTCCTTCTCGGCGGCGTGCTGAGCGTCCGGCAGTGTTTCGCAAACGATAAGGAGATCGTCCGGCTCGCGACGAAAATCTACGACCGCGTCGATTTTCCGGCGATGCTCAACGGCGACGAGTATCTGCTCTCGCACGGCTGGCACGACGAAACCGGCTTTATCAAAAACCGCTGGCACGACTACAGCGAGGAAGCGATCCTCTACATTCTGGCGATCGGCTCGCCGACGCATCCCTTATCGTGGAAATCGTGGTACGCGTGGCAGCGCGACTGGCGCGAATACGGGGGCTACAAATACATCGCCGCCGTGCCGCCGCTCTTTATCCACCAGTTTTCGCACGCGTGGGTCGATTTTCGCGGCCGCCGCGAGCGCTATAAGAATTTCAACGTCGATTATTTCGAAAACTCGGTCCGCGCGACGCGAGCGCAGCGGCAGTTTTTCATCGACGTTCTGAGCAAGGAGTTTCCGAAATACGGCCCGAACGTCTGGGGCCTGACGGCTTCGGATTTCGCGGGCGGCTACACGGCGTGGGGCGCGCCGCCGCGCGACCCGCAGACCGACGGGACGGTCGTCCCGTGCGCGCCGGCCGGATCCTTGATGTTCACGCCGGACATCTCGCTCGCCGCCCTGAAAGAGATGAAACGGCTTTACGGCGACAAGGTTTACGGCCGCTACGGGTTCACCGACTCGTTCAACCCGCACAACGGCTGGATCAACAAGGACGTCATCGGCATCGACGTCGGCATCACGCTTTTGAGCGCCGAAAATCTGCGTTCGGGCAACGTCTGGAAATGGTTTATGAAAAACCCCGAAATCCCGAAGGCATTGAAGAAGATCAAGTTGACGAAATAGTTTTTAACGCCAAGGCGCGGAGACGCAAAGGATTTTTATGCTGAAAGCTGTAACCGGATTCGTTTCAAAAAAAGTATTTGACCGTGATTTCATCTTCGCGCCCCTGCGCCTCGGCGTCTTTGCGTTAATTCTCTCGGCCGCCGCGCAGTCGCAAACGCTCGCGCCCGGCGGCCCCGGCCGGGATTCGCAGTGGCCGGGCGCCGGCAAACAGGGCGTCGGCACCTCGAACACGCTCGAATCGAAGATCTGGTTCACGCTCGGGAACGGGATGCTGACCGAGGTTTTCTACCCGCAGGTCGATACCGCCAACGTCAATCAATTGCAGTTCGTCGTCGTCGATCCGAAAACCAAAAAAGTCGAGACCGAGCTCGCGGACGCCGTTCATCGGGTCAAGCCGCTGCGGCCCGATTCGCTGAGCTTTCAGCAGATCAACACCGCCAAATCGAACGAATGGAAAATTACGAAGACTTACACGGTCGATGTTGAACGCGCTTCGATTTTAATCAATATAACTTTTGAAACTAAAAAGAAACTTAATCTCTTTGTATATTACGATCCTTCGTTAAAGAATTCCGGTATGCACGATTCGGCTTGGATACAGGGCGGGGCATTACTGGCGCAGGACGATAATATTGCCTCCGCACTTGTCGCAAATCCGAGTTTTAATAGAAATATCAGTAATGAAGTAGTTGCCGAAGGACTTTCAACAAACGGATTCTTTGGAGTGAACGACGGATTGACACAATTGAAAAATAAACCCGGCGATGTAAATTTAGACAGCTATGACAAAGCCGAAAATGGAAACGTGGTTCAAGTTTCGACAATTAATCCGACAAAATATAGGACTTACTATAGACAATCCGTTATTACCTACGCAGGAGAACCCATTGAGCCTTTTACAATCGCTTTAGGATTTGGAAAAACGCCCGAAGAAGCATTGAAAACAGCACAGATATCACTTCAAAAAGGATTCAAAAAATGCCAAGCTGAATACGACAAAAGTTGGACGGATTACGTTAAAACGCTGCCGAAGGTCGACGCCAAATACCAAAATCAATTCAATATGGCGGCGATGGTCTTAAAGGCGTTCGAGGATAAAACTACGCGCGGCGGGAACGTCGCGTCGCTGTCGACGCCGTGGGGCGGCGGCAACAACGGCAACGAGACGACGACCGGCTATCATCTCGTCTGGTCGCGCGATCTTTATCAGGTCGCGACCGCCGCGATGGCCCTGGGCGATAAGGCGGCGGCCGAACGCGCGCTCGAATTTTTGTTCAAATACCAGCAGCGCGCCGACGGCAGTTTTCCGCAGATCTCGTTTCTCGACGGCCGTCAGGTCGGCGATTCGATCCAGATGGACGAGGTTTCCTTTCCGCTGATCCTCGCCTATCAATTAGGTAAAACGGATAAAAAGACCTACGAGCAGAACATCAAGCGCTCGGCCGACTACATCGCGAAAAACGGCCCGTTCTCGCAGCAGGAGCGCTGGGAGGAAAAAGCCGGCTTCTCGCCGTCGACGATCGCCGCCGAGATCGCCGGTCTCGTCTGCGCGGCCGAGATCGCGCGGCTCAACAATGATACCGCATCGGCCGAACGCTGGCTCGAAAAGGCCGACGAGTGGCAGGCGAACGTCGAGAAATGGACGGCGACGACGACCGGCAAATACGGCGACGGCAATTATTACCTGCGCCTTTCGCAGAAAGGAAAGCCGGATTCCGGCGAGAAGATCGAGATCGGCAACGGCGGCGGGATCTTCGACGAGCGCGAGATCGTCGACGCCGGTTTTCTCGAACTCGTCCGGCTCGGCATCAAAGCGCCCGACGATTCGCTGATCCAAAAGTCGCTCAGGGTCGTCGACGCGGTGATCAGGGTCGACACGCCGAACGGCGAGGTCTGGTATCGCTACAACCACGACGGCTACGGCGACACTTACGACGGAAAACGCTGGAACTGGGACACGACTTGGCGCGGCAACGGTCACCCGTGGCCGCTGCTCGCGGGCGAGCGCGGGCAGTACGAGCTCGCCAATTACGCGTGGTTCAAGGGCCGCGAAACGCCGTCGTCGGTGCGCGGCAGATCGAACTTGAAGGCCGAGCTCCAGAACCAGCGGCTCTGGCTCGGCCGCGCCGAACGAAGGCTCGACGCGCTGCTCGCGTTCGCCAACGACGGATTGATGATTCCCGAACAGGTTTGGGACAAACCCGAAATTCCGAAGACGATCGATCTCGGTTTCATCCCGTCGAGCCTCAAATTCGGCGAGGGCAACGGCTCGGCGACGCCGCTCGCGTGGTCGATGGCCCAGTTCGTCCGGCTCGCCCTGAACCTCAAAGCGGGCCGCAACCTCGAAACGCCCGATGTCGTTTACCGGCGCTACGTCGAGGGAAAGAAAAACTAGCTTTCGATGTCGGATGTCGGATTTTATTTTAGAGTCTGTTTAAATTTTCGGAATAGACGCCGAAAAGGCGTCGTGCGAGACAAAATCGGCTTAACGAATCAACCGACCGAACGGCGAGCGGTTGTTTTTCGATCCGCTAAAAACACTAAAAANNTTTTAGTGTTTTTAGCGGATCGATTAAAAAGCGTTCGCGGCCTCAAACTATAAAATTTAAACGGACTCATCAGCCGGCGGACGTTCGGGTTCGGCCTGAAATCGGGAAAATTCTTTTTTCGATTTTCGGATTCGGCCGGCGCGCGGCTTTTTCGTAAACGGTTTGGTGCCTTGCGGCCCGGCGGAAAAAATCTTGCCGGGCCGGTTTTTATTCCGTCGGGAGTTTGTGATAAGATTTGCTACTTGCTTCCATAAAAAACACTGAAGCCGGCGGGAGTTTTGCGAATCTTCCGTCAATAATGCTATGGATAAATTTTTGATCAAGGGCGGAAAACCGCTCAAAGGAAAGATCGAGATCAGCGGCGCGAAAAATTCGGCGCTGCCGTGTCTCGCGGCGGCTTTGCTGACGCCGGAAACCGTTATTCTGCACAACGTCCCGTACGTGAAGGACCTGATCACGCAGCGGCGGCTGCTCGAAGACCTCGGCGCGACGGCGCTGACGCCCGAGCTGCGGACGCACAAGATCACGGCCGCGCATATCGAGCGCTTTGAAGCGCCCTACGAGCTCGTCAAGACGATGCGCGCGAGCGTGCTCGCGCTCGGGCCGCTGCTCGCGCGGTTCGGTCAGGCCAAAGTCAGTCTGCCGGGCGGCTGCGCGATCGGGACGCGGCCGATCGATCTGCATTTAAAGGCCTTCGAACAGCTCGGCGCGACCGTCTCGCTCGAAGCCGGCGTCGTCGTCGCGCGCGCGCCGCAGGGCAGGCTCGTCGGATCCGATGTCGGTTTCGAAAAAGTGACCGTCACCGGGACCGAAAACGTGATGATGGCGGCCTCGCTGGCGAGCGGCCGGACGACGATCCACAACGCCGCGCAGGAACCCGAGATCGAAGACCTTGCCGATCTGCTGAACAAGATGGGCGCGCGCATCAAGGGCGCCGGAACGGCGACGATCGAGATCGAGGGCGTCGAGGCGCTCGGCGCGGCCGAACACACGATCATCCCCGACCGCATCGAGACCGGCACGTTCATCGTCGCGGCGGCGATCACCGGCGGCGAGCTCGAGATCAAGAACTGCAACCCGAAACATCTGTCGGCGGTCATCGAAAAACTGCGCGCGGCCGGCGTCGAGATCGAAGAGCTCAACCCGACGACCCTGCACGTCAAATGCCGTCCGGACGGATTGACGGCGAAAGACGTGACGACCGAACCGCACCCGCTGTTCCCGACCGATATGCAGGCCCAGTATATGGCGCTGATGACGCAGGCCGAAGGCGTTTCGACGATCACCGAAACGATCTTCGAGAATCGGTTTATGCACGCTTCGGAGCTCATTCGGATGGGCGCGAAGATCGAGATTGCCGGCAATACGGCGCACGTCCACGGAAAAACGCGGCTCTCCGGCGCGCCGGTGCTCGCGTCCGACCTGCGCGCGTCGGCGTCGCTCGTGCTGGCCGGCCTCGCCGCCGACGGCGAAACGCTGATCGACCGCGTCTACCACATCGACCGCGGCTACGAGAACATCGTCAAAAAGCTCGAAAAGGTCGGCGCCGACATCCGGCGGCTGACCGGCAATATGGCGCTCGCGGCCGAAGAATAAAGTTTTTCGGCCGGTTCTCGAAAAAAACAGTTGCATTTCGAAAAAATCGTGATATAAAGGAAAACAACTTGGCATAAAAGACTTACTCCTTAAAATACCTTGACAAAACTGGGAACTTTGTAAAGGTTTACGCCTCGATCGAACTGGGAGCGATCGGGGCTTTTTTTTCGTCTGCCCGCAGCCGCAGTGTTGAGTCTTGAGTCTTGAATGGGG
>JAFDVJ010000153.1 GCA_018269075.1 Acidobacteriota bacterium
CTGTCCGATGAAAAAAGACGGCGCGAAAATGGACGGCAAGGACTGCTGCTGCAAAGGCGACAGCTGCCCGATGAAAAAAGACGCCGACAAACAGACGAGCCGCCGCGACGCCGGCGATTTGACGGTCGCGACGCACAGCGCCAGCTGAAACTCGGGATCGCCGAGAAAAGAAAGGGCAGCCGAAATTCGGCTGCCCTTTCGCATTTGGCGTTTTCGTTTACCGGAGCGCGTTCCAGCGCATCACGTTGACCCGGAACGTCACCCAGTCGTCGTTCTCCTCGGGCTCGTCGATCTCGATCACCTTCTCGGTGATCGGATCGGCGTGAATCCAGGTTTCATTGCCGATGTACGCCATCGCGTGCAGGCCTTCATCGTTTCCGATGATCGCGATGTCGCCCTCTTCGATCCGCGAATAGTCGAGGCTCTTGAGGCTGTCGGCCTTCAAAACGCCGGTCAGCTGCCCGCCGCAGCCGCTTTCCATCTCGTCGGAATCGCAGGGATGCGCGTCGATGAAGGCGCGGCTCGGGCCGTCGAGTCCGTTCGTCTCGACAAAGGCGCGGCGGATCAGCGTCGAGCAGCTGATTCCGCTGTCGTCGCCGTACCGCGCATAGTTCATTCCCTCATAGCTCTTTAACGAAGCGACGTAATCGTCGCGCTTTTGTTCGACGGTGACCGGTCTCGGCAGGTAAGGCATAAAGCTGCTCGTGAAGACGACGAACACCGTTAAAATGACCAATTTCATAGTTGATTGCGTAAAATTTCGCCGCCGGCCGCGCCGGTCGGCTGAGAGATTTGATTTCGTCTTGGAATTCAGGGGTCGGCGTGGAAGATATTTAATGCTTTTTTTATTATGCAGTTTTCCGGCGACGGTTTCAATAAAAATTTCTGCCCGTAAGGTTTAACGCCGGCGACGAAAAATCCCGGCGGCCGCGGTCGAGTGCGCGAACGCCGGGATTTTTCCGAAAATCGAGATGCCCCCGAAGGGATTCGAACCCCTAACNNNGGATTATGAGTCCTCTGCTCTACCGTTGAGCTACAAGGGCGGCGGGCTTTTTTAGTTTAGTAGAAAGTTCGACCGGCCGCAAATCCGTTCACCCGCAATCGGCCTTGAGCATTTTCTCGGCGAGCTTCTGAAAAGCCTCCTCGACGCGCTCGCCGGTTTTGGCGCTCGTCCGGAACATCTTCCAGTCGTAATCGATCATCTGTTCGAGCTCGGTCGGGAGGATCTCGAACTGTTCGGTCAGATCGTTTTTGTTGAACAGGACGAGAAACGGCAGCGGCCCGACCTCGCGCTCGACCATCTGCTGGATCGAAAACGCGGTCACGAAAGTTTCGTGCCGCGTCAGGTCGACGACGATGAAATAGCCTGACGCGCCGCGCAGAAAGGCCGGCCGGATCTTGAAGGTGTCGTCCTCGCCCTGCAAATCCCAGAGCAGCAGGTTGACCTCCTCGTCGCCGGCTTTGACGAGTTTTTTATCGATCTTGACGCCGATCGTCGTGTGGTATTTTTCCGAGTAGATGCTCTGCACGAAACGGCGGACGAGACTCGTCTTGCCGACGCCGGTCGCGCCCAACATACATATTTTTTTCTGAATCGCCATTATTCCAAATAAACGTGAAATCCGGCCGCGCATTCGGCCGCGCCGCCCGCGCCCGTTCCGACGGCGGAAAAGTTTTGTCTATTTTGCTTTAATTTTTCGGATTTCGCAAAAATCTCGGCGAGGATCTTGTCGGCGCGCGCCCGGCTGATCTCGGCGTTCGCCGCGTCGGTCCCGCTCGCGTCGGCGCGGCCCTCGATCTCGACGCGCCACACGCCGCCCGCCGCGCTCAGCAATTCGAACGCGGCCGTCGCGGCGGCGAGCGCTTTTTCGCCGTCGGCGGTCAGTTCGGTCGTCCCGCAGCCGAACCCGATCGTTTGGGCTTCGATCGACTGTTTCAGCCCGCCCGCGCCGATCCGGAATTCGGTGACGCCGGCGAGCGCCGGGGCGAGTCTTTGCGCTTCGGCGAACCACGCCGCCGGGGCCGGGCCGTCGGCCGTCAGCGCGCCGTTCTCGAACGCGAGCCGGACGCCCGGCGGCGGCGCGAGCAGCTTTTCGGCGCGTTTTAAGACGAACTCCGGCGCGGCGTCCTGAAACGGCTTCCAGTTCTGCGCAACGTCGTCCGGCGCATAACCGTATTCGCCGGCCAGCGATTCGGGCGCGACCGCCAGCGGATCGCGAAGGCCCGAAAGCTCGTGCCTGAAAAAGCCGCGTTCGGCTTCCGTCACGACGATGCCCGGCTCGTGCCTGAGCCGATCGAGATAATTCGACCAGCGCCGGTAGTCGCGGATGTAGAAGAATCCGGCGACGACGAGCAGCACGCCGAGCACGGCGGCGAGCACGTTGAACGGCGTGAATATTCCGCCCTTCGGCTCGCTTTTTTCGTCGAGCCGCATCTGGAGGCATTCCTGCAAAACCGGCTTCGTGTCCTCGAAGACGGTCGTGTCGCCCTTGAACTTCTGAAAATCGTTTTCCTGTTCGAACTGAATCCGCTCGATCGCTTCGAGAAAGATCTCGCGCAGGGTGAGCGGCGCGTTGCCGCGGATGACGGCGGCGAGAATCGCGTCCGGGCTGTTCTCGATCCAGATCGAAAAATCCTTGACCCGGAGCGAATCGAGCGTCGCGTCGTCGGACGTCTTGAACGAATCGCGAACGAAATCCTGGATCGCCGTGAGCATCGCCGAGACCATCTCGCCGTCCTGCGTCTCGGCCGCGTTGAGCGCGACGTGCTGGAGCAGGATGCCGGTTTCCTTGTGGATCAGAAAGACCTGTTCGACGCGGTAGATCAGGCTGTGGAGGATGACGACCTCGGCGAACGGCTTGCCGGTCTGCATCGCTTCGAGCCGCCATTTGAGACCCTGCGGCGAAAGGCTCCGCTCGAGCGTCTGGTTGAGCGACTGGATCATCTGCGCGAGCGCCTCGGAGATCGCCTTGCGGATCGCCGGCCCGATGATCGGAAAGATCGCCTCGGCGAGGATGCGCGGGTTTCGCTGGACGGACTGCCGGATGTTTTCCTCGACGATCGGGAGCGTCGCCTCGGCCAGCCGGTCGTCCCGGCGGGCGCTTTCGCGGAGCGCGTCGGGCAGCACCTCGCCGACCTGCTCGGACTGGACGAGGATCTTGCGCAGCTCGCCGAGCTCGTTTCCCGAGCTTCCGCCGTTGACCGCGGAATTCGCCTGTTCTTTTTTTGAACCCGTCGGAGACATAGTTTTCGAAGGACGGGATTTTTCCCGTCCCTCAGCCCTCAGCCCTCGGCCCTTCCGCCTAATCGGCGTCGGGGAGCTTGAAATCGTTCGTCAGACGCATCGCCATCTCGGTGAACAGCTCGGCGAGCGCCGTCCGGTCGGCCTTGTCGTCGCGGATTTCCGAAGATTCGCGCTCGAGCGAGCCGAGCAGATCGTTGTGCCGTTTCTGGATCTCGTCCGAGAGATTCTTCGACTGCGTCAGGATCTGCTGCCGGAGGTCGCTTTCGGATTTGGCCGCCTGCTCGTTAAGATTCGTCACCTTTTTGTCGAAGTTGTGCGAAAGGTCTTTCAGTTCGTCCGACAGCTCCTTGACCGCGTCGGCGCGCGAATTCTGCTCGCTGACGAGCCGGTCGGTCAGCGATTTGACCTCGGATTTGATGTATTCTTCGAGCGCGTCGAGCTTTTTCCGCGTGTCGTCGCGCATATCGGAGACCTCTTTCGACAGGCGCTCCTCCATCCGCGCGAAGCGGCGTTCGAAATCGCGCGACTGCGAACCGAACAAAATGTCGCGAATTTTATCGATGTTGCCGTCTTCCGGTGCGTCGGCGGCGTTTTTCTGTTTTTCGGCTTTCATAGATTTTCCCTCTCAAAAATTCTTCGTTTGGTAAATTCGAAATTTTCCGTCGTTTCGGATATTAAACTCTCAATCCGCTCCCAGTTTCCGAGATTCGCCGCAATCTGCAAATCCTCGAAAAGTCCGGTCAATCTCGTCACCCCGACATTCGCGCTGCTGCCCTTCAGGTGATGCGCCCGGCGGCGGATCGCGTCGGCGTCCCGCGCGCGCAGATCGTCCGCGAGCAGCAGAATCTGTTTTTCGGCGTTCTCGCAGTAGATCTGCAGGATCTCCGAGACGAAGTCCGGCTCGCCGCGAGCCTCGATGGCCAAAAAAGTCCGCAATGTTTCGGGGGCGATGACGTCAGCTAAGGAATGTTGAACGAAATCCGCTTCCAAGTCAAGATTTACGCCGCTCTTTTCGGTCGAAAAATGCTTCCGGAGAATCTTCGTCAGCGCGTCCTTCGTGACCGGCTTGCAGAGGTAGTCGTCCATCCCGTAATGAAGACATTTTTCGCGCTCGGCGACGGCCGAAAACGCGGTCAGCGCGACGATCGTCGGGCGGTGCGGGCGCGCCTGCCGGCGAATCGCGGCGGTCGCCGCGAGCCCGTCGAGCTCGGGCATCTGGCAGTCCATCAGGATCAGATCGAAGTCGGTTTCGGCGCATTTGCTCACGGCCTCCGCGCCGTGGCGGGCGAATTCGCACGCGCAGCCGAGATGTTCGAGCAGCTTGCCGGTGATCTCGCGGTTGACGTCGTCGTCCTCGGCGACCAGGATCCGCAGCTCGCGAGCCGCCGTTTTCGCGCGGCGGTCGGCGTCGGCGGCCGGCAGTTCGTCGGCCGGGAAACCGACTTCCCGGCTCGCCGCGAGCGGGACCGCGAACCAGAACCGCGAACCGCGGCCGGGCTCGCTCTCGAAGCCGATCTCGCCCTTCATCATCTCGACGATCTCGCGGCAGATCGTCAGCCCGAGCCCGGTCCCGCCGAAGAGCCGCGTCGTCGAGATGTCGGCCTGCGTGAACGGCTGGAAAAGCCGCGCCTTCTGCGCTTCGCCGATGCCGATGCCGGTGTCGGTCACCTCGAAGCGGATCGTCGGCCGGGCGTCGTCGCCGCCGGTCAGCGCGACGTCGAGCCGGATCTCGCCGGTTTCGGTGAACTTGATCGCGTTGCTCAGGAGATTGTTCAGAATCTGCCGGAGACGGTTGGCGTCGCCGCGAAAGCCGGCCGGAATCCGCTCGTCGATCGCGCAGCGGAGGCCGAGCTTCTTCTTGCCGGCCGAGACGGCGAAGAGCTCGACGGTTTCGGCGAGCAGCGCGCGGAGATCGAAATCGATCGTTTCGAGCGTCAGCTTGCCGGCCTCGATCTTCGAAAAATCGAGAATGTCGTTGACCGTCTCCATCAGCAGATCGACGCTTTTCTGGAGCATCTGCAGATATTTCCGCTGTTCGCCGGTGAGTTCCGTCTCCATCAGCAGGTTGGCCGTCCCGACGATGCCGCTCAAGGGCGTCCGGATCTCGTGGCTCATATTGGCGAGAAACGCGGCCTTCGTGCGGGCGGTCTCGTGGGCCGCGTCGCGCGCGGCGGCGACGGCCCGCTCGATGTCGCGGCGCTCGCCGATGTCCTGAAAGGTGACGACCGCGCCGGTGATCGCGCCGTTTTCGAAGACCGGCGAGCACAGGTATTCGACCGCCAGCACGCCGCCGTCGGCCCGCAGAAAGGATTCTTCGTTGATGTGCGAGGCGGCGCCCTCGGTCAGCGCGAACTGGATCGGGCAGACGGCCAGCTCGTCCTCGGAAAGACGCTTGTCGCGGCCGAACAGGACGAGGTCGTAGTTTCGGCCGAGCAGGCCGGCCGCGTCGCAGCCGAGCTGCCGGGCGGCCGAACGGTTGGCGAAGGCGATCTTCCGGCCGGCGTCGATCACGCAGACGCCTTCCGACAGTGACTGCAGAATCGCCTCGTTGTCGATGTTTTCGAGGCGGCCGATTTTCGCTTTGACTTCCTGCATCGTGAACGCTCGCGCCGCGCCGGCGCAAACCGGCTCAAAACATAAAGATAACGGGTTTCGGACGAAAAAGAAAAGCGGGGCGACGAATCGCCCCGCTCGATTATTGCCCAGTCTCGAAGGGTCCTGACGAGACTGAGCCTGCGAAACAAAGGCTACCCCCTTCCTCAGTTCCGCATTGCGTTACAAACGCCGCCCCGTATTTCCGGGACGGCGATTTGTAGTTTTACTGAACTTTTGCCCCCAGCTCTCAGTAAAACCACAAATCCTTCATAAAGATTTATTCTCGGATAGACACAGCTATAGACGTTTCTTTCTTCAAATTCTTCTGCCCCCAAAAAAAATTTTTCCGTCAGAAACGTCTAAAGCTGTGATTGTTTAATACAAGTCGTGTGCCACAATCGCACATTTTCCCGAATAAATCAATATCCGCCTAATTTTCAATAGTTTGCCGGCCCCAGGTCGTTCTCTTAAAGAGTCCGGCAAACGCTTAACCTGACATTTTGTCCGACATAAAAATCAGCTCGCTGACATTTTGTCAGTTTTTGATTCCGTACTCGTTCAGCTTCCGGTAAAGCGTCCGCGACGTGATCCCGAGGATGACCGCCGTTTTTTCGCGATGGCCGCCGGTTTCCTGCAACACCCTGATAATATGCCGCTTTTCGAGCTCGGAGAGCGTCACGAGCGGCATCTCCGACAGCGCCAGTCCCGCCTCGGGCGCGAGATTCTGGCTGTCGAGCCCGTAGATTTCCTCGATCCGGTCGGTCGGCGAAAGCGCCGCCGAGCGTTCGAGCGTGTTCCGCAGCTCGCGGATGTTTCCCTGCCACGAATGGTTCTTGATCTGCCTTTCGGCCTTTTCCGAAAGCTCCAGATTCGGCCGCTTGAAGCTGACGCGCAGGCTTTCGATAAAAAAATCGATGAGCGCGGAGATATCCTCGATCCGCTCGCGCAGCGGCGGCAGGTGAAACGTGATCACGTTGAGCCGGTAAAACAGATCGGTCCGAAAACGGCCGGCCCGCACCTCCTCGGGCAGGTTCTTGTTGGTCGCGGCGATCACGCGGACGTCCGACTGGCGGTCGCGCGTCGCGCCGACGCGCCGGAAATTGCCGTTTTCGAGAAAATGCAGCAGCTTGACCTGCATCGGCAGCGGCATCTCGCCGATCTCGTCGAGAAAGAGCGTCGAGCCGTTGGCCGCTTCGATCAGCCCGATCTTCTGCGCCGTCGCGCCCGTGAACGAACCTTTTTCGTGGCCGAAAAACTCGGACTCGAACAGATTCTCGGGCAGCGCGCCGCAGTTGACCGAAACGAGCGGCAGGTCGGCGCGCGCGCTGAACGAGTAAAAGTACCACCGCCAGAGGC
>JAFDVJ010000154.1 GCA_018269075.1 Acidobacteriota bacterium
CAGGCGTATTCCCATTCGGCCTCGTTCGGCAGCCGGAAATTTTCACCCGTCAGACGCGCCAGCCGGGCGCAGAATTCGAGCGCTTTTTCGAGCCAGACGTTGACGACCGGAAACTCGCGGCCGCGAAAATCGGCGGGCAGCTTCGGCAATGATCCCATCACGGCCGACCATTGCGCCTGCGTGACCGGAAATTTGCCGAGATAAAACGAATTCACCGCGACCGCGTGACACGGCTTCTCGTTCGGCCGCGCTTCGGGTTCGGCGCCGCCCATCAGAAAGCGTCCGGCCGGAATCGCGGCCATCTCGAGCGTCAAATCCGGCGCGAGTCGAAATTCCAGAGTCTTCACGGCTCCTGCGAATGAAATATCTCTTCGATCACTTTGTAGCGGTAATCGAAGATGTAGGCGAGCTCTTTTTTGACGTAGAAATGCGCGACGTCGCCGAGCGGTTCGAGCGGCAGGCGGTAGCGGACGACGTCGGTCATCACGGTTTCGCCCGCCGCGCCGTCCTCGAACGCGTGCCGGTGAATCCATTGTTTATACGGGCTTTTGAGCGCCGTATCGACGAACGAATGCGGCGGATTCCATTCGGTGATCTCGGTTTTCCACGTGATCGGCAGACCGCGCAGCCGGAGACGGTAATCGATCATCGCGCCTTTTCGGATGTCGATCGGCTGCGGCGTGACGATGTGAAAATTCAGCTCGGGCGGCGTGATGCGTTCGAGATTGCCGGCGTCGGCGAAAAACTCGAAAACCTCCGCGCGCGGGCGGCGAATGATTTGTCGGCGTTCCAAAAGATGCTCACTCATTTTCCTAAACCCTTTATTCGTCGGGATTATAAAATTATACCACCGAACGCGCCGGCCGCGCTTCCGACAGGACGATTTGGGATTTCGGATTTCGGATTGGTTTCGGGGTGGGGAGTTATTGAATTGACGCAGGTTTAAGGGGTTTGGCGGTTTGGCCCGGTCATCGAGAGGCGGCGGATCTCAAACTTTAATGATTTTTGAGACAAATCGAATACGCGGTTCACGAGCGAATCGCCGCGCCGGTCAATAAATTTACTCAAAAACCGATCCGGCGGATGAGGTTTTGAAAGCGCGGGTCGTCGCGCAGCGGATCGAAGATCGGCGCGGTCTTGATGTTCAGGATCCAGCGTTCGCGGGCGGCGAAGGCCTGTTCGAGAAGCTGGAGCGATTTTTCCCGGTCGCCGAGCTGGAGATAGACGACCGCCTTGTCGATCGCCTGCCAGCGCCGGGAATTATTGGCCTGGTCGAGCCATTCGAGCCAGTAGCCGCGCGCGCCGGATTTCTGAAAGGCCGCCCGCCGGCGTTCGATCTGTTCGGGCGTGCAGCCCAAAAGCGAATCCGATTTCCAGTGCGCCTCGATCGCCTCCATTGTCTGGCCCTGCGCGTTGTAGGAAAACCACAGAAAACCGTAGGCCCAGCCGAAATTCGGCTCCATCTCGAGGATTTTTTTCGCCTGTTCGATCGATTTGTCGTACTGCCGCGTGCTGTAGAAATGACCGGCGATGCTCGCCTTGATGATCAGCGAGAGCGGGTCGAGCTCCTCGGCGCGGCGGTATTCGGCGAGGCTCTCGTCGAACCGGCCGAGCGTCTGCAGAAACTCGCCGTACCATTGATGCGCCGTCGCGTAGTTCGGGTTCTGCTCGATCGCCTGTTTGAATTCTTTCTCGGCGGCCGCAAAATTCCAGTCGTAAAAAGCGAGGATATAGCCGCGCGTGCAGCGCGCTTCGGCCGATTCCGGGTCGAGCTCGAGCGCCCGGTCGGTCGCCGACCGCGCCTTCGAAAAAGCCTCGCTCCCGACCATCACGCGATATTCGCCGAGCAGCACGTAGCAGTCGGCGAGGCCGGTGTAGGCGAGCGCGTAGTTCGGGTCGAGCACGATCGCCTGCTCGAAATTCCGGAGCGCTTTCGAAAGATCGTCGGGCGTCCGCCGGTTCCAGAAATAGCGGCCTTTGAGGTAGAGCTGATAGGCTTCCGGGTCGGCGGTTTCGCGCCGCGCGAGCGAATTTTTTTCCGCGCCCGAGAGTTTCAGGTTCAGGCTCTGTGCGATCTGCGCCGAGATCGAATCCTGAATCGTGAAGATGTCGGTCATCTTCGAATCGAAATTCTCCGCCCAGAGCTGCGCGCCGCCCGCCGTTTCGATGAGCCGCGCCGTCACGCGGACGCGGTCCTGCTCGCGCTGGACGGTGCCTTCGAGGACGGCGTCGGTCTGGAGCTCGCGGCCGGCGCGGACGGCGTCGGTTTCATCGTCGAGATACCGCGACACGGCGCTCAGCGGACGGACGACGAGCTGGCGGATTTTGCCGACGCGCGTGATCACGGCGTCGGCCATCCCGAGCTCGAGCGCGCGGTCGTGGTCGCCGCCGCCGAGCTGGCGAAAGGGCATCACGGCGATCGATTTGACGGCCGGCCGGTCGGACCGGTTTCCGTTCCAGAACGAGAGCGACGAGACGATGCCGGCGATCGCGACGAAAACGAGCGTCAGCCACAAAACCGGGCGATGCGTTTTGACTTCCGGGGTTTCGGGAACCGGTTCGGGCGCGGCCTCGTCGATCGCTTCGACGGCGGCCGGCGTTTTGTTTTCGGCCGGCCGGCGGCGCACCGTCCGGGTGAAGCGATAGCCCCGTTTCGGGACGGTCTCGATGTATTTTTCCGCGCCGTCCGCTTCGAGGACCTTTCTGAGCAGCGAGACGTTGCGCGCGAGCGTCGCTTCCTCGACGAACGAGTCGGCCCAGACGGCGTCGAGCAGCTCGCTTTTTTCGACGAGCGAGCCGCTGCGTTCGACGAGAAACAAAAGCGTGTCGAAGACCTTCGGCGCGAGCGGCACCGGCTCGGCGTCGCGCAGCAGCAGATGCTCGGACGGGATCAGCCGGAACCGTCCGAATTCGTAGATAAATGTCTCCGCTGAATTTTCCATCGCCTCTTTTCGAAATCCGAAAAAAATCCGAAAAAAATCAAAGTTTAATCAAGACTTTCCGGCGGCCGTCGATTTAATTTTGGTGATGCGGGCTAACCGCCAACATTTTAGCATTTCGGGGCGAAAAGCCGAACCATCGGATTTCGGATTTCGGATTTCGGATTTCGGATTTTTGAGATTTTCCGGCTTTGGAAAAAGGCCGGTTTGGTTGAAGGAGAAAAAGCAGATGCGGTGGATAAAAATTATTTCGATAACCGTGACCGCACTGGCGGTTTCGGCGTTCGGGCTGGCCGGGGCGGGATTTATGCAGACGAGTCCGGCCCGTCCGAACGATCTGACGGACGTCGTCGTCGATTTCGAAGCCGCGCAGCTCGACGAAAAAGTCTGGTCCGGGACGACCGGAGGCGGCGTCTCCGGCAGCATCCGGATCGAGATTCTGGATCCGCCGCCGGCGGCCCTGCGCGGCGTCCGGGACGGCGGCGCGCGCTGGCAGGTGATCGCCGGGAACGAGTCTTTCACGGCCGTCACGCGGGGCAAGATCAACAGTTTCAACGGCACGCTCGTGATGAGCGGTCTGGTGACGAGCGGCGCGAACGCCGGCGCGCCGGTCGAGGTTCGCGGGCAGATCGTCGCGATCAATCCGCAGGGGTTCGCCGGCACGATCCGCGTCGTGCGGCCGTAGGACGGGGAGGTTTTTAAAATGAAAAGTTTTCGCAGATTGTTTTCGGGCAGCAGTATTTTTCTGAGCTTCGTGCTTTTTCCGTTTCTCGCTTTTCAGGAAAGATGTCTGCCGATTTTTACGCTGCCGCCGGCCGAGCCGGCATCGTGCCCGGTCAATATCCCGCTGACGTTCGACTCCCGTAAATGCGCGGTCGTCGAGCCGCCGTGCATCGGAGATTTCGATTGGCAGCCCAACGATGCGTTTACGATTTACGATTCCGCGCCGGGCACATCGCCGTTCGGCAGAGGCCCTTCGATGCAGTTCGAAGTCGAAAACATCACGCTGAACGGATTGGGAAACACGCCGTCGCCGGATCAGATAATGCGCCGCGTCTGCCAGAACCGGAATGATCTGATGTCGTCGGCACCGACCGGCCGCGGGCGGTATCGTTATTATTTGCAGAATTCGGAGTGGGAAGGCACATATTTCGTGACCCTCACCAATCCGCAGGCGCTGTCCGCCTATTTCTCGAGTTTGACGGGAGATCGGACATATCAGGTGCAACCGCCCGATTGGCGCCGGCAGATCGCGGTCAACGCGAGCGGCGGGTTTCCGCCTTACAACTATTTCTGGACGATCAACGGCGCGGCTTCGATCGAACGGTCGGCCGCGTTCGATCATACGGCGACGCGCAACACCGAATACCGCGTGCAGGTGCTCGATTCGCACGAAGGGATGACGGAAGCCGGATTCATCGTCGTGATCCGGAACGTCTTCGGGAATCCCGCGCCCGGCGATCCGATTGCCGCGTTCACGATCGCTCCCGATCCGATCGTCCCGAACCAGCTCGTGACGCTCGATCCGTCGACCGCTTCGGGCGCGATCACGCGCTGGCAGTGGGATTTCGACTGGCACGGCGACGTGCTCGAACCGTTCGACCAGACGATCAACGGCGGCAACGGCATTATGACGACCGTTTTCACGCCCGGCGTGCATTACATACGGCTCCGGGTGACGACCGCCGCCGGCAATTTCGACGAGACTTTCCGGCGTGTCAGGGTCAATCCGCCGGCCGTTTCGAAGGAGGTGTCCGATGATTAGACTGCGCGAATTGCTGCCGCTTATCGGTCTGCTGTTTTTCGCTTTTTCCGGCGCGAACGCGCAGACGACGACGCACGCGCCGCTCGATTTCGACGGCGACGGGAAGACCGATCACACGGTCACGCGGATCGAGAACGAGCTGCTCGTCTGGTATGTCAAACCGTCGACGGGCGCGCCCGATTACGCGGTTCAATGGGGCGTTTCGGGCGACGTCGCGACGCCGGCCGATTACGACGGCGACGGCAAAACCGACATCGCCGTCTGGCGGCCGACGCTGCTCTCGGCGTACTTCTACATTCTCGAAAGCGCGACGGGCGCGGTCCGCGTGACGGAATTCGGTCTGATCGGCGACGATCCGTCGGTCGTCGCCGACTACGACGGCGACGGGCGGGCCGATCTCGCCGTCTACCGCAACGCCGCGCCGGGCGGGCAGAGCTATTTTTATTATCTCGGCAGCGCGAACAATCCGAACGATAACATCACGTTCGTGCCGTGGGGCGCGGCCGGCGATCTGCCGGCGACGGGCGATTTCGACGGCGACGGGCGCGCGGATTTCGTCGTCCAGCGCAGTGAGGCCGGCGCGGGCGTTTTTTATCTCTGGCAGTCGACGAACGGTTTCGCCGTTTTCAATTACGGGCTGCCGACGGATCTCGCCGCGTTCGCCGATTACGACGGCGACGGCAAGACCGATTTCGCCGTCGTCCGCGCCGAAAATCTGAATTATCGCTGGTGGATTCGCCGCAGCATCGACGGCGCGATCGTCAATGTGCCGTTCGGACTGTCGCGCAATGACTTCGTGACGCCGGGCGATTATAACGGCGACCGGCTCGCCGACATCGCCGTCTGGCGGCCGAGCGTCGATCCGGCGCAGTGTTTCTTTTACTCGCGGGCGCTCGTCGTGCCGGCGGTCGCGCGCGTCGAATGGGGAATCGGGACCGATTACCCGGCGGCCAGTTTCAACGTTCATTGAGTTTTACAAGGAGAATAAAGAGATGTTCAAAAGATTCGGAATTTTATTGACGACGGTTTTGATCTTTCTGTCCGGCGCATCCGCCGTCCGGGCGGCGAGCGTCACGCTGAGCGCGACGCCGGCGAGCGCGACGGTCAATCAGGGACAGGCGGCGGTTTACACGATCAATCTCAGCCGCGACGGCTTTCCGGACAAGGTGACGTTGAGCGCCTCGGCGCTGCCGGCCGGCGCGACGGCCGCGTTCAACGCGAGCCCGACGACCGCGAAATCGGCGGCGCTGACCGTGACGACCGCCGCGACGACGCCGGCCGGGACGTATCAGATCAAGATCGCCGGTTCGGCCGTCGGCGTCAATATCGCTTCGATCACCGTGACGCTCGTCGTCAAGCCCGCGCCGCGCGTCGCTTTGAGCGCGCTGCCGGCGACGCAGTCGGTCGTCGCCGGTCAGAGCGTGACTTATCAGATCAGCGTCGCGCGGACGAATTATGACGGGCCGGTGACGCTCGAAGCGGTCGATCTGCCGGCCGGTCTCTCGGCGAGCTTCGAACCGAACCCGGTCGTCGGCAGTACGACGATGCGCGTCTACGCGCACCCGACGATGTTTTTCCCGAAGGATTACCAGCTCGCGGTGCGCGTCCGGGAAAGCATTCCGTTCGACCTGCAGCCGGTCAACTTACGGGTCAACTGCGGCGTCGTCTGGGCCGAGCAGTTCGGCACGGCCGCCGGCGGCGATTTCGCGCGCGACGTCGCCGTCGCGGCGGACGGCAGCATCTACGTCGCGGGCGACAGCTTCAATCCGAACAACAACTCGATGGACGTCTGGGTCGCGAAATACAACGCGAACGGGCTCCAGCAGTGGTTCGCGCCGTTCGGGACGACGGCCGAGGACCACGCGACCGAGATCGCCGTCGACGCGGCCGGCGGCGTCTTCGTCGGCGGCTACACGGCCGGCGCGTTCGCGGGCAGCAATCTCGGCAACTTCGATTTCTGGGTCGCGAAATACAATTCGGCGGGCGTCCGTCAATGGATCAATCAGGGCGGCACGCGCGATCAGGACGGCTTCGCGGGCCTCGAAATCGTCCCCGACAACGCGGGCGGCGGGCGGCTCGTGACGTCGACCGACGAGCGGACGCGCATCTCGACCTACGCTTTTACGAGCGCCGGCGCGCTGACGCGGCAGAACAGCTTTCCGCTCGTGCTCGATTTCAACGTCCTCGATTCCGACATCGCGGATCTCGCGGTCGACGCGAACGGCGGCGTTTACGTGGTCGGCCACATCGTCGAACCGGCTTTCGGGACCTGGGAAGGCTGGATCGTGAAATACGATAATTCGCAAAGCAGCTTCAATCGAATCTGGTCGCAGATTGACGGCCAGGGACCGGCGACGCGGGTCGTCGTCGATGCGTCCGGCAACGCCTATGTTTCGGGTTTGATGGCGACGGCTCAGGACGCGTGGATCGCCCGCTTCAGCTCCTACGCGCCGGCCTCGGGCACCAATCCGGTGAGTACGAATCCGCCGGTTTGGACGGTGACGGAAGGATCGCCGCAAGAAGATGTCGTTAACGGAATGGCCGTTAACGGCAGCGGCGATCTGATCGTTGCCGGGATGACGCAGGGCGTGCTCGGCGAACGGAACGGCGGCGGCAACGGCGCGGGCACGCGGTTCGACGACGCGTGGGTCGAACATCGCGATCCGGCGACCGGCGGGCTGCGCTGGATCCGCCAGTTTGCGGTCGCCGACATCGACGGTTTCAACGCCGTCGCGGTCGGGCCTAACGACGACACGATTCTCGCGGGCTACACGGTCGCCTTCCGGACGAACGTCGGCTATGAGGACGCGCTGCTGATGCGCTACACGGACGGCTGGACGCTGCTTTCGCCGTCGATCGACGCGACGACGCCTTTTTCGCCGGCGCGCGCGCGCGTCGGTCAGACCGTCCGGATCAACGGCCGCAATCTGCTCGGCGCGAGCGCCGTCCGGTTTGGCGACATTCCGGCGCGGTTCACGGCCGTTTCCTCGACCGCGATCGACGCCGTCGTGCCCGCCGGCGCCGTAAGCGGCCGAATCACCGTCAGCCTCAACTGCGACAGCGTCTCGACCCCGACGAATTTCACCGTTGTGCCTTGATGAGTGGGAAGTTTGGGAAGAAAGAGGTTTTTCTTTCCGAACTTCCTTTTTTGTACGACAAACCGTTAGTTTGTCGCCGCGCCGCGCGGGTGCGGGGCGTTTTTACAGGCTGTCGCCTGTCAACAGTCTGTATGGTCTTTGAAAAATAAATCCGACAAAAATTCCGAATTGAGCCTGTGGAACAGGCGAAAGAGTTTAGCGACAGGCGCAAGCCTGTAGAAAGCGCGCACCGGTGAATCAAAGCCCCGAAGCGGGCGACCGAAAACGAATGCGGCGCGGTCTCTGTCGCCCGTTTCACGGGCTCGGGTCAATGCTGCGACCTGACCACGGGCTGCACCTGTGGCTATTATCCGGCGCCCGTTTCACGGGCTTTTAAGGAATATTTTATTGACGGATTTATGGTTAATGACCGAACTTATTGGAAAAAGCGTCGATTACGGTCGCGTTCGCTTTTTTGATCTTCCACTAAAAACACCAAAAACACTAAATTTCTTTCGTGTTTTTTTGTGTTTTTAGTGGATCGTTAAAAAACGCCCGCGGGTTTAACGCTCATCATTCCAACAAGTCTTGTCACACACTATAATTTTCAAAGACCATTCAGACCGTTGTCCGCTTACTTCCCAAACTTCCCAAACTTCCCAAACTGATTCGTTGACAATCGGAAAGCGTCCAATTATCCTGTTTGCGGTTGTTAGTTTTTGCCCGAAGAAAAAAATCTTTTGATCGATAGGTCGAAACCCCGCTGTTTTCGAGACGGTCGTCTTTTGTCCTGGTACCGGAATCAAACAAAAAAAATTAATAAGGAGAGATAAGTAGACGGGTAATCCTGTCGACTTTTCGTAGTGAGGGATGAAGACTTTTATGAATTATTCGGCGCGATTGGCGGGGACGTTTTTTTTGGTCGTTTTACTGGGCGCGGTTTCGGCCTTTGCGCAGACGACGGCTTTTACCTATCAGGGACTGCTTCTCGACGGCATTTCGGGAGCCGGCGGAACATACCAGATGCAGTTCGGGCTTTTCGATTCGGTTGCGGGCGGAACCCAGATCGGCGCGCCGATCGTCGACAACGCGGTCACCGTCGCGAACGGGGTTTTTACCGTCACGCTCGATTTCGGCTCGTCGCCCTTTGCCGCCGGCGCGAATCGATTTCTCGAAATCGGGGTCAGAAAGGCCGCGGATCCGCCGGGATTCACGATTCTGGTTCCGCGGCAGCCGCTGACCGGCTCGCCGTATTCGATCCGAACCATCTCGGCCGCTTCCGCGGATTCGCTTTCCGCCGCCTGCCTGCTCTGCGTGACCGACGTCAACATCGGCAGTCTCGACGCCGCCAAGCTCTCGTCCGGCATTTTGCCCGACGCGCGGCTCTCGTCGAACGCGGTCCTGCTGGCGGCCAATCAGACGCTGACGAACAAGACGATCGACAGCCCGACGAACACGGTCGCGGCCGACAAGCTGCGGACGGCGACGACCACGGTCAGCGTCAACGCCGCCGCCGCGCCGACTTCGGGACAGGTGCTGACCGCGACCGGACCGACCGCCGCGAGCTGGCAGAATCCCTCCGGCTGGACGATCGGCGGCAATTCGCTTTCGGGCACCGGGCTTTTCGGCACGACGAGCAGCAATCACGTCGATTTTATGACGAACGGCAACGTCCGCGGCCGGATGACGAATCTCGGCGAATTTTACTGGGGCGCGACCAATACGGCCGTCGCCGGCGATCTTTTCGGCGTCGTCGGCAACGCCACTTTTCCGTGGGCGGTCAACGGCTATTCGTCCTTTAACGGCGGCGGGGTTTACGGAGAGGTGCCGTCGGGCACGACCAACTTTTCGGCGATCGAAGGCGCGTATCGAGGAACCGGCAACGGTTCGGGAATTTACGGCAACAATCAAAGCGGCGGGACGGGCGCTGGCGTGACCGGCACGTACATCGGCAACCCGCTGGCCGGCACCACTTCGCCGACCGGGGTTTACGGTTTCTCGAATCCGACCGTTACCGGAAATCAGCGGGTCGGCGTGCTGGGCGATTACAACGATTCGGCCCACTTCGGGATCGGCGTCGTCGGCCTCGCGCTCGGCGGCGTGCTGCCTGGCGGCAATCTCGATATCGGCGTTCTCGGCTGGCGGACCAACAACGCCAATTATTCCGGTTATTTCAACGGCAATCACGTGATCGCGAACGGCACCAAATCGGCGTCGGTCGGCACCAGTCAGGGCAACCAGCTGCTCTACGCGGTCGAGTCGCCCGAGGTCTGGTTCGAGGATCTCGGCACCGGGAAACTGGTCAACGGTCAGGCCGAGATCAAGCTCGACGAGCTGTTTCTGGAAACCGTCCTGATCGACGACGAGCATCCGATGCACGTTTTCATCCAGATGGAGGACGAATCCGAGGACGTTTTCGTCAAAAAAGGAACGACGAGCTTCGTCGTGAAGGAACGAAACAACGGCCGGTCGAACGCGGCGTTTTCCTACCGGGTGATGGCCCGGCGGCTCAATTTTCAGGATCACCGGTTCGGCAGCGATCCGGTCTGGGGCCCGGGCGACACGCGCCCGTATTCGCAGTACGCGCCGCCGCCGCCGATCGATTACGAGGCGAATCTGAAATTCCAGCTCGATCAAAAACGCAGCTGGAAGCCGACCCCGCTGCCCGCGGGATTCCGGTATTTTTCGAACAACCCGGTCATCGCAACGCGAAATCTCGGCCGGCAATAAACTGTTCCGAGCGAAAACGGCGGCGGTCGGCTATCGAAGCTTTGATTTTGGCCCGCGAAAAATGCGAAAAGACGCGAAAAATATGAAAATTCAAACTGTTCGGCACGATCATTGATCAAACGCACTTTTTATAATTTTTTTGAGACAAAACGCCGCGAAACTTAGTGGTAAATGAACAGACCGGCCGGCGGACGGTTGTTTTTAATCCACGAAACACACCAAAAACACTAAAAAGACACGAAAGAAATTTTGGTGTCTTTGGTGTTTTTGGTGGATAAAAACCGGCTGTTCGCTGTGCTGAAGCTTCTGATTCAATCGAAAACGCGATTCACGAACGAATCGCCGGCCCGGTCAATTACCGTGCCGAACAATTCTGCTGTTCCAGTCTTTTTTAGCGTCCTTTCGTGTTTTTCGCGGGCATCACTTCTAAAATTTCATTACCCCGCGAATAGCGTCGATAACAGCGGCCGCCCGAGCAGCGCCTGGATGAAGACGCCGGTGAAGGCGGCGAAATAGAGCGCGGCGAAGATCGTCGTCAGAAGCGTCGCCGCGCGGATCCTGAATCTTTCCAGAGTCCAGGCGAAAAGCGGCACGAGCTGCAGCGCGTGAAGGCCGACGAAATGCGCGACCCGCAGATCGCCGCCCCGCGTCGACCAGTTGACGAATGTGAGGCCCGCGCCGCCGTCCGCCGCGCCGACGCCGTGGCCGAGATGCGCCGACATAAAACCGCCCTCGACGCTCGCGAGGATCAGCAGCACGATCCCGAAGCGGATTCCCCAAACGATCGAATCCGGCAGCGCGACCTTCGCCCGGAAATATAAAAACAGCAGATAGCCGGCGAGCAGCGTGTTGATCGTGATGAGCAGCCCCATCAGGCTGAAAACCGCGCCGTCGAAGGCGCTCGACATATTGAAATGCGAGGTCGTCCCGCGCGCGGCCTGCATCACGATGAGGAAGATCTCGCCGATCATCATCGCGATCGTTCCCCGGGCGATGAGGTTTTTCGCGCGCTCGCGGCCGTCGATGAAATAAAGAAAGACCGCCAGCGTCCAGAGATAGATCGCGATCGAGCTCGCGAATTTCATCGGCTTGATCCAGCGATTGATGCCCATCACCTCGACGGAATCGAACGGCGCGACGATCGCGAGCCCGACAAAGAGCGCGAGAAACAGCGCGCCGGAGACCATTAAAGCCCGTTGTTCGGCGAATAATTTCCTAATCATTTTTGACCTCCTTCCCGAGAAAAAATCTGAGGATCGAATAGAGCAGAAACCCGGCCGGGCCGAACAGAAACGTCAGGACGAGGCAGGGAATCACGAGAAAATGCGAGATGCCGCGCCTTTGTGCGTCGCGTGTTTCCCACGCGCCGACGAACAGGTCGAAGGCGAGATAATGAATCCAGCCGGCGAGCACCGCCCATTCGTTCGTGAACAGCTTCATCACGTTCGAAAGACTGTCGAAACCGCCCTCGGCGCGGCCGAAAAACAGGACGATCAGCACCGTGTAGGCCGCCGCCAGCAGCAGCGGGACGAATCCCGAAACGATGACCTTGCGCGTCACCGTCCAGCGCGGCGCGAAGACCAGCAGAATCCAGCCGAGCATCGCCAGCAGGTTGGCGATCGAAAAAATTTTGTCCGCCGTCATATCAGTTTTCCTCCCAGTTTTTCGATTTTCCCGAGCCAGCCGGCCCGCATTTCGGGTTTGGAATCGCGGAGGCCGCCGATCGTCGTCACCTTGACCGGCTTGACGCCGCAGAACTGCAGGACGCCGCGCTTCATCGACTTCTGATTGGCGTTGCCGTAAACCAGAAAGTTGTACCACGCGGGCGCGTCCATCGTCGTGATCACGCGCGCCGAGCGGCCGGTCAGATATTTGTCCCAGAAGGGCGAATTTTCGCGATATTTGAAGGCGAAGCCGGGCAGCAGCACGCGGTCGAGAAAGCCCTTGAGCAGCGCCGGCATCGTCGCCCACCACGTCGGGTAGACGAAAACGAGGTGCTCGGCCCATTTGATCAGCTCCTGCGCGCGGACGAGATCCGGTTCGAGCTCCTGAATCGCCTTGTAGCCGCGATGCATCACCGGATTGAAATCGAGATCGGCGAGCCGGATCTCCTCAATTTCCGCGCCGGCGGCGAGCGCGCCTTTTTTATAGCTTTCGGCGAGCGCGCCGCAGAAAGTGTCGTTGTCGGGATGCCCCAGAATTATCAGGATTTTCTTTGCCATAAATCACCTCGTTTTACTTGAAATAAAATAACACCGTTAAGTTACAGGTCAAAATTTTTTACGTTCGAATCCCCGCGATCAGCGTCTCGATGACGCTGCCGATCAGCTTTTCGCGATCGACGAACGGAAAGCCTTCGTGCTGGATCAAAAGCGCCGTGACGCCGTGAATGCCGGCCCAGAGCGTCTGGCTCGTCAATTCGACGTCGGCGCTTTTCAGGAGCCCGGCAGCCGCGCATTCGCCGACGACGCGGCGCAGCGTGTCAAAGGCCGCGGTTCCGTTGTTGATGCCGTCGGGCTCGAATTCGAGCGGCAGCGGCGCGATGAAGACGAGCTCGTACTGGCTCGGATTCTTCAGGCCGAAATACACGTATTCGCGCATTCCGCTGCGCAGTTTTTCGAGCGGATTGTCAGATAGGTTATAGATCGCGTTGATGTTTTCGGTCAGCCGTTCGAACGTCTGCCGGCAGATCTGCGCGAGAATGTCGTTCTTGTCCTTGAAATAAAGATAGATCGTCGTCGCCGAATAACCGATCCGGTCGGCGATCTTCCGCATCGAAACGCTCCGGAACCCCTCGGCGACGAACAGCTCGCGCGCGACGTCCATAATTTCCTGCCGCAGATTGTCCTTGTCGCTCTGTAAACGGTTTCGTCCGACCATAGAAATAAATTAACAGTGTTATTTTATTTTGTCAAGGGGAAAGTGGAAAAGTGGAAAAGTGGA
>JAFDVJ010000155.1 GCA_018269075.1 Acidobacteriota bacterium
CCTACACGCCGTACCAGCCGGAAATTTCGCAGGGCACGCTCCAGTACATCTTCGAATTTCAGACTCTGATCGCGCAGCTGACCGGAATGGACGTCGCGAACGCGTCGATGTACGACGGCTCGACTTCGACGGCCGAAGCCGTTTTGATGGCCGAGCGCGTCACCCGGCGCAGCAAATTCCTGATCGCCGAGACGGTTCACCCGGAATACGAGGAAGTCACGAAAACCTACACGCAGCACGGCGATTCGTCGTTCGACACGGTCGGATTCGATCCGGCGACGGGCCGCGTGCTCGACGCCGATCTCGCGAAGCTCGACAACCAGACGGCGGCGCTCGTCGTCCAGTCGCCGAACTTTTTCGGCTGCATCGAGGATTTGCAGGCTCTGGCCGATAAAGCCCACGCGGTCGGCGCGCTTTTGATCGTCGTCGTGACGGAAGCGATTTCGTTCGGCCTTTTGAAGACGCCCGGCGAATGCGGCGCCGACATCGTCGTCGGCGAAGGCCAGTCGTTCGGAATCCCGATGTCGTTCGGCGGCCCGCACGTCGGACTGTTCGCGTGCAAGGAAAAATACGTCCGCAATATGCCGGGCCGGCTCGCCGGCGTCGCTTACGACAAGGACGGCAAACGCGGCTTCGTGCTGACCCTGGCGACCCGCGAACAGCATATCCGCCGCGAAAAGGCGACGTCGAACATCTGCACGAACCAGGGCCTGATCGCTTTGGCCGCGACCGTTTATATGGAGTCGATGGGCAAAAAAGGCCTTCAGGAAGTCGCCGTGCAGAACGCGCAGAAGGCGGCTTACGCGAAAAAACGGATCGCCGCGCTCGACGGCTTTTCGATCCCGTTTGCGGCGCCGACGTTTAACGAATTCGTCGTCCGCGGGCCGCGAAACGCGAACGAGGTTCTGGAACGGCTGCGGACCGAAAAAGGCGTCATCGGCGGGCTCGCGCTCTCGAAATACTACAAGGGCAGCGAAAACGATTTCCTCGTCTGCGTGACGGAGACGAACACTAAAGCGCAGATCGAGGAATTGGTCGACGGTCTCGGCGGCATTTAGCCGCCGGCCGCCGGTCGATATCGATCAAACGGCCAGGCCGGCGCGTTCGCCGAACGCGCCGGCGGCCGTGATTTAACCCGATTTCACCCGTTGGGAGCGAAAAGAACAAATGAAAAATCCGTTCGGCCGGGATTTCAACCGGCGCAAGTTCCTGTCGTCCGCCGGCCGCGGTTTCGGTCTGATGGCGCTGTCGTCGGCGACGGTCGGCGCGCTCTTTGAAAAATTGCAGGCGAAAACGCGCGAGGCGGCGCAATCGACGCCCGAACGGGTCGCGGCCGACGAGGATTTCTGGGCGACCGTCCAGCAGAGCTTTTCGGTCACGCGCGGGATCGTCAACCTCAATAACGGCGGCGTTTCGCCTTCGCCGCGGATGGTCACCGAAGCGTTCGTCCGCTATACGTGGCAGCAGGAAGACGCGACCGCCTACACGATGTGGCAGCTTTTAGAGCCGCAGTCCGAGACGATCCGCACGGGGCTCGCCGAGATCTTCGGCTGCGACGCCGAGGAGATCGCGATCACCAGAAACGCTTCGGAATCGCTCGAAACGCTGCTGATGGGGATGGATTTCAAGCCCGGCGACGAGATCCTCACGACGACGCAGGATTACCCGCGAATGCTGACGACGCTGCGCCAGCGCGAGCTGCGCGAGGGGTTGAAGCTCAACCTCATCAAAGTGCCGGTCGCGCCGAAGGACGTCGCGGATCTCGCGACGCCGTTCGAGCGGGCGATCACGCCGCGGACGAAACTGATCCTGATGTCGCACCAGATCAATCTGACCGGCCAGATCATGCCGGTCCGCCGGGTCTGCGAGATGGCGCGGGCGCGCGGCATCGAAACGATCGTCGACGGCGCGCATTCGTTCGCGCAGTTCGATTTCAAACGCGACGATCTGCAGTGCGATTATTTCGGGACGTCGCTTCATAAATGGCTCTACGCGCCGAAGGGAACGGGCCTGCTCTACGTCAAAAAGGATAAAATTCCGAAGATCTGGGCGCTGATGGCGTCGGAGGACAAAAATCGCAGCGACATCCGGAAATTCGAGGAGATCGGCACGCATTCGGCGGCGATGCGGCTCGCGATCGGCGAGGCGATCCTGTTTCACAACGCGCTCGGCGCGAAACGCAAGGAAGCGCGGCTGCGGTATCTTGCGCGCTACTGGATGAACAAGCTGCAGACGGTCCCGAAGATCGGCTTCAACACTTCGTTCGACGAGGCGCAGTCGTGCGCGATCGCGAATTTCAGGATCGAGGGAATCGATCCCGTGCAGATCGGGTCTTATCTGATGGCGAAGCACAAGATCTTCACGACGCCGATCGTTCACGACGAATTCACCGGCATCCGGATCACGCCGAACGTTTACACGACGCTCTGGGAACTCGACCGCTTCTGCGACGTCGTCACGGGAATCGCCCGCAACGGGCTGCCGAAGACTTAAGTCTTGAGTCTTGAGTCTTAAGTCTTGAGTCGCAGACCGGAGATTTTGACTAAAGACTTAAGACTCAAGACTCAAGACTCAAATCTGTCATCGATGTTGAAATACCGAAAAATCCTCATCTACGCGGCGATGACGGCGGTGCTTTGTTTTCTGTTCATCTTTGCGCCGCGGCCGCAGGAGGAATACTGCGGGAAGTTCATCGAGGTCGGACAGCTCGGGTTTTTTCCGCTGAACTGCGATTCGTGGGATTATATCGAGACGGCCGAAAGCCCGTCGAAGCTCTTTGACAAGAAATCGATCCGCCAGACGCGGCCGCTCTACGTCGTGCTCGCGGCGGCGGCCGGCTACGGTCTCGCGCCGCTTTTTCGCGTGCTGCCGGTCGAACGGTTCAACGGTCAGGACGCGCTTTTGGGATCGTCGTTTTACTGGGGCTTTATGCTCCTCAACTTTCTGATCCTCGTGCTCAGCCTGCTGGTCTTCGACCGGATCTGCGGGCTCGTCTCGGACGGAAAATTTCCCGGGTTCGCGCGTTTTCTGCTCGGCGTCCCGCTCGTCTCGAACGTCGTCATCAAAACGTCGGTCTGGTCGGCGCACCAGCAGATGCTGACGATTCTCTCGCCGCTCCTGAGCGTTTATTTCTGTTTGCGGATCGCGCTCGCCGAAAAGCTCGAGCCGAAAAGAATTTACGGCATCTCGCTCGCCGGCGGGCTGCTGATGCTGACCTACGGGAATTTCCTGATCCTTTTCGCCGCCGTCTGGCTGACGCTCGCCTTTCGGCTTTTGAAAACGGGCGAGTTTTCGTGGGCGTCGATCAAACGGCTGCTGCTCCCGGCGTTCGTCCTGTTCACGTTTCCGACGCTCTTCTGGTCGGCGGTTTTGCTGATCGTCAACGGCGCGGTCTACAGCCACGAAGTCGCCGCCTACCGGCAGTTCGTCTGGGTCTTCGACAAGCTCGCAATCTCGTTCGCCGCCTTTCGCGAGCAGTTCGCCGAGTTCAGCGGGTTTTTCTGGACGTCGATCTACCGGACGGCGCTCGTCTTTCTGATCGCGTTCGCGCTTTTGAAAATTTATAATTTCCTGACCCGGAAAAAAGAAGCTGAGGAAACGCCCGGCCGGGCGTCGCGGCAGTTCGTCTACGCGCTCGTTTTCCTGCTGTACCTGCTTTTTTTCTGGTTTCTCGGCTATTACGGCGAACGGCTGACGTTCACGCTCGTGCCGGTCGTGCTCTGCGCGATCGCCGACGAGCTGAATCTTTTGCTGGCGGCCGGCAAGCGGCTAACGGTCGGCGTCGTTTATGTATTATTATTGACCTGTGCGGCGTTTTGGATTTACAGCAACGTCAATACTTACGGGCCTTTTAAGGATTTAACGAAAAACGCCCCGGGGATTGAGCGAAAAGTCCTTGAAATGAAATGTTAAGCAACGGACTCAAAACTCAGGCCCCGGGACTTAAGACTAAACAAAACGGAATTTTAATTATATGAGTATCAAAAAAGTTACACCGCATCCGTCGCAGAACGAAGCGCTGATCTTCGAGCGCTCGCAGACCGGCCGCGTCGGCTACCGGCTGCCGAAGCTCGACGTCGAGGAAACGAATCTCGACGAGATTCTGCCGGCCGAGCTTCGCCGGACGGACGATCTCGAAGGCGTGCCGGAAGTTTCGGAAGTCGACGTGATCCGTCATTTCACGCGGATCTCGACGTGGAATTACTCGATCGACCTCGGGATGTATCCTTTGGGAAGCTGCACGATGAAATACAACTCGCGGCTCAACGAAAAGGTCGCCCGGACCGCCGGGCTGGTCGATCTGCACCCGCTCGCGCCGGCGGAAGAAGCGCAGGGCGCGCTCGAGCTGATTTACCGGCTGCAGGAAGATCTCGCGGAAATCACCGGCCTGCCCGGCGTCTCGCTGCAGCCGGCGGCCGGCGCGCAGGGCGAGATGACCGGCGTGCTGCTGATCCGCGCCTTTCTCGACAAACGCGACGGCGAGGCCTCGCACGAGCGCCGCGTGATGCTGATCCCGGATTCGGCGCACGGCACGAACCCGGCCTCGGCCGCGCTCGCCGGCTTTACCGTCAAGACGATTCATTCGACGGCCGAGGGCCTGACCGATCTCGATCATCTCCGGCAGTTATGCGCCGAGGGCGGCGTCGCCGGGCTGATGCTGACGAACCCGAACACGGTCGGCATCTTCGAGAAGAACATCCGCGAAATCTGCGAGATCGTCCACGAAGCCGGCGGTCTGGTCTATATGGACGGCGCGAATATGAACGCGCTCGTCGGCGTCGCGCGGCCCGGCGATATGGGCGTCGACGTCATTCACCTGAATCTCCACAAGACCTTTTCGACGCCGCACGGCGGCGGCGGGCCGGGCTGCGGGCCGTGCTGCTGTTCGGCCGCGCTCGAACCGTTTCTGCCGGTGCCGCGCGTCGTCCGGGACGGCGATACGTTCCGGCTCGACGCCGACCGGCCCGACTCGATCGGCCGCGTTAAAGCGTTCTACGGCAATTTCGGGATGATGATCCGCGCGTTCGCCTACATTCTGACGCACGGCGCGGAAGGCCTCCGCGAAGCGACCGAAACGGCCGTTCTCAACGCGCGTTATCTGGCGCACAAGCTCGAAGACGATTTCGACAAGCCGTTCCACTCGGACTGTATGCACGAGGTGGTCTTCTCGCATAAAAAACAGGCGGCGACCGGCGTCCACACGCTCGACATCGCGAAACGGCTGATCGATTACGGTTTTCACCCGATGACGATCTATTTCCCGCTGATCGTCGAGGGCGCGATGCTGATCGAGCCGACCGAATCGGTCGGCCGCGCCGATCTCGACGCGTTCGTCGAGGCGATGAAGGACATCAACCGCGAAGCCGAAACCGATCCCGAACTGGTCATCGGCGCGCCGCATTCGACGCGGATCGGCCGGCTCGATGAAGCGGCGGCCGCGCGCAAGCCGATCCTGCGCTGGAAGCCCGATCAGGACACGCTCACGAAAACGGCGTAAACCGGCGAAAACGGCCGGGCCCGAAAGGCCGCGAATTAACCTTCGCGGCCTTTCGCCCGAGGGCCTTCGCGGGCCCGACAAAGTTCTTCCAATTTGACGGCAAATTATTTATCATAGCAGCGGACATTTCGGATCGCCGCCGGAATTCATAACCATAACGGGCCGGGGAAATCCTTTAATCGAAAGGTCGTCGTCATATGAAAACCGTAATCCTTCTCATCGCCCTGGCGCTCTTTTCGCTGCTGCCCGCCGCCGCTCAGACCGCGAACGGCACGGAGATCGGCGACCGCGAGCTCGAATGGTCGGATTTTAACGGCGCCGTCGATCGGACGAGCGCCTACGACGCGTTCACCTACTGGTTCACGACCTATCGCTTTGGGCCGCCGGTCTTCGAGGACGGGCGGGCCCGCGTGACCGTCACCGTCCGGCTTTTCCTGCGGTCGGATTCGTGGGTCAAACCGGGCCGCGAAACGGCGCGGCTTCTCAATCACGAACGCGGGCATTACAAGATCGGCCGGCTCTGCGCCCGCGAGATCGCGGAAAAAATCAATTCGACCCTCTTCGACCGCGTCAATTACGCGAAGGAAGTCGACGCGGTCTACTGGGAGATCACCCGCAAATATCAGGAAATCAACCGCCAGTACGACCGCGAAACCGATCACTACAACAACCGCGCCGAGCAGGAACGATGGGACAAAAAGCTCGACGGGCTGCTGGGCCGGTAGATTGCCGCGGCCGGCGGCCGCGGGCGGTCGCCGGTCTTCGGAAACGGGCCCTTTTATTCGAATTCAGCCCCCGCAGAATTAAACGAGGAGAAACCGATTTATGAAACCGCAAACTTACATCCGTTCGATTTTCAAAAACATTTTTTTCCTGACCGTCCTGATCTTCGCGGCCAACGCACTCGCGGCCGGGCAGGCTTTGACGAGTCTCGACCGGGGCCGCGCCAAGGATATGTTGAATACGGTCAAGGACACCTTGAAAAAAGAGTATTACGACCCGACCTTTCACGGCATCGATCTCGACGGCCGGTTCAAAAAGGCCGAGGAAGCGCTCGATGGCGCGACGACGCTCGGGCAGGCTTTCGGCATCATCGCGCAGGCCGTGCTCGAGCTCAACGATTCGCACACGACCTTTTGGCCGCCGCAGCGGACGATCATCGTCAGCTACGGCTGGCGCTGGCAGATGTTCGGCGAAAAATGTTTCGTGACGTCGGTCAAACCGAAAAGCGACGCCGAGGCCCAGGGATTGAAGCCGGGCGACGAGATTATCGAGATCGAAGGGTTCAAGCCGAAACGAAGCGAGATGTGGAAGGTATCGTATTACTATAACGTCCTCAGCCCGCGCAACGGTTTGAACGTCAAGATCCTCAGTCCGGGCGAACAAAAGCCGCGCGAGCTCAACATCGCCTCGAAGATCACGCAGCTGCAGGCGAATATGACGATGCAGGATTTGTGGCGCCAGTACCAGTTTCAGTTCGATGCGGAGGAGCTCAACACGTTCGTCACGATCGGGAACACGACCGTCTGGAAGATGCGGACGTTCTCGATCGATCCGGGGACGATCGCCGGGATTATGAACGGACGATCGGGCAGCAACGCCAATCTGATCCTCGATCTGCGCGGAAACGGCGGCGGTTACGTGGTGACGCTCGAGGAGCTGGCCGGATATTTCGTCGATAAGGACACGAAGATCGCCGATCTCAAGGGCCGGAAAAAGATGGATCCGCAAATGGCGAAGACCAAGGGCAAGGACGTTTACCGGGGCAAGCTGATCGTGCTTATCGACTCGCGCTCGGCGTCGGCGTCGGAGATTTTCGCGCGCTTCATCCAGCTCGAACAGCGCGGCGTCGTGCTCGGCGACCAGTCGGCCGGCGCGGTGATGCAGTCGCGGGGCGTCGGGCTCAACGCCGGCAGCTGGTCGGACATTCCCTACGGGATGAATATGACGAACGCCGACGTGATTATGACCGACGGCCGGAGCCTCGAACATTACGGCGTGATTCCGCAGCTCGTGATGAATCCGACGGGAGCCGATCTCGCCAGCCATCGCGACCCGGTGCTGGCGGCCGCGCTCGAGCTTTTCGGCGAGAAGATGTCGCCCGAAGACGCGGGCAAGCTGTTTCCGGAAAAGTGGGAAAAGAAGGATTAGACCGAATCGTTCGAGTTCGGTTGATCGAAGCCCGCCGGTTTTTTGAACAAACCGGCGGGCTTTGCGTATTACGCACCGACTTTCAATCAAAATAAGGAGAAAATTCTATCAATGCGTCATTTTGTTCTTCGGACGAAGACTCGTTTCATAAAATTCGGTCTGGCCGGTCTGGCGATCCTGACCTTTCTCGCGGCGGGCGCGGCGGCGCAGACGTCGCCGGTCGTCGAGACCGGTAAATTCAGGCTGCATAAATTCGAGCAGCCGATCGGCGAGGAAACGTACACGATCACGCGCGACGGGGAATCGCTGGTCGTCAGCGACGACTTCAGGTTCGTCGATCGCGGGTCGCCGGTGCCGCTCAAGGCGACGCTCCGGACGAAGGCCGATCTGACGCCCGAATCTTTCGAGATCAAAGGCAATACGGCGCGCGGTTCGACGATCGATGCCTCGATCGCGATCGACGGCCGGACGGCGACGATCCGCGAAGGGAAAGAGACGCGCAAAGCGGAAGTGCCCGCCCGTTTTTTCACGATCGCCGGTTACGCGCCGGCGGTGATTCAGCAGACTTTGCTGCGCTATCTCGTGCAAAACAAGATCGGCGGCGCGGTCGAGACGCTGCCGAACGGACGGGTGACGCTCGAAAAACGCGGGACCGACGAGATCAAAATCGGCGATCGGACGGTTGCGCTCGACCGGTATCTCGTCAGCGGGCTGATCTGGGGCCGCGAATCGGTCTGGTTCGATAAGGATCTGAACCTCGTCGCGCTCGTCGGCGTCGACGCCGAGTTCGACCATTTCGAGGCGCTGCGCGAAGGCTTCGAGCCGGCGCTCGCGACCTTCGTCGACAAGGCCGCCGCCGACGGAATGGCGGCGCTCGCCGAATTGTCCGGCAAACTGAGCCCGCAGCAGTCGGGCGCGCTCGCGATCACGAACGTCAGCCTGATCGACGGGACGAGCAACAAACCTGTCAAAGACGCGGTCGTCGTCGTCGAAAACGGCCGCATCAAGGCGGCCGGCCCGCGCGCCAAAGTAAATATCCCGAAAGATGCGAAGATCTTCGACGGCATGGGGAAATATCTTTTGCCCGGGCTCTTCGATATGCACGCACATTTCGAACAGGTCGAATGGGGCCCGGTCTATCTCGCGGCCGGCGTGACGACGGTCCGCGACGTCGGCAACGAGTTCGAGTTTATGACGAGCGTCCGCGACGCCGTCAAAGCGGGCCGCGGGCTCGGGCCGCGGATCCTGCTCGCCGGGATCGTCGACGGCGACGGGCCGATGTCGCTCGGCGTGATCCGCGCGAACACGCCCGAAGAAGCGCGCGCGGTCGTCGATCGCTACGCCGATGCGGGCTTTAACCAGATCAAGATCTACAGTTCCGTCAAACCCGAGATTCTCAGGGAAATCTGCGCCGAGGCGCACCGGCGCGGGCTGACCGTCACCGGTCACGTGCCGAACGGGATGGACGCGATCCAGGCGGTCGAGGCCGGGATGGATCAGATCAACCATATCCAGTATCTGATCGCGCCGTTCGTGCCGAAGGATTACAAACCGCAGCGCGGCGTCGTCCCGAAGATCGATTTCAATTCCGCCGAGGTCAAAAGCTCGATCGAATTCTTCAAAAAGCACGGCACCGTCTTCGACCCGACACTCGTCGTCTTCGACTGGCTTTTTCACCCGTCCGAAGAGCCGTTCGTGAAGTTCGAGCCGGGCGCGGCGAAGGTGCCGAAGGAGCTTTTCGCGCCGATCAACAACACCGGTCTGCCGCCGGCCGCCGCCGATTACGGGCGCGGGATGATGGCGCTTTTCACGCGGATCACGGGCGAGCTCCATAAAAACGGCCTGACGATCGTCGCCGGGACCGATCAGGTCGTGCCCGGTCACAGTCTCCGGCGCGAGATCGAACTTTACGTCAAAGCCGGCTTCACGCCGCTCGAAGCCCTCCAGGCCGCGACGATCGTGCCGGCCCGCGTGATGAAGATGGACAAGGATCTCGGAACGGTCGAAGCCGGCAAGGTCGCCGACCTGATCCTCGTCGACGGAAATCCGCTCGAAAACATCTCGAACATCCGCAACACCCGCTACGTCGTCACCGGCGGCCGCCTCTACGACTGCGCGGCCCTGTGGCAGAGCGTCGGGTTTCAACCATAGGGATTTCGGATTTCGGATTTCGGATTTCGGATTGGTTCGGGGATGCGGCGGGTTTTGTCGGGCGGTGGAATTGGGGCGTCGGGACGGAGCGCCGGCATCCTGCCGGCAATGCGTTTGAAAAACGCAAACAGCGTTTCATTTCCTGGAAGTTAAAGGGGAAATGAAGCGTTTGACGCCGCTTTCGCGCCGTTTGCCGGCAGGATGCCGGCGCTCCGTCCGGCGCGGATTTTCGGGTCAAAGTCAAGTTAAATCACGCTCTTATCGAAAAACAAAGAGAACGGCCGGTCACAACTGCCCGGCGGTTCTTATGCGGATGTCGCCGGAACGTGTGAGGAAGTCGCCGGAACGTTTGAGGATGTCGCCGGAGCGTTTGAGGAAGTCGCCGGACGGGCTGCTGGCCGGTTAGCAGGGAACTGTAAAATTTTGTAAACAAAGATCGTCCGGTCTCGAAAAAAAGCGGCGATAGCCGACGCTACTTACCTCGCGCGGCTGTCGCCGCTTTTTCGGGTTTCGTCGAGAACGGATTACACTATTATTTTACAGCCCCCTGAAACCGGGGAAATTACGCTGTTTTATGAGCAGCATCGCGGCTGCTCGGTTGGCCGGGATTTTTTTGATCTTCGGTTTTTGGTCTTTGATTTATGGTTAGTGAAGGAACTGATCGGAAAAAGCGTCGATTTCGGTCGCGTTCGCTTTTTTGTTCTTCCACTAAACACACTAAA
>JAFDVJ010000156.1 GCA_018269075.1 Acidobacteriota bacterium
TCAAAAAAACAATCCCCATTCAAGTCTTGAGTCTTAAGTCTTGAGTCATTTGGCGACTGGTTCGGTTTCGTCATCCGGGCGGGTTTTATCGACGAAATCAGTGCCTGAAACGGAAAGGCCGCGAAATCGAAAACGGACTTCAGACTCAAGACTTCAGACTCAGGACTCAGATTAATTTACAGAGCATTAAACGACTTTCCAGAGCGAATCGACAAAATACCGCTGGCGGTCGAAAAAGTTGCGTTCGACCCGAAAGCCGCTCGCGGCGGCGAATTCGGCGATCGTCGCGGGCGAATATTTCTGCGAGATCTCCATAAAGATCGGCTCCCATTGCCGGAAATGAAAGGAGCGGCCGAGCGTTTCGATCCGGACGGACTGGTCGGCGCGGCTGATCAGATACGAGCGGGCCGCGCCGTCGAGCGGGTCGTAAGCCGCGAAATGCGAGAAGTTTTCGAGATCGAAATCGGCCCCGAGCTCGCGGTTGATCCGGCGGAGAAGATTCAGGTTGAAAGCGGCCGTCACGCCCGCCGCGTCGTCGTAGGCGGCGAGCACGACGCGCGGATCCTTGCGGAGATCGAAGCCGGTGAACAAAAGATCGTCCGGGTTCATCACGGCGCGCAGGCGGCGGAAAAAGCCGATCGCCTCGTCGCGCGGAAAGTTGCCGATGTTCGAACCGAGAAAGAGAATGATCTTCGGGTGCGAGTGGTCGGTTTTCAGCGTTTCGAGGATCCGGAAATAATCGCCGGTCCGCGCCGCGATCCGCAGATCGGGAAACTCGGCGTGAAACTTTTCCGTCAGCGTCGCGACCGCGGCCGCCGAGATGTCGATCGGCGCGTAGGCGAAATCGGCCTTGCGGGCGAGAAAATGCTCGATCAGGAGCGCGGTTTTGGTGCCGTCGCCGGCGCCGAGCTCGAGCAGGTCGAAGCGCGCGGATTTTTCGGTGAAGGCCGCGTGGATGTCGGCGGCCTGCGTCCGGAAAATCTCGAATTCGCTGCGCGTCAGATAGTATTCGGGCAGCTCCATAATCCGCCGGAAAAGGCGCGAGCCCTCGGCGTCGTAAAAATATTTCGACGAAAGCGATTTCGGCGTCGAGGACAGTCCTTTGAGAACGTCCTCGGCGAAAGTGTCGTGTTTGGCGGCGCTCGATGTCTGCATAGTTTCCCCCTTGTAATTCAAAAAAGTTTATTTCGCAAGCCGGATTCCCGTAAACTGCCAGCGCAGGTGCGGGTGAAAGAAATTGCGGTAGGTCGGCCGCGAGTGGCCGGCGGGCGTCGCGACCGAAGCGCCGCGCAGGACCATCTGGTTGACCATAAATTTCCCGTTGTACTCGCCGACCGCGCCCGGCGCTTTTTTGAAGAACGGGTACGGCAGATAGGCCGAATTCGTCCATTCCCAGCGCAGGCCGTAGTCGAAACGGGCGGCCGCGGCTTCCCATTCGAACTCGGTCGCGAGCCGCGCGCCCTTCCATTCGGCAAACGCCGCCGCTTCATAAAACGAGACGTGACAGACCGGCGCTTCGGGCCGCAATGGCCGGCGGCCGGCGAGCGTGAAGGCGAACCGTTCGTCGCCTTCGCGGTCCCAGTAAAGCGGCGCGTCGATCTCGTTCTGAGTGACCCAGTCCCAGCCTTCGGAATGCCAGAGATTGAAGTCGCGGTAGCCGCCGTCCTCGATGAATTCGAGATATTCGGCGTTCGTGACGAGCGCGCGGCGAATCAGGTAATCGTGGAGAAAGACCCGGTGCCGGCCGAGCTCGTTGTCGAAGCAGAAGCCGTCGCCGGGGTGGCCGATCTCGTAAACGCCCGCGGGCATCTCGACGAAACCGTCGGCCCGCGGCCCGCTTCGCTCCTCGATCGCGAAATCCTCGCGATAGACCGGAAAGAGCGGGTTCTGGCCGAGGATGAATTTGAAATCGGTCAGAAAAAGCTCCTGATGCTGCTGTTCGTGGTTGAGGCCGAGCACGACGAGCGCGGCGACTTCCGGGGACAATTCGCCGGCCAGCAGTTCGTCCATTTTCGCGTCGACGTGGCGGCGGTAATCGTAAACCTCTTTGACGGTCGGCCGCGAGAGCGCGCCGCGCCGGTCGCGCCGCGTGCGCGCGCCGACGTTGTTGTAATAACTGTTGAAAAGAAAGGCGTAGCGCGGGTCGAAAACCTCGTAGCCGGGAGCGAACGGCTTGAGGATCATTTCCTCGAAAAACCACGTCGTGTGGGCGATGTTCCATTTCGGCGGCGAGACGTCGGTCACCGGCTGCGGGACGTAATCCTCGATCTCGAGCGGCGCGCAGAGCGCTTCGGTCGCCGCCCGGACGTCTTTAAAATGCTGCCGCAGGTCGTTTTCCGTTTTTTTCGCGTTGGTCGCCGTCATACTTCAATTAAAACAGATTTTCGTCGATAAAACAAAATTTCACCGTCAAATAGTTGATGTATTATTCGCGGCGGCGGTTTATTCCGGATTTGCTGCGGAGGAGATTTTTTTGAGGGCTTCGCGGCAGATTTCGGCGAGATAGTAATCGGTCGAAGCGGCGTTCGTTTGGAGAACGGGAGCGGCCGCCGCCGCGCCGAGCGCGCCGAGCGCGAAGGCGGCCTCGCGGCGCGTGTCGGCGGATTCCTTCGGGCTTTGGAGAACATCGATCAGAACCGGCGCGGCTTGCTGAAAGGCCGGCGATTCGGCCGTGAGATCGCGGTATTTCTCGAGCGTGTCGAGCTTGTATTTTTCGGGCAGAAAGCTCTCCGGCGTGACGGCCGCCGATTTCCCGATCTGGGCGAGCTGCGCGATCCGGCCGATCGCGCGGGCCGCGCTGCGGCGGCCGAAATCATCGGCGGAACGCGGTTTTTGTTGGAGTATCTGAATGAGAAAATCGAGCGCCGACGCGTCGCCGATTGCGCCGAGCGCCTGCACACAGGCGTTTTTGACCTCGGTCGATTTGTCTTTTCGATAGGTTTCGATCAGCTGCCCGACGGCGTTCCGGTCGGCGACGCGGCCGAGCGCGTAGGCGGTTTCGCGGCGGACGAGCTCCGACGGGTCGGCGAGATTCGGCGCGAGCGCGGCGAAAGCCTCGGCCGGCGGCAGATAGATCACCGCGAAGGCGGCCGTCGCGCGAACCGCTTCGTCGGCGTCGCGCAAAGCCGGCAGCGCCGCCCGCGACGCTTCGGCCGTCTGCCGGTTCCGAAGTTCGAAGAGCGCGCTTCGCTTCTGCTCGGAGCTGCCGTTATCGATCTGCCCGGCCAGATTGTCGAGATTTTGCGCGAACGAATGAGCCGCCAGCAGGAAAACAAGACAAACCGCCAGACTCAGACGCCGCGGCGTCCGAAAATCCGAGATCCGAAATCCGAAATCCGAAATCGCCCTCATATCGTGCGCGGGACGTTCTGCCGCCGGACGCGCTCCCATTCGAAAACCTGCCGGGCGCGCTTGTTTTCGTAAGCGTCGGACAATGAGCGGATCAATTCGTCGGGGTTAACTGGTTCGTGGGATTTAGGTTTGCGGGTTTGGAGAATTTCGGAAATGTAATCTAAGACTGCGGTGGTTTCGTTATCGTTTAATTTGTCGAGCTCGTCGGCAATCCGGTTGTTTTTTCTCTTGACCATCTCCCAAGTCCTCCTTTTTTCGTTGCAGACGGTCAAGCGCGAGTTTGAATTTCAGGTCCCGGCCGCCGGCGAAAATTTTGTCTTCATCAAGTATTTCGTGTCGATAAATCTCCAATAATAAAGTCAATTTTCAACATATCACGATTCGCGCCGAAACTCAAAATTTTATTGTCCCGCGAGTGCCGCGCATTCATAGATTTCAGTGGACAGGACGAACGATTTTTTATAAAATCGATAGCATGATTTACGGCCGCAGCAAACTCGCCCTTAGATCGCCGCTCGTTGAAGTAATTTGACGACGCGGCGCCGCCTGTTGCAATTAAAAATTCAAAATTAAAAATTCGAAAAGTGGATAGATTCGCGTTTATCCGCTAAACTTACTTTTTTTGCAGTCCCGAGTCCTGAGTCTTAAGTCTTAAGTCAAACGGACTCAAGACTCAGGACTCAAGACTCAAGACTTAAATTTTATGGACGAGAAATATTTCGCTAAGAAAATAGAGGACAAGTGGCAGACGCGGTGGCGCGAGACGGGCGCGTTCGAGGTCGAGCGCGACGACGCGAAGCCGAAGTTTTACCAGCTCGAAATGCTGCCGTACCCGTCGGGCAACCTGCATATGGGGCACGTCCGCAACTACTCGGTCGGCGACGCGCTCGCGTGGTACAAGCGCTTGAAGGGCTTCAACGTGCTGCACCCGATCGGCTGGGATTCGTTCGGCCAGCCCGCCGAGGACGCCGCGATCAAGCGCGGCATCAACCCGCGCGACTGGACCGAGCAGAACATCGCGCATATGCGCAAACAGCTGCAGAATCTGGGTTTGAGCTACGACTGGCGGCGCGAGATGGCGGCTCACCGGCCGGACTATTACAAGTTCGACCAGTGGTTTTTCCTGAAAATGTACGAGCTGGGCCTCGCCTACAAGAAGAAGACGCAGGTCAACTGGTGCGAGAACGATCAGGCCGTCCTGTCGAACGAACAGGCGTCGGGCGGCCTCTGCTGGCGGTGTGGAAACGCGGTCACGAAGAAAGATCTGGAGCAGTGGTTTCTGAAAACGACCGATTACGCCGACCAACTCCTCGACGATATGGCCGAGATCGAGGCCGGCTGGGCCGAAAAGGTTCTCAAGCGCCAGCGCGACTGGATCGGCCGCTCGGAGGGCGCGTTTGTCGAATTCGGATTGGCGATGGCGGATGGCGGATCGAAGAGGGAGATCGAGAAGATTCGGGTCTTTACGACGCGGATCGATACGATTTACGGGGCGAACGCGATCGTGCTGGCGGCCGAGCATCCGGTCGTCGAGGCGCATTTCGACGGGTTTTCGGGCGAAATCAAAGCGACGATCGAAAGAATCCGGGCCGATAAGCTGAAGGTCACCGATCACGAGGCCGAGGTCGAGAAAGAGGGCGTCGACACCGGGCTGAAGGCGGTCAACCCGTTTTCGCGGGAAGAGCTCCCGGTCTGGGTCGGCAATTACGTGATGATCGAATACGGAACGGGCGCGGTGATGAGCGTGCCGGCCCACGACGAGCGCGATTTCGAGTTTGCGAAGAAATATAATCTGCCGATCCGGCAGGTCATCTCAGAGCCGCATCTCGTCCACGAACACCAGCAGATGCAGGCGCTCGCGCTCGAAGCGGCGTTCACCGACTACGGCGTGCTCGTCCATTCGGATTACTGGAACGGGAAAACTTCGGACGACGCGAAAAAAGAAATGACCGAATTCGCCGTCAAACACGGCTTCGGCGAGGGCGCGAGCGTCTACCGGCTGCGCGACTGGGGCATC
>JAFDVJ010000157.1 GCA_018269075.1 Acidobacteriota bacterium
ATCCCCATTCAAGTCTTGAGTCTTAAGTCCTGAGTCTTAAGTCGTTCGAAGTTTTCGCGGAGAAACGAACCGGCGGCCCGCTTTCGGCAGGCTTTCCATCCGAAACGACAAACTTCGACGATGGAAACCAGACTCAAGACTCAAGACCCAAGACTCAAGACTCAAGTCTCAGGTCCAGATGCCCGCTAAACATAAAGTCCCCGTCAAATATCCGCCGGTGTTCGTCGTCGACGCCGTGCGCGGCTTCGTCTTCGGCGTCAGCAAGCTGCTCTGGGGCATCCGCTACCACGACCGCCGGAACATCCCGAAAAAGCTCGACACCGGACTTTTGATCGTCGCCAATCACCAGACCTACTTCGACCCGTTCTGGATCTGCGCGCCGATGCGCCGCAAGTTTCGCTTTATGGCGTGGGACCGGGCCTTCGACTGGTTTTTCGTCGGCTGGCTGATCCGCTATCTCGGCTCGTTTCCGGTCGACACCTCGCGCGGGCGGACCAAGGATATTCTCCGCCAGTCGTACGCGGCGCTCCGCGACGGCGCGACGCTTTTGATCTTTCCCGAAGGCGAGCGCGCATTTCCCGACGGCCGGCTCCTCGAATTCAAGACCGGCGCGATCCGGATCGCGATGGAAGCGGGCGTTCCCGTCCTGCCCGTGACGGTCAAAGGCGCGAACCGCGTCTGGCCGCAGACCGGCAAATTCCCGCATTTCCTGCGCCGCGTCGAGATCTTCTACCACCCGCCGGTCGAAATCCCGAAACCCGCCCGCGCCGAAGACGCCCGCGACCATCTCCAGCAGGCCACCGACCGGATCATTGCGGTGATCGAATCGAAACTATGAGGGCGATTTCGGATTTCGGACCATTTGGATTTCGGATTTCGGATTTCGGATTTCGGATTGTTTGGGAAAGGAAGCACGAGTTTTTCGTGCTTCCTTTTTTCTTGAGGAAAGTTGCCTCATCTAAAATCGAAACCGTCTTCAACAGACAATCCGAAATCCGAAATCCGAAATCCGAAATCCAAATGGTCCGAAATCTTAGATCAATTGCACCAATTCGGTTTCGGCTTTACTTCGTACAGAAAAGATGGCGGATTCAAAATCGGCAGAACTTCATCATCCAATAAGTTCATATATTCCGTCCCGCAGATTTTTTTCTTTTTGCCATATATCTCACTATTGTTTTCGATTACATACGGAATAGATTTTTTGGCTCTCGTAATAATTTCGGATTTTAGTCTGTCTTCCAAATCAGAACTCAAAATTCGTTTGAACTTTTCGGTATCGCCTTTCGGGTCATCGACATCGTAATATTGTGAATAATACCCGATTTCAACAATATCGAGTTTTGTTATTTTATTATTCCAAACAAAATTGATCGTAAAGCTGACTCTTTTAATGCCTAGTTTTTGCAGCTCATCCATCCAGGCATAGCGGATGCCGTCGCCCCGGCCTCCATTTTCTAAAGAAATTCGAAGTTTACTATACTTATCAAGTGACTGCATTATCTTTTTAGCCCGGGCTTCCTGCTCGTCGTTAAGCCCGTTTTGCGCTCGAACTTGATTAATGCCGGCAAAAACTAAAATAAAAATGAAGAGTAGGTTTATTTTCCTTTTCATATTTTATCTCCTTTCGCTGAGTTGTTCGGTATAATCGACCTTCGACTCGTCCGAGAGCAGCGATTTCGATCGAATCAGAACCGTCAAAACAGCGACGGATTGTTTATTTATCCGCCAAAAACAGGAAAAACACTAAATGGCTTTCGTGTTTTTTTGGTGTTTTTGGTGTTTTTCGTGAACCCAAAACAACTTTTCGCCGTGATCGACTATTTACACCACTTTGGTTTTTTCTCCGTTGTTAAAATATCAAGCGGTGAATCCAACACCGGCAGAATCTCGTCGTCCAGCAGATTGACCGTCGCCCGGCCGCAAACTTTGCCGGCATACCCCGAAGGATCGTCTTTCGCGGCCGATTCGATAAAGCGATTTACGTCCTCTGGGTAGTGAACCAAAAGTAATGCCTGATCAAAGATCTTCGATCAATATTGAGCCTGTGGAACAGGCGGAAGAATATAGCTACAGGCGCGAGCCTGTAGAAAGCGCGCACCAATGAATTAAAGCCCCGAAGCGGGCGACAGAAAACGATGGGGCGCGGCCTCTGTCGCCTGTTCCGGGACTGTAAAATAGATTGTGTAATCCTTGCACGACAAAACCCGAAAAAGCGGCGGCAGCCGCGCTCAAGGTCAGTAGCGTCGGCGGTAGCCGATGCACCGTCCGCCGGCCGGGTTTCTGCATCTCAAAACGTTTTACTACACGCCGCCGAAAGCGAGTTGGCTGAATATGATCGAGATCGAGTTTTCGGCCATTGCGAGGCTCTGTTTGAACCGGCGCATTGCCAGTCAGCAAGAACTGGAACGAGAAGTGTTAGCAATTGTCAAAGAACGAACCGAAAACAAAGTTCTGATCGACTGGCAGTTTTCAATCGAGAAGGCGCGAAAGAAACTGAATCGGCATTATGAAAAGGTCAATCAGGACAATAACAAGTATAAAGAAACTTACTTTACAGAGTACTTATTCGAGAAATTTATATCCGACGCGGTGAACGGTAATCAAATATTTCGGGTTGGTCGGCTCGTCTTCGATCTTTTGGCGGAGCTTGGCAATGTGCATATCCACGGTGCGGCTGAAGGGGTAATCTTCATAGCCCCAAACTTTATCGAGCAGTTGTTCGCGGGTGACGATTTTTCCGGCGTTTTGGATAAAAAATTCGAGAATATCGAATTCGCGCGGCGTGAGGTTAAGCGGCTTGCCGTTTTTCGAGGATTCGAGTCGTTTGAAGTTGACGAAAACGTCGCCGAATTTATATTGTTCGATCTCCGACGGACGCGGTTTATTGACGCGGCGCAACACGGCTTCAACCCGCGCCATCAGCTCCATAAAGCTAAATGGTTTAGTAACGTAATCATCCGCGCCCATTTTCAGTCCGACAATTTTATCAACTTCCTGACGGCGGGCGGTCAGCATAATGATCGGCACGAGGTTGCCGGCGGCGCGAAGCTGCCGGCAAACCTCGATGCCGTTGATTTTCGGAAGCATTAAATCGAGAATGATGATTGACGGATTCGTTTCGTCGGCCAATTTTAACCCGGCAACTCCGTCTGCCGCGACAATAACTCGAAAGTCTTCGTGTTCAAAACCGACACGCAGGGCGGAAACGATTGCCGGATCGTCTTCGATAATCAAAACCCAAGATTTTGTTCTTTTATCTTCCATTTCCGTTTTTCCCGGCGGGCAAATAAATACTGAATGTGCTGCCTTTGTGCGGGCTGCTTTTTACTTCGATCCGTCCGTGGTGCGCCGCGACGATCTGCGACACGATGGCAAGTCCCAAACCGCTTCCCTTGACATCGTGCGTTAGATTGTTTCCGATCCGGTGAAATTTCTCGAAAATTTTTTTCTGTTCCGATTGAGGAATACCGATGCCCCAATCGCGGACGCGAATCACCGCCTTGCCGTAGTTTTCCGAGAAGCTGATTAAAATACGTTTATTTTCAGGCGAGTATTTGACGGCGTTGTCAATTAAATTGATCAGAACCTGACGGACCCCTTCACGATCAAAACTGATTTCCGCCGAAGATTCTTTGTCTGCCTCAAAGTCGAGTTGATACCCTTTCCGACTTAATTGCGGCTCTAAAGATTGAATGGTCGCGGCGATTGTTTCGCGTAAATCGCCGCGTTCAAAATGATACTGTTTTTTTCCTGCCTCGATCTGCGAATAATCAAGCAGATTGTCGATCAGATAAGTCAAACGGCGTGTTTCGCTTTCGATCTGGGTGCCGGTTTCGCGCAGCTTTTCCTCATCTTTGATCCAGCCCGCACTGAGCAGTTCGCCGAAAACGCGAATTGAAGTCAAAGGTGTCCGCAATTCGTGAGAAATGTTGGCGACAAAATCGGATTTAATTTGTGAGAGCTTCATCTGACGGTTTGCCGCACGCAGAGCGATAATTAAGGCAAGAGCCAGAAACGCTGCCAGCAAACACGAAATCAAAATATTATTCCTGAAGATTTTCCGTGACCAATCGCTTTGCGAAACGACAGTGTTCTGCGCCTGAAGATGCCAGTCCATAAAAACGAACCTTAACGGAACGCTGACGTTTTCATCAATTCCCGAAACCGGCTGATCTGCCGAAATCAGGCGATTTTTACCATCAAGAACCGTTACGATTACAGTTTCGCCGTATTCGCCCGGAAAAAAGGCGGCGCGTTTCTCTTTGACAATAGACGGCAGAATTTCTTTAACGAAAAAATCGTTGTTCAAAACAAACCCGACCGCACCGGCGGTATTTCCGTTGTTGTCAGCCAGAAATTTGAAAATGAAGCGACGATTCGGATCGCTCTCGACAACTGTTAGATTATTGAGATTGGCTTCGTTTTCTCTGCCATAGAATGCGCGTTTGACGGCATCGGAAAGATTTGCATCAATTTGCGTCGGGAAAAACCTGATTGCTTTCCCATCATTTGAATACGTGAAATAGACTTGCGCTCCGTTCCATTTGTGCCGCTCAAAATGGGCGGCAGCAGAGTTTTCGTCTTTGAGCGCGGAAACGGGCAAATTCAGTATTTTTTCGGACTCCAGACGGTAAATGTAATTTGTCTCGGCGGCAACGGATTCGAGACAGGATTGCAGCAGCAGATTATTCGCCTGCACCGATTTCCGCTGCATTAGCGAAAGCGATTGAAACTGCACGAGCAAAAGCGATAAAAGCGGTAAAAAGACGCAGAGCAGTCCGACGAGAAATATTCTTTCCCTTATTAATCCGGCAAACTTTCCGTAAAAATTTTTCGCCTCCATACTTCGCTTATTTTATCCCGATTTTCGTTATCTTCTTCCGAAATTTACATCTTTTTACAACTTCCGACATCTTTTTACAGCCGCTTGAATACATTTACGCCGGAAGAGCCGAAAATGCCAATATGCCGGACAGCCGGAACATTTATTTGGAGGAAAAATCTAATGTTCAAACATTCAGGAAATAACCACTTAAATATGAGCGGACTGCTTTTGCTGATAGTTTTTGCTTTCTCATTTTCGATTCAATCATACTGTCAGGCGAAAGAAGAAGATCGCCTGGCTTTGACAAACGTAAATATTATTGACGGTAAGGGCGGCGCGCCGCAGAATAATATGACCGTCGTTATTGAAGCCGGAATCATTAGAGATATATTTCCGGCGGGCAGAAAGCCGCTTCCCAAAGATTATCGGGTTATCGAATTGAAGGGAATGTATGTTCTGCCCGGTCTGATAGATACTCACGTGCATTTGACCGGAGGTTATCGAAGTCCGGAAGAAGCTGATGCGTTGCTCAAATTCGCTTTAATGGGCGGCGTCACAGCGGTGCGTGATATGGGAGGCGACGCTATTGAAATCGCCCGTTTAGCCGAAAACGCGAAGAATAATACGACTTTATCGCCGCGCATTTATTTTTCGGCACTGATGGCGGGTCCGACGTGGTTTAAAGACCCGCGCGCGCAAGCCTCGGCGCATGGGCAAACGGCGGGAGAAATCCCCTGGCTGAAAGCAATTACGCCGGAAACCGACATCGCTCAAGCCGTTTCGCAGGCAAAGGCGACGGGCGCGACCGGGATTAAGATATATGCGAATTTATCGGCGGATTTGACAAAGAAAGTGACCGCCGAAGCCCACCGGCAGGGCTTGAAAGTCTGGAGCCACGCCACCATCTTTCCGGCGCGCCCCGGCGATGCCGTCAATGCCGGGATTGATTCAATTTCACACGCCGCGCTCCTGATTTATGAGGCGGCGGACAAAGTCCCCGAAGAATATCATTCCAGTCAGTCGGACATTTTCGCGCTGTACAGCAAAACGCCTGCGAATGATCAAAAGATCATCGATTTGCTGCAAAAAATGAAGCGCGAAGGCAAGATCCTCGATGCGACGCTCTACGTGACAAGCCTGCTCGCCCAAAGATCGAATCCGAACGCTGCCGCCGATCCGCGCCTCAAATGGACTTATGAAGTGACGAAGCTCGCCCGTGAAAACGGCGTTACGCTCGTCACGGGAACCGACGGAATGGGTCGTCCCGGAAGAGACGAAGTGCCGAATATTCATCAGGAAATGGAATTGCTGGTGACGATGTGCGGGCTGACGCCTGCCGAAGCCGTTACCGCCGCCACGCTGAACGGCGCAAAAGCTCTCGGAGTAGAAAATTTATACGGAACGGTTTCTAAAAGCAAAGCGGCAGACCTTTTAATCCTCAGGAAAAATCCGCTGGAGAATATTCGCCATACACGTGAAATTTATGCTGTTATCAAAGGCGGACGTTTCTTCCGAAAGCCCAATTAACATTGTGTTTGCGGTTCGGCAAGTAACCGGGCAAACGCCTCTTAAATTTCGAGAACCTTCAATAAATAACTGTCGTCCCAGCCGGCTTTCAGGCGTTTGCTCTTGATTCACAACTTGCAGCTTTTTTCCTGTTTGAGCAGATTCACCGCAATTTGTCGCAGCACGGCCAGATTTTCCGGCGCGTTGCCCGTCCGCGTTTTTTCAATCTTCCCGTCAAATTACACCGGCCCGGCGGTGCATCGGCTATCGCCGACGCTGCTGACCTTGAGCGCGGCTATCGCCGCTTTACTCCTTCGATTACAAGATTAATTTTACAGCCTCTGCTGAACCGGTATCCGATCGAGTCCGAACGAACCGCCGCCGGCTCCGGACGCGTATCAGACGGCTCCGGACGCGGTTCGGACTAAGCGGGAAGGCGGGAAAGGCTCCGTGAAAACGTCCGCTCGGGCCCGGACGCGTTACGGAGCAGTTCGGACCGCGTCCGGAGTTCTCTGTACCGCGTCCCATGCTCTCCGGACTGCGTCAGAACTAGTCTGTACCGCGTCCGATTTTCTTTAGGAAAGTTACTTCTTTTCTTTGTAAAACTCTCTTCTTTTCTTTGTAAAACTCCCCCAGTTAAAATCGAAACCGTCCCCAACAGACAATCCGAAATCCGAAATCCGAAATCCGAAATCCTAATTGTCCGGCGGCTGCGGCTGGGGCGGACGGCGCTGGTCCTGGCGGCGGCGTTCCAGTTCTTTCTGCTGGCGTTCCATTTCGAGCGCCTGGCGCAGCTGGCGGCGCTGCTGCGGGGTCATTTTTTTCCAGACGAACGGCGGAATCTCCTTGCCGTTGCGCGACTTCGGCGGCGGGCCTTCGTCGGGCGGTTCGTCGACCATCACATCTTCGTCGGGGTCGGGCGGAATGACGATCGTCGTCTCGGTTTTCGACTTCGACTCGGTTTTCTTCGGCTCGGGCGTTTTGGTCTCGGTTTTGGTCAGCGGCTCCTTCGTTTTCGTTTCGGCCGCGGTATTGGACGGCGCGGTGTTGACCGCGGCTCCCCAGTCGGCGTTGGCGCTGTTGGCCGTCGCCGAGCCGCCGTTCGAGTTTTCCGCGCCGGCGTTGACGGTCGTCGCGTTTTTCTCGGTGCTGACGTTGGCGGCGTCGGGTTTGACGCCGAAGACCTCGGGTTTATAGACGTAGAGCGCCGACGCGCCGCCGGCCGCGAGCAGCAGGCCGAGCGCCGCGCCGATCGCGAGATCGCGCCGCGATTTCTTCGGGGCGGGCGCGGTCAGCGGGTGAATCTTCGTCGCCGGCTCGTGAAAATCGCCGGTCCCGCCGGGCGCGCGGACCGCCGTCACCTTCGAATGCTCGTCCGAAAAAGTCGCGGTTCTGATCTCCGACTGTTTCGGTTCGACCGGCGGAACGCTTTCGGTCTGAATCTGCGTTTCGCGCGCGAAGATGCTCGTGTCGAGCGCCGCGTCGTTGAGCGTCGCGCCGGTTTCGGCCCCCGGTTTTTCGTCCTTCACCCGAGCGAGCAATGCGCGCAGCTCGGCCGCCGAAGCGGGCCGCTGGTTCGAGTTGAGCGCCATCGCCTCGCCGAGCACGCGCGAAACGCCGGCCGGGATGCCGGGCCGGACCTGGTTCGCCGCGATCAGCGGATCGGACTTGTCGCTGAGAACGTTCATCGCCCGCGTCAGCGCGTCGACCGGCGGGATGCCCGTCAGCAGATGATAAAGCGTCGCCGCGAGCGCGTAGAGATCGCTCCGCGGATCGGTGCCCGAGCCCTGGATCTGTTCGATCGAGGCGTAGTTGCGCGAATAGCCGAAGACGCTTTTGGCGGCGGTCGCCGATTCCGGGTTCGTCGGATTGCCTTTGGCGAGCCCGAAATCGAGCAGGATGATCTGCCCGCGCGAGTTGAGCTTCAGGTTCTGCGGTTTGATGTCGCGGTGAATGACCGGCATTTCCTGCGTGTGGAGATATTCGAGCGCGTCGAGGAGCTGGTCGGCCCAGTTGAGGACCTCGGCGACCTCGAAGACCCGGCCGCCCTCTTCGAGCTGCGCGGAAAGGTCTTCGCCGTCGATGTACTCCATCACCAGAAACTGGCCGTTGCCCTCGATGAAATGGTCGCTGACGCGCGGCAGCGCGGGATGCCGCAGGCTGTTCAGCAGGCGGGCCTCGCGCTCGAAGGCCTTGCGGAATTTCTCGTCCGTGAAAATGGTCTCCTTGATCGCGACGACGCTGCCGAAACGCTCGTCCGTCGCGATGTAGACCGTCCCCATTCCGCCCGCGCCGATCTGTTTCTCGACGCGATACCGATTTTGTAGAATTTTTCCCGCTTCAATCATATGCCGACCTGTCCGGATGAATTTCCGCTATTTTACTACAATGACGGACGATAAAAAAATAAAAGACGAAAATCCCGGCGCCGGTTCAGTTTTTGCGGTTCGGCCGGGGCGGGCGTTCGCCGCCGCGCGGTCCGCGCATCGTCTGCCTGACCTTTTGAATAAACGGCGGCGGCCGGTCGTTCGGCCGATTTCGGGCTTCCCGATTATTTGGTTGCGCCGGGCCGCCGTAAGTTTGCCGCGTTTTTTGCCCAACGGGCTGTTTTTTTTCGGCGGCGGGCGGCGTCCGGACAATGGAGTCGGCGTCGTTGACGACGTTTTTATCATAAACCGAGCCGTTTTTCCGGTTATTCGGCGGCGTTGTCCGGGTCGGCGCGGTCGTTTTTTCGGGCGCGGGCTCGGCGGCCTTCGGCGAATCGGCCGGAACCGGCGGCTCTTCGACCGGCGTTTTCCGGCTCTCCGGCGGGTCGCTTCTTAACGCCGGTTCGAACGGCCGGCCGTTGTCGGCGTTTTCGTCGCGGGCGGTCGACGTTTCGGCCGCGCCGGCGTGCGGCCGGCGTTCGACGGCCGTTTCGTCCGGCGCGGCCGGCGGAAAAAGATCGCCCGAAAAATATGCGAAGCCGCCCGCCGCGCCCGCCGCGAGCGCGAGTCCGAGCAGAACCGCCGGCATTTTCGACCGGCGGCCGCCGCTCGCCTTCGTCTCTTCCCCCGCGATCGGCGGCGCGACTTCGGTCGGCGCGCGCGGATCGACCGCGTCTTCCGCCGTCAGAACCGCGGTTCCGACGTTCGACTGCAATATTTCCCGCGCCGGCAGGACTTCCGTTTGGTCGCCGATCGGCCGCGCCGGCAGGATTTCCGTTTTATCGTTCATAATACCTCTCGAACCGGTTCGGAAATCGCGGCGGGGCGGGCTTTTCCGGAAAAAAGCCCGCCCCGCCCGTTTCGATTCCCCTTTTCGCTTATCTGTAAGCGGCCGAGCCGACTTTCGGCAGATTGTAGATGTCGGCCAGCGTGTTCAGCTCGTAGCGGACGCGCGACCAGTTCGATTCGGTTTTCGCGCCGAAGTTGTAGTTCTTCATATTGCGGTCGATGTCGCTCGCGATGTTCAGGCACTTGCGGACTTCGTCCTTGTTTTCGATCCAGGCGTCGCGGCGCTGAAATTCGCGGGACAGCTCGTCGGTCGCGTTTTCGAGATCCTTCGCGCGGCGGTTCAGCCAGTCTTCGCGGCTCGAGCCGTCGAGCCGGCTCCGGTCGAGCGATTTATCGTAGTTGCTGACGAAGTTGTCGACGCGGTCCTCGACCCGGCTGATCACCTGTTTGACCTGCGCTTTGGTCATCATCCGGCCGCGCGACTCGCGCCGCTGCGCGCTGGCGCCGCCCGCCATCGTCAAAACCATCAAAACCGCCGCACATCCGATTAACATATTCACCAAGTTTTTTCTCATTTTTTTCTCTCTCCTTATAGCTTATGTATTAAGCCTGTTTTCCTTTATAAATTTCGGCGAATTTCCTTCGCACGTGTATTCTGACGTCACGGGTTTTCAAAAAGTCGAAGAAATTCGTCAAAAAAAAATAAAAAAATTTCCCTGTAAGTTATTACGCAAAAATGCTTTGCAGTTTCCGTCAATAATGTCCGCCAGGGCCGGAAAAACAACTTTACAAACCGTCCGGCAAAGCGGTTTCGAACGCCGCGAACCGGCGAACGGGCTTTCGTTTCAACATTTTTGCTCGTAATTTACGGGACCGCGCCCGGCTTCCGAAACTATTCCGGCCGCGTTTTCCGTTCGAGAACCGAGAATAACCGATCTTTTGGTCGAAAGTCCTCAAAATCCGCCTCAAAAAACTCTCAAAAAATTATCAAAGAACTATGTCGATTTCGGATTTCGGATTTCGGATTTCGGATTGGTCTAAAATCGAATGTTTCGGTTTCAACGATCGCCTCCGACTCGAAACCAATCCGAAATCCGAAATCCGAAATCCGAAATCGACATCAGTGCCATTTCTCGGTCATATCGCACCAGATCGCGAGGCCGCGCCAGGGGCCGAACTTTTCGTAAAAGGCGGCGATCTCGCGGTCGTCGCAGACGGTTTCGCGGTTGTGCTTCTTATAAAACTGGCCGCGCAGCCACGAGTCGAGCGCGAGGCCGTCGTAGCGCCCGACGAGCTTGAGCAGATTTTCGGCCGCGTAATCGCCGACGCCCTTGACCGCCTTCATCTCCTTTTTCAGCTCTTTCGTCGGCAGATCGGAGACGAGCCACGCTTCCGGGTCGAGTTGTCCGCTCGCGACGCGCTCGGCGAGTTCGAGAAAATACGGCGCGCGGTAGCCGGCGCGGATCTCGTCGCGGTAAAAATCGGCCGAAACCCCGGCCATCGCCGCGGCCGTCGGAAACGCGCGGCGGCCGTCCGGCGCTTCGCGGCCGAGCTTTTCGACGAGGTTCGTCGTCATGATCCGCGTCAGCGCCCACGAACAGTTGGTCGTCGCGAGCGTCTTGACGAGGTCTTCGAAGACCGTCGGCGAGCGGAGCAGCCGGCCGGCGCTCATCCGGGCGATCCATTCGAGCCGTTTCTGCTTTTTCGTGAGCCGGTAAAACCCCGAAAAATCCTCGTCGAGCCGGAGGATGTGCCGGACTTCGCGGAGGATCCGCGCCGCCGTCCCGGCGTCCGTCACGCCGTCCGGCGCTTCGATTTCGACGCCGCCCGGCAGCTCGCTCAAAACGACCGAAAACGGGTTCGCGCCGCCGAAAACATAGCGCAGGCGCCAGTTTTCCTGATCGAACTCGAAGGGCCGGAGCTCGCACCAGCCGTGGCTGTAGACGGCCGTCCGAAAGTTGAACGCGTCGTGCGTTTCAAGGATAAGTTTTGTTGTCATAGGGGAAAATTTTAGACCGAAAGCCGAATTGTGACAAATTTCTTCGGCCAAAAACCACGCCGCCCCGTCTAAGAAAACAGGAAACAAAAACGTCTGGCGGGTGATAATTTAAACAGGAAGAAGGCTTTGCAAAATATTTCTTGTCTTTTGGACCGGAAATCTTATACAATTGAGAAGCATAACAACATTTAACGGCGTTTTTCTTCTTGGTCGTTAGGTTCAAACCCGAATAATTTTAGTATCAAGACACAAATTTAGGAGGAAAAGTATGATAAGCAGAAGGTCTTGCTTATTTTTCAAGCTTTTGAGCATCGGTGTCGCCGTGCTGCTGGCCGCGCTGCCGGTTCTGGCGCAGGAAACCGATCCCGATCCGGATTCGCCGGTACCGGTCATTCTGAGCGAGCCGGATTCGACGCGCGCCTTGACGGTCAGCCCGGCGAAGCTCGTCCGCGGCGGCCGGCAGAAGACGCCGGCGAAGGCTTTCGCCCCCGATCAGCGGGTCGTCCTCTACGTGACGAACCTCGCGCTGATGAAAGACGAAGGGGCCAACGCTTTTCGGGTTTACGCCGAGGACGCCAAGGGGCACAGATATCGTTTCCCGGTGCTCGATTTTTATCCGATCAACGAGGTGACCGGCGTTTACGCGCTGATCTTCCGGCTCCACGACGAAGCCGGCTTCTGGGAGCCGCCGACGCCGGACGGCGATCTGCTGATCAATCTGACGTGGCGCGGCCTCGCGAGCAACCGCGTGCGGGTCGGCTACGGCCAGATCGGCGGCACCGTCAAGGACGATGAGGGCGCGGTGCCGACGCCGCTTTACGGCACGCCGACCGGCCAGACCGCCGCGCCGCCGACGAAAGACACGATCGGCTACCGCTGGTCGGGCGACCGGATCCGCTTTCTCGAACAGGCGACCTTCGGGCCGACCGTCGATCTCGACAACCGGCTCCGCCGGATCGGTCTCCGGACGTGGCTCGCCGAGCAGTTCGAAGCGCCGTACCCGTCGGCCGCGTTTCCCTATCCCGACATCGACCTGCGGCCGACCAATCCGATCTCCGACTGCGACAACGCGAACGGCGACGACGTCCCGGCGACCTGCTTCCGCGACCATTACACGATGTACCCGGTGCAGACGTGGTTTTACAAAGAAGCGCTCTACGGCACGTCGCAGCTCCGCCACCGCGTCGCGTGGGCGCTCGCCCAGCTCTGGGTCATCTCGGGCGTCGACACCCAGCAGTCGAGCCATATGATCGCCTATCACAAGATCCTGTCGCAGCACGCCTTCGGCAACTGGCGCAATCTGATGTTCGATATGACGCTCAACCCGGGGATGGGCAACTATCTCGATATGGCGCGCTCGACGCGGACCAATCCGAACGAGAACTACCCGCGCGAGATTCTCCAGCTGTTCAACGTCGGCCTGTTTATGCTCAACCCGGACGGCACGCTCCAGCTCGACGGGCAGAACAACCCGATCCCGACCTACGACCAGACGACGATCAACAATTTCACGAAGGTCTTTACCGGCTGGTCGTTCTGCCAGACGCCGGCGTCCTGTCCGAGCTTCGTCTCGGGCACGGTCAACTATAAGGACCCGATGCTGCTCGTCCAGGCCAACCACGACACGACGGCGAAGACGCTGCTGAGCTATCCGAACGCCGTCAGCCAGAACATTCCGGCGGGCCAGAACGGGCTCACGGATCTCAATCAGGCGCTCGACAACATCTACAATCACCCGAACGTCGCGCCGTTCGTCAGCAAGTTCCTGATCCAGCAGATGGTCACGAGCGACCCGACGCCGGCCTACGTCGGCCGCGTCGCCGCCGTTTTTAACGCCAACCGGACGAGCCCGACGCAGATGAAGGAAGTCGTCAAGGCGATTCTCCTCGACCCGGAAGCCCGCGGCAACGTCAAGACCGACGCCAACTACGGCAAGCTCCGCGAGCCCGTCCAGCTGATGACGAACGTCTTCCGGCAGGTCGGCGTGACCTCGGCCGACGGCCTGACGCAGAGCGACGGCAACGTCAACCGCTTCCCGCAGGCGCTGCTCCAGGACGCGTTCCGCGCGCCGACGGTCTTCAATTATTATCCGCCGAACTACATCGTGCCCGGCTCGAGCCTGCTCGGCCCCGAGTTCGCGATCTTTACGACCGGCACGTCGATCGGCCGCGCGAACTTCGCCAACTCGATGTGTTTCGGGCAGATCGCGGTCGCGCTGCCGGACTCGCCGAACGGGACGAAGATCAACTTCGCCGAGCTGCAGGCGCTCGCCGCCGCCGACACGACGAGCAATCAGCTGCTCGACGTGCTCAACCAGCGGATGATGCACGGCGCGATGAGCGCGCAGATGCGGAGCACGATCCTGACGGCCGTCAACGCCGTCGCGTCGACGAGCCCGCTGACCCGCGCCCAGACGGCCGTTTATCTGGTTCTGACGTCGTCGCAATATCAGGTGCAGAGGTAGTTCGGTTGAGGAAGCCCGGGAAGTTCGGGAAGTTCGGGAAGTTCGGGAAGAAAAGCCCTCACTTCCGAAACTTTCGAAGCTTCCCGAACTTCCCAAACTAAAAAGGAGATTTTATGAAACAGAACAGACGAGAATTTTTGATCAAAACCGGCTGCGCCCTGTCGATGACGGCGCTCGCCACGCAGATGCGTCACTTCGGCCTCGTCAGCGCCTACGCGCAAAAAGCCGACGACGCGAAGACCGAGCCGGGCTTCGTGCCCTCGGACTACCGCGCGCTGGTCTGCGTCTTTATGTCGGGCGGCAACGACGGCAACAACGTCGTCATCCCGAATCATTCGGACGGAACGCTCAGCAACTACGGCGTTTACTCGGCGGCCCGCAACACGCAGGGGCTCGCGATCCCGCAGGCCAACCTGCTCCCGATCACCGTCCCGCGGATGGGCAATCTGACCTACGGTCTGCATCCCGCGCTCGGCCCGCAGACGCCCGCGACGAACATCGTCAACAACGGCATCCACGAGCTCTGGGCGGCCGGCAAGATGGCGATCGTGACCAACGTCGGGACGCTCACCGCGCCGATGACACGCGCCCAGTACCAGAACGGCTCGGTCGCCAAACCGTTCCAGCTCTTTTCGCATTCGGATCAGGTTTCGCAGTATCAGGGCGGCCGCAGCGACGTCGAATCGCTGACCGGCTGGGGCGGCCGGATCTCCGATCTGCGGACGCTGCCCGACAATCCGAGCGGGCTCGTCCCGATGATCACGTCGATCTCCGGCGCGCAGCTGTTCACGTCCGGCCAGACGACGCTCCCGCTCGCGATCGCCAACGCCGGCACGTCGCTCGCGGGCGTGCTCAACCCGCAGGGCTATAACGCGACCGCGGCTTCGCAGGCGCGGCTCGCGGCCTTCAATTCGCTGCGCGGGATCGATCTTTCGTCGAGCGTCGTCGCGGCCGCGAGCCACGTCACCGATTCGGCGATGCAGGCCAACGCCGCGCTCCAGACGTTCAACGAGGTCACCGTAACGTTCCCGACGACGAGCATCGGATTACAGCTCAAACAGGTCGCGCGGCTCATCAAGACGCGGACCTCGCTCGGCGTCAACCGCCAGATCTTCTACGTCCAGCTCGGCGGCTTCGACACGCACAACGGCCAGATCGCGACGCAGAACACGCTCCTCGTCCAGCTCTCGCAGGCGATGCGCGCGTTCTACGACGAGATGCTCGCGCAGGGCATCGCCGACAAGGTCACGCAGTTCACGATGGCCGATTTCTCGCGGACCTTCAACCCGGCCGGCACCGGCACGGGCGTCGTCGGCACCGACCACGCGTGGGCGAACCATCATTTCGTCGTCGGCGGCGGCATCACCGCGAGCGACTTCTACGGCGTCAACACGACGAACGGGACGCCCTTCCCGACGCTCACGATGAACGGCCCGGACGATGCCGACAGCGGCTCGACCGCGCGCGGCCGCTGGATCCCGACGACCTCGATCGAGCAGTACGCGGCGACACTCTCGCGCTGGTACGGCCTGCCGGACGCGAATCTCGTCAACGTCTTCCCGAAGATCGCCAATTTCCCGAACACCAATCTCGGCTTTATGCAGCCGCCCGCGCCGTAAGCGCGGAGGAATGGATAAATCCCGTTCAAACGAAAAGGCGCGCGGCTGAAACCGCACGCCTTTTTTCTCTGCCGGGAGCGCGGGCATCCTGCCCGCCGCCGTTTCAGTTCGTCCGATCCTCGTTTTCCGGGAAAGGCCGCCATCGCGAAAGGCCGGCGGGCAGGATGCCCGCGCTCCCGGTCACCGGATGAACGCGTTCGGCACCGGCACGTCGCCGGCCGCCCCGAACGGCACGATCGCGACGCCGGCGGTCGACCGGTTCAGATACCACATCGATTCGGACGGGCGAAAGACGGCCGCATCCGTCCGGCCGTCGCCGTCGTAGTCGCCCGGCACGGGCAGATCGCCCGCCGTCCCGAACGGGAACGAGTAGTAATCCGTGCCGCCCGCGGGCCGGATGAACCATTCGCCGGTCGAGGGCCGATAAACGACCAGGTCGGCCCGGCCGTCGCCCGTAAAGTCGCCGGTCAGGGGCCGGTCGCCGGCAAGCCCGAACCGCGCCTGCCCGACGCCCGAGCCGTTGCTCTGCAGATACCACCACGTGCCGTCCGCCGGCCGCCAGACGGCGATATCCGCCCGGGAATCGTCGTCGTAATCGCCGGGCACGGGCAGATCGCCCGCGATCCCGAACTCGCTGATCGCGACCGTCCCGCTCGCCGATTGGGCGATGTACCAGGTGCCGTTCGCGGGCCGGAAAACGGCCGCGTCCGTCAAGCCGTCGCCGTCGTAATCGGCCGGCACCGGCACGTCGCCGCTCACGCCGAACGGCAGCGAAAAGTACGAGCCGTCCTCCGACCGCAAAACGAACCATTCGCCGCTCCCCGGCCGCCAGACGGCGATGTCCGCGAGGCCGTCGCCGGTGTAGTCGGCCGGCACGAGCCGGTCGTCGGCGAGACCGAACCGTTTGACGACGGAGGCGTCGTCCGAAGACCGCTGCTGCCACCATTCGCCGCCGTTCGGCCGGAAGACGGCGAGGTCGGTGCGGTTGTCGCCGTCGAAATCGAACGGCGCGCGGCGCGCGAGACTGTAGTTGCGGATCGAGATCGAAACGCTGTTCCCCTCGATCGTCGCGTTCGTCGCGTTCGCGATCGTCAGGAAAAAGCTCTCGTCGCCCTCGAAGAGGCGGTCGCCCCGGATCGTAAAGGGCACGGTCTTGACGGTTTCGAGCGGGTCGAACGTCAGCGTCCCGCCGACGTCGAGGTAATCCGCGCCGGGCGTCGCCGTCGCCGCGAGCGTCGCGTAATCGACCGTCACGGGCAGCACCGAGGGATTCGAGAGCCGGAACGTCAGGAGGCCGGTCGTCGTCGCGTTCGGCGCGGGCTCGAAGTAAACCGCGGTCTGCGGCCACAAGCGCGGCCGGGAGTTCCAGTCGGAGATCGTCATAACCGCGCTCGACGGCGCGGCCAGCGTGCCGCCGGTCGGGTTCGAGAGCGTCACGCTGAAAGTCTCGCTGCCCTCGTAAACGTTATCGCCGAGAATCTGGAGCGGCACGGTCTTGCTCGCCTCGCCCGGGGCGAAAGAGAGCGTGCCCGAAGCGGCGTTGTAGTCCGCGCCGGCGGTCGCCGTCCCGTCGGACGTCGCGTAATCGACCGTCGCCGGCGCCGTCAGGTCGCCCGTCCGGGTGACGGTGAAACCGGTCTGCGAAGAGCCCTCGGAAAAATAATAACCGGCCGCCGCGAACTGCAGTGCGGTCGGCACCGCGCCGTCGGGCGAGACGAGCCGGCTCTGCACGAGGTAGAGCCCGTTGTCGGCCGCCGTCGAGCTGCCGAAGACTTTGTAGGCGAGCCCGTTCGTCCCCCACCGCATAAGCCCACTCGTATAGGCCGTATAGGAAACCGGCGGCAGCGCGACCGAACCGACCTTGACGAAGGTGTCGGTATCGACCGCCGTCAGGACGTTGTCCTCGATAAAGAACGCGCGGTGGAGCGCCGGATCGACCGTCATCGTCTCGCCGGTCGCCGGCAGCGTCCCGACGAGCCGCTGCGCTTCCGGATCGATCACGTAGCTGCCCGAATAGATCCGCCCGCCCGCATACTGCATATCGCTGAAGGCACAGAGCAGCGAATTGACGTGCGCGAGCCCGCTGACGCCGGTCGAATCGACGCCGAGCTTGACGAACTCGGCGCTCGAGATTTCCCCCGAGTAGCCGTAGATGGTCGTCGCGTCGGGCATCGCGATCCGCGTCACCGAGTACGCTCCGCCGTTGCTCATACGCGGCCGCCGGACGCCGTCGTCGTAGATCGCGACGCCGTTCGAGCCCTGCGTGACGGCGATCGTGTGCGGGTTGCCCGGCATCACGGCGATGTCGCCGAGATTGTTGAAATTATCGACCGTAAACTGCGGCCCCGGCGTCAGCGTGGCGGCATCGAAACGGCGAATCGCCTGCGCGCCGCCGAGCTTGACGTACATCGTCGTCCCGTCGTCGGACGCGACGAGCGATCCGGGCTCGCTCCCGACGAAGGTCGAGGAGACGAGCGCCCCGGTCCGGGGATCGAGCCGGCTGATCGAATTGCCGGTTCCCGGGCCGGCCGCGCCCCCGATCGTTACGTAGAGCTTGTCGTCCTGCGCGCGGTAGAGCATTCCGCCGGTCGCGAGCGCGACGCGCCGGACGTAGGTCGGGACCGGAATCGCGGGCGTCGGCGTCGGCGTCGGTGCCGGCGTCGCGGCCGGCACCGGCTCGTTCGGATCGACGAGCGTGCTCTGCACGAGCACGACGCGTGTGCCGTCGGCGATCGCGAGACCGTTCGCGCCCCAGCGCTTGACGGCCGTCAGGTCGGTGCCGAGCCCCGGCACGTCGGCCGCGCCGAGCGGGACGAAGGTTTCGAGATCGAAGACCCGCAGCACCCAGTTCGGACTGCCGCGCTCGAGAAAAAAGACACGGCCGTGTTCCGGATCGGGCACGACGAACGGGCGGGAACCGTAGGTCGAGACCTGATAAGTCCCGCGAACCGAGCCGGCGGCCGCGTCGACGACCTGCCCGTTGCCGCCGTAGACGAAACCGTTGCGATACTCGATATTGACGCCCGGCGCGAACTCCGCCTCGGGCAGAGTGGCGATCCCGCTCGGCGTGACGTTCATCCGGGCGAGGCCGAGGCCGTCGTTCGCGCCGTAGAGCCTCGTCCCGTCGTCGCCGAAGGTCAGCAGATAACTCCCGACCGAATTATCCGGCCCGGTCTGCGCGCGCTGGACGCCGTTGTCGAAGATCGCCTCGCCGGCCTCCGGCGGGCTCGTTCCGCGATACAGGCGGGGCACCGCGACGACGTTCGGGTTATCCGGCGCGACCGCCAGATCCGAGAGCGAATAAGGCCCGTGAAAGCTGTCGCGGCCGAGCGAATATTCCGCGCCGGCCTGCATCGTCCGGAGATTGAACCGCCGGATCGAGCCGCTCCCGCGCAGGCCGATCCAGAGCGTCTGCCGGTCGCCCGCGAGCGCGAGCGCGCGCGGCTCGCTGCCGACGAAGACCGAATTCCCGATCGTCCCGGTCGCCGGATCGATCGTCGTCACCGTGTTCCCGAGGCCCGGTCCGCCGGCGCTCCCGACCGCCGCGATGAGCCTCTGCGACGACGGATCGTAAACGAGATCGTTGGCCGGCACGGCGAGCTGCCGCATAAAGACGGCCGGCGCGGGCGGGGCGGTCGGCGTCGCGGTCGGCGTCGCGGTCGGCGTCGGGAGCGGGTCGTTCGTCGGGATCAGCGACGTTTGAATAAAGTAGACCTTGTCGGAGCTCGTCCGGAACGCGAGTCCGTTCGTCCCCCAGCGCGTCAGCGCTCCGGCGGTGCCGTCGCGGCCGGGAATCGTCAGCCGGCCGAGCTCGACGAAGGTGTTGATGTCGAAGGCCCTGAGAACCCACGTATTCGACGCCGTGTCCTCCGTCAGGTAAAAGGCGCGGCCGGCGGCCGGATCGGCCGTGAAGGCGTCCGTCGAGACGTTCGGGAAGGTCCCGCGCAGCGTCAGCGAAGCGGCGTCGACGACTTCCCCGTGCGACGAGAAGACGAGCCCGCCCGCGTACTTGACGCGCGCCCGGATCGCGAAGTTCGTGAGATTGGCGATCGAGACGCCCGACGCGTCGACCGCGAGCCGCCGCAGGCCGGTGCTCTCTCCCGAACCGTAGAGCGTCGCGCCGCCGGCGGAAAACGTGAGCGATTCGCTGCCGTTGTAATACGGCGTCTCGGTCTGCGGGCGCTGGACGCCGTTGTCGAAGATCGCGACGCCCCGCTGGTACCCGTAACGATTCCGCCGCGCGACGGCGACGACGTTCGGGTTGTCGGGCGCGACGGCGATGTCGGGCGAACGATAACTGTGCCCGTCGCTCTCGCGGCCCAGCGGAAACTGCGCGCCGGCCGTCTGCGCGAGCGTGTCGAAGCGGCGGACGGAATACGCGCCCTCGAGCAGCACGTAAAGACTCGCGCCGTCGCCGGCGAGCGCGAGATGCGTCGGCTCGCTGCCGACGAAGACGCCCGCTTCGGTCCGGCCGTCGAGCGGATCGATCCGCGTCAGGCGGTTGCCGCCCGGGCCGACGCGGCTCGGGACGCTCGCGTAAAAGAAATGATCGCGCGGGTTGTAGACGAGATCGTTGGTCGCGAACGCGAGCCGGCGGACGCTGTCGGTCGCGCCGGTCGAGTTGACGATGAAATCGGCGTCGCCGCGGTCGGCGGTGGCGGCGGGCCGCGCGAACCACGCGCCGGCGGCGGCGAGCGCGAGCAGGACGAAGATGACGGCGATGTTGAAAGAGCGGGAACGATGAAGTCGGTTCATAGGGATCGGGATTGATTCGACCGGCGCCCGATACGGCGCGCGGGGCGGAGATTTTAAGGTGTTTGTCTGAAGATTCGGGAGCGAACGATGCCGGTGCATCAGGCCGATTGTAGCATAATCGATGATCGCGGAAAAGCCTTTTCGGGAAAAAACCGGGAACGCGCCCGGAGCGCCGGCATCCTGCCGGCCATGCGTTTGCAAAACGCACCGGCGTTTCATTTGCTTTCAATGTCGAATGAAAATGAAACGCCGGTTCGCGCTTTCGCGCTCATTGCCGGCAGGATGCCGGCGCTCCGGGCTGCGTTCCGGCTATTTTCTGCCGTTTTTCGTCTTCGGCACCGGATCGCGCTCGATGCGGCTGGCGAATTCCCAGGCGGCGAGCCGGGCCGGGTCTTCGCGGTAGCGGCGGCGGAAAGTCTTGACACCGCCGCCTCTTCGCCCCTACACTTGAAACTGTATTTATAAGGATTACAAAGGAAAAAGGATCGCCGGAACTAAGGGAAACCAATCCGAAATCCGAAATCCGAAATCCGAAATCGCCATGAACTTACCGAATTACCTGACATTGGCGCGCATCCTGCTGGTTCCCCTGCTGGTCGTCATTCTGCTGACGCCGCTCTCCGAAAACTGGTTCGGCATCAGCGGCTACGCGCTCGCGATCGGGATCTTTCTCGCGGCCTCGCTGACCGACATCCTCGACGGCCATCTCGCGCGGCGGCGCAACCAGGTCTCGAACCTCGGAAAATTGCTCGATCCGATCGCCGACAAGCTGCTCGTCTCGGCCGCGCTGATCGTTTTGGTCGAAAAGCATCTCGCGCCGGCGTGGACGGTCGTCGTGATCCTCGGCCGCGAGTTCATCATCACGGGCCTGAGGTCGGTCGCGGCGGCCGACGGCATCGTCATCCAGGCGCAGACGTCCGGCAAGATCAAGATGTGGGCCCAATGCGTGGCGATCGTCGCGCTCCTGGTCGCCGGCGCGAACGGCAACCCGCCGGTCTCGAATTTCGGCTGGAACCTGCCGACGTTTCTCTTCTGGCAGGTCGCCGAAGTCCGCGAAGCGTTCGCGCATCTCGCCCAATTTTCGCTGACCTCGAACGACTGGAAGGTCTTCGGCTATCTCGTCGGCCGCGGCGGCCTCTGGGTGTCGGTGCTGATGGCGATGTGGTCGCTGTACGACTATTTCCGGTTCTTCATCAGCGAAAACAACCGCAAGCGGCAGAGCGTCAAGGAATCGGTCATCGAAAAGATCGTCGCCGACAACTCGAAGCCCGCGAATTAAAGCCCGAACATTTCACTATTCTGCCCGCTACCGTTAAAAAAGCCCCCGAGAAAACGTCTCCGAAGGAGACCGACAGCCCCGCTTCGCCGCCCGGGGTACAGCGAGCGACACCCCGGGTCGGGAACGTTAAACGATCCGTCGCTGAAGGCGACGAACAACCGTCTTTCGCCGGAAAAATGCTGCTCACCTTCGGCGAGCGATCGTGAATCGTTTGCCTGACCGAGGGTTTCACCCCCGGCTATGCTGTCGGTCATCTTCGATGACTTCTCGTTGCGGGGATTATGCGGCTCCGCCCGCCGATCTAATTCGTCAAACGACATCAGTCGGCCGTTTTTCGCACCTCGAACGTCCCGAAGGCGCAGGAAAAGCCGCCTGAAGGCGGAACTCAGAACCGTTTTACCCCGAAACAATCAGCCGTCGGCGTCGCGGACGACGAATTTCGGCGTGTCGAGCCGCGTGTCGCCGGGCGTGATCAGCCGCAGCTTAATCCGGCTGTCGAAACCGAGCAGGACGCGCACCGCGCCGCCGATCGCGCGGTCGAAGAGCGCGCCCGGCGCGTCGGTCGTGATGCTCAGATAATCGTTTTCCCAACCATCGCCGTATCGAATCGCCACCATTTCGCCGGTCGCCCGGTCGGCGAGCTCGACGTCCGGGCCCGCGCCCGCGACGAACTCCGGCCAGTCCCGCATCGCGGCGGCGAGATCGGCGCGCTCGGCGTAACGTGAATGGATGACGAGCTCGTGCTTCATTTTTTCGATTATAACAAACTGAATTCCCCGGCTACGGCGCGGCGACCGGCTCAACGCTTTTCAAATCGCGCCGGACGCGCATCGAGAGCCCGAGCCGGGCGTAGTTTTCCGGATCGACCACGATATTGCGCAGACGGCCGTCGTCGGTGCGGATCGTCACGACCGGCACCGGCTTCGATCCTTCCTGAGTTTCGGCGATGAAGATCCATTTATCCGTGACGACGCCCGAAAATTTCGGCGGCCGCGGATCGTCCCTGAATCTGTGACAGATAAAAAGCAGAAAAAAAACGAAAAATAGGAAGACCTTGAGGGCGTGGTAGAGATGAACGAGGAAGTTCCTGACGATTACTCTTTTGTTTAAGCGCATCTTTCCGGCGCGGCCCTCACAGGGCGATTATACGCCCGCCGCCCGCGAAAAGTCATCCCCGGATCGCGCCGCCCGCCGCCCGCCAAAGACGAAAAGGCAGCGCGCAACGCCCCCGCATCGCGCCCTGCCTTCGCACTTCGGCCGCCCGCCCGCCCGTTCCAACCGAACGGGCGTCCGCGGCCCTTTGCCAATCGCCCCGTCGGATTCGGCTTTCCGGAGCGAAACAATCCGAAATCCGAAATCCGAAATCCGAAATCCAAATTCCCTACTGCATCTCGACGTAATCGCCGGTATGGATCTCCTGCGCCGTGCGGACGATCACCGCCGTCGCGGTCTTGCCCTGCACGGTCAGGATCATCGCCTCGCCGACGACCTTGCGCATATCCGACGGCCGGTCCTGTTTGGCCGTTTCGGTCGTGACGACCGTGCCGTTCGCCATATCGCCGCTTTTCCGCGCGGCCTGGTTCGAGAACTTGCCGCCGCGAAAACGGTCGGACTGAAAGCCCTCGTCGCGCGCGCTCGTCGATTCCTTCTGCTGCTTGTCGAACAGCCCGCCCTTGCCGAGCGGCCGGAAAACGGTCAGGTAATCGCCCGGTTTCGCGCCGTCTTCCGCGCCGAGATCGATGTAGACGATCTGATCGCGGCTGAGCAGTTCGAGATTGTCGCGCGCCATAAAGATGCGGCCCGCGGCCTTGCCCGACGGGTTGCCGAAAATATCGAGCGCCGGGCGCTGCGAATACATCGGGCTCGTGCGCGCCGGGATCGGCTGCAGGAGATCGCCGAGCAGGAGGTTGTCGCACGATGTCTTGACGCGCGCGGCAGCGACCGCTCCCTTGACGTTGACGACTTCGAGCGCGCCGACTTCCTGGACGAGAAAGCCGAGGTCTTTCTTACTGGACCAGCGCGTCTCGACGCGGCCGCGCGGCCGGATCACCGCGAACATATCGCCGACCTGCACGTTCTGGTTGGCGCCGACGTTGATGTAAACGAAATTGCCCTGCGAATAAACGTTCTGTTCCTGTTCGTTGACCGCGCCGACGATCTTGCGGCTCGTGTCGACGGAACCGGTCTGGACGTAACCGGCGCAGTAAAGATTGTTCGCGCCGGCGACGGGCAGATTTTTGGTCGCCTCGCTGACGATCACCTTGGTCTTTTTGTTCTGCGCCGAAACGCCGGCCGAAAACACCAGCAGTGCGACCAAACACAGGCCGAAACTATTCCTGAAAAACTTCTGAAACTTCACGATTGTCTCCTTAAATTTACGATTGATTGTTAGAAATTCTCTTTAGAAACCAAATGAAAGAGGGTCTGTTTGAACAATATGTCGCCTCAGGCGGCATTTACTATGGTAACCTTTTTAAAAACCGCGCGTCAACAAATATTTACAACGTTTAACAATAAATTTAACGCCGCCGCTTGCAGAAAAACCGCTGATTTTGTAGTATTCTCGTTTGCGGCCGCGCACTCCAAACGCCCCGCAAGCCGGTGTAGCTCAGCTGGTAGAGCAGTTGATTTGTAATCATCAGGTCGGGGGTTCAAGTCCCTTCACCGGCTCCAATGTTTTCAATAATTTAGAGCATCCTTCGGGATGCTTTTTCCTTTGACTCACACCTTGACTCACACCTTGAGCATAATTTTTACAATTACTGTTTACGAATAATACCTTTGCCCTTTCCCCTTAAAAGGAGCCGACCGAACACCTAAAATTGAACTCTGTTCTGTGTCTGGGTGCGAAATGTTTAGATTTATTTTTGAGGTTCTCCGGCCGGCGGCCTCATACAAATCGGTTCTAGCTGCTATGTTTATTGTGATGTCTTAATGATAGTTTGGAGTCAATAAAGTTGAGATGAGAGTATTGATTCAGACCAACTTGGGTTAGCTAAGACTATTTTCAGACTCTAATCAGCCACGACGTTCGAAACCAACCCAAGCTGCAAAATACATATTAGCTTAAGCGTCATCTAAGCCATCTTTAAGATGACTTGAACAATCAATCTTTTCGTTCCATTTTATTTTTCTGGTTTCTAATTTCCTTAAGGACCCGATTTTCATAATACTTCTGACGCTGCTCTTTCGTCGTCTTCTCCCGCCACTTCTTTGTTCGTAAAATCTTTGCACACGATTTGGAACAGCCTTTCATTGTTTGTCTTTTTGCCCAGAAAACCTTCTTACAGTGTCCGCAGATTTTAACCCGGTCAATATCTACTCCATCAAAAGCTTCTGTAAATTCGTCGGGTAGAATTTTCAACCTATTGTATTCTACTGTGGCTTTTCTTGCTGAGAATAATTCAATACTTGGAAATCCGCCATCATATTCATCAAATATCCTCTCTGCCTTGTAAGGAAACCTCCGACATCGCTCAAATGCCTTTGCCAACTCATACAATCTATTGTAAAAATCGCGAGCTTTATTATACCTATCGACGGCTGCTCTTATTTTGTCGTCAGCCTCCAATTCTTTTTCTCTAACTTCTTCAGAGCCGAAATCATTTTTTTTAATTCGAGCCATTAATCTGTTAGTCAGGAATTCAACCTCAGTATTGGGTATATTCACATATTCGACAAACGCTTTCGGCAGGTCTGCAAAACATTCTGCTAATGCTTTTGCAGCATAAAACACCCACACTTTACCTTCATCTGTATAATACTCAATAAGATAATCTCGGTACATATCTTCATAGACTTCCTTCGGCAGCAAAGACTTATCACAATCAAATTCGGAAGAATAAATCCAATTATGATAGCTCTCTTCAATTGCTGGTCTAAATCCGCATTCGTCTTTTTCGTAGAAATCAGACGCAAGTTCCTTTTCGTCTTTCATTACAATGCCGGACGGAAGCAAATTGACTATTCTAAACATATCCGCAATTTTTGGCGTTGGTAGGCCTTTTACTTGTCTTCCCATAATTTTTATTCAAAAGCGTGACGCTTAGAGCACCTTTTATACTTCTAGCATGTTGGAACATAATACTTGCTTTCTCTATATTTTACAAGCTTTATTATGATAATATTAGATTACTGGAGAAAATTCTTTAGTACTGCAAGCATCAACAGCGCATTGAAATAGTAGTAGGAGATTAAAAGATGAGAGAAGAACAGACAAAGAAGATAACGCTGGATAGAAAGGAAGCTGCCGAGTTTTTGGGCATTTCGGTTGTCACACTCGACCGAGAAGTCGCCAAAAAAAGAATCCCGCATGTTAGGTTGGGCCGCCGAGTCCTGTTCACTCATTCGCTGCTTCAGGCTTACCTGGAAGAAAACACCAAGAATTTTCACAAGAGGTAATTGAAGCCCCATCGGTATAACCCCGTCTCGGACGATGTAAATCGAAACAAAATTCGGGGCGAAATGCAAGCTAATGCAAGGAGGAGTTAAGCTATGTTAGACACAATTGGAGTAAAACAAATCTTTCGTAACAGAGACTATACGAAGCTGCTCGAAAATTCGAATTGGTTTCAACGCTATCAAAAAGGAAAGAGGAAACACTATACTTACCAAACCCCCAAAGGCTCTAAACTCCCCAGACTTACTTTTTCGCAAACATTCAACAATTTCTGGCATTTGTATGCCGAGGTCTCTTTGCCTTCTTGGGCCAAAGGATTCAACTATCCTCTTTCTTCTTTAGAAGAACTTCCTGACCAGTTGGCTGAGTTAACTGCCTTTGTTAACGACAAAATTGCTATTGGGTTCGATGCTGAACGGGCACGGGTCCAAAGAGTAGACTTTGCTGAAGACATCACCTTACCGCCTCATATTATAGCCAAAGCTATCGCTTCCCTTAACCGCTCAAATCCTGCAAAATTTGACAGATTGGGTTTTAAGAATGAAACGATTTATTTTAATCGTAAGAATCAGCACATAGTCGTTTACAATAAAACTAAACAGGCAGAATCCGTCGGACACTTTAATATTAGTCAGGAAAACCTTGGGGTACTCAGATTGGAGGTCCGCCTTGCCTCAAGTAGAATCAAAAATATTGCGAAAAAATTAGGATTGCCTGACACCTCGGCTCATAACATTTTCCAAAAGATTGTCGCTGACAAGGTAATTGAGGAAGCTAAAATGACTATCTGTTTAGAAGATGCCTTAAATGACGAACCTTCCATCGTTAAGCGTCTTCGTTCTAAATTTAATGGTCCCGAACTGCCAACAGTACTCGGTTGGGCTGTTCTCTTATCAGAATTTGGTGACACACCTTCTCTTGCAGAGTACATTGGGGTAAATCCCCGTACTCAAAGAAGACACGTCGACAGGCTCAAAAGTATGGGGATTCCTCCTACCAGCCACGAGTTTGATATGACGTTAATGGAGTAAGTCCCTGAAATCAATCAATGCAGCAAAGAGTAATTACTGTAATCACTTTTGACACCTTTGTCCTCTTCTCCCTTCAATTCTCCCTTCAATTCTCCCTTCAAT
>JAFDVJ010000158.1 GCA_018269075.1 Acidobacteriota bacterium
TAGTGGCTTCTTTTTTTTAGTGAATCCACCGCGCGAGAACGTCCTTGCCGGTGCCGCTCTCGCCCATAATCAGCACGGTCGTGTCGAGCCGCGCGACCGTTTCGGCCTGCGCGAAGATCTGCTGCATCGCCGCGCTCCGGTGGACGGGCTCGATCACCAGATTCTTGTTCTGCTGGCGGACGGCCGCCCGGAAACGCTCGTTTTCCTGAACCAGCCGCCGCTTTTCGATCGCCTTGCGGATAAAGGTTTCGACCTCGTCGGCGTTGGCGGGCTTGGTGATGTAATCGATCGCGCCCCGGCGCATCGCCTCGATGCCGGTCTGGAGCGATTTGTCGGCCGTCAGCATAATCACTTCGGGCGCGTTTTCCGTTTGCCGAATCGCCGGTAAGATCTCGATCCCCGAAACGTCGGGCAGGTTGACGTCGAGCAGCACGACGTCGAAATCCTCTTCCTTAAGTTTCCCCAAAACCGAATTCGCGCTCTCGGCCGTCGAGAATTCGAGATCGTCGGCCGTGATCTGCGAAGGCAAAAGCCGCCGCAGGACGGGATCGTCATCGGCAAGCAAAATTTTTATCTTTTGCTTCATATTTAATTTTTCGATTGGGGTAGGTTCGGGCCGGCCGTCCCTTTACGACGACCTGACGATTTGAATTGTGCAACCGAAAACGTTTTTCGTCAACAAAGAAAACATTTTTTCCCCTGAGCCCGAAAATCGCCGGCGCTAATAATTCTGCAGAAGCGACTGGAAGATCGGGTTGTTCCGCAGTTTTTCGAGCCGGCCGGGAAAGTTTTCGACCGTTCCCGCGCCGTATTCCCGCTCGATGACCGAGCGCGTCTCGTCGTCCGTCCGGCCCTGCAGCAGATTTTCGAGAATCGAAAGATCCGTGTCGTCGAAGTCCGGCACGCCGAGCGCGTTCGGCAGATCCTGCCCGAGCACGCGCGTCTGCCCGAGATCGAAGATCCAGTCGAGCACCTTGTCGAGCGGATCCTTTTCGGGAAAGCGCTCGCGGACGAGCGAAAAGATCCGGTCGCGGCCCTCGACGTTCAGCAGCAGCGCGAGAAAGAAACGATGCTCCGGATCGGTCACGAAGCCGCGCCGCCGGACGATCTCGTTCTGCCGGTCGATATACGCAAAGACCGCCGGAAAGACGTTGGCGCGCTCGCCGTGGCGCTCGCGGACGATCTCCATCAGCTTTTCGCGGCGCGTCGCCGTCTCCGAGAGGTTGAAGAGCCGCTCGACCGGCGTCGTCTGCAAATAATCGCGGATCGTCGAGAGAATCTGAAACGTCGTCTGAAAATCGGCGGTCTTCAGCCAGCCGGCGATGTATTCGTCGGTCTTCTCGTATCTCGCGCGGATCATCGCCGTCACGCACTGGAGCTTTTTGGTCGTGTTCGGGTCCTCGAAAAACGGATCGATCGCCAAATAAGGCTTGTAATACGCATACTGCGGCAGGTACATCGGGCTCTTGTGCGTCCGGACGATCAGCGTCGCCGACGGCTGATCGAGATGAAAAAGACCGTGAATGTACTGTTTGCCGGGCGGGATCGCCTGCACGTCGCCGACGCTCAGCAGCTCGCAGAGCTTGAGCCGGAGAGTGCCGAGCTCGGTAAAGACGTTGACGCTCTCGCTTCGTTCGAACTCGTACCAGCTGTGAATGCTCGATCCCATCAGCACCTGAAACGCGCCGCCGAACGCGTGCTGGTGAATGGCCGTCGTGCCTTCGAGCCAGAAATAAACGTCGATGTGAAAACGCGGCGAATTGTAAATCGTGATCGGCGGATCGCCGAACCGGCCGGCCGGGTCGCGCTGGTCCGGAAGATACGTTTCGCCGAGCGCCCACGCGATCACGTCCCACGCCGAAAGCTGCGCCGGGATGTTCGCCGCTTTGAGCGCGGCGGCGGCGATTTCCGGGAAAACCGTCTCGTCGTAGTTCCGGTCGCGCCAGAGATTTTCGACCTCGGCGCCGAGTTTGTTGATCAATTCCATAATTTAGCCGTTTTGATAAAACTCCGGCGGCGGCGGAACGAATTTTTCGGTCGCCGCCAGTTTCTCGAATCTTTTCTCCTGACGCTCGGTCACGCCCTTGACGATCAGCAGAACCAGAACGGCCGCCGCCGTTTGAAGAATGCTGGCGACGATCAGCACCGCCGAAAAAGCGTCCTGCCGGCCGCCGCGCTCATTGAACACCGCGTCGGCGATGCGGCCGGCGATGTTCGACGTCAGAAACGCCGCCCACCACAAACCGATCATCGGCGGAGTGCCGCCGCCCGCGTACCCGAAAACCGCGTCTTCGTCGAACTCCGGATCGCTTTCGTTCCAGAGCTCGCGGACGACCTGAAAGGGCTTCACCAGATTCGCGAACGGGATGAACCACCAGCCGACCGCCCAGCCGGGCGTGAATTCCAGATGCTTCGCTTTTAACGCCGACAGGTTGTTGAAACTCCGGTAAAGCCAGATCAGAAAGAGAACGATCACCAGCAGCCGCAGCAGGCTTTCGAGCAGTACGGTCAGGCCGATCAAAACGATGCCGAAATGTTCCGAACTGCTGCCCGAGCCGATTCGCGAATCGGGTGAAGCGATCACGAAAACGCTCATCAGCGCTTTCAGAATTCCGCAGACGGCGATCCCGCCGAAAATGGCCATCACGATGTAGGCCAGACTTTTCGCCGGCCGGTAAGTATCATTACTAAAACTGTTCGCCATCTGATCAACCTCCGAATTTTCCGCCCGCTTTCGCTATGCAGATCGCTTAATTTTAAAATCGTTCATCAAAAGGGGATTTTCCCGATCCGGCGGTAGCTGCCGGTCGCGGAGACGCCCGCGCCGAAACCGCATTCGCCGGCCTGCGCGGCTTCCATCCGGCCGCCTTCGAGAAATTTCAGAGTGATCCGGCAGCCCGGAAATTCTTTCGGCGCGAAACGGGCCGTGCCGCCCGCGAGCCGCGCCGTGCCGGCGATCTCGCCGGTGTTCTCGGTCGGCCCCGACGGCGAGTCGTAACCGTAAACGCCTTTGAAGACGAGCCGCAGTTTCCATCTGCCGAGCGCCCGGATCCGAAATTCGTTGTCGAACTCGTTCCGGTACGTGCCGGCCGCCACACGGCCCGAAACCGGCCGGCGATTCTGCGCCGCCGCGGCCGAAAAAGCGAGGAGCGAAACCATAAAAATGCTTATGATCGAATAAATTTTACCCATAATTGACATCTTTACAACAACTTTCCGACATCAAACTTTTAATTTCGGGCTTTAATCTGTTATATTTTGCCCAATTCTTTTCAAATTTCAAAACACAAAGGGGAAAAATTAATGAGTGTTGCAACAGACGATCTGGAACCGAAAGGCGGGCGCGGCTTTTTCGGTCACCCGTGGGGATTATCCACGCTTTTCTTTACCGAGATGTGGGAGCGCTTCAGCTACTACGGGATGCGCGCCATTCTGTTTCTGTATATGACGACGAAGATCAGCGAGGGCGGCCTCGAATGGAAGGAATCCGACGCCGGCCCGATCTTCGGCCTTTACGCGGCGAGCGTCTATTTTCTGCCGCTGATCGGCGGCTGGATCGCCGACCGCTTCATCGGCGCGAAGCGCGCGACCCTGGTCGGCGGCGTCATCATTATGCTCGGCCACTTCTCGCTCGCCGTCCCGACGATCACCTTCTTCTATCTCGGGATGGTCCTCGTCGCGGTCGGCACCGGCTTTCTGAAATCGAACATTTCCGCGATGGTCGGCCACCTCTATGAAAAAGAAGACCCGCGCCGCGACGCCGGTTTCTCGATCTTTTATATGGGCATCAACATCGGCGCGTTCGCCTCGCCGCTCGTCTGCGGCTGGCTCGCGCAGAGCGACCAGTTCAAAAACATCATCAAGGGCTGGGGCCTGCATCCCGAGAGCAGCTGGCATTTCGGCTTCGCGGCGGCCGGCGTCGGGATGTTCTTCGGTCTCGTGCAGTATCTGCTCGGCGCGCGCAATCTGCGCGGCGTCGGCGAAGCGCCGGTCAACGAACCCGCAGCCGCCGGCGGCGAAAACCCGATCAGCGGCGGCTACCTTGCGCAGATGGTCGGCGTGCTCGTCTTCGCGGTCGCCGTCGTCGGCGGTTTCGCCGCCGGCTACGGGATGCCGTTCGCGCTCAAATACGTGCTGATGCCGGTCGTCGTCGTCGCGGGCCTCGTCGCCGTGCTGCTGACCGGGATGCAGGATCGGCTGACAACCGACGACTGGAAACGGCTCGGCGTGATTATGGTGCTCTTCAGTTTCTCGACGCTTTTCTGGATGGGCTTCGAACAGGCGAGCACGAGCTTTAACGCCTTTGCCGACAAGCTCACCGACACGCGGATTTTCGGCTGGGAATTCCCGGCGAGCTGGCTTCAGGCCGTCAACCCGCTGATGATCATCGCGCTCGCGCCGGTGATCGGCGCGATCTGGCTCAAGCTCGGCCGCCGCCAGCCCGAAGATTCGATCAAGTTCTCGATCGGTCTGCTCTTCGGCGGTCTCGGCTTCGTCGTCGTCGCCTACGCCGCGTCGCTGACCGGCGCCGGCAAGGTCAGCCCGCTCTGGCTCTGTCTCGTCTATCTCTGCCACACGATCGGCGAGCTCTGTCTGAGCCCGGTCGGTTTGAGCTCGATGACCAAGCTCGCGCCCGGCCGGATGGTCAGCCTGATGCTCGGCGTCTGGTTTTTGTCGATCTCGCTCGGCAACTATATCGCGGGCCGCATCGCCGGCGAATTCGTCGAGCAGGCCGACATTCTCTCGGCGATCTTTATGAAGGTCGCGTTTATTATGCTCGGCGGCGCGGTGGTTCTGTTCGCGATCTCGCCGTTCGTCAAAAAGCTCCATTCGCGACCGGAAGAGATGGTCCCGGTCGAACCGGCCTAGCGCCGATCGATGACCGATGGACGGCGGGCCGTCAGCCAGCCGCAGCGTTTCAAGGACGTGAAGCGACGCGGCCGAACTGACGGTCTGCCGGACATTTCCCGAACATTATGAATAAAATACTGCCGATCATCGCCCTGATCCTGCTCTGCGCCGGCGCGGCGCTCGCGCAGGGCGGAAAAGCCGAGCCGCAGGAGATCAAATTCGCGCGCGGGACGACCAGCGCGACGCTGACGGCCGTCCTCGCCGGCGACCAGCAGATGGAATATTCGTTCACGGCCCGCGCCGGGCAGACCGCATTTTTCCGCTGCACTACCGGCTTCGATTACCGGCTCTTTCATCCCGACACCGGTTTCGACACCGAATGGACCAGCGGCGCGGACAGCTTCGAGCTGCCGTCGGACGGCCAGTATATTCTCTACGTCCGAAAAAAACGCTCGCCCGTCCGCCGCGCCCGCTACACCCTCAACATCACGATCAAATAAAACGATGTCGGATTTCGGATTTCGGATTTCGGATTTCGGATTGGTCTGTGTTCGAAGCTCGAATTTTGCTTGTAATTGAAAACCGACCGCAGCAGACCAATCCGAAATCCGCAATCCGAAATCCGAAATCGATTGCTTGTTCCCGCGAAATAGCTTACAATTGGCCATTCTATTGTGCGAAGATGCGGCGGATTCGACGGCTTTCTTATCCACGGCATCCGCAGCTCGACACCCGATTACAACGCCTCGCGCAAATACCGAAGTTTTAAGACTATGAAATCAATCGTCCACACGCTCATTCTCGCGTTCGCGCTGTTCGGCGGCGCGGCGTCCGCGCTCGCCGGCGGCGACAAGGAATACACCGGCCAGTTCGAGACCGCGCTCGTCGCCGACACCGAAGACGCCGAAAGAATCGTGTTCAAACACGTGACGGCCGACCGCGTCAAGACCGCGACGCCGCTGCCCGCGTCCGCGCATCTCGCCGCGACGCGGATTTACAGCCCGCAGACCGGCCGGCTCTCGGTGCTCGCGCTGCTCGTCGAGGAAAAGGGCCAGCCGCCGCAGCTCTTCGTCGATCTCAACGACGATAACCAGCTCGCTCCTGACGAAAAGTTCGTGCTCCGGCAGGAAGAGGAAGACAACCCGTATCTCTGGATCGCGACCGTCAATCTCTCCGTCAAGGACAGTTTTTTCACCGTCTGCCCGGTTTTCCTGCGTTATTTCCGGACGTTCAAGACCGAAAAGATGACTCCGGACGACCGGCTCTTTATGCAGTCGACCGACGTTTTCGCGCGCGGTCGCGTCGACGCCGACAGCCGGAAGATCCTCGTCCAGTACGCCTACAGCTTCGAGACGAAATCGATCGACCCGCAAAACGGCTGGCTCGGCGTCGACAGCGACGAGAACGGCGAGGTCGATATGAACAAGCTCTCGCCCGAAGCCGCCAAAGCGGCGAAGGAAACGGTCGTCTTCCGCGTCGGCCAGAATTATTTCTCGACGAAAAAGGTCGATCTTAAGAAAAACCTGATCGTCCTGCGCGAACACGAGGCGAAAGACTACCGGCGCTTCGAGCTGGCCGTCGGCAAGCCTTTTCCCGATTTCGAGTTCACGGATCTGACGGGCAAAAAGCGGCGGATTTCGGATTATCGCGGGAAATACCTGCTGGTCGATGTCTGGGGCCTCTGGTGCCCGCCGTGCCGCCGCGAGATGCCCTACCTGCGCGAGGCGGCGCGCGCCTTTCGCGAACGCAATCTCGAGCTCGTCGGCCTCAACACCGACGACGAGTTCACGCCCGAACAGATCAAAAAATATCTCGACGACAACCAGATGAAATGGCCGCAGGCGCGGCTCGACAGCATTACGGAGCTGATCAATTTCCAGCTCCGGATCGAAACCTTCCCGACGACTTTTCTGATCTCGCCCGAAGGCCAATTGCTCTCGATGAGCCGCAGCGAACGCGGCGAACCCGACCTGCGCGGCGAGGATTTATACAAAACGCTCGACGGAATTTTGCCGGAAAAGTGAGCTTCTGACGAAGGGGCGGGATTTTAACGCAGAGGCGCGAAGGCGCGAAGGCGCAAAGCATTTTTCGGGCGGTTTTCCGCGATGAAGACGCTTCCTGACGACCGAAATTTCCGGTCGTAAAAGTCTTTCCCTAAAAGCCCTTCGCGCCTTCGCGTTAAAATCACTGCTCGAAATTGATCCGCTCGCTCGTTTTCATCGGCGCGTCTTTCCGCTGGATCGAATGGACGCGGAAATCTTCGCGGCGTTCGGGAAAATCGAGCCGGTAATGGCCGCCGCGCGATTCTTCGCGCCAGAGCGCGCCCGCCGCGACGAGCCGCGCGAGCGTCACGAAGTTGCGCGACGAAACCGAAAGATTCGCGCGCGCGATCTGTTCGAATTCGCGCAGGGCCCGCGTCAGCGAATCGCGGTCGCGCAAAATGCCGACGCGTTCCCACATCACGCGCTTGACGCGTTTGCGGACGGCCGTCGCGAGTCCGTCGGGCGCCGGTTCGTCGTTCGCCGCGCGCCGTTCGTCGTCAGTTTCCTTAAAATCCTTCAGATCGAGACCGGCACTGTCCGCGAGCGCGGCCGCGCCGGCGCGCGCGCCGAAAACCAATCCTTCGAGCAGCGAATTCGACGCCAGCCGGTTCGCGCCGTGAACGCCCGTGCAGGTCACTTCGCCGGCCGCGTAGAGCCCGGCGAGCGTGCTCCGGCCGTGCAGATCGGTGCGGACGCCGCCCATACAGTAATGCGACGCCGGCGACACCGGCAGCAGATCCTTCGCGATGTTCAGATCGTACATCTTGCACGTTTCGTAGATCTTCGGAAACCGCTCTTTGAGAAATTCTTCCGAGAGCGCCGTCATATCGAGAAAGACGTTGCGCGTGCCGGTCCGGCGCATCTCGGCGACGATCGAGCGCGAGACGATGTCGCGCGGCGCGAGCTCCAATCTTTCGTCGTAATTGCCCATAAACCGCTCGCCGTATTTGTTGCGCAGGATGCCGCCCTCGCCGCGCATCGCCTCCGACAATAAAAATCGCGGCGCTTTCTCGATGTTGAGCGCGGTCGGGTGAAACTGGACGAATTCCATATCGGCCATCTCCGCGCCCGCGAAATAGGCCATCGCCATCCCGTCGCCGGTCGCGACCGACGGGTTCGTCGTGTGCTGGTAAAGCTGGCCCGCGCCGCCGGTGCAAAGAATGACCGCTTTCGCGAACAGCTCGCGCGGCGCGCGCAGGATCGGGTCGAGAAAGCGGACGCCGCGGCAGCGTTCGTCGCGGACGATCAGGCTTTCGGTGTTCGCAAACGGCATCAGGACGATGTTTTTTTCGGCGCGCGCGCGGGCGATCAAGGCGCGGACGATCTCCTTGCCGGTCGAATCGCCGTGCGCGTGCAGGATCCGGCGGCGCGAATGCGCGGCTTCCTGCGTGAAGACGAGCCGGCCGCCCTCGCGGTCGAATTCCGTGCCCCAGTCGATGAGCTGTTTGATATAGCGCGTTCCCTCGGTGACGAGCGTCTCGACCGCCTCCGGGTCGCAGAGCCCGGCGCCCGCGACGAGCGTGTCTTCCTCGTGCAGCTCGGCGTTGTCGTCGTCCGAGAGGACGACCGCGACGCCGCCCTGCGCGTACTCGGTGTTCGACTCCGAAGCCTTGTCCTTGGTCAGAACCGTCACGCGCGCGCCCGCCGCCGCGAGCTCGACCGCCGACCGAAGCCCGGCGACGCCGCTGCCGATAACGATGAAATCGGTTTCCAATGCCATAGAAAAAATGTAGCAAATTATGGCAGGAAAAGAAAAAAGCGAAGAACGGGCGAGTAAAACGTTGGCCGTCGCGGCGGCGGATCGGAGCGCGTCCCCGCTGGCGATGAGCGCGCCGGCGCGAATAAGCTTTTCGCGGTCAGCAGTCTTTTATAGTTAGTGATAGAGCTTATTGGAAAAAGCAGCGATTCCGGCCGCGTTCGTTTTTTTGTTCTTCCACTAAACAC
>JAFDVJ010000159.1 GCA_018269075.1 Acidobacteriota bacterium
GAAAAAGTGAAAAAGTGGAAAAGTCGGGTTGGCGGCGCGGAGCGAACTTTTTCACTTTTCCACTTTTCCACTTTTCCACTTTGAGAATCGATGAACGATCAAAGGCGCATAATTCTGACCGGGTTTATGGGCGTCGGCAAGTCGACGGTCGCGAAGCATCTCGCGCATCTGCTCGATTGCCCGCGCGTCGATCTCGATACGGTCATCGCGCAGGCCGAGCACCGGACGATCGCCGAGATCATCGAGCAGGACGGCCTCGAACGGTTTCGCGCGCTCGAAACCGAGTCGCTGCGGCGCGTGCTCGATTCGGACGCGCGGATCATCGCGCTCGGCGGCGGCGCGTGGACGATCGAGGAAAACCGCCGGCTGATCCGTTCGCGCGGGCTGACGACGCTCTGGCTCGAATCGACTTTCGAGCATTGCTGGCTCAACATCGCCGCCTCGAAACGCGTCCGCCCGCTCGCCCGCAGCAAGACCGACGCGCGGCGGCTTTTCGAAGAGAGACAACGGGTTTACTGCCTCGCCGACTGGCATTTCATCATCCGTCCCGACCAGAATTCCTACGACGTCGCAAGGCAAATCGCGGAAGAGGTTTTTTTTGTGTGACGCTCACTAGAAATTTTTGAAAAATAGTATAAACTTACTTTTACATGCCCCGAATGAGTAAGTATGTCGTCGAAAAACGAAGTGTTTTCGGCGGTTTTGAGACGTCAAAATCGGATGGTTTTGATTTCACGAAGAAAGAATAAAAAGAAACATTAAAGGAATTTCTGGAGGAAATTAATGAGAATTAAACTTTTAGCAGTTTTATGTTTGTCGGCTTTTCTGTTCCTGGCGGGCTGTAAAGGCAGTGAAGACGCCAATGCCAATAAGGCCAACACGCCGCCGGCGCCGACCGCCGTTCCGAAGACCAGCGAAACGGTGGCGACCGATACCGCGACCGTCAAGAAGATCGAAGACGCTCTGAAGGCTAAAGGATTTACGGACGTCAAGGTCGACGGCTCGACCAAACCGATCACGATCCGCGGCACGGTTGCCAAAGGCAAATTGGCGGAAGTCGTTCAGGTCGCGCAGGAAGCCGCCGGAACTCCGGTCAAAAACGAAGTTACCGAAAAGTAGGTTTAAGGAGGATAAATTAGATGTCTTTACAGGAAAAATATCAACCGTTGATTGATTTGGCGAACGCGTCCGGTATTTCGGGGCTGAACATTACCGAAGGCGAAGGCTTCATCAGAATCGAAGGCGCCGCGCCGAGCGCGGAAGTCAAACAGGCTTTGTGGGACAAATACGGCGAACTCGATCCGGATTACCGTTCGGGTGATCTCGTGATGGAAATCACCGCGCCGGAAGCGGCGGCCAACACCTACACCGTTCAATCGGGCGACAACCTGAGCAAGATCGGCAAGAAATACGGCGTCAGCTGGAACGCGATCTTCGAAGCGAACCGCGACAAGATCGACGATCCGGACAGGATTTTCCCGGGGCAGGAACTGACGATTCCTTCCGAGTAAAAATTCCGGTTGCTTTTTAGCGAGGCACTCTGATATGTTTGCGGTGAGCAAATATCTCGGGGTGCCTTTTTAATTTTACCGGTCAAAGGAGTTTTGCGATGCGTTTCCCCTTCGTTCTCTTCATTCTCGCGTTTCTTTTCGTCCATCTCGTTCCCGGTCAGACCTCGCCGCGGCGGCAGCGGATGGACGAGCTCAATCGAATCGTCGAACAGCTCAAGATTCTGCGCGCCGAGCGCAAGACGGTCAACGACCGGCTGATCGAAATTCTGCTCAGGCTCAAAGCGGTCGACCCGGCCGATACGGCGGCGGCCGAAAAGCTCGGCGCGAAGGCGGTCCGGCTTTTCCCGTGTTGCGCGCTCGACGAAAAGATCGGGGAGATGAATCTCGATGACGACGATCTCCCGTTCGAGGTTTTGGTGCAGTTACGGATGCCCGTGCCCGGCGGGTTTTCGGAGTTTATGATCACGGATCTTTTCAGAAAACCGGACGATACTATGATCGAATGGCCGGGAACCTTCGATTACGACGGAAATTCCCTGAAAATCACGGAACTCGGCCGTTCCCCCGGCTTCTGGTTCGATCTCGGGAAGGTCGAGCTCGAAAGCGTCGACGAGCGGACGAAGGAAGTCGCCGCGCTCGCCGAATACAAGCCGCCGGCCGAAGTAGAGAACATCAAGCCGACTTTTTTCGCGAACGGCTTTGCGTTCGGCCGGAGCGTGCCCGCGACGGTCGGTCACACTTATCTTTTGCGGGCCGTCAAATACGCCTATCCGGAGGGCGGCCTCGACGCGATCGTTGCCGTCAGGATTCACCGGCAGGACGCGAACGGCAGCATCATTCTCTTTCTCAAACCCGTGAAGACGTTCGACCCGCCGAAGCTGCGGAATCCGGCATACGAAAAACGAATAGCGATCAGCAATCTCGGGGTCGCCGCCAGGATGAAGGAAGAATTCGAGGCGCGCGGCTTCAACGATATCGAGGTCGAGGTGACGGGCAATCAGGTCGTCACGCTGAAGGGCGCGGTGCCGTTCGGGAAAAAGGAAGAAGTCCTCGCGATCGCGAAAAAACTGGCCGAATTTTCGAAGATCAATGACGAACTGACGGAGAAATGACGATGAAACGACTGATCCTGCTGCTCTGCCTGTCAACGCTCTGGAACGCGGCGGCTTCCGCTCAGAATTCGGAGCCGGATCTCGGGGAGCTCGACGCGCTGAATTCGAAAATAAAGGGGCTCGACAATTCGATCCGGAAACTTGAAAACCGGCTGATGAGTCTGACCCAAAAACTGCGCGCGGTTTCTGCAAGAGACGAGGCCGACGCGAAAGGAGTCAACGCCGACGCCGAAAGACTCTATCTGTGCTGCCCGCTGGAGGGCGAGGGCGACGAGGTCACTTTTTTGTCGTCCGGCTATACTTTCCGGACGCCGGAAACCGGCGACGGATATTACGCCGCCGTGCTGCGGTATTCCGAGGACGGTCTCGGTTTCGACCCGGAAGGCAGCAATCACGGCTTCATCCTCGATCTCGGCCGGATCCCGCTCGAAAGCGTCGGCGAAAAAACGCCCGCCTTCGCGGCGCTCGCCGAATACCGGCCGCCGGTTAAGCCCGACGAGATCAAAAAGCAGTTTACGGCCGGCAAATTCACGTTCGAAAACTCGGCGCCGGTCAAAATCGGCGACACGTATCTGCTGCGCGCCGTCTGCTACGAAGCGGACGGCAATCTCGACAAAATCTACGCGCTCCGCGTCGTGCGCCGCGACGCCGACGGCAGCATCGTCATTTTCGTTAAGGAAATCAGGAATTTTCCGCCGCCGAAACGCGAGCCGGAATTCAAATACAGCCTTTCCGACATCGCCGAAACAGGGAAGCTGATCAAACTGCGCGAATTCCTGCGCGAGCAGGAGCTGCCGACGATCGAGCTCGAATTCGTCAAACACTATCTGATCGTCAAAGGCACGGCGTCGAAGGAAAAATCCGCCGCGCTCCGGGAATTTATCCAAAGTCTCGAAATTCTCGACCTGAAATACGAAGTCGTCGAAAAATAATTTGGGAGGAAAGAATTATGCGTTTACCCGTCACCGTCGCCGTTTTTATCGTTCTGTTTTCCGCCGCCGCTTTCGGGCAGGAACTGACGCGCGAGCAGAAACTGCTCAGGATCGACGAACTCAACAGTCAGATTCAGGCGCTCGAAACCGACGTTTTACTGCCCGCTCCGAAAGATTTGCGGCAGGCCGAAAAGGAAGGCTTCGAAGTCTTTCGCCTGATGCCGCGCGAGCGCTACGACGGCAAACTGCTGGCGATTCCCGGCGGCGGCGCGTATTATTCGTTTACGAATCGGGCAAACGTCTACCGGATCCCGCAGCTCGAACTTGGTCGGAATAATATGAGCGTCGGCTTCGCGGGCGCGAACTACGGATTTATCGCCGATTTGGGCGCGATTTCGCTGGCCGACGTGACGACCGAAACGAGCGAGATCGGTTTTCTCCTCAACTACCGCCCGCCGGCGAAGGAACGCGAGGTCAGAGTCGAACAACGAAAGTCGTACGAATACGAGACCGAAAGCGGAACTTACCGCGATCGCGCGCCGGTCAATGTCGGTCACGTTTACGCGCTGCGGGCGATAAGTTTCGAGGAGGCGGATGTGCTGGTCGCGTTCAAAGTCGTGCGGAAGGACACGGACGGAAGTCTGATCATTTTCTGGAAAATGCTCAAAGACTTCGAAAAGCCCCGGCTGATTCGCGAAGAGCAGTCGCTCAACTCCGGCTCGGCTTTCGTTTCCGCCCGTTATGACGGCAGCCTCGCCGCGCGGGTCGAGGCGGAATTGAAGAAAAGAGGCTTTACGGACGTCCGGGTTTTTGAGGAAAAGAAACTTCTCGTGCTGAGCGGCACGGTACCGAAGGGCAAACTGGCGGAAGTCCTCAGGCTGGTTCAGAAACTCAACGGCGGAAAGCCCGTCTACAACGAACTCACGGAAAAATGACGATCACGCCCCGGAGAGCCGTCATCCTGACGGCAATGCGTTTGCAAAACGCACCGGCGTTTTTTTAGCTTATAGGTAGTGACAAAACTTGTTGGAATAATTAGCGTTAAACCCGCGAGCAGTTGTTGAAATATCCACTAAAAACACGAAAAAACACGAA
>JAFDVJ010000015.1 GCA_018269075.1 Acidobacteriota bacterium
TTTCCTGGTCTGGTGTCGGTTCAAAGAACTAATGTACGAAACAGGAAAAACAGTTTATCAAATCAAGTTCGGACAACTTTCAGATTATTTGATCCAACAACTGAAAAGTCCATCTGTTAAAATGCGTCTTGCGTAAGTCCTAATTTTATTGTTCCGATCCTGTCGATTTCGCGAATCGCTCGAAACGATCCGTCTATCTTCAAGACCGAAAAAAACGATTTTATTTGCCGGATCGACAAAAAAATTCGTCGTCGGCCGGGCCGCGAATCAGAAAAATCTCGGCGTGGTCGGAATCTGTGGATCTTACCTTTTTTCGGGCGTTTTCATCAGGCGGCGAGCGCGTGCAGCTCGCCGACGATTTCCGGCAGGATGTGGAGGACTTCGTCGACTTCCGCCGCCGTGTTGTAACGTCCGAGCGAAAAGCGGATCGCGCCCATCGCCCGCGAGTAGGGAACGTTCATCGCCGCGAGGACGGCCGAGGCGACGTGGTTTTCGGCGTTGCAGGCCGAGCCGGTCGAAACGCAGACGCCGCGCGCGTCGAGCCGCGCGAGAATCGCTTCGCCGTTCGTGTTTTCGAACGAGATGCTCGCCGTGTTCGGCAGACGCTTCGCATAATCCGGCGTGCCGTTTAACCGAGAATTTGGAATTTTCTTCAAAATTTCGTTCTCCAGCCGGTTTCGCAAAGCGAAAACTTCGTCCATCGGCGAGAAATTCGCGGCCAGCTCGGCGGCCTTTCCGAGCCCGGCGAGCTGGTGGACGGCCTCGGTTCCGGCGCGGCGCGCGCGTTCCTGACCGCCGCCGATCAGCCACGGCGGCAGCCGCAGACCGTCGCGGACGTAGAGCGCGCCCGTCCCTTTCGGCCCGTGAAATTTATGACCAGAAAGCGAAAAAAGATCGATCTCCGTCGTTTTGAGGTCGATCGGGATCTTGCCGGCCGCGTTGACGCCGTCGACGTGAAACGCCGCCGCCGACCGCGATTTGACGAGCCCGGCGATTTCGGCGACCGGGAAAAGAATGCCGGTTTCGTTGTTCGCGAGCATCACCGAGACGAGCGCCGTGTCCGCGCGCAGGGAACCGGCGAGCACGTCGAGATCGAGCGCGCCGTCCTCGTCGACGTCGAGCCACGTCACCTCGAAACCGTTCCGTTCGAGCTTTTCGCAGAGCTTGCGGACGGCCTCGTGCTCGACGCGCGTCGTGACGACGTGTTTTTTTTCGGGGCTCGCTTCCAATGTGCCGAGAATCGCCCAGTTGTCGCTTTCCGTCCCGCCGGACGTGAAAATTATCTCGTCCGCGCGGCGCGCGCCGACGAGCGAGGCAACGCTTTCGCGCGATTTTTCAACTATCTGTCGGGCCTCGCGCCCGAAGCCGTAGGCGGACGACGGATTGCCGTAAGCATCGGTCAGAAACGGCCGCATCGCCTCGAAAACTTCCGGCGCGGGCAGCGTGGTCGCGTTGTTGTCGAAATAGATCATTTTAGCGAGCGAAATTTTGAAAAGGCGGGCGGCGAAAACCGATCGCCGCCGGAATCGGAAATTTCTCACATTCCCGCTTTTTCACATTTTCACTTTCTAGTAAAATAGCACAGTCTTGAAAAATAAAAAGTCGTGAAATCTATTCTTAAAATTACGGAAGCAACGGGTCAGAGCTGGGAGCTCGAGCTGTCTCCGGCCGCGGTCTACACGATCGGCCGCGCCAAGGAGAACGACATCGTGCTCAACGACCGCCGCGTTTCCCGGCACCACGCGCAGATCGCCGCCGATAACGGCGGTTTTAAACTGATCGACGGTTATTTCGTCGACGGCGAGCTCAAGCGCAGCGTCAACCGCGTCTTCGTCAACGGCGTCCCGCACCTCGAAAAAACGCTCGATCAGGGCGACGTCGTGACGATCGGCGAAAGCCGCCTGCTCTATCAAATGGTCGCCGACCAGACGCCGGTCGTCCAGCCGCCGACCGAAGTTCCGACCGTCACCGGCGCGCCCTACAACCCGAAAGTCCCGACCGGCGTCAACTTCGACGACCAGCCGCTCGGCCACACGCAGCTGCTGATGTCGGCGCGCGACATCATCGGCAAACAGTCGAAGCTTTCGATCGAGGCCGAGATCGTCACGCCGTCCGAGATCAAACAGCTCCGCCGGAAAGCGCAGATTCTCGAGATGCTCTACGAGATGACCAAAGCGCTCGGCACGGTTTTTGACTTGAAAGAAATATTCGTGCGGGCGACCGACCTGATCTTTCGCGGCACGCCGTCGGACCGGGTCGTCGCGCTGCTCGCCGACGAGACGATCGACGGCAAGATCATCGCTTACAGCCTGTATCCGATCGCCGTCAAAGCGCGCGACGAAAACCTTGAGAAGGTCACCGAAAAGCTGACGATCTCGCGGACGATCACCCAGAAAGTGATGCGCGAAAAGGTCGCGCTGCTGTCGCAGGACGCGAAGACCGACGCGATGTTTTCCGGATCGGATTCGATCGTTTCGCAGGGCGTCCGCTCGACGATCTGCGCGCCGCTGATCACCGAATCGAACGTCCACGGCGTCGTTTACGCCGACCGTCTCGATCCGTTCGCGGCCTTCACGTCGGACGACCTCGAACTGATCAGCGCGGTCGCCGCGCAGACGGCCGTCGCGGTCGAGACGATCAAGGCCCACAAGCGCCTCGCGCGCGAGGAAGTGGCGCGGGCCAATTACAGCCGTTTTATGCCCGAATACGTCGTAAAACAGTTGCTCGAAAAGCCCGATTCGTTTAGACTAGGTGGCGTCAACCAGAAAATTACGGTGCTTTTCGCCGACATTCGCGGGTTCACGTCGCTTTCGGAAAAGGAAAGCCCGGAAAAGGTCGTCGGACTTTTAAATAAATATTTTACGGCGATGAGCGAGATCATTTTCGCTTACGGCGGAACCCTTGACAAATACATCGGCGACGGTTTGATGGCCCTTTTCGGCGCGCCCAACGCTTCGCCCGAAGACGCGAAAAACGCCTTGAAAACGGCCGTCGCGATGCAGAAAAGACTGCGGACCCTGAACGAAGAACTGGCGGCCGAAGGTTTCAACCGCATCGAGATCGGCATCGGACTCCACACGGGCATCGCCACCATCGGTTACATCGGTTCGGAACAGCGCAGCGAATACACGGCGATCGGCGATTCGGTCAACATCGCTTCGCGGCTCGAACAAAACGCCACCGGCGGTCAGATTTTGATCAGCGAAGCGACGGCGACCGAGTGCGAACATCTCATCACCCTGATTCCGCACGAGCCCTTATCGGTCAAAAATCGGCTGCAGCCGGTTTCGCTGTTCGAAGTAAAATGGAATTAAGCGGCAATTAATAATCTGAAAAGATACATTTTTTGCACGCACAATGAAAAAACTGAACTGGAAGTACTCGGAGTTTGGAAAAATTCCATCTGTTATGAAAATTTCGTCACTCAAAAAACTTGTAACCGATTTGATGGCAATCGATTTGGGAACTGCCAGCACGATTATTGCGGTCAAGGGACGCGATATTGTTTTGGACGAACCTTCATACATCGCTTATAACGAATTGACCAACGACATCGTCGCCTACGGGCAGGACGCCTACGATATGATCGGCCGCGAAGGGCGCGACATCACGGTCGTCGCGCCCCTGAGCGGCGGCGTCGTCGCCGATTTCGAGCGGACGAAGCGGATGCTCGCGTATTTCGTCAAAAAATCCAAATCGGGCGGCTCGCAGGTTTCGACGCACGCGGTGATGAGTATGACCTCGGACGTCACGCACGTCGAGCAGCGCGCGCTGCTCAACGCTGCCGAAGAGGCGCATATCGGCAAGGTTTACGTGATGGAAGAGGGCCTCGCCGCCGCTTTCGGGGCCGGCGTCAGCCCGAAGGACAAACGCGCGTCGGCGGTTGTCGATCTCGGCGCGGCGACGACCAACATCGCGGTCATCGCCAAGGGAACGGTCATCCATTCGACCTCGGCGCGGATCGGCAGCCACGACATCAATACCGCGTTGTCGAGCCATATCCGCCGTCATCGCGGGCTCCAGGTCGGCGAGGAAACGACCGAAAATCTGAAGACCCAGTTCGCTTCGGCCTATCTGCCCGAAGACATCGCCAAAACGCTGACCGTGCGCGGGCGCGACGTCCAGACGGGCAGCCCGGGCGCGGTCGAGATCACGGCCGGCGAGGTTTATCCGGTCGTCGAGAGCATCGTCCGCCGCGTCGCCCAGCTCGTCAGCGACACGCTGACCGAGCTCCGGCCCGAAGTCGCGGCCGACATCTACGATCGCGGCATCATCCTGACAGGCGGCGGCGCGCTGCTGAACGGGCTCGATCAGTATATTCGCGGCTTCGTCAATCTGCCCGTCATCATTTCCGACGAGCCGCGCTATGCGACCGTCCGCGGACTTTTGAAAATGTTCGACGAGCCGGAGCTGCTCGAACGCGTCTCGCGCAACGAGCTGAGCCTGCTGCAGAACGCCGAAATTCCGTTCGAGGCCTGAGCCGACCGCGAGTTTGAATAAAAAAAAGAGGCCGTCTTGCCGGACGGCCTCTTTTTTCGTGTTATTTTCCCTTGAAATCCGGTTTTCGTTTCTCCAGAAATGCCGCGACGCCCTCGGCCTTGTCCTCGGTCGAAAAACAGATCGCGAACAGATCGACCTCGCGGCGCAGGCCCTCGTCGAGATTCGAGCGCGACGCGAATTTGACGGCTTCCTTCGACAGCTGGAGCGCGATCGGCGCTTTTTCGGCGATCTTCGAAGCGAGCGCGAGCGTCTTTTCGGCGAGCTCGGCGAGCGGGTAAACGTGGTTGACGAGCCCGAAACTCAAGGCCGTCGGCGCGTCGATCATATCGCCCGTCAGGATCATCTCCATCGCGCGGCCCTCGCCGATCAGCTGCGTCAGCCGCTGCGTTCCGCCGCCGCCGCACATAATCCCGAGATTGATTTCCGGCTGTCCGAAACGCGCGTTTTCGGAGGCGATCCGGATGTCGCAGGCGAGCGCGAGCTCGTTGCCGCCGCCGAGACAAAAACCGTTGATCATTGCGATTACCGGTTTCGGGAAAACGTCGATCGAGTTGAAAAACGACCGCTGTTGAAACAGGTCGCGCTGCGAGACCGGCGTCGCGTCGGCAAACTCCGAGATGTCCGCCCCGGCGATGAACGCCTTTTCGCCGGCGCCCGTGATGACGACGACCCGCACCGAATCGTCGGCGCGCAGCTCGTCGAGCGCGGCGACGCCCTCGGCGTGAACGGTTTTGTTCAGCGAGTTCAGCTTGTCCGGACGGTTGATCGTGATAATCGCGACTTTATCGCGTTTTTCGACTAAAATGCTTTGATAATTCGACATATTTTTTCTGATACGAAAAGCGGAAAAAGTGAAAAAATTTGCCGGTTTTCATTCCACAAACTTTTTCACTTTTTCCGCTTTTTCACTTTTTGAACTTTCTATTCTTCCTCGCCCTGATCGTCGGCAACCCACGCGACGAACAACCGGAGCCAGTTTTCTTTCGATTCGACGATCTCGACGCCGACGCGCGAAGTGCCGTGAACGGCCGGCGCAACCCTGACGACCCGCGCCTTGACTTCGACCGGCACGCCGTCCGGCCGGTGCGAACGAAGGTACAGACTCTCGCCCGACGAAACCTTTTGATTCAGATGAAAAAGGGTTCCGGTCGTCGAAATGTCGTCAGTTTCGGTTGGTTCGCTCCAGGCCGCGCCGTCGTCCGAGCGTCCGGAGACGACGATCGGCAGGCGCAAAGCCATTCTCAGCGCAAAGCGTTTTTCCTCAAATTGAGGCGACATATTGGTTGCCATTCCAAATCAAAAAAAAGGAATAAGATTACGTAAAACTTATTTATTTTAACACGTATAACTCGAAAAGCTATAAATGGTTCGATTTACTTTTCACCAAGGAAATAAAATTTCCGGCACGGGGCATTACAAATTTAAGTCGGATTCGACTAACTTATCGTTTAAGTTATACTATAAGCATCAATCAAAATGCTATAACGGAGAACGAATTTTTTTATTTGTGACCGACGGAGATTTTAATTTTTTTTATGCCAGCTAACGAAATCAAGAAAAAAGTCGTCATTTTAGGTTCCGGCCCGGCCGGCCTGACCGCCGCCATCTACGCTTCGCGCGCGCAGCTCGAACCGCTCGTCATCGAGGGCCCGCAGCCCGGCGGCCAGTTGACGATCACGACCGACGTCGAGAATTATCCGGGCTTTGCCGCCGGGATTCTCGGCCCCGAACTGATGAACCAGTTCCGCGCGCAGGCCGAAAGATTCGGCACCGAAATCATCAGCGTCTGGATCGACAAGGTCGATCTCAGCGCGCGCCCGTTCACGCTCTACGGCAAAGAAAGCCCCGACAGCGCCGAATATTCGACCGTCATCAAGGCCGAAACGCTGATCGTTTCGACCGGCGCGTCGGCCAAATGGCTCGGCATTCCGGGCGAGGAGCCGGTGCCCGAAGGTTTGGGCGGAAACGGCGTTTCGGCGTGCGCGACCTGCGACGGATTTTTCTTTCGCGGGCGGCCGCTCGTCGTCGTCGGCGGCGGCGACACGGCGATGGAAGAAGCGACGTTCCTGACGCGTTTTGCGACAAAAGTGACGATCGTCCACCGCCGCGACGAGTTTCGCGCGTCGAAGATTATGCAGGAACGCGTGCTCGAAAACGAGAAGATCGACGTGCTCTGGAACACCGAGATCCGGGAAATCCTCGGCACGAAGGAAGCGGGCGTGACCGGCATCCGGATCTACAACAACCAGACCGGCGAAGAGAGCGTTTTTCCGACCGAGGGAGTCTTCATCGCGATCGGCCATAAACCGAACACCGAGCTTTTCGAAGGCGTGCTCGAAATGGACGAGGTCGGTTATCTGAAAACCGAGGGCCGCTCGATGAAGACCAACGTGCCCGGCGTTTTCGCCTGCGGCGACGCGCAGGATTCCTATTACCGGCAGGCGATCACCGCCGCCGGCACCGGCTGTATGGCCGCGATCGACGCCGAAAGATTTCTGGCCGAACACGGCGAAGCCGACAAAGCCACCGCGACCAACTGGTAGCCGGTCCGAGTCCTGAGTCTTAAGTCCTGAGTCTTAAGTCCGTTTTCGGCTTCGTCAGACTCTCGATTCAGGACTCAAATCAACCGAAGAATTGAAACTCAAAACCCAAAAAGCCGGCCCGTTTTCAACGACCGGCTTTTTATTTTCCCGTTAATACCGCTGTCGGCCCCAAACCTCCGCCCAAACCAACAACCCCTCACCCCGAAACCAATCCGCAATCCGAAATCCGAAATCCGAAATCATTTTGTTTGTTTATCGACGACCGCGCCCTTGACGGCTTCGACTTTCTGCGGCGTTTTGTCGAGTTTGCCGGGGCTGAACCCGAGGCTTTCGACGCGGCGCAGGATGTTCTGATAGACGGTGTCGTCGAGCTCCGGCGTGCGGCTCAGAATCCACAGGTATTTCCGCGACGGCTCGCCGATCACCGCGTATTTGTAATCCGGATCGAGATCGATGATCCAGTAATCGCCCCAGACGGCCGGGATAAACGACAGGAAAGCCGGCGCGAAACGGACTTCGAGCTTCGCGTTCGTCGTCTTGTCGACGATCTTCGCCTCGCCCTTCGCCTTGTCGGTGACGCCGTTTTTCTTCAGGCATTCGTTGAGCACCTCGATCCGGCCGTTCGATTTCACGGTGTAGGTCGCCGTCACGTTGCCGGCGCACTGATCCTGAAAACGGTTCGGGTAACGGGCGATTTCGTACCATTTTCCGGTGTATTGTTTCAGGTCGACTTTCGCCACCGTCGGCAGATCTTTTTTCTCTTTCTGCGCCCTGACGGCGACGGCCGCCGCCGCCGAAACCGCGACAATTGTCGGGATAATCACAAACCAAACCGATTTTTTCATCTGATAATCTCCTTTCATAAACTCCGATTTTGCTACTCGGACAGGCAAACGGCTTGCCAAAGTTTGATTTTCACCCGTCCGAGTTTCTATAATTTTTTCACAGCCAATACCGTTTTGGATAAACGATGAGGATTTCATTGGCGAAAAGTTAACTGCCGCAATCAGCCGGATCGGCTGCCTTTCGAGCAATCCGAAATCCGAAATCCGAAATCCGAATTCGGTATTAAGTTTATTTTACAGAAAGTTTAATCAATTATGCCGATTTACGAATACAAATGTCTCGACTGCGGAACGCATCTCGAAAAAATGCAGAAGGTTTCCGACGAGCCTCTGAAAATCTGCGAAAGCTGCGGCGGCCCGCTCGAAAAACAATGGTCGCGCTCGGGGTTTCAGTTCAAAGGGGAAGGCTGGTACGTGACCGATTACGCCAATAAAAAAAGCGGAAAAGCGGAAAAAAGTTCGTCCCGCGGATCAACCGCCGGGACCGAAAGCGCATCAAAGGAAAAAAGCGACGGTCCGGCCAAGGACGCATCTTCGAAGAAGGATTAAAAAAAATGAGATTGACGGTGGGAAATTTTGCGGCGTTCGTTCTGGTTTTCATCTTGACCGCGCTCGCTTTCGGGCAGTCGCGCAACAACGCCCGCTCGACCGCCGATCTCGACGGCACGATCCTCACCGTCACCGCAGCGCGCCCCAATTCGACCGACCCGATCCGGGTCGAAAATCTGTTTCTTTACGAAAACGGCATCGAGCAGAAGATCCGGAATTTCAGCTTCGACCCGTCGCCCGCGAAGATCGTTCTGCTGATCGACAATTCGCAGACCCTCCGCGCCGACGTCGACAGCCTGAAAAAAGCGACGATGGAATTCGCCTACGAAATCTTCGAGGGCGACCAGTTGTTCGTCATCGCCTACGACGAAAAACCCGAGATCATTCAGGAATGGACCGACGACGCGAAAAAGCTGGAAACGTCGCTCGCGACCTTTCGCAAGCAGGGAAATCCTTATCTTTTCGACGCCCTCAGCGCGACCACCAAAGAAGTGCTCGCGCCGCTGATGCCGGGCACGCGCAAGACCGTGATCGTGCTGATCAGCGACGGGCTCGACCGCGGCAGCAAGACGGCCTTCGATAAGGTGATGGCCGAGATGCAGAATCAGAACATCACCGTTTACACGCTCGACATTCCCGACCGCACCAACGGTGCCTACCGGCGCAACCAGCCGAAGGCCGCCGAAGTTCTCAAGCAGTTGTCCGAAGGCACCGGCGGGCGGAGCTTTTCGTTCGAAGAACCGCAGGCCGCCGCCAAAGCGATCTGCGACGAGCTGCGCAACAATCGCTATCTGCTTTCCTATTTTCCGACCAACACTTCGAGCTACGACGCGCGCCGCGTCTTCCTGCTCGGCCAGGACGGCATCAGCCTCCGGACGAAAAACGTCCAGCCGCCCAATATCAAGTGATTTCGGATTTCGGATTTCGGATTTCGGATTGGTCTGAGTTTGAGCCGGTTCGGTCGTCTGCGGCGGTACATTGTTACAGTAAGAATGAAGATAAAAGGCTTTGGAGTTTTCCAATGAAAACGGGCCGTCCTGAATTCCTTTCGCCGAATCCTATCAGGGCAAACAACGCCGATTTCTCCGATCAAATTTTCCCGAAAAACCGCGGCTTTTTCATCGCGATCAAATCCGAAATCCGAAATCCGAAATCCGAAATCCCCCTAATTGTGCTAGAATGGTTTTTCCAAGCGTAATTCTGTTTGCAGCCGAAAGGAGATAAAGCCGTGAGTGATTCCAAAAAAGTTCCGAGTTTGCCCCCCGACGATTTTTCCAAGACCGTGCCGAACATTCCCACTCCCGACAGCGGCGGCTCGAGCGATTGGGAAAAAACGAATTACAACGCGAAATTCGCCCCGCAGCCGCCGGTCGACGACTGGGGGAAAACGGCCGCCAATATTCCGCCGATCAAGGACGAGCCGGATTTTAACAAGACCTATATGCCGGCACCGGGAGCGAAAAGTCCCGACTGGGGCGTGACCGACGCGAATATCCGCCTGCCGGATCACGATTTCAGCGAAGAACAGAATTTCGCGAAAACGAACTACGGCGCGACCTCGCCGTTTATTCATCTGCCCGAGGCCGAACGCGCCAAATACCAGAATCTGCCGCCGACGCCGACGCAGGCCGCCGAACAGAAAAAAGAAGAGGAAGAGAAAAAAGGCGGCGTTCCGAAATGGTTCTGGGCGGCGGCCGGTCTTCTGTCGATGTTCTTTTTCGCGCTGATCGTGATCTTTCTGGTCTACTTTTTCTTCCTGCGCCCGACCGGTTTCGAGATCGTCATCCAGAGCGCGCCGCCGCGCAGCGAGGTCTGGGTCGACAATACGCGCTGGTCGGTCACCGAAGGCGACGGCACGCTCCGCGCCAAAGGTTTGAAAGCCAACGAGCTCAAGAAGATCGAGATCCGGCACCCGAACTACACCTGCGACGCCCGCGACATCGAGGGCAAGGACGGCGAAACCGTGACGATCACGGCCCACTGCACGCAGACCGGCGGCTTTTCGCAGCCCTCGCCGTCGACCAAACCGAACGTCGATCCCAACGACTGCGTGAAGGGCATCAAGATGGGCGAGATCGAAGAAGCCGAAGGCTGCGCCAATTCCAAGCTCGACGCGCTGCCGGCCGCGCCGAATTTTACGTCCGACCAGCTCGTCGACGCGCTGAACATCGCGATCATCAACTTCGACAAGGACAAATACAACATCCCGTCCCAGCGGATGAAGTTTCTCCAGCGCGCCGCCGAGTTTATGATGAAGCTGCCCGACACGACGCAGATCGAGGTCGGCGGGCATACCGACGACCGGAACACGGACGATTACAATATGAAGCTTTCGATCAACCGGGCGAATGCCGTCCGCGATCAGCTCATCAAATTCGGCGTCAAGCCCGGAATGCTCGTCGCCAAGGGTTACGGCGAGAACAGTCCGAAATTCCCGAACAATTCGGAAGAAAACCGCTTTTTCAACCGCCGGATCGAGTATAAGGTGCTCCGCCGGTGAGGTATCGGAATAATCGGAGATTCTTTGGCGAGGCCCGAAATTTCGGGCCTCGCTTTATTTCAGACGGCGACCGGCGCGGCGATCCGGCCGTGTGATTTGTAGCCGACGAGATTCAGATTTTCGTATTTGAAATCGAGCAGTCCCGCCAGTCCTTTGAGATTTTCCGCGTCCTTGAATTCGAGCTTCGGCAGCGGCAGCGGCTCGCGGCTTAAAAGCTCTTCGACCTGTTCGAGATGGTTCGAATAGATGTGCAGATCGCCGAAAGTGTGGACGAATTCGCCGACTTCGAGGTCGCAGACGTGCGCGATCATCGCGGTCAGCAGCGCGTAGGAAGAGATGTTGAAGGGCACGCCGAGAAAGGCGTCGGCGCTCCGCTGGTAAAGCTGGCAGTGAAGCGTTTTTTCGTTTTCGATCTTGAACTGAAACAAGGTGTGACAGGGCGGGAGGTCGACCTTGTTCGCCGTTTCCGGGTTCCAGCCCGAAACGATCAGCCGGCGCGAATTCGGATTTTTCTCGATCTGCTCGATCAAATCGCGGATCTGGTCGAAACCGTTTTTCTCCGGGTAATCGCCGCCGAAGCTGCGCCAGAGATAACCGTAAATCGGGCCGAGATCGCCTTCCGCGCGCCCGAACCGCGCCGTATGCTCGGCGGCGGCCCATTCGGCCCAGATATCGACGCCGCGCGCCCGGAGGTTCTTCTCGTTCGTGTCGCCCGACAAAAACCAGAACAGTTCTTCGGCGACCCACCGAAACGGGACGCGTTTCGTCGTCACGATCGGAAATCCCGCGCGCAGGTCGTAGCGCGTTTGATAGCCGAAAATCGAGATCGTCCCGACGCCGGTGCGGTCCGAATGGCGCGAGCCGTTCGCCAGAATATGGCGTAAAAGTTCCTGATACTGTTTCATTCGATATTTTAATTGACCGGCAAAACCGGCGCCGGCGATAAATCGTCGATCTGCAGACCGATCGGCGTCGCGCCGGCCGTAATGACTTCCTGAATCAACCTGACGACGTCGCCGAATCGGGCGGAAACGGGCGCCTTGACGTAAACGGTCTTTTCGACCTCATTGGCGCCGGGACGAAACACGCCGTTTTTCTCGCGATTCTGAAAAACTTCGCGCAGTGTGTCCTTAAGCGGCGCCGGATTTTCAAAGCTGCCGTGTTCTTCGTTGTTCAAGTAAAGTTTCGAATCGCTGCGCAGATCGACGAGCAGAAAATTCGGATTCGGCCTGATCGTCATATTTTGATCCGGCAAAGCCGGAATCATCACGTATTGCCCGCTGCCGACTTCGAGCTTGATCTTTTGCCGCGGCGAAACGCGCAGGGCTTTCACGACCTCGACGACCTGACCGAAGCCAAGCGCGGCGTCCGCTCTGACGATCGTGATCGGGTCGAGCGGCGCAGCCTTCGACTGACCGTTTTTAAGCGCCGCAAACGCCGTAAAAAATTCCGTCAGGTTCTGATTCGACGCCGCATCGCCCAAAGTTTTGTCGAGCTCGGTTTTTTGAACCCGCACCGTCACGCCGGCGTTTTTGTCGACTTCGACGACGAACGCAAAATCCCTGATCTCCGGCACCGCCTGAACCATTTCGTCGATCAGCGCGGTCGTGTTGCCGGTCTTCCGGCCCGTTTTCGGTTTCTGCGCGTCAACGGCCGCCGCCGCCGCCAAAATCACCAATAAAAGCCCGACGATTGAAGTCTTAAGTTTCATAGTGTTTTTTCCTAATTTTCGGTTGCTAGAATTTTCAACTTAAAGTTACCATATTTGAACGGGAATTGAGAATTATGAAAAACAAACTCGAAGTCAGCTTTAACAGCCCGCAGTGCGGCTGGATGTCGATCGGTTTTTCGGACGGCCGGAACGAATTTCATACGACGACCGCGCACGCGCCGCACCGGAGCGCGCTGCCCGAGCTGCTGCGGATTCTCTGCAATCTGCTCGACGCGGAAACGGCCGCCGACGAGTACGTTCTGCGATGGAACCGGAACCCCGAGGAATTCGATTTCCGCTTCGTCCGGATGAACGAAGAAATTCTGCTCGAGATCTACCAGTTTCCGTCCGAAGCGCGTCTCGAACCGGAACGCGAGCTTGTTTATTCGTTTCGCGGCGGCCTGCACGACGTCTGCGCGGCGTTTTACGAAACCTTCGCCCAGCTTCACGAAGACCGCGACACCGACGAATTCGAATTCAACTGGCACCAGCCGTTTCCGTTCGCCGAATTCGAAAATTTTAAATCCAAAATCGAAACCGTGCGAATCTGACTCGTAAGGAGGCGAATTCGTGAAAAAAATCTTATTGAAAATCGGGTTCGCGACACTGCTCGCCGGCGCCGCGCTGGCCGGCTGGATCGCTTACGATCTTTACACGCCGCAAAAAACCGACATCCGCGAGTTCGACCCGGACGAGGTCGCGCGGCTCGACACGGCGATGTGGCGCTCGTATTATTCCCGCGAACGGCTCAAGCTCTATTCCCAACTGACCGAACTTCTCGAAAAACAGTACCGGCTCAATTTCTGGCAGCGACAGCTCGTCGCCTTTTACGCCGCGAAGGCGACCTTTACCTTCAAGGACGGAAAATCGCGCGCCGACTACGAAAAGGCGCTCCCCGATCTCGAAAAATTCTACGGCGAGCTCCGCGCCGTCAGCACGACCGAGTTCGACGCGAATCAGGCCGCGCGGCTCGAGCTCGAATGGTGGATCGTCCATCGCCAACGCGCCCAATACCGCGACGGCGATCTGGCCGACGCGCTCGCCGCGACGGCCGCCGCCGTTTACAACCGGCCGAAGGAAGATTTTCTCGAACACGGGCGGCTGCGCGCCGCCGCGATGACGATCCGCGACACCGCCGCCGAACAGGGCGGCGTGACCGAGGAAGACTGGCGGAAAATCGATCTGCTGCTGCACGAATCGTGGCGTTCCTTGCATCGGGCCGTTAATCCAAAATAAAATTGACCTGCGCTTAAGAGATTCACGAATTGAGAAATCGCGCCGCATCGTGTATTTTGTCTTATTCGCCGGTTTTAAAATGAAGGAAAAGCTTTTAAGTTTACTCGCCTGTCCGTCGTGCGGCGGCGATATTTTGCTGGCCTACGCGAGCAAATACGAGGAAAAGGAAATCATCGAAGCGATCTTGTCGTGCCGCAAATGCTCGCGCGAATACAAGGTCACGCGCGGCATCCCGCGGTTCGCCGATCTCGACAAGATCGAGCAGGACAAGGCCGAGACGGCCGAGAATTTCGGCTGGCAGTGGACGCATTTCACGCAGGAAGACGAAAAATACGCCGACCAGTTTTTGGGCTGGATGCAGCCCGTCAAGCCCGATTATTTCAAGGACAAGATCGTTCTCGAAGGCGGCTGCGGCAAGGGCCGCCACACGTCGCTCGCCGCCAACTGGGGCGCGAAGGAAGTCGTCGGCATCGATCTTTCGATCGCCGTCGAATCGGCTTTTCAGGCGACGCGGCACCTGCCGAACGTCCATATTGTGCAGGCCGACATCTTCAAGCTGCCGCTCAAAAAAGCGTTCGATTTCGCGTTTTCGGTCGGCGTCCTCCATCACACGCCCGACCCGAAAAAATCCTTCCTCTCGCTCGCCTCGAAGGTCAAAAAAGGCGGCGCGGTCTCGGCCTGGGTTTACGGCGCGGAAAACAACGAGTGGATCACGAAATACGTCAATCCGATCCGCGAGGGCTTTACGTCGAAGATCAACCAGCCGACGCTTTATCAACTGTCGAAACTGCCGACGCTCGGCGTTTTTCTCGCTTCGAAGCTGATCTACAAGCCGCTCAACAAGGGCGCGAAGCCGCTCGCGAGCCGGCTTTTTTATAACGATTATTTTAATCATCTCGGGACGTTCGGCTGGCGCGAGCAGCACAACATCGTCTTCGACCACCTCGTCGCGCCGACCGCGTTTTACATCGCGCGCGAGGACTTCGAATCGTGGTGGAAGGAAATCGGCGCCGAGGACGTGAAAATTATCTGGCATAATCAAAACTCGTGGTGCGGGTTCGGTAAATTATGAAATTCGACAAAGGAATCAAGAAAAAATATCGGCAGGCGATCGAGGAATCGTTTCAGACGATTATGGAAAAGGGCAACGACCGGCACCGGCGGACGATGAAGCTGATTCTCGATTCGAAGATGCTCGTCCGCGTGCAGCCCGTCAAGGACATCAACGGCTCGGGCATCACCGGCGCGATCGACGTCGGACGGCTCAACGACCGGATCGAATCCGAGCGGCTGAGCCTCAACGAAGCGTTCGGCGAGATTTATATCTCGATCGCCGAGGAAACGATCGACACCGGTTTTCAGCGCGGCTGTCAGGGAACTTTCGCCCACGAAAACCAGCACGCGCACGATTTCGCGCAGACGATCGAGAGCATCTCCAACGCCGACGTCAATCCGCTGAGCGTCTTCAATCCGAATCTTTACGAGCTCGAATGGGAAGCGCATCTCGCCGCCGGCGAATACGCGCTGCAGATCGGCTCGCCGGAATTTCTCGACGAAGGCGTCACGCTGATGATCCTCGGCCGCGGCGAAACCGGCTGTTTCGTCGACCACGACGGCATCCGCCGCCGGCTGAAGGAAAGCTACGGGATGGAGCTCGGCGGCAACGTCGGCCCGCTCGCCAGCCAGATGCTCGGCCTCAGAGACAGATAAGCGGATGTCGGATGTCGGAATTTTTGAAGGAGCGGTGTAAACGAAAGACGCCGCTTTTTTATTGCCCGCAGATTTGATAAATTACGCTTACCGCTTTTCTCAGAAAGAGCGTCGGATGGAATATGAGTACGGCTTTACCGCAGGAAATGCAGCAGCACACCTACGCGATTATGAATCGCGTCGAGGATTCGCACTGGTGGTTCGTCGGCCGCCGCGCGATTCTCGAGAGCTTTATGCAGCGGATCGTTTCCGGCATCCCGCAGCCGGCAGCCGAGATCCGCATTCTCGACGTCGGCTGCGGAACCGGCGCGAATCTCGAAATGCTCGCGAAATTCGGCGCGTCCGAAGGCGTCGACGTCTCGGACGACGCGCTCGAATTCTGCCGCGCAAAAGGCCTCAAAGTTCATAAAGGCCTCGCCGAAGAGCTGCCGTTCGCGGACGAAAGCTTCGAGGTCGTGACCGCGCTCGACGTCGTCGAGCATCTCGACGACGACGTCGCCGGCCTCCGGGAAATGTTCCGCGTCCTCAAAAAAGGCGGCAAATCGCTGATCTTCGTGCCCGCGTTTATGTGGCTCTGGGGCGTCCAGGACGACATCTCCAATCACCGCATCCGCTACACCCGCAAACAGATCGTCGAACGGCTGGAAAAAGCCGGCTTCACGGTCGAGCGCGCGACCTACGCCAACTGGACGTTTTTCGCGCCGATCCTCGCCGGCCGGACGATTATGAAGCTCACCGGCCTCAAACCCGAATCCGAAAACAACGTCAACGTTTCGGCGCTCAACGGCTTTTTCGGCAAGATCTTCAGTTCGGAAAAATTCTGGCTCAAAAACTTCGATTTCCCGTTCGGCGTCTCGATCGTCATCGTCGCCGGCAAAAACAAATAAACGGATTTCGGATTTCGGATTTCGGATTTCGGATCATTACTGTTAAAAGGATTGAATGAGTTTTGAATAATTGGGTTAATAGGACGCGGATGAACGCGGATTTGGCGGATTTTCGCGGATAACTTTAAAATAAATCCGCGTTCATCCGCTGAATCCGCGTTTGTCCGCGTCCTATTAAACGAACAAAAATCTGAATTGCCGATCTTTTTAACAGTAATGATTTCGGATTTTTCGAGATCGGGGCGGTCTGGCTTTTTTGAGGGGTTATAGTGTGTCACACAACTTGTTGGAATAATTAGTGTTAAGCCCGCGGCCGGCTCTTAAATCAGCCACTCAAACACACGAAAAAACACGAAAGAAATTTAGTGTTTTTAGTGTGTTTAGTGGAAGACCGAAAAAGCCAACGCGACCGGAATCGACGCTTTTTCCAATCAGTTTTGTCACTAACGATAAACGATATGCGGCGTTCGTAAACCATATCCGTAATGCGTCCGGTCGGCGGCGGCGCGGTGTGCGGTCGGGAGCGGCGATTTTAAATCGTTGACCGTGTTGGGCGAACCGGTTTTCGGTTTCCGACCGCGGCCGCCCACGCCGCAAAATGGCACGCGGCTTGCGGTTTTCCTCCTTATCACAACGAGCTTTTCTTTGTGTAATAAACGAGCACGGATTTTGAAACAAAACCGTGCAGCAAAATTACGAGTAGGGGGAAATTATGAAAAACATACTGAAATTGGGAATCATCGCGTTTGCTTTCGGTCTGATCTTTGTCTGTGCCGACACGGCCAACGCGCAGAGCTGGGAAAAACGCCGCGAGGCGCGCCGCGAATACCGCCGCGACCAGAACGAGGCCCGCCGCGATTACCGGCGCCGCGTCAACAACGGCGATTACCGCAAAGCGCGCCGCGAATACCGTGAAGATATGCGCGACGCCCGCCGCGATTACCGGCGCTCGACGAACCGCAATTATCGCGGACGCTACAACAACGGACGCGGCTACATCTACGGGCGCGGTTACTACAATCGCGGCTACATCCGCAGCGGCCGCATTTACCGCCGATGGTAAACGGCTTTTTCCCGAACGACGGAAAGCCGCGTTTACGGACGCGGCTTTTTTATTTTCCGGTTTCCCGATAAAATCCGTCTAATGGAAAACGTCACGGATTTTTACTGCGAACAGGTTCTGAGCGGGCTGACCACGGTCGAAAAGATCGTCGAAACCGACAACGTCCTCGCCTTTCATCACACACGCCCGTTCTGGGAAACGCATATCGTCGTCATTCCGAAACGCCACGTCGCCTCGCTCCTGACGCTCGAAGAAACGGACGCCGGCCTGTTTCTCGAACTGATCGAGGTCGTCAAACGGGTCGCCGCCGGCGTCGTCGCCGAACGGGGCGCGGCCCGCGTGCTGACCAATCTCGGCCGCTATCAGGAATCGAAACATCTGCATTTTCACGTCAATTCCGGCGGCCGGATTCGCCCCGACAATCCCGCCGAATGAAATTTTTTGTTTGTTCGAATTCCGGTTTTCCGGCGCGCTTTGCTGTATTTTTTCGCCGGAAAGAAGTAAATTAATACATTTGCGAGCCGTAAGAAAATGAGTTCTGTGCAACCGAAAAAGATCGATTTACCGCAAGCCGAAACCGCGCCCGAGCTGTCGCTGTTTCTGCCCGTTCTGGACGAAGAGGAAAATCTGCGTCCGATGCACGCCAAGATTCAGGAAGCATTGAAAAGTCTGAATAAAACGGCCGAAGTGATCTACGTCGACGACGGCTCGACCGACAAATCGCTGGCGATCCTGAAAGAAATCGCCGCCGGCGATCCGCGCGTCCGGGTGATTTCCCTGCGCCGCAATTACGGGCAGACGGCCGCGATGAGCGCCGGCATCGACGCCGCGAAAGGCGAGATCCTGATCCCGATGGACGCCGACCTGCAGAACGATCCGAAGGACATCGCGCGGCTGCTCGAAAAACTGGACGAAGGCTTCGACGTCGTTTCCGGCTGGCGCAAGCACCGGCAGGACAAGATGATCTCGCGCAAGCTGCCCTCGAAGATCGCCAACAAGATCATCTCGTGGATCGGCGGCGTCCATCTGCACGATTACGGCTGTTCCCTGAAGGCCTATCGCCGCGACGTCCTGCAGGACGTCCGGCTCTACGGCGAAATGCACCGTTTCATCCCGATCTACGCGAGCTGGGCCGGCGCGCGCGTGACCGAGATTCCGGTCGATCACCACGCGCGGACGATGGGCAAATCGAAATACGGCATCTCGCGGACGATCAAGGTGATCTTCGATCTGATGACGATCAAATTTATGGCCGAATATCACACCAAACCGATCTACGTTTTCGGCTCGTTCGGGATGATCGCCTTTTTCATCTCGATCATCTCCGGCCTTTACGCGCTTTTCCTGAAATCCGCCAACCGGCTCGGGCTGCCGCAGTATCACGCCGATTTCGTCGAAACGCCGCTGCCGATGCTCTGCATCGTGATGTTCGCGATCTCGATCCAGTTCATCCTGATGGGCCTGCTCGCCGAAATGCTCGTCCGGACCTATCACGAATCGCAGGACAAACCGATTTACGCGGTGCGGGAAAAAATTGGATTTGTTGAAAATAAGTAGTATTCTTGCTTTAACATACTCAGGAGAAATACTCATTATGCAAACAAATCCTGTTTCCTGCCTTAAACCCGTTCTTTGCCTTTTATTGCCGATCTTCTTCGTCATTGTTCTAAAAGCTGCACCGGGCGGGCTCGACCCGACCTTCGGAAACGGCGGCAAAGTCGTCACTTCGACGAACGGTTTCAGCACGTCGGGCGTCGTCGCGCTCGCCGTCCAGCCCGACGGGAAAACCGTCGTGGCCGGCGACTCCGCAAATTTCTTTTTGATCCGTTATAATCCCGACGGCTCTCCCGACAATTCGTTCGGGACGAGCGGGGTCGTTAATACGCCTTTCGCGAACGGCAATCCTTCTTCGATCCGCGATCTTCTTGTTCAACCGGACGGTAAAATCGTCGCCGTCGGGACGACCCGGATCAATAATCTATCGAGCTTTGCCGTTGCCCGCTACAACGCTGACGGCTCTTTTGACAACAGCTTCGGCACGAACGGTCTTTACACGATGACTTTTACGACCGTGCCGGAAGCCTCGGCCATTCTTCTCAAAGCCGCCATTCAAAACGACGGCAAGATTCTGGCAGCCAGCGGCAGCCGGATCATTCGTCTGAATCCGAACGGCACGCTCGACACGGGTTTCGGCACGAACGGCGTTTACATCACGCCGTCGCTCGGACTTGAGGGCAACCTTCTTTCGCTGCCCGATCGAAAAATTTTAATCATCACTTCCGTGTATTTCGACGACGGGAGAATCGGCAAGGCACTTGTCAGATTGGATGATAAGGGCGTGCCGGATAATACCTTCGGCAAAGGCGGTTCCGCGGTTATTTTCCGGAACGATGAGTATTTTGCGGCCCGCGTTCTGGCCCTCCAATCGGACGGGAAAATCATCGTGGCGGGAAATTACCAGCTTAGCTTCGGCTTAGCTCGTCTTTACCCCTACCCGCTCAGGACTTCGAGGCCTTCCCTTTTGGCGGTTGCCCGGTTTAACAATGACGGAGTTTTGGACACCACATTCGGCACTAACGGGTTTTCTATTTTCTATTCAAGGAAATACGATTTAGAGACACAGGCCGTCGTCGTTCAACCCAACGATAAAATCGTCGTTTGCGGAACGATTTATAATTTGATGAACAACCGCTTTCTGCCGCAGGCAAACTGGGATACGGACATTATTCTAGCGCGTTTCGGCGCTAACGGGCTGTTCGAGACCGACTTCGGGTTGAACGGACTGGCGTCGACGGATTTCGGCAGCCATCAATCGGAAGACGGAACCGTTGCCGGCCTTCAGCCCGACGGCAAAATAATCGTTGGCGGAAAGTTTATATTTACCAATACCACGTCTTACTTCCTTCTTGCCAGATATCTTGATCAATAAATTCGGAAATTTTTGTAAATGTGCGGAATTACAGGCTGGATTAACTTAAAAGACGATCGCCGCGACAATCACGGCGAAGCGGTTTTGCACGCGATGTGCGAACGGATGACGCATCGCGGGCCCGATTCGGAAGGATTGTGGACCGACGACCGGGTCGCGCTCGGGATGCGGCGGCTTTCGATCATCGATCTGGCGACCGGCGAGCAGCCGGTTTATAACGAGGACCGTTCGGTCGTCGTCGTGATGAACGGCGAGCTTTACAATTTTCGCGAGGTCCGCGCCGAGCTCGAAAAACGCGGCCACAAATTCGAAACGCACACCGACACCGAGATTCTGCCGCATCTGTACGAAGAATACGGCGAGGCGATGGTCGACGAGATCAACGGGATGTTCGCCTTCGCGCTCTGGGACAAACGGCGCGAAAAACTGCTCGTCGCGCGCGACCGGTTCGGCGAAAAACCGCTCTATTACGGCGTCTTCGACGGCCAGTTGATCTTCGGCTCGGAGCTCAAGGTCCTGCTCGCGAATCCGGCTGTCCGGCCCGAGCTCGAGCTCGATTCGCTGCGCCGGTTTCTCTCGTTCGATTACGTGCCCGCGCCGCAGTCGATCTACAAAAACATCTTCAAGCTGCCGGCCGCGCATCTTTTGACGGTCGAAAACGGCGCGGTCGAAACGCGCCGCTACTGGAATCTGACGTGGCACAAAAACGGCCGGACGACGTCGTTCGACAAAGCGGCCGAAGAGCTCCGCGAGCTGCTCGCGGATTCGGTCCGGATGCGGCTCGTTTCGGACGTGCCGCTCGGAATACTGCTGAGCGGCGGCGTCGATTCCTCGACGGTCGCGGCTTTCGCCACGCAGTTTTCGACCGAAAAGGTCAAGACGTTTTCGATCGGCTTTGAGGAAGATTCCTTCGACGAATCGAAATTCGCGCGGCAGGTCGCGCGGCATCTCGGCACCGAGCATTACGAAGACCGGCTGAGCGTCGAAAAAGCGGCCGATCTGATCTCGGAAATCGGGCTCTGGCTCGACGAACCGCTGTCGGACGGTTCGCTGATCCCGACGTTTCTGCTCTCGCGCTTCGTCCGCCGGCACGTGACGGTCGCGCTCGGCGGCGACGGCGGCGACGAGATTTTCGCCGGCTACCCGATGTATTATGCCCATAAGGTCGCCAATCTTTACAATTCCTTCCCGCGCGTCCTTCGTTCCGGCCTGATCGAGCCGCTCGTCAACCGCCTGCCTGTTTCGAACAAAAATCTCTCGTTCGATTACAAGGCCAAGCGGTTCGTCGCGGCCTCGAAATACGACCTCGTGACGCGGCATCATTCGTGGTTCGGGTCGTTTTCGATCGACGAGCAGAAAAATCTTCTTTCCCCGGACGTTCTGGCCGCGACCTCGAACGACATCTACGGCGGCGCGAAAGCGCTTTTGAATATCTGCGACGCCGACGACGAAATCGAGCGGATGCAGTTCCTCGACCTCAATTTTTATATGGCCGAAGACATTCTGACCAAAGTCGACCGCGCCTCGATGGCCGTTTCGCTCGAAGTTCGCGCGCCGTTTCTCGACCCGCGCGTCGCGCAGTTTGCCGCCCGGATACCGCTCGAATACAAGCTCAAAGGCAAAACAGGCAAATTCATTTTGAAAAAGGCGGTCGAACCGCTGCTTCCGAAAGCGATCCTGCAGCGGCCGAAAAAGGGTTTCGGCATACCGATCGCCGAATGGCTGAAAGGCCGGCTCAATCAGCTGATGCATCAGCTTCTCGACCCGAAACGATTGAAGGAGCAGGGTTTATTCGACGCCGATTTCGTCTCCAAACTGATCCGCGAACACGAAAACAACACGGCTTCGCATCATAAACAGCTCTGGACGCTGCTCGTTTTCCAGCTCTGGTACGACAATTTTTCGAAAAAGTGATTTTCCGGCCGGAGTTTAGCCGATCAAAATACTTTTCTCCGTTCGACCAACTGCCCCAGCTCAGGCTTTTCCTTTCTTTTTGCCTGTAAATTAATAATTCTAAACGGCTTGTTTCGAAGCCCCAATAAAAATGCCGATGTTCGAATCGAACATCGGCCGTCGAATTAAAATTTCCGAAGCTTACTGGGTGATCGTAAACTTGCTCGCCTTTTCGATCAGCTGGCCGCTGACGCGGTCCTTGATCTTGATCTTCAGCTCGTAATCTCCGAGCGGCATCGCGCCGGTCGGCAGCAGTCTGGCCAGCGTCAGGCGCTGTCCCGAATCGCTCAAGCCTTCCCAGTTTTCGGGCTGGTTCAACAGTTCCTTGCCGTCCTTGCTCAGCACATACTGAACGTCGACCGCCGGCCGAAGCGTCGTCTGGTCGATTCCGGCATTGTAAACCTGCATATAAATTCCGACTTCCTGGCCCTTGCGATAGATGCCCGAAAGGTTCGGAATGACCTTCGCGCTGCCGATCACGAACATTCCGCCGATATCGTTTTCGTTCGTCGTCCGGAGCTTCGAGGCGAGAATCAGCGTCGAGGTGTCGAGCTTTTTCTCGTCGTATTTCGGCACGTTGAAGCCGATGCTCTTAACGCCCTTGTTGCCCGAAGTCACGTCGCGAACCACGACGTCGACCTTGTAAGTTCCCGGCGCGAGCGCGACCGCCTTCTGGTAAACCGATTTCTTGTCCTTTGCTTCGGCCAGCTCTTCGACCGTCGCGTTGGTCGTCACGGAATCTTCGAAGATTCCCGAGCGTTTTCCGGAAACCGCCATAATCCGGCCGTAGATGTTCATCTTCGCCGTCGGCAGGTTGCCGACCGTTTCAAAGGAGAGATCCTTGTTGTTGGCCTGCACCGTAAACGCGGTGATCACGCGGTCGTCAGACTGGCGGAAAAACGCGACGTCGAGCTGAAACTCGAGCGGGTTGTTGTCGATAACGCCCGAGTTGCCGCCGGCCAGATCGGCCAGGTCGCTGTATTTGACCTGCGGCGGCCGCGACAGATTGTTGATGATTTCCAGACGGCGGAAAGGAGTGTCCTGCTCGCGCTGGTAATTCGAAGCGCCCTGAATCGAGCCCGCGATCCGGTCGGCCTTATTGCTGATGCCGAGCTCTTCGGCGGTCGTCAGGCCCGCGCCCGGCACGGTCATCAGTGCGTCTTTTTCATACGGGCTCCGGGCGATCCGGTACTCGCCGGTTCCGGTCGGATCGACGAATTCGATCTCGATGCCGTCGCCGACGTTGTCGAGATGACGGTAAAACCACGTTTCGAACGGGTAGGTCGTCGTCGAACCGCCGCCTTCGTAGCTCGGCCGGTCATACGCGCCGCCCGACGGGTGCGCTTCGATCGAATCCGGTTTGCCCCAGGTGATGTAGATTCTTCCCCGGTCGGTCATCCAGCCCGGGATGCCGGACGCGAAATGCTCGTTGGCGTAAGCGATTCTTTCGTAGTATTCCTCGCGAAACTCGTTTTCCTCGGTGTCCGGGTTCGGATCGCGGCGGCGCCAGAAATTCTCGATGAAATTTTCGCGTTCCTCGTCGGTTTTCAGGGCGTTGAACGCCTTTTTCTCCTCGTCCGTGATGATGTAGGCAACGTCTTTTTTAAGCCAGTCCTTGTAGACCTGTTTGAGCTCGGGCTTGACGTTTCTCACTTTATCGTTCGGATCGACCGGCGGCGTCTTTTCCGGCTTCTGGGCCAGACCGACCGAAGTTAACGTTGCCACCAACGATGAGGCCAGCAACAGCTTGCGAATATACTTTTTCTCAGACATAACGGTAAAACTCCTCTTGTTTGTCGCAGTTAATCAACTTTCCGTTTTTTCAGAATTTTTTCTTTAAAGATTTTAGACAGTTACAATCAATTATTCAAGATGCGGCGAGCCGGCGAAATGGTTGCTTTCACCTAAATTTCCGGCTCTTTTCGACGTTTTTTTCCGAAAAACCACGCGACGAAAATCGAAACCACGTATAAAACCGTCATCGGCAGCGCGAACAGCATCATATTCGGGATGTCGCCCGTCGGCGAAATCACCGCTGCCAGTATTAAAATGATGATGATCGCGTATTTCCAGACTTTCAGCAGAAATCCCGCCGTCACAAGACCGATCCTCGCCAGCACGTAGGTTATTGCCGGCATCTGGAAGATCAGCCCCATCGCCAGCATAATCAGCGTGATGAAATCGAAATAATCGGTCGCCCTGAGCATCACCGTGAAATCCTGGGCCAGGCCGATCAGATAGCGGACCGCCGGCGGAAACAGGATGTAGTAGGCGAAGGCCGCGCCGATCACGAACGAGGTCGTCGACAGCCCGATAAACGGCGTCACGTAACGGCGCTCGTGTTTGTACAACGCCGGCGAGATAAAGCCCCAGATCTGCCACAGCAAAAACGGCACCGCGAGGGCGATCGCCGCATAGAGCGAAACCGTCACGTACAGGGTAAACGATTCGGCCGCCGTCGTCACGATCAGCTGTTCCTCGGCCGTCGCCCCGGCGCCGCCGCCCGATTTCAAATCCGCGAGCTTTGTGCCCTTCGGAATGATCAGGTCGCCCACCAGCATTTCCTCGTCGCTGAGCACACAGAGATCTTTTTCCGTACATTGGGCGACTTTGGCCTGCACGGTCGTCCCGACCGGCACGACGGCCGCGCCGAGATTCGTTTTTTCGTCGAAGACGAATCTGATCGTACGTCCGACGTCCGTTTCCTTCAGGACGGCGAAAATTTCATTGTTATCGATTTTTTTCTGCTTTGCCTGCGACAGCTCTCTTTTCACCGGAACCGCCAGAAAATTATAAATCCGGTCCGAATACATCCAGCAGAACATAAACGCCAAACCGATAAACAGGACCGAACGCACCAGCCGGCGGCGCAGTTCGTCCAAATGCTCCAGGAACGACATCTGTCCGCCGAGTGTCTCCTCGGTTTGGTTTTTCTTTAACTCCATTCCTTTTTAATTCCTGCCCTTTACAACCAGTCTTCCTTGCCGGTCAGCGTTTTGACGGGCTGGGCTTCGGCTTTTTTCTCGGATTCCTTTCTGATCAGGTTTTCGAAATCTTCCCTGTTCAGTTCCTTTATTTCCGGCTGTGTGGGCGAAAACGACGGATTTTCGCCATTTTTCGCGATCGTCTGCGTGGTCGACGGTATCGTTTTTATCTCGGTCGTCTCCGTAAAGGCGTCGAAATTCGCCTCTTTTTCCCAGGTTTCCTTGAAATCGTTGGTCGCCTTTTTGAATTCGGCCATAAACTTACCGATCGTCCGCGCCATCTGCGGTAATTTTCGCGGCCCGAAAATGATCAGAGCGATGATCCCGATAAAGATCAGCTCCTGCATTCCGAGTGATTCGCCAATAAATAAAAACAAATTTGTTACCTCTTACCTTTTATCGCCACAATCAACCTGCAATTTATTGAAAACAATCAACTTACAGCAATCAAACAATCATCGTAAGCCGTTACTTCCCCGATCTCGACCGCTTCGGGCAATTTTTCTTTCAACAGGCCGGCCCTGTCTTTTTCGACGCTGATCAACAGCCCTCCGGCCGTCTGCGGATCGAAAAGCGCGCCTTGCATTTCTTTCGAAACGGCATTGTCGATTTTAACAGTATCGCCCACGTAAACACGATTGTTCCGGTCGCCCCGGGTCAACATTTTTTGCCCGATCAGTTCCAGAACCTCCGGCAGCAGCGGAACTTTTCCGGAATCGATCCGAAAAGTGACCGCGCTCGCCCGGGCCATCTCGAAAGCGTGACCCAACAAACCGAAACCGGTGATGTCCGTACAAGCGCTGACGCCTATTTCCTGCATTGCTTTAGATGCGCCGCGCAGCGAAGTCGTCATTGTTTTTATCGCCGCTTCGGCCGAATTTTTACCGGCCCGGTCGAATTTAATCGCCGTGTTGATGACCCCGGTGCCGATCGGTTTCGTCAGCAACAAAACATCGCCGGGCTTCGCCCCCGCATTTGTTATCACCTTCGACGGGTTGACGAGGCCCGTCACGGCGTAACCGAATTTCATTTCCTGATCGTCGACCGAATGACCGCCGATCACGACCACGTTTTCCGCGTTCAAGGCTTTCTGACCGCCCGCGAGGATCTGGCCCAAAACGTCCCAATCGCCTTTTTGCGGGTAGCAGACGATCGAGAGGGCCGAAATCGGCGTTCCGCCCATCGCGTAGACATCGTTCAGCGAATTGATCGCCGCGATCCGGCCGTAAATTTCCGGGTCGTCGGCCACCGGCGTAAAAAAATCGACCGTCTGAACCAGCGCGAGGTCGTCGTTGAGACGAAAAACCCCCGCATCGTCCGAATTTTCAAACCCGACGATCACGTTTTCGTCATTCTGTTTCGGAAGTTTGCTCAAAACTTGAGCAAGGTCGCCCGGAGCGAGTTTGGCCACTCAACCCGCGCAGGAAACCATTTCCGTCAGTCGTTTTTTTTCCATAAAAATAGCCCAAAGTCTCCGAAAAGGCCGATTTTCGAGATCGACCGGCCTTTTTTTACTTTGGACGCTCCTATCCCTTCAGTATCGTATTGTAAATTCTGTCCAGATCCATCTCGCCGTAATATTCGATCACGATCTTCCCGCCCGTGTTTTTGCCGTCCGGCTGGATTTGGACGTTGGTTCCGAGGAATCTTCTCAATTTCGTTTCGGCCGCCTTGACATTTGCGTCCACTGTTGGTGTAACTTCTTTATTTTCAACAATTTCCGGTTTTGGCTTGATCAGTCTTTTGACGGCTTTTTCGGCTTCCCGGACCGACAGCGACATTTCGATGATCGTCGCCGCGATCCTTTTCTGGCTTTCGAGATCGTCGATCATCAATAAAGCCCGGCCGTGTCCGGCCGACAGTTTTCCCTCTTCGATCATCCTTTGAATCTCTTCGGGCAGTTTGAGCAAACGGAGCGATGTCGTGATCACCGTCCGGTTTTTCCCGACCCGTTCGGCGACCAGTTCCTGCGTCAGTCCGACGGAGCTTATCAGATTCTTGTAAGCTTTGGCCTCTTCGATCGGATTCAGCTCCTGTCTTTGAATATTTTCGATCAGCGCCAGCTCTAAAAGCTTGTCGTCGGATACGTTTTTGACGACGGCCTGAATTTTCTGAAGCCCCGCCCGCTGAGCGGCGCGCCAGCGTCTTTCGCCCGCGACGATCTCAAAACGAGAGCCCTTTCGTCTGACGACGATCGGCTGGACGATGCCGTTCGCCCGGATCGATTGGGTAAGCTCCTCCAGATTTTCCTCCGTGAAACGGGTGCGGGGCTGTTCGGCATTCGGCTCGATCAGGTCAAGATCCAGTTCCGATAATTCCTCGACGGCGGTTTTCGCCGGCTCTTCGCCCAGCAATGCGCTCAACCCTCTTCCCAGTACCTGTCTAGCCATGACTCAAAATCTCCTTCGCTAATTGAATGTAACTCTCCGCGCCGCGTGAACGAATATCGTATAAAATGATCGGTTTCCCGTAACTCGGGGCTTCTGCGAGCCGAACGTTTCTCGGAATTACGGTTTTTAGCACCTGTGAGCCGTAAAAATCCCGTAAATCCTGCGCGACCGCCGCCGATAAATTGGTTCTCTCATCATACATCGTCAACAGCAGACCTTCAATCACCAGATGCGGGTTCAGGCCGCGCCGCAGTCTAGCGAGCGTGTCGAACAATTCGGTCACGCCCTCGAGCGCGAAATATTCGCATTGGATCGGGACGAGCAAGGAATCGGCCGCCGTCAGGCCGTTCAACGTCAGCAATCCGAGCGACGGCGGACAATCGACGATAATGTAATCGTAATCCGCCTTGATTTTGCCGAGATAATGTTTGAGTTTATATTCTCTTCCCTCGGTGTCGACCAGTTCGACTTCAGCTCCGGCCAGATTTTTGTCCGACGGCAGCACACTCAACAACGGCAATTCGGTCGGCAGGACGATGTTTTCGATGGCTTCGCCCAGCAAAAGCACGTTGTACAGGGTCTTTCTCGATAATTTTCTCGGAATTCCCGAACCCGACGTCGCATTTCCCTGCGGGTCGGCATCCACCAGCAGTACTTTTTTTTCTTCTACCGCCAGACCGGCCGCTAAATTCACCGCGGTCGTCGTTTTTCCGACACCGCCCTTTTGATTGGCTACAGCTATTATTTTTCCCATTTTTTTCTTATGAAGTCTGTTATCTGAAAATAACATAATTGAGGATTAATTTCTAATCGTTCCGATTGTGGCACGTGGCACATTCCTTTTCGTCAATCATTCGTTATTCGCTGCCCTTCCAAATAAAGGTTATCGATCAAACGAGAGTGTTTCGACATAATCAGTAACGAAATACGAACGATGAAACACGTCCAAACCTGTCGTAGAGAGTAAACGAAAAAAATGTGGCACGTCCCACAAATTCATCGAAAATGTGTCACGTGCCACAAAATGGCGTTTTAATTGGAGCTTTTCGAATTGAAAAAGACCAGAACAGTAGAAATCGCCGCGGGCGTCAGGCCGGGAATGGTCCGAACCTGGCTAAAATTAAGTGGTTTAGCGCGAGCGAGCCGTTCGACCATCTCGTTGGAGAGGCCGCTGATCAGCTGAAAATCGAAGCCGGATGGAATTTTCAGCTGATCGAAATTGAAGACCCGGTTATGAGCGACCCGTTGATTGTCGATGTAGCCGCTGTAAAGATGGTCGGCCAGCGATGTTTCGAGCTCCTTTCGATTGAGGGATGACTGAATTTCGCCGGGTAAAAGCCGGTAAATGAAATCGGAATCGACTCCCTGACGCATCGAAAGCTGCAAAAGCGTGATCGAATCACCAAGATCGCAGCCCAATCCGGCGGAAATACTGGCATATTCCTTCGAAGATCGCTTGAACCGGGTATTTTCAAGATAATTTCGCAATTGGGCAAGCCGGTTGAGTTTGGAATTGAATCTTTCCCAATCGTCATCGCCGAGAAGTCCGATTTCCTTCCCTTTCGGCGAAAGCCGCCGGTCGGCATTGTCGTGCCGAAGGGTCAGGCGGGCTTCCGCCCGGGAAGTAAATAAACGATAGGGTTCATCGACGCCGTGGCGAATCAGATCGTCGATCAGCACGCCGATATAGGCTTCGTCGCGGCCGAGAATGAATTCTCCCCGACCGGCGATCGCAAGCGCGGCGTTGATTCCGGCCATCAGCCCCTGACAGGCGGCTTCCTCGTATCCGGTCGTACCGTTGATCTGCCCGGCCAGAAACAATCCCTTGACACGAGATGTTTCCATCGTCGGCAAAAGCTCGCGCGGATCGATGAAGTCGTATTCGATGGCATATCCCGGACGGATGATCCCGACATTGCCGAAACCGGGAATCATCCTCAACAGATCGGCCTGAAGCGCGGATGGTAGGGACGTCGAAAAACCGTTCAGATAAACCTCATTCGTGAAATGCCCTTCCGGTTCGAGAAAAAGCTGGTGCCGGTCCTTGTCGGCAAATTTGACGACCTTGTCCTCGATCGACGGGCAATAACGGGGGCCGACGCCTTTGATCTTACCCGAATAAAGGGGCGACTGATGCAGGTTCTCCCGAATTTTATCGTGGAGGTCGGAAGTGGTGTAACCGATATAACATTGAATCTGAGGCTGCGAAATCGTCTCGGTCGAAAATGAAAAAGCGACCGGGTCTTCGTCGGGAGACTGCGCTTCGAAGGCGTCCCAGTCGATCGTCCGTCCGTCAAGCCGCGGCGGCGTGCCGGTTTTCAGCCGGCCGACCGGAAAACCCAGAGCCTTCAGGTTTTGGGCGAGATCGATCGAAGCCGGCTCGCCGGCCCGGCCGGCCGAAAAAGTCCGGCGGCCCGCGTGAATCGTTCCGTTCAGAAACGTGCCCGTGGCAACGATCACGGCTTTCGCCCCGACCTTCCTTGAATCCTGCAGCTCGACACCGATAACTTGTTTATTTTCAGTAATTATCTCAACAACGACGCCCTGCCGCAGATAAAGATTCGGGATATTTTCCAAAACTTTCCGCATCTCGTTGCGATAGAGCGACCGATCCGCCTGGGCGCGCGGCGACTGCACGGCCGGCCCGCGCGAACGGTTCAAAAGCCGAAACTGGATCCCGGACCGATCGATGACCCGTCCCATAATTCCGCCAAGCGCATCGATCTCGCGAACTACGTGCCCCTTGGCGATCCCGCCGACCGCCGGATTGCAGGACATCTGCCCGATCAGATCGAGGTTGATCGTGACGAGCGCGGTTTCGGCCCCGAGACGGGCCGCCGCCGCCGCCGCTTCACAACCGGCGTGCCCAGCGCCGATCACAACCACATCGAAGGTTTCATCGAAAATCATAAAAACTGACCATCACCTAAAATAAAATTAGCGGGCAAGCCCGCCAAAGAGTAAACTATTATTTTAGTAAAACCGGCCGTGTTTGCCAATAAAAAAATGACGCTGTCACGATATCCATTTGCCTTGCAACAGTTTAGAAGAAATAGACTGAAAACGGCCGACCCGGATCCGGTCATCGTCGCGGAACGAAATCAGCGGAATCATCCCGCTGTCCAGAATCCGCTCGGCAAATGTTTCGGTTAAAACGATTTCGGCGCAGGGAACGGATTTGGTTTCGGAGCCGTCGCGGTAAATAAACAGCGGAAGCTTGTCGACTTCCCGGATAAAAGACCGGCCCATCTCCCAGTAAAACGAGCGATAACTTTGTCCGAGCAGGAGAGCGCAGACGAAGCCCGGGTTAGACCAAACCAGCCCGCGATGCGGCGTTTCGTCCGTAAACTCTTCAAAAGAAAAGGTTTCAACTGAATCGGTCTGGCTGCCGTACGGAAGCCGGGCCAGAAACCGCATCGGCGACAACCCGATAAACCCGGCTTCGGGAATGTTTTTGAGAGCAGTCCACAACTTGTCTTCGGTCGAGCCTTCGGTGATTTTGAATTCCGTCGGTCGGGAAAAATCATCGACGCCGAAAAGCTGGGGTCGAATATGAGAAACGAACGGCGCATTGGCCGCCGCGGCGAGCTTGGCCAGCCGGATCAGACCGGCCGCATCGTCGACGTCCGAGTTGAAGGAATAATTGCCGGCGATCAGGCCCCACGAGCTTTGATCGGCCAGCTCGGTGTCGGGAGAAAAAAGCCTCCGATACAGGAAAGTTTCCGTTAAATCACTGCAGCTCTTAAGGTTATCCAAAAGTTCCTGCTTTCCGGCGTCGAGGATGAAAACCTTGAGATCGACGTCGGTGTCGAGCCTTCGAACCAGAAAATACAAACCGCGCCACGCCGCTTCGAGCTCCTGAAACCCGGAATGATGGAGAATCCGCCGCATCAGCTCGCTGATCGAACGGTCGACGAGCTCGACCATTTTCTGCTGCTCGGCCTCGTCGATCCTGATCAGGTTGTCGGAAACGATCTGCGAAACGAAACGGGCCAGATCGTTGTCCATCGACGGCTTGATTTTGATCTTCGAAGGCGAATCGTCGCGGCCTTCGAGCATCATATCAAGCAGGTCCGAAGATTCGACGAAAACTTCCTTGCCGGGTTCGTCAGTTTGAGCGGCTTCGTCCGTTTGGACGGCCGGCAGCCACGATCGAACCTCGCGGGCCGCCCGTTCGAAAGTGTCACTGTTGGACAGGCGCCGCCGCAGATCGCGGAGCTCGGCAAAAAGCGGAACCTGCCGGTAAAGATTGTCGGGATGGAAATCGTCGAGCTCGCCGAAGTCAAGCCTCAGTTTGTCGGTTCCCTCTTCGTAAAGATCGAGTTCGAGCGTGACGCCGAGCTTGCGGATGACGTCGTCGAAATTATCGCGGTCGATCACGACCGGCCGGCGTTCGGAAAGCGCGCCGGCATCGGCATCGCCGCTCCAGTTGCCGAGAAAGAGAATGTGAAACGGAAGCTCGTCGGGGACGGGATTTCCGGGAGTTTCAAACGTAAATTCGGATTCAAAATTAGTGTCGTTCGGAAACATAAAAATTCTCCTGAAAATGTCGTTTGAGGTAACTATCATCCTTCGGCGGAAAAAAGTCAATCCGGCCGAAATCAAAGGACGACGAGAAAAAATGAATCCGACGCCGATTTAAGAGGCCGGAGCGCAGCGGCCGGACTGGTTGAAAATGCGGAAATTCCGTTTGAGCCCGCCCGCGCGAAACCGTGTCAGGGGATTTTTGGGGCCCGAGCGCAATCAGAAAGTCGTTTGTATTCGAAAAGTTAAACGATCCGTGCTGGCCGGTTTACATCCGGAGATTTTAAAGTATAATGTGTATTCTTCCGAAAATTTAGAATAAACCCCGAAAAGAATCCGATATGAAATTCGAGTTTGAACAGGTTCGTCAAACTTTGAAAAACGATTTGTTTCGTTCGGCTTTCGACCATTCGCCAATCGGAATGGCGCTGGTCGGAATGGACGGCAATTGTTATGAAGTAAACAACGCGATTTGCCGGATTACGGGCTATTCCAAAAAAGAACTGGTCCACCGGTCGTTTGCCGACATCACCCATCCGGAAGACGTCGAAAAAGACCGTTCGCTGGCCCGAAAACTGATCCACGAAAACGACGGCAGTTCGTTCGAGCTGGAAAAGCGCTACATCCATAAAAACGGCCGGATCGTCTGGGTGCTGCTGACGGTGTCGGTTATCCGCGATCCGCTGGAAAATCCGCTGCTGCTGCTCGGACAGGTGCAGGACATCACGGAAAGAAGATGGATCGAGACGAAGCTGAATCAAAGAGAACGCGAGTTGATTTCGGTCCTGAACAACACGCAGACCGTGATCGTCCGGCTCGATCGCGACTGCCGCCATTTATACATCAATTCGGCGATCGAAAAGGAAATCGGAATTCCGGCTTCGGAAATGATCGGTAAAACCTTTGCCGAGCTTGATCTCGCGGACGATTCGACCAGAAAGATCGAAGAAGCCGTCAGGCGCGTTTTCAAAACGGGCAGTTCGCAGCAGGTCGAATATCACAACCGGATCAATAAGAAAAATAAATACTACCTCGCCGATTTCACGCCGGAATTCAACGACAAAAACGAGGTCGAAACGGTGCTGGCCGTATCGCTGAACGTCACGGATTTGATGGAAAGCCAGCAAAATCTGCAGGAAGCGTTGTCGGAAATAAAGGTTCTGCGGGAAATACTGCCGATTTGTTCGTATTGCCGCAACGTCCGCGACGACGGCGACTACTGGCAGACGGTCGAAAACTATCTGACCAATCATAAAAACACGCAGTTTACGCACGGCATCTGTCCGAGCTGCTACGAAACGGTAGTCAAACCGCATCTTGCCGAACACGGAATCGATTCGACCGGGAACCCCGGTTGATATGGATTTCAGGACGTTTTTCCGGGTAAATTCGAGCTTTGGGCTTTGAGCTTTGACCAGTGAAATTCGGGCGAAAATCAAAGATCAAAGGTCAAAAACCTAACCGGATACCGGTAAACAAAGAAAACCTACCGACTTGAATCGCCGTTTCACCTGGGCGATAATCCACCAATCACCGCGGAAAAAAAGATGAGCTCCGGAAATATAATCGAAAAACATTTTGACCCGATCACCAGAATCATCGGGAGTCTGGGAATCTACACGAAGATCGATTTCGGAAATATGGAGGTCGCCGAGTGTCATTCGACGTCCTCGATTTTCCGCGGCTACAGCGTTTTTCTGCGGGGAAAAGACCCGCGCGACGCGCACCAGATCACTTCGCGGATCTGCGGCATCTGCGGCGACAACCACGCGACCTGCGCCTGCTACGCCCAGAATATGGCGTTCGGCGTCCAGCCGCCGCCGCTCGCCGAATGGATCGTCAATCTCGGCGAGGCCGCCGAATTTATGTTCGATCACAATCTTTACCAGGACAATCTGGTCGGCGTCGATTACTGCGAGAAAATGGTCCGCGAAACGACCCCGTCGGTCTGGGAAAAAGCCCTGAGAACCGAGGCGAAAGGCGCGAAAATCCACGGTTTCGCCTCGATCGCCGGGATCATGACGGCGCTCAACCCGTTTGAGGGCGCGGTTTACAAAGAGGCTTTGCAGATGAGCCGCCTGACGCGCGAGATGTTCTGTTTGATGGAAGGCCGCCACGTCCATCCGTCGACGCTCTATCCGGGCGGCGTCGGCACGATTCCATCGATCCAGCTTTTCGCCGATTACCAGGCGCGGCTGATGAAATATCTCGATTTCGTCAAAAAGATGATCCCGCTCCACGACGATCTGTTCGATTTTTTCTACGAGGCGCTGCCCGGCTACGAAAAGGTCGGCGACCGCCGCGTCCAGCTCGGCTGTTGGGGCGTTTTCAACAATCCGCGGTTTTGCGATTACCGTTACGAAACGATGTCGGACTGGGGCCGCGAGATGTTCGTCCCGCCGGCGGTGATCGTCGACGGGAAACCGGTGACGGATGATCTGGTCGCGATCAATCTCGGAATCCGCATCCATTCGGGCGGCTCGTTTTACGATGACTGGACGACGGACGAAAAGTTCGTCGCGAAGGACCCGCTCGGAAACGAGATCGACATCCGCCACCCGTGGAATCAGACGACCCGGCCGAAGCCGCAGAAACGGGACTTTTCGGAAAAATACAGCTGGGTTTACGCGCCGCGCTGGCTCAATCGCGAATCGGGCGAGCGGTTCGCGCTCGACTCGGGCGGCGGCGGTCTGGCGCGGCTTTGGTCGACGGCGCTGGCCGGTCGATTAAAACTCGAAAATGTCGAATCGACGGGCGTTTCGGTCAGGTTTTATCTGCCGAAAACCGGCAATCTGCCGGAGATGGAATTCGAATGGAAGATCCCGGAGCGCAACAACGCGCTCGAACGTAACCGCGCGCGGACTTATTTTCAGGCCTTCGCCGGCACGCTGGCGCTCCATTTCCTCAAACAGGCGACGGCCGAGCTGCTGGCCGGAAACACGAAGACGTGGGAACGGTTCGAAGTTCCCGACGAGGCGGTCGCGTGCGGTTTCCACGAAGCGGTGCGCGGGCTGCTGTCGCATCACGTCGTCATCCGCGACGGCAAGATCGCCAATTATCAAACCTACCCGCCGACGCCGTGGAACGCGTCGCCGCGCGACGAATACGGCGTTTCGGGCGCTTTCGAGGACGCCGTCAAAGGGACGCCGATCTTCGAGGAAAACGACGAAAAGAATTTCAAGGGCATCGATATTATGCGGGTGATCCGCAGCTTCGACCCGTGTATGCCCTGCGGCGTCCATTTCTTTTCGGGCAGGGGTAAGATTCTGGAAACGCATCATTCGTCGATGTTCGGCTATGGCGGATAAGATCGAAAAAATCGCGGCCGCGCTGCTTTACGAAGGCTATCTGCTTTATCCGTATCGCAAATCGGCGCTCAAAAACCGGCAGCGGTTCAATTTCGGACTGCTCGAACCGGCCGATTTCTATCGCACGCAGGTCTTGTTCGACGGCCCGGCCGATAATGTCTCGGCCGAGCTTCGCTTTCTCCAGACCTGCCGACGCCAAATCGTTGACGATCAGGGAAATCCGCTCGACCGGGCGGAAATCGAAGGCCGGCTTTTCGAAAGCTGGGACGAAGTCGTCGAGCGCCGGATCGCGACCGGCGCAACGACCGATTTTTGTTTCGAACCGGAGGAAACCGAAGAGACGATCGCCGGCGGCGCGGCGCGATTCGTCCGCCGGACCGGGGAAATAAAAGGGAAAATTAAAGTTTTAGTTGAGAAAATCGACGCGAGGCTGCATCGGCTGACGGTCGAGGTCGAAAATCTGAGCCCGGCCGAACGGCTGATCTCGACGCATCTCGTGCTGTCGGTTCGCAACGCCGTCTTCATCTCGCTGCTGGATTATGAAGAACCTTTGAAAGAACGGGTTAACCAACTGCGGCAAAAGAATTTATTCCCTGTCCTGATCGAGCCCGACGTGATGCTCGCGTCGCCGATCATCCTTTACGATTACCCGAAAATCGCGCCCGAAAGCCCGGTCGATTTCTTCGACGCGACCGAGATCGACGAGCTTTTGACGCTCCGGATCCTGACGCTGACCGACGCCGAAAAACGCGAGGCGGCGGCGCTCGACCCGCGTGCCGAAAAGTTGTTGAAAGCGGCTTCGGAAACCGATCTGTCGCGGCTCCACGGCGTTTTTCGCGAAACCGAGCCGCGGATCGGCGAAAAAGTGCGGCTCAAACCGACGCGTTCGGCCGACGCGTTCGACATATTTCTGAAGGATCGGACGGCGATCGTCGAATCGGTCGAGGAAGACCTCGAAGGCCGAAAACATTTCGCGGTGGTGCTCGAAAACGATCCGGGCCGCGATCTGGGTTTCGAGAAAAAAATCGGCCACCGTTTCTTTTTCGCCGCCGACGAGCTGGAGCGGCTGTGAAAAAAATCCTGATCGCCGGGATCGGCAACATCTTTTTCGGCGACGACGCGTTCGGGGGCGAAGTCGTCCGGCGGCTAAAATCGGAAGCTTTGCCGGAACAAGTCAAGCTCGTCGATTTCGGGATCAGAACCCGCGATCTGGCTTTCGAGCTGTGCGAAAACTACGAGACGGTCGTCATCGTCGACGCAGTTCAAATCGGCGAAAAAAAAGGGACGGTTTCGCTCGTCGAGCTCGATCCGGCCGATTTTTCGGCGGCGAAAAGGATCGACCCGCACGCGGCCCGGCTCGCCGAAGCGCTGTCGCTGGCCCGAAACCTCGGCGCCGGGCTGAAACAGATCTATCTCGTCGGCTACGAAACCGACGCTTTCGAATTCAATCGAAAGCCGAGCCCGCAATGCCGGAAAATGCTGCCCGAAGCCGTCAGGCTCGTCAAAAAACTGGTGGAAGAAAATTTATGAAAACCTTCGTCAAAATTTCGCTGCTGCTTCTCGTTCTGACTTTCGCCGCGACGGCGCAGACGACGAGATTCACGGTCGCGCCCGAACCGTGGAACGCCGACGAATTCGGCAATATCCGCGCGGTGATCGAGGTAAAAAATCCGGCGGCATCGGTGCTGGCCCGCATCGATTGGCGGCGGCGCGACCGCGATCCGGCCGACAAAAACATCATCGTCACCGACGCCGCCGGCACGCGGATCAAAAACGTCGCGCGCGGCACGCTCGACCGCGAATCGGGCGAGATCTTTTTCGAACCGGCGCGCGGCGCGGGCATCTACTACGTCTATTATCTGCCCTACAAAAAAAGCGGCAGCCCGAATTACCCGAAGGATTTTTACCCGAAATTCGAGGAAACGGCCGACGCCGGCTGGCTCGCCAAAATCGATCGGTCGGAGCCGGCGATCGCGGCGTCGGAAATCCAGTCGATCGACGCGTTCAATTCTTTTTACCCGATGGAAGTGATCGCGACGGCCGCCGAGGTCAAAAATCTGCTCGCCCGAAATCCCGGGAAAAACTATCTCGTCTTTCCCGAAGACCGAATGTTCTCGATCCGGATGACCGACGATCTGCCGCGGCGCTGGATCGAAAAGGGCGTGTCGAAATCGTTTTCGGGCGACGCGCGGCGCGGCGAGTTTTACGCGTTTCAGCTCGGCGTTTTCGCGCTCCGCGAGCTACGCGACGTGAAGGTCGAATTCACGAACCTGCGCGCGGCCGGCGGAAAAACGATCGCGCGGAAAAACCTGACCTGCATCAACACCAACGGCGTCGATTACCGCGGTCTGAGTTTCGAAAAAACGGTCGATGTCGCGAAGGACAAGGTGCAGGCGATCTGGTGCGGCGTCGACGTCGATCGGACGGTGCCGGCGGGCGATTACCGCGGCGCGGCGATCGTCTCGGCGGCCGGCGAAACGCCGCAGGAAATCGCGCTCGACATCAGGGTCGAAAACCGGCTCGCCGAAAACGGCGGCTTTAACGAGCCCGAAAAGATGACGCGGCTGAAATGGCTCGATTCACGGCTCGCGCAGGAAAACACGGTCATCGAGCCCTACACGCCGATCACGCTCAAAGGCCGCGAGCTCGGCATTCTGGGCCGCAAAATCCGGCTCGGCGCCGACGGCCTGCCGGAAAACATCCAAACGTTTTTCACGCCCGAAATGACCGGTTTCGCGGCCGCGCCGAAAAACATTCTCGCGCGGCCGATGAAGCTGAGAATCGTCAACGCCGACGGAACCGAGGAAAAAGGCCTCACGAGCGGCGTCGTTTTCACGAAAAAAGAGCCGGGAACGGTCGGTTGGACGGCGGCGACGGCGTCGCCGAAAATCGGGATCGAGGTCGACGGCCAGCTCGAATTCGACGGTTTCGCGGCCTTTCAGGTCAAACTGACGGCCAATCAGGATCTGGATTTAGCGGACATCCGGCTCGAAATGCCGTTCGACCGGGAATCGGCGAAATATATGATGGGCCTCGGCGAAAAAGGCGAAAAGCGGCCGGAAAATTTCGCGTGGAAATGGGACGTCGCGACGAAGAATCAGGACGGCGCGTGGCTCGGCGACGTCAACTCCGGTTTGCAGTTTTCGCTCCGCGACGAGAAATACGTGCGGCCGCTGAACACGAATTTTTATCTGCAAAAGCCGCTGCTGCTGCCCTCATCGTGGGGCAACGGCGGCCGCGGCGGGATCGACATCAAAACCGAGAACGGCGCGGTCCGGGTCGCCGGCTACAGCGGCGCGCGGCGGATGAAAAAAGGCGAAACGCTCTTTTTCAACTTCAACCTGCTCGTCACGCCGTTTCACCCGCTCGAGACCGACCGGCAGTGGGCGACGCGCTTTTACCATAAATATTCGCCCGTCGACGACGTCAAAAAAACCGGCGCGACCGTCGTCAACATCCACCACGCCAACGCGATCAACCCGTTCATCAATTACCCGTTCATCGCGCACCGCGAGATGAAAGCCTACATCGACGAAGCGCACCGCAAGGGCCTCAAGGTCAAGATCTACAACACGGTCCGCGAGCTCTCGAACCGCTCGTACGAGATCTTCGCGCTCCGCAGTCTCGGCCACGAAATATTTTCGCCCGGCAGAGGCGGCGGTTTTTCGTGGCTTCAGGAACATATCGGCGACGACTACATCGCGGCGTGGTTCGTGCCCGAACTCAAAGACGCGGCGATGGTCAACAGCGGGATGAGCCGCTGGCACAATTATTACGTCGAGGGAATGAACTGGCTCGTCCAAAACGTCGGGATCGACGGCATTTATCTCGACGACGTCGCGTTCGACCGCGTGACGATGAAGCGCATCAAGCGCGTGCTGACGCAGAACGGCCATCCCGGCATCGTCGATCTGCATTCGGCCAATCAATACAATAAAAACGACGGCTTCAACAATTCGGCGATGCTCTATATGGAGCATTTCCCTTACTTAAACCGGCTCTGGTTCGGCGAATATTTCGATTACGAAAACAATTCGCCCGATTTCTTTCTGACCGAGGTCAGCGGCATCCCGTTCGGCCTGATGGGCGAGATGCTCGAAAAGGGCGGCAACCCGTGGCGCGGAATGATTTACGGGATGACGAACCGGATGCCGTGGTCGGACAACGCCGACCCGCGGCCGATCTGGAAGGTCTGGGACGATTTCGGGATGCAGGGCACGAAAATGATCGGCTACTGGTCGCCGAACTGTCCGGTTAGAACGACCGATCCGTCGGTGCTCGCGACGGTCTACAAAAAGCCGGGCGCGGCGCTCGTCGCGATCGCGAGCTGGGCGGCGACGGACGAAAAAGTAAAGCTCAAGATCGACTGGAAGGCGCTCGGGCTCGATCCGAAACGGGTCAAAATCGTCGCTCCGGCGGTCGATAAATTTCAGGCCGGCCAGACCTTCGCGCCCGACGAGGAAATTTTTGTTCCGAAAAACAGGGGTTTGATGTTAATTTTGAAATGATGAAAACGACGGACGAAATCTCGATTCTCTGGCTGACGGCCGGTCTCGGCTGCGACGGCGAAACGATCGCGCTGACCGGCGCGACGCAGCCGAGCCTCGAAGACATTCTGGCCGGCGCGGTTCCCGGCATTCCGAAGGTGAATTTTCGCAATCCGCTGCTCGCCTATGAATCGGCCGACGATTTTATGCGCCATTTTCACGAAGCGGCGGCCGGCGAAGCGGGCGATTTCATCCTCGTCGTCGAAGGCTCGGTTCCCGACGAGACCAATAAAACGGAAGGCTTCTGGGCGGCGTTCGGCGTCGACGAAAACGGCGAGCCGATCCTGACCGTCGACTGGATCGAAAAGCTCGCGCCGCGCGCGTGGGCGGTCGTCGCGGCCGGCACCTGCGCGAGCTACGGCGGCGTTCACGCGATGCAGAACAACCCGACCGGCGCGATGGGCCTCGCGGATTATCTCGGCTGGGACTGGCGCTCGCGGGCCGGCGTCCCGATCGTCTGCATTCCGGGCTGCCCGACGATGCCCGACACGCTCACGCAGACGCTCGTTTATCTTCTTCAGCAATTCGCCGGCGCGATGCCGATGATCGATCTCGACGATTCGCTGCGGCCGCGCTGGATCTTCGAAGCGACTTTGCACGAAGGCTGCGACCGCGGCGGCTATTACGAGCAGGCGCAGTTTGCCGAAGATTACGGCGACCGCGAATGCATCGTCAAGCTCGGCTGCTGGGGGCCGGTCGTCAACTGCAACGTCGGCAAACGCGGCTGGACGAACGGCGTCGGCGGCTGCGCCAACGTCGGCGGCACCTGCATCGGCTGCACGATGCCGGCGTTTCCGGAAAAATTTATGTCGTTTATGAGCCAGCCGCCGGGCAGCCTGCTCTCGTCGCAGGCGATCGCGACCTACGGCAAGGCGATCAACTCGCTCCGGCGCTACACTTTGAACTCGATGAACCAGACGCCGGCGTGGCGCAAAAAGACGGCGCCGTTTTATCAGATCGAACCGCTGACGAAAAAAGATGAGTGATTTTTCCGACAATTCGTTTTTGAACGACGAGCTGCTCGGTTTGATCCCGGACGAAAATATCCTGAGCGGACTGCTGAGCTCCGAGCAGACGCTCGCGAATCTGGCCGGCGTGTTTTTCCCCTTTCAAAACGACGGCCGCGAGCGCCAAACGCTCGCAGCGACCGAGTTTCCCGATCTCAATTCGCGATACCGCGTGCTCGTCGAACAGATTCCGGCGATCGTCTTTATGTCGTTTCTCGACCGCGCGATCAGCGAAGCCTATATCTCGCCGCAGATCGAAACGATGCTCGGCTTTACGCAGGCCGAATGGCTGCAGGATCCGGTGCGCTGGTTCGAGCAGCTCCACGACGACGACAAGATCCGCTGGAGCGTCGAGGCCGCGCAGATGTTCCTGACCGGCGAGCCGCTCAAATCGGTCTACCGCGTCAAAGCGCGCGACGGCCGCGTCGTCTGGTTTCACTGCGAGGCGAAGATGGTCCGGCGAACCGACGGCCGGCCGTGGTTCATCCACGGCGTCGCGTTCGACATCAGCGAGCTCAAGAAAAAGGAAACCGAGCTCAACCGCGCGCTCAACGCGCTCAGCCGGAGCGAGAAGATGCAGCGCAACATCTTCGAGTTCGCGCCCGACACGATGCTCGTCGTCAACCGCCGGGGCGAGATCGAAAACGTCAATTCGCAGATCCGGAAAATGTTCGGCTACGAGCCCGACGAGGTGATCGGCAAAAACATTCTCGAACTGCTGCCGGAACGATTTCGCGGCGCGCATCTCGTTCACCAGCAGAATTTTATGAAGCGGCCGCACCTGCGCGAGATGGGCGGCGGGCTCGAGCTTTTCGCGACCCGCAAAGACGGCAGCGAATTCCCGGCCGACATCATCCTGAGCCCGATCGAGACCGAGGGCGATCTGTTCGTGATCGCCGTCGTCCGCGACATCACGCGCCGCAAGCACGACGAGCAGACGCTCCTGAATTACGCCGAGCAGCAAAATGTTTTGTCGCGACGGCTGATCGAGATTCAGGAAGCCGAGCGCCGCCGGATCGCGCTCGAGCTTCACGACGAGATCGGCCAGATCCTGACGGGCCTCAAATTGTCGCTCGAGATTACGGCCCGGCAAAAAGACGGCCAATCGATCGAGCAGGCGCAGAATCTCGTCAACGATCTGATGCTCAAGGTCCGCAAGCTGTCGCTCGACCTGCGGCCGGCGACGCTCGATCATCTCGGCCTGCTGTCGGCGTTTTTAGGGCTGATCCGCAATTTTTCGGCGCAGACCGGCGTCGCCGTCGATTTCCGGCACACGGGCCTCGAAAACCGGCGTTTCGCGCCCGAAATCGAGACTTCGGTCTACCGCGTCGTGCAGGAGGCCTTGACGAATATCGCCCGGCACGCGAAAGTAAAAAAGGCGCACATCCGGGTCTGGATCGACGAAAACCTGCTGAATCTGACGGTCGAAGACGAAGGCCGGGGCTTCGACGTCGAGAAGATTCTGGCGGCCGGCAATTCGACCGGCGTCGCCGGAATGCGCGAAAGAGTGCTGTTTCTGGGCGGCCGGTTTCAGATCGAATCGACGGAGAACAAGGGCACGATCATTTCGGCCTCGTGGCAGATTAACCAATGATACGACGGGAAATTCAAATTTTGCTGGTCGACGATCACGCGATCGTCCGGCAGGGCCTGCGCGTGCTGCTCGAAACCGAGGCGAACTTCAAGGTGATCGGCGAGGCCGGCAACGGGCTCGACGCGATCAAGATGGTCCAGCAGCTGAAGCCGGACGTCGCCGTGCTCGACGTGATGATGCCGAATCTGAACGGCCTCGAAGTGACGCGCCAATTGTCGAAGCAGTTTCCCTTCACGAAGATCATCATCCTTTCGATGTACGACGACGAGGCCTTCGTGCTCGAAGCGCTCGGCAACGGCGCGTCGGGCTACGTGCTCAAGGATTCGAATTCGAGCGACCTGATCGCGGCGATCAAAGAGGTCATCGCCGGCCGCCGTTATCTGAGCGCGCCGCTGTCGGATCGCGCGATCGCCGCTTACCAGAGCTTCGCGAAATCGGGAAACTTCGAGAAATACGACACGCTGACGACGCGCGAGCGCGAGGTATTGCAGCTGACGGTCGAGGGTTCCACGAACGCCGAGGTCGCGAGCCGGCTCGGGATCAGCGTCCGGACGGCCGAAACCCACCGCTCGAACCTGATGAACAAGCTCGACATCCACTCGCAGGCCGACCTCATCCGCTACGCGATCAAACGCGGCATCATTCCGATGGACAAGTGATTATTTGCCGGCAAATCAGAACTTTTTGTTCAAAATACCGACCTACGTGAAATATTTCACAAAATTGCGTAGATTCCACAATGCCTTTGCGTGTAAACTTAGCGGATAATTTTTCTGCCGATGAAAAGAATCCGCAAAATATTGTTTCGCCTGGCCGGGATTTACGATTCGATCTTCGAATTCTGGGAAGGCTCGACGTCGCAAAGATGGCAGGCCAATCTGCTGGTCGCCGTCTTTCTCGCGGCGATCGCCGGCATCGAAGCCGCGCGGCGCGGGCTTCTTCCCGATGGAATTCATCTGCCGACGAACCATTTTTACGCGGTCAAACTGGTTTTCGATCTGCTGCTGCTGCTCGAAGTTCTGGGGCTGGTCTTCAATCTCGCCGGCTCGGTCGCGAATTCGATGGGCAAGCAGTTCGAGATCTTTTCGCTGATCCTGCTGCGCCAGTCGTTCAAGGAATTCGTCCATTTTCAGGAGCCGATCGACTGGGCGAACGTCCAGCATTCGGTCCAGAATATTTTAACGGACGCGGTCGGCGGACTGCTGATCTTCGGCCTCGTCAGCGTTTTTTACGCGATGCAGAAACACCGCCGGATCACCGACAACGTCGAGGATCTGGCGAGCTTCATCGTCGCCAAAAAACTGCTCGCGCTGGTGCTGCTGCTGATCTTCGCGCTGACCGCCGCGCACGATTCGTGGACGACGCTCGCGACCGGCAGCTCGTACCCGTTTTTCGACGTTTTCTACACGATCCTGATCTTCAGCGACATTCTGATCGTGCTGATCTCGCTTCGCTACAACTCGACCTACAGCATCGTTTTCCGTAATTCCGGCTTCGCGCTCGCGACCGTCATCATCCGCCTCGCGCTGACCGCGCCGCCGATCTACAACGTCGTCGTCGGCTTCCTCGCGATCAGCATAAGCATCGGCCTGACATATATTTACAACAATTTCGCGCTCTTTCCGCCGCATTCCGACATCACCCACACGATCGCCGACGGAGAAATCGCGTCTAAGTAGATTTACGGGAAAAATTAAGTAGACTTGCGTAATTCCCTGCGTAGTTCTGCTAATGGACAAACCCCGAATCTGGGCTATACTCGCAAATGTCATCTGATTTTTATTCCCTGAAATTATAATTTTCCGGCTGAAACGAGACTTTCGGCTTTTTCGTGCACTTTATTAAAAATTCCGAGACGAGGCGATCAATGCAAAGCACAAACGGCACTGTCGAAATTTCCGATTCGTTAAAAGAAGTCATCAACGAGCTTAACGACCCGCAAACGGCGGCCGCTCTGAAAAATCTGCTGAAAAACGCGAAAACGCTCGACGCTCTGCTGACCGGCGTCGACGGTTTTCTGCGGCGCGGCGACGAAATCGCCGACAACGTCGGCGAAAGCATCCGCGAATTCGTGCCGGCGGCGAACGGAAACGGTGCTTCGGCCAAATTCATCGAAGAAGTGCCGGCGCTCGTCGGCAATCTGCCGGCGCTCGCCCGGACCGGCAATAAAATCGCCAAAATCACGGAAAATCAGGACTTCGACGAGCTTTTGCAGGCCGAGAAGATCGCCGCGCTGAAAGATCTGTCGAATAAATTGGTAAATCCAATTACGATGTCGGCGCTCAACGAGCTGATCGACAACGCGCCGACTTTCGCTTTTCTGGCGAAGGCGCTGCACGATTTTCTCAACCGCGGCGAGGAGATCGCCGACAACATCGGCGAGACGCTCCGCGAATTCCGGCCGCAGATGAGCGGCGAATACGCCGCCAATTTCGCGACGCTCGTTTCGCACCTGCCCGAAGCGCTGCCGACGATCACGGAAAATCTGCCGCCGCTGCTCGAAAAAGCGCCGATCCTGATGCAGACGACGGCCAAGCTCGGCGAGATCGCCGAGAGCGAGGGCGTTCAATCGTTTTTGAATTCGGGAATGCTGACGCCCGAACTCGTTTCCCTGTTAGGCGATATCGGCAAGACGACGGTCAAGACCGAAGCCGAATTTCGGGCGAATCCGAAACCCGTTTCGCTCTTCGGGCTTTACGGCGCGACCAAGGACGACGACGTGCAGCGCGGCATCGGCTTTCTGATCGCGTTGGCGAAGAACATCGGAAAAATGTTAAAAAAATAACAGAATGCACGAATTGTCTATCGCCTGCAGTATTGTCGAAACGGTCGAAGAAGTTTTGCCTGATGAAAATTCAACGGTCAAAACGGTTTTTTTGAAAATCGGAGCGATGTCCGGCGTCGTCAGGGACGCGCTGCTGTTCAGCTTTGAAGTCGCCGCGCAGGACACGCGCGCGGCCGGGGCGGTGCTCGAGATCGAGGAAATCCCGGTCGTCGTTCACTGCGATCCCTGCGGAAAGGACACCGAGCTCGGCAATCCGCCGATATTTCGCTGTGCATTTTGCGGTCAAAGCACCGCCAAAATTTTACAGGGAAAGGAGATGGAAATCGTTTCCATAGAAATCGAAGATGGAAAAGCCGCGAATAGTTGAAGTCCGACAGGGCATTTTGAAAAAAAACGACCAGCTCGCCGGGGGCCTGCGCGCACGATTCAAATCGGCCGGCGTCTGCGTAATCGATCTCGTTTCGAGCCCCGGCGCCGGCAAGACCGCGTTTCTCGAAGAAACGCTGCGCCGGCTGAAAGAGCTCGGATTCCGGGTCGCCGCGCTCGTCGGCGATCTGGCGACCGAAAACGACGCCCGCCGGCTCGAACGCAGCGGCGTTCCGGTCCGGCAGATCGAGACGCACGGCATCTGTCATCTCGAAGCCGAGATGATCGAGCGGAATTTAGAGGGATGGAATCTCGAAGAGCTCGATTTTCTGTTCATTGAAAACGTCGGCAACCTCGTTTGCCCGTCGAGCTACGATCTCGGCGAAGACGCGCGCGCGGTGCTGCACGCCGTCACCGAAGGCGAGGACAAGCCGCTCAAATATCCGACGATCTTCAACAGCTCGGACATCGCGGTCGTCACGAAGATCGATCTGGCCGAGGTTTGCGAATTCGACCGCGCGGCGTGCTGCGAAAACATCCACGCCGTCCGCCCGAACATTCCGATTCTGGAGACTTCGGCGAAAAAGGGCATTGGTTTCGAAGATTGGTTCGAGTATTTGAAGGATTTGAAAAACGGTGCGGCGGCGCGTTCAAACTCAGGCCGCTGAAAGATTTAATTCAACAATAAAAATTTAAGGAGAATAATAAATGGCTAGTTTGTTATGGCTACAGGGCGGAGCTTGCTCCGGAAACACGATGTCGTTCTTGAACGCCGAAGAGCCGAGCGCGGTCGATCTGGTGACGGATTTCGGGATCGAGGTTTTGTGGCACCCGTCGCTCGGAATGGAGCTCGGCGATCAGGCGAAGAAAATCTTCTGGGATTGTGCCAAAGGCGAGCGAGCGCTCGATATTTTTGTGTTCGAAGGCTCGGTGATCCAGGCGCCGAACGGCAGCGGCCGCTACAATATGTTCGCCGACCGGCCGATGATGGACTGGGTCCGCGAGCTCGCCGCGCAGGCCCAGATCGTCGTCGCGATCGGCGACTGCGCGTGCTGGGGCGGCATCCCGGCGACCGCGCCGAACCCGTCGGAATCGGTCGGCCTCCAGTATTTGAAGCGCAATCGCGGCGGATTTTTAGGCCCGAACTTCAAATCGAAAATGGGCCTGCCGGTGCTCAACATTCCGGGCTGCCCGACGCATCCCGACTGGGTGACGCAGATTCTCGTCGCCGTCGCCACCGGCCGCGCCGGCGATCTTTCGCTCGACGATCTGCAGCGTCCGGCGACGTTCTTCAAGACCTTTACGCAGACCGGCTGCACGCGCGTCCAGTATTTCGAATACAAACAGGCGACGACCGAATTCGGCGAAGGCACGCGCAAGGGCTGTCTGTTTTATGAAATGGGCTGCCGCGGGCCGATGACGCATTCGCCCTGCAACCGCATCCTGTGGAACCGCCAGTCGTCGAAGACGCGCGCCGGAATGCCCTGCACGGGCTGCACCGAGCCGGAATTCCCGTTCTTCGATCTCGCGCCGGGAACGGTTTTCAAGACGCAGAAGGTGAGCGGTTCGATTCCGAAGGAACTGCCCGAAGGCACCGACCATCTGACTTACACGGCGCTCGCGGCGACGGCCCGCATCGCCGCGCCGAAGTGGTCGAAGGAAGATATGTTCGTCGTTTAGGAGGATTTGAGAAAAAATGTCAGTTACAGCAACAGCAGCAGGAAATGCGATCGATCTGCACGTCAGCCCGCTGGGCCGCGTCGAGGGCGACCTCGACGTCCGCGTCAAGATCGAAAACGGCGTCGTCACCGACGCGTGGACCGAAGCCACGATGTTTCGCGGCTTCGAGATCATCTTGAAGGGCAAGGACCCGCAGGCCGGCCTGATCGTCACGCCGCGCATCTGCGGCATCTGCGGCGGCAGCCATCTTTATAAATCGGTCTACGCGCTCGACACGGCGTGGGCGACGGAAGTGCCGCACAACGCGACGCTGATCCGCAACATCGCGCAGGCCTGCGAAACTCTGCAGTCGATCCCGCGCTACTTCTACGCGATCTTCGCGATCGATTTCGTCAACAAGAACTACGCCAACGCGAAAGACTACGACGAAGCCGTCCGCCGGTTCGCGCCGTTCGTCGGCACGAGCTACGAGCACGGCGTGACGACGTCGAACAAGCCGGTCGAGGTCTACGCGATCTTCGGCGGTCAGTGGCCGCATTCGAGCTTTATGATTCCCGGCGGCGTGATGTGCGGCCCGACGCTTTCCGACATCACGCGCTCGACGGCGATCCTCGAATACTGGAGGGACGAGTGGCTGGAGAAGAAATGGCTCGGCTGTTCGGTCGACCGCTGGATGGAAAACAAGACGTGGGAAGACGTCCTCGCGTGGTGCGACGAAAACGAGAGCCAGCATAATTCCGACTGCGCGTTCTTCATCCGCTACGCATTGGAGATCGGCCTCGACAAATACGGTCAGGGCGTCGGCAATTATCTGGCGACCGGCACCTATTTCGAGCCGTCGCTCTACGACCGGCCGACGATCGAGGGCCGCAACCACGCGCTGATCGCGAGCTCCGGCATTTACGCGGGCGGCGAGTTTCACGATTTCGACCACCTCCGCGTCAAGGAAGACACGGCCTCGTCCTTCTTCAAGGATTACGGCCTGCTCCACCCGTGGGAAGGCCGCACCGAGCCGATCGATCCGGCCGACGGCAAAAAGGCCGACAAGTATTCGTGGGCGAAATCGCCGCGCTATGACGTTCCGGGCAAAGGCTTTATCCCGCTCGAAGTCGGCCCGCTCTCGCGCCAGATTATGGCCGCCAAACCGGGCGTCGGCGACCACGCCGATCAGGACGGCCTGATCCTCGACGTGATCAACAAGCTCGGTCCGAGCGTCTTCACGCGCCAGCTCGCCCGCGTCCACGAAGGTCCGAAGCTCTTCAAAAAGGTGATGGAATGGATCCGCGCCGTCGATCTGCACGACCGTTTCTACATCAAGCCGGTCGAACACGAATCCGGTAAGGGCTTCGGCTCGACGGAAGCCGCGCGCGGCGCGCTGTCCGACTGGATCGTGCTCGAAAACGGCAAGATCGAAAACTATCAGGTCGTCACGCCGACCGCCTGGAACATCGGTCCGAAAGACAGCAACGCGACGCACGGCCCGATCGAAAAAGCCTTTATCGGCACGCCGATCACCGACGTCGAAGACCCGGTCGAGCTCGGCCACGTCGCCCGCAGCTTCGATTCGTGTCTCGTCTGCACGGTCCACGCCTACGACGGCAAAACCGGCCGCGAACTGTCGCGCTTCAAAATGGGCGGAATGTGAGGGGATTTCGGATTTCGGATTTCGGATTTCGGATTGGATTCAAAGCGACGGCTATCAGTTGAAATTGAAACATTCGAACTCAGACAAATCCGAAATCCGAAATCCGAAATCCGAAATCCAAATGCTTTTATCTGATAAACAAATTCTGGTGATCGGCTGCGGGAATCTGCTGCGGGGCGACGATTCGGTCGGGCCGATCCTGATCCGTCGTCTTTGGGAGCTCGGTTTGCCCGAAGGCGTTTTTTGCTGCGACGGCGGAACGGCCGGGATGGACGTCGCGTTTCAGATGCGCGGCAAGGACCGGGTGATCATCGTCGACGCCGCGAAAACCGGCGAGACGCCCGGCACGGTTTTCAAGGTGCCGGGCGCGGAGCTCGAAAATCTGCCGCCGCTGACCGACATCCACACGCATAATTTTCGCTGGGACAACGCGCTCGCGTTCGGCCGCTGGCTGCTCAAGGACGAGTATCCGCGCGACGTCACGGTTTATCTGATCGAGGGCGAAAATTTCGAGTTCGGCGAGGTTCTCTCGCCGACGGTGAGCGACGCGATGGAAAAGCTGGCGGTCCGGCTGCTCGCCGAATTGAGTCTGGAAGTTCAAGGGAATGCAGCCGTTACAGCTTGAAGTCAACTGTCAGGGCTATCTGATCCTGCCGCCGGAAATCGCCGTCCGGTATTTTCCGGACAACGTCTGCGTCGCGATCTGGCGCGAACCGGAGCTCTGGATTCTGCCGATCCATAATTCGAGCGCCGGCGGCCTGCTGCTCAAACAGCGCAACGCGCTCGGCGAGCGCAGCGTGCTGATCTGGGAAGCGCTCCCGACGAACTGGCCGACCGGACTTTTTCCGGCGTTCTGGGACGAAGACAACGCGGCTCTGCGGATCGCTTTGATAGATGGACGACGAGCGCAGCAAAATCATTGAGGAAAAATTCGTCCGCACCGAGATCGTCAACGAGCGCGGCCTCTGGGTTTTGTACGTCGAGATCGGCGATTCGGAAACTTCCGTCCGCCACCGGATCAACGCCTATTACAAAAAAAGTCTGGCGGAAATCGCCGCTCACTGGATCAAACGAACGGCCGAAAAAGAGATTATATTCCCCGACGAAAGAAGTTAGAGATTTATGTTAAGACCACAACCGATCGGAATTTTCCCGCTCCCGGCCAATTTTCTGCTCGTGCCCGAAACGCTCGCGGAAGCGGTCGAGTACGAAAACCTGCTGAACGGCGTCGTGCCCGAGAAAGCGTCGTTTTACAAATCGGCGATCGAGGGCGACCGCGAAGGCGCGCTCGCCGCGCTCGCCGCCGACCATTCGCCCGAAGCGCGCTTCAACCGCTTCGTCTTATCGTCGTCGCCCGAAGGTTACCGTCAGCTCAAAGCTGAACTGGACGGCCCGCTCGAAAAACTGCTCGATGCGGCGGCCTACACGCTCAATTATCTGCCGGAGCCGCCCGACGAGGACGGTCTGGACGGCGAGCTGCTCGCGTTCGTGCGGCTCGCGCGCGCGTCGCACCGGCTCGAAAACGACGAACCGGAAGCCGCGCTCGACGTGCTGCGGTCGGCGGCCGACGCGGCGAAAAACGTGTCGCCGGTGCTTTACGGGCAGATCCTGGCGAGCCTCGCCGAAACGCGCCATCAATTCGCCGGCGCCGACCCGACGGTCGCACAGACTTACAAAACCGCGCTCGACGCGCTCAAAAAAAGCGAGCTCGAACCGGGCAAGGCCGCGCTCAATATGAACCTCGGCATCTGTTATCAGGAATTGTCGGCCGGCAATCGCGGCGCGCTGCTCGAAGCCGTCAAATGCTATCAGGAAGCGCTCAAATATTTCACGCGCGAGGATTTTCCGGAAGAATTCGCCTTCGCGCAGAACAATCTCGCGCTCGCCTATCTCTCGATGCCGATGACCGAAGCGAGCGACAAGCTCCGCGTCGCGATCGCCATTCAGGCTTTGCGCGAAGCGCTCAAAGTTTACCGGAAGGAAACGCACGGCGAGCTCTGGGCGAGCACGCAGCTCAATCTCGCCAACGCCTTGCAGTATGCGCCGTCGTCGCACGTCGCCGAAAATCTGCAGGAAGCGGTCAATTTATACGAGGAAATCCTGAGCGTCCGGCAGCCGGCGGAAAATCCGGCCGGCTATGCGCGGCTGCTCGCCAATCAGGGCAACGCGCTCGCGCATCTCGGTATATTCGACCACGCGCTGCCGAAATTGACCGAGGCGCGGGCGATCTTCGACCGGCTCGGCGAAACCGATTCGGCCGCCTCGATCGACGAGGTGCTGGCGGAAATCGAAGACCGCAAAAGCGCGGCCGCGGCCCGGTAAATTATGGAGTTATACCAGAAACAGCAGTTCGATTTTTTGTTGATGAGTGCAGCCGAACGATTTATCGACCGGATCGTCCAGCGTTCGGCCGGCGCGGCGAACGCGCTCGAAAAACTGAAGGCCGACCGCAACGCCGACGGCATCTGGCTCGACGATTTCGTCGCCGCGCTGTTCGGGGATTTCCTGCTCGACAACACGGCCGGCGCGGTTTTCATCCTCTCGGCGCTCGAACGGCGGAACATCGAATTTGCGGGCGCGGGCAAAATCGAGAAAATTCTCTCGCAAATGGCCCGCCGGGCGTTCGCCGAGCTGCTCCACGCCAAGACGATCGAAGCGCTCGAGCAGTCGATCGGCGTTGGAAGATGAGGGGATTTCGGATTTCGGATTTCGGATTTCGGATTGCTCGGAGATGGGTCGGCTCGGTTAATTGCGGAATTAGACGGTTTAGAGAAAAAAATCCTGGTAGTTATTTTTAAGAAATTTGAGGAAGTAAATTATGACACCGGCGGCGGCACAGACGGAAAATTTGACGAGGATGCAGGCGGAAGATTTCGAAGGAATCGCGGAACGCATCGACAGGGCGCTGAAAAATGTCGAGGAGCTCGCGGACGAAAACGCGCGGATGCACGCGCTCGGGCTGAAGACGGCGATCGAGGATTTCCATAAATTCGCGCTGACGAAAATCGTACAGAAACTGAAATCGGACGAGCGCGGCAAGGAATTGCTGTTCGAGCTCGTCGACGAGCCGAGCGTCTACGCCCTTTTGCAGCTTCACGGCATCGTCAAACCGAACGTCGGCGCGCGGATCGTGCAGGTTTTGGACGCGGTGCGCCCGTATATGCAGTCGCACGGCGGCGACGTCGAGTTCGTCCGGTTCGAGGATTCCGTCGTCTACGTCCGGCTCGCGGGCGCGTGCAGCGGCTGTTCGCAGTCGGCCGTCACTTTGCGCGAGGGCGTCGAGGAAGCGCTGCTCCACAATATTCCCGAGGTCAAAGCGGTCGAGGTTCTGCCGAACGAGCCGACGCCCGCGCTGATCCGGATCGAATCGCTGGCGGCGAGCAAAACGAAAGGCTGGATCGAAACGCTCGCCGTCGAGGAAGTTCCGGCCGGCAAGATGAAATGTTTTCAGTCCGAAACCGCGAATATTCTGCTCGTCAACATCGACAACCGGCTGAACGCCTACCGCAACGAATGCCCGCATCAGGGCCTGCCGCTCGACGGCGGAATGCTCGAAGCGGAAGAAGGTCTGCTGACCTGCCCGTGGCACGGATTCAAGTTCGACGCGACGAGCGGCGAATGTCTGACCGCGCCCGCCGCCCAGCTCGAAAGCTTTCCGCTGCGGATCGAGAACGGCCGGATTTTCGTCCGGCCGGCCTAATAAAAGATCAAGCTCGAGGGATGAACAGAAATGACTGAGACCGTGTTGAAAAGAGTCAGTTTACGGAAAAACATCGAGGAAAAGACTTCCGTCGTTCATCCCTCGCCCCTCGGTCTGCGGCCGTTGACCTGGCTCGGCGCGCGCTCGCCGTTCGGGATCGCGCTGCCCGACGCCAAACCGTCGGCGTCGCAGCTTTACGCGCCGCGCGGCGTTTTTTTCGACGACGATTATCTGGTCGCGGCCGATTCCGGCAATCACCGGATCCTGATCTGGCACGGCGTGCCCGACGAGGACGCGACGCCGGCCGACATTGTCCTCGGCCAGCCCGATTTCGAATCCGAAGGCCCGAAGGCCGGCGGCCGATCCGTCGAGCGCGGGCTGCATCTGCCGACCGGCGTCCGCGTGATCGACGGCCGGCTTTTCGTCGCCGATTCGTGGCATCACCGGATTTTGGTCTGGAACCGGATGCCGACCGGGAATTTTCAAGAGCCGGATTACGCGATCGGGCAGGCGAACCTGTCCGAAATCACCGAAAACCGCGGGCGCGAACGCTGCGCGGCCGATTCGCTTTACTGGTGCTACGGCTTCAATTACATCAACGGCATCTTTTACGTCGCCGACACCGGCAACCGCCGCGTGCTCGGCTGGCGCGGGATTCCCGAAGCGAACCAACCGGCTGACTTTGTCGTCGGGCAGGACGATTTCGAAACCAACCTCGAAAACCGCGGCCTCGACCAGACCGTCGACGCGAAGAGCTTTCGCTGGATTCACGACATCGCCGGCAACGAGGAGATCGTCTATTTCGCCGACGCCGGCAACCATCGCGTGCTCGGCTGGACCGGCGCGCTCGACGCCGACCGCGACGCGACGCTCGTCCTCGGTCAGGAAAACTTCGAAAAAAACGGCGAGTTTCCCTATATCAAACAGGGCGCTTCGCGGCTGCGATTTCCTTATTCGGTCTCGATCGACAAAGATCTCGTCGCCGTCGCCGATACCGCCAACAACCGCGTTCTCTTCTGGAAAGGCCTGCCGAAAGCGGGCGCGTACCGCCCGGCCGACGCCGTCGCCGGCCAGCCGAATTTCGACGAAACCGGCGAGAACCGCTGGAAGCTGGTCGATCGCGACACGCTCTGCTGGGTCTACGGAATCCACCTTTACGACGGCCGCCTCGCGATCGCCGATTCGGGAAACAACCGCGTGACGCTCTGGAAAGTCGACGAAATCTGACCCGCCCGCATTGCTTTTGCCGCCGCCGGAGTGAAAAAATAATGTTTGGGACAATGACTAAACCCGAAAAAAAGACCGCGCGCCGGCGCATCGAGATCGGCGGCGTCGTGCAGGGCGTCGGCTTTCGCCCGTTCGTCTACGCGTGCGCGAACAGGTTCGCCGTCACGGGTTTTGTCGGCAACGAGAGCAAGGGCGTGTTTATCGAGATCGAGGGCGCGCCCGAAACGCTCGACGAATTTACCGCTTTTTTGAAGGAAAACGTCCCGCCGCTCGCGCATATCTCATCGATCGACGCGCGCGCCGTCGCGCCCGTCGGCGACGCCGATTTCCGGATCATCGAAAGCGAATCGCACGCCGCCGATTTCACGCTCGTCTCGCCCGACATCTCGATCTGCGCCGACTGTCTCGGCGAGCTGTTCGACCCCGAAGACCGCCGTCATCTCTACCCGTTCATCAACTGCACCAACTGCGGCCCGCGTTTTACGATCACGAAGACCGTGCCCTACGACCGGCCGAACACGACGATGGCCGATTTCGCGATGTGCCCGGCGTGCCGCACGGAGTACGAAAATCCGCTCGACCGGCGTTTTCACGCGCAGCCGATCGCCTGCTGGGACTGCGGCGTGCGGGCGTGGTTCGAGAGCGAAAATTTCATCGAAGACGATCCGCGCCGCGCCGTCGCCGCCGCCCGCGAAGCCCTGAAAGACGGGCGAATCGCGGCCGTCAAGGGCATCGGCGGCTTTCACCTGTCGTGCGACGCGCGCAATCGAAACGCGGTCGAAACGCTCAGGCAGCGCAAAGGCCGCATCGATAAGCCGTTCGCGCTGATGTGCCGCGACCTCGAAACGGCCCGCCGGTTCGTCCTCGTCGACGCGGCCGAAGAAAAGATCCTGACGTCGAAAGAGCGGCCGATCGTGCTTTTGAAAAAGAAAACAGACCACGCTTTGAGCGGATCGATCGCGCCGAACAACGAATATCTCGGCGTGATGCTGCCGTATTCGCCGCTTCATTTTCTGCTCTTCGACGACGCGCTCGACGTGCTCGTGATGACGTCGGCCAATTTCACGGACGAACCGATCGTCAGGGACAACGACGAGGCGCGGGAAAAGCTCGCGGTCCTGGCCGACGCGTTTCTGTTTCACGACCGCGAGATCTTCGTCCAATGCGACGATTCGGTCGTCCGGATCAATGATGACGCGGAGCTTCCGGTCCGCCGCTCGCGCGGGTTCGCGCCGTTTCCGGTCGAGCTGCCGTTCGCCGTGCCGCAGGTTCTGGCGGTCGGCGGCGAACTGAAGGCGACGTTCTGCGTGACGCGCGAAAATTTCGCGTTTATGTCGCAGCATATCGGCGATATGGAAAATCTCGAAACACTGCGCGCGTTCGAAAAGGCGTCCGAACAGATGAAACGGCTCTTTCGCGTCGCGCCGGAGCGGGTCGTCGGCGATCTTCATCCGAATTATCTGTCGAGCATCTGGGCGAAAAAAAACTTCCCGAATTTCACGGCCGTCCAGCATCATCACGCGCACATCGCGGCGGTGATGGCCGAAAATAAATTGCCGGACGAAAAAGTGCTCGGCTTCGCGTTCGACGGGACCGGCTTCGGGACCGACGGCAAGATCTGGGGCGGCGAGGTTTTGGCGGCCGATTATCGCGATTTCGCGCGCGTCGCGCAGCTTCGTTACTTCCCGCTCGCGGGCGGTGACGTCGCGGTCAAAAAGATCTACCGGGTCGCGCTCGCGCTGCTCGCCGAGGCGGGCGTCGAATGGACGCCGGAGCTGCCGTGCGTCGCGGCCTGTCCGGAAACCGAGCGCCGGATTCTGCGAAAACAGCTCGAAAACAATCTCAACACAGTCGCGACGAGCAGCTTCGGCCGGCTCTTCGACGCGGTCGCGGCGATTTCCGGCGTCCGCCAGCAGGCGACCTACGAAGCGCAGGCGGCGATTGAATTCGAGGCCGTTTTGGACGAAAATGTAAAAGCAGCTTACGAGTTTGAACTGATCGAGGGCGAGACGGTTTTGATCGACCACCGCCCGCTCGTCCGCCAGATCGTCGAAGACGTTCGCCGGGGCGTCGAAAAAGCGGTCGTCTCGGCAAAATTCCACAACGCCGCCGCGCATTTGATCCGGGCTTTGAGCCGGAGATTCCGCGCGCGTCTCGATCTCGATAAAATCGCTTTGAGCGGCGGCTGTTTTCAAAACACGGCGCTTCTCAAAAGAGCGGTCAAATTATTGAAAGCCGACGGTTTCGAGGTTTTCACGCACCGGCTCGTGCCGCCCAACGACGGCGGCCTCGCGCTCGGTCAGGCGATGATCGCCGCGGTGCGGTCAATGCAAAATTAAAAATTAAAAATTAAAAATTTCGGAATTTTGCATTTTACCTTTTTAATTTTTAATTATTTTTCGGAGAAAAATTTATGTGTTTAGCGGTTCCGGGGAAAATCACGGAAATTTACGAAACGGGCGGCACGCGGATGGGCAGGGTCAATTTCGACGGCATCACCAAGGAGGTCTGCCTCGCATACCTGCCGGACATCGAGGTCGGCGATTACACGATCGTCCACGTCGGTTTCGCGATCTCGAAGATCGACGAAAAATCGGCGCTCGAAACGCTTCAGGTCTTTCGCGAGATGGGAATTCTCGAAGAAGAACTGAACGCCGAACCGTCCGAAAAAACGACATACTCATTCGAAACGAGCGCCAAAAACTAGGGATTTCGGATTTCGGATTTCGGATTTCGGATTGGTTTCAAAACGACGGCTGTCCGTTGAAATCGAAACCTTCAAACTCAGACAAATCCGAAATCCGAAATCCGAAATCCGAAATCGATTTGGGGGTTATTTATGAAGTACCAGCAGGAGTTTCGCGATCCCGAACTCGCGAAAAAGTTGTTTCGGGAAATCGACGCGATCACGACGCGGGAATGGGCGATTATGGAAGTCTGCGGCGGGCAGACGCATTCGATCATCCGCAACGGCATCGACCAGCTTCTCCCCGATAAGATCGAACTGATCCACGGGCCGGGCTGCCCGGTCTGCGTGACGCCGTTGGAGCTGATCGACAAGGCGCTCGCGATCGCCGAGCGGCCGAACGTCGTTTTCTGTTCGTTCGGCGATATGCTGCGCGTGCCCGGCAGCGACAAGGACCTGTTTCGCATCAAGAGCGAAGGCGGCGACATTCGAACCGTCTATTCGCCGCTCGACGCGGTCCGACTGGCGCGGGAAAATCCGGAAAAGGAAGTCGTCTTTTTCGGCGTCGGTTTCGAAACGACCGCGCCGGCCAACGCGATGGCGGTTTTTCAGGCCAAAAATCAGGGTCTGAAAAACTTTTCGATGCTCGTCTCGCACGTGCTCGTGCCGCCGGCGATCGCCGCGATTATGGAATCGCCGACCAACCGCGTGCAGGGATTCCTGGCGGCCGGACACGTCTGCTCGGTGATGGGCTTTTCGGAATATCCGCCGCTCGCCGCGAAATACAAAGTCCCGATCGTCGTCACCGGCTTCGAGCCGCTCGACGTCCTCGAAGGCATCCGCCGCGTCGTCGCGCAGCTCGAAAACGGCACGTTCGAAGTCGACAACGCCTACGAGCGGATCGTCACGTTCGACGGCAACAAGGCCGCGCAGACGATGCTCGCCGACGTTTTCGACGTCACCGACCGCGCGTGGCGCGGCATCGGCACGATCCCGCTGAGCGGCTGGACGCTCGCGGAAAAATACCGCGCTTACGACGCCGAGCATAAATTCGAGGTGACCGGCATCAAAACGCACGAATCGCCTTTATGCCGGAGCGGCGAGGTTTTGCAGGGCACGATCAAGCCGCATCAATGCCCGGCCTTCGGCAAGGAATGCACCCCGCGCAAACCGCTCGGCGCGACGATGGTCTCCAGCGAAGGCGCCTGCGCCGCGTATTACAACTACGGCCGCTTCACGGCGACGGCCAAATAATTCAGGGCCCGCGAAATCCGCGAAAGCCCGCGAAAAAGCTGAGATAAAAGTATATTTCGCGCTTTTTCGCGGATTTCGCGGGCATCACTATCGATGAAATTTAAATGCCTGTTATTCGATCTCGACGGAACGCTGATCGATTCGCGCGACGATCTGGCCGATTCGGTCAATCTGGCGCTCGCGGAAATGAATCTGGAAACGCTGCCGGCCGAAACGATCTTTGATTTTATCGGCGAGGGCGTTTTCAACCTCGTCGACCGGTCGCTGTCGGCGAGCCTCAAATCGGCCGCGCCGCTCGAGCTGGCGAATCGCGGCGTCGAGGTTTTTCGCCGGTTTTACGCGGAAAACGCGCTCAATAAAACACGGCTTTACGACGGCGTCAGGGAAACGCTCGACGGGCTGAACGGTTTCGAAAAAGCGGTCGTCACGAACAAGCCGCGCGATTTCAGCCTGACGATTCTCGACGGCCTCGAAATCGCGAAATATTTCCGGGCCGTCACCGGCGGCGACAGTTTCCCCGAGCGCAAGCCCTCGGCGGTGCCGCTTTTGAAGACGATCGAAAGTCTCGGTTTTACAAACGACGAATGTCTGATGATCGGCGACAGCCGCGTCGACATCGAGACCGGAAAAAACGCGCGCGTCGCGACCTGCGGGATGATCTACGGCTTTCGCGGCCGCACGGAACTCGAACGCGCCGGCGCGGATTTTCTGCTCGAAAGCTTTTCCGGACTGCTTTCGATTTTGCATTGACAAGTGTGACCGGAAAAGCCGCGATCAAACTTCGGCCGTTGGTTTAATCGTCCGCTAAAAACACGAAACACACGAAATAATTTAGTGTTTTTAGTGTTTTGGTGGATAAATAACCAAACGTTCGAAAGCTCGACGATCATTGTTCCGACAAGTTTTATACGACGACTGACGAAATTTTATGAACGATTTGGATTTCAATGCCTGGACCTGCCCGCTGCCGCTGCGCGATTACCCGAAGATCGTGCTCGGTCACGGCGGCGGCGGAAAATTGTCGAACGAGCTCGTCGAGAACCTTTTTCTGCCGGTTTTTTCGAACGAAAGCCTCGACAAACTGAGCGATTCGGCGCAGTTAGACGTCGGCGAGATTTTGAAAAACGGCGGCCGACTGGCTTATTCGACCGATTCGTTCGTCGTCCAGCCGCTCTTTTTTCGCGGCGGCAACATCGGCCATTTAGCGGTCTGCGGGACGGTCAACGACGTCGCGATGAGCGGCGCGCGGCCCCTGTTTTTGAGCGCCGGCTTCATCATCGAGGAAGGGTTCGAGGTCGAATCGCTGGGAAAAATCGTCGGCACGATGGGCGAAATCGCCCGTAAATCCGGCGTCCGGATCGTCACCGGCGACACGAAGGTCGTCGACAGGGGCAAGGGCGACGGATTGTTCATCAACACGAGCGGAATCGGCGTGATCCCCGAAGGCGTCGACATCGCGCCGCACCGCGCGCGGGCCGGCGACGTCGTCATCCTCTCGGGCGAGATCGGGCTCCACGGCATCGCGATTATGAGCGAGCGCGAAGGCCTGGAGTTCGACGCGCCGGTCGAATCCGACTGCGCGAACCTCAATTTTCTGGTCGAGGAGATGCTCGACGTCACCAAAGACATCCACGTTTTGCGCGACCCGACGCGCGGCGGCATCGCGTCGGCGCTCAACGAGATCGCCAAAGCCTCGAACACCGGCATCAGAATCTACGACGAGCGGGTTCCCGTCCCCGACGCCGTCCGCGGCGCGTGCGAGATGCTCGGGCTCGATCCGTTTTACGTCGCCAACGAGGGAAAATTGCTCGCGATCCTGCCGCGCGAGCGGGCCGACGAGATGCTCGAAAAAATGCGCGCCCACGAATTCGGACAAAAGGCCGCGATCGTCGGCGAGGTCGTCGCCGAGCACGTCGGGATGGTCGTCGCGAAAACGCCCTTCGGCTCGACGCGCGTCGTCGATATGCAGCTCGGCGAACAGCTTCCGCGGATTTGTTAATTCGGCGATAAAGACGTATAAAACTATAAAGCTCCCGTAAATTTTCGATTCCGGATCATTACGGTTAAAACGATTGAAAGAATTGTGAGTGATAAGTTTGATAGGACGCGGATGAACACTGATCAAGCGGATTTTCGCGGATAACCCTAAAATAAATCCGCGAAAATCCGCTCAATCCGCGTTTGTCCGCGTCCTATTAAAAGAACCAAAATCTGTATTGCCGATCATTTTGGCTGTATTATGGTTAGTGACAGAGATTATTGGAAAAAGCGGCGATTCCGGTCGCGTTCGTTTTTTTTGTTCTTCCACTAAACACACTAAAAACACTAAATTTCTTTCGTGTTTTTTCGTGGTTTTAGTGGATATTTTAACAACCGCTCGCGGGTTTAACGCTAATTATTCCAACAAGTTTTGTCACTAACTATAATTCCAAATGCCGGATCAAACCGAAAACAAATTTATGAAAAAGTCGATCTATTTCTTACTGTTCGCGCTGTCATTCGTGCTGACGGCGAACGCTCAAATCGTCCTGCCGTCGAAAAACGTCGCTTCGGGCAAGCTCAAAATCGACGGCCTTTTTTATGAAACCGCGCAGGGCCGCGTTTTTTTGCCGGCCGAGTTAATCGGTTTACCGATGAAAAACGGGCGGATCAAAGGCGAATGGGAGATGCGCGACGGACGAACGGTTCGGCTCTCGGTCGTTGCCGACAAACAGGATTACATTCTCGCGCTGACCGCCGAGGGAAGCGGCGACATCAAAAAATGGGGTCTCGCGATCGACGCGCTGCCGGGCGAATATTACACCGGCCTGATGGAGCGCGTCGTCGACGGGCCGCAGCAGGAATCGTGGAAGCCGGGCATCACGGCGGCGATGAATCTCAGCGGTCAGCGCGTCGAGATGATCGTCAAGCCGACGACCAGCGTCTACGCGCCGTTTTATCTCTCGTCGCGCGGCTACGCCGTCTTCACCAAAGGCGACTGGCCGGGCGTTTACGATTTCGCGGCGGAAGATAAATCGAAGGTCAGGATCGAATTCGAAGGCCCGCGCTTCGAGCTCAAGATCTACACGGCGAAAGATCCGGCCGCGCTCGTCAAAGCCCACGCGCTCGACGCCGGCGCGCCGATCCTGCCGCCGCGCTGGACCTTCGCGCCGTGGCGCTGGCGCGACGAGCACACCGAGCGCGCGACCTATTACGACGGGACGCCGGTCGCCGCGCCGTTCAATTCCGAGGTCGTCGAGGACGTTCTGATGATGAAGGCCTTCGGCATCCCGAACGGCGTTTACTGGATCGACCGCCCGTGGGGACCGGGCCGGATGGGCTACGACGATTTCGAGATCGACGAGAAACGCCTCCCGAATTTCGACGCGATGGTCAAATGGCTCGGCGCCAACGATCAGAAGATGGTCTTATGGATCGCGCCGTTCCTGCAGGGAAAAATGGCCGACGAGGGCACGGCCAAAGGCTACACGCTGAAAGGTCAGGTGCGCCCGCCGAACGGCAACAACTTTCCGATGGTCGATCTCTCGAACCCGGACGCCCGCGCCTACTGGCAGGCCGGCATCGAAAAGCTCCTCAAACGCGGCGTCGCCGGCTTTAAGCTCGACCGCGGCGAGGAAAACATTCCCGACGACGGCCAGCCGAACATCTTCGACGGCCGCAGTTTGCGCGAAAACCGCAACGCTTATATGAAAATGTATGTCGAGGCCGTTTACGACATCGCGAAAAAATATCGCGGCGACGATTTCGTCGCGATGCCGCGCGGCGCTTACACCGGAACGGCCAAATATTCAGTCAACTGGGGCGGCGACATCGGCGGCAGTCAGGAAGGCCTGCGCGCCTCGATCATCGCCGTTCAGCGGTCGGCCGTAATGGGCTATTCGACGTGGGGCTCGGACACCTGCGGCTACACGCAGCAATTGACGGAAACCGAAACCTGCGGCCGCTGGCTCGCCTTCAGCGCCTTCACGCCGATTATGGAAGTCGGGCCGACGCGCAATCTCGGCTTCTGGAACCTGCCGCGCGAGCCGAAATACGACGCGACGCTGATCGCGCTCTGGCGCTTGTACGCACGGATTCATCAAAAACTGATCGACTACAGTTACGCGCAGGCCCGCGAAGCCAATCGAACCGGCCTGCCGGTCGTCCGGCCGCTGCTGATGGTCGACCCGCAATCGAAAGCGGCGTGGGAAAACTGGTGGACGTATCTTTACGGTTCGGACATTCTCGTCTCGCCGGTCTGGGAAAAGAACCGGCGCGAGCAGACGGTTTATCTGCCGAAGGGCGAGAAATGGCGCGACGCGTGGACCGGCAAAATTTACAGCGGCGGCCAGACGATCACCGTCAAGGCCGAGCTCCATCAGCTGCCGATCTTCATCCGCGCCGGTTCGAAGATAAGCTTGGGCGATCTCGATCGGGAATGGCGCGACGCACAGGCAATCGCGCAGAAAAGACCGGATCTCAAAACGCTCGAAGCCGAAGTCAGCGGATGGTTCGAGAAAAATAAATAAAAATTCATCAGCCGCGATTTTGCGCGGATCCGATTCGAATTTTTTAAGGACGAAATGCGGAAACGTATTTCGTCCTTAAAAGTTTGTCTGAAAGGATTTAATTGTAATAGGACTTTCTCAAATTAGCTA
>JAFDVJ010000160.1 GCA_018269075.1 Acidobacteriota bacterium
TTCTCATTTTTGAGAAAGTCCTATTATTTATGAAATCAATCCGGGTTATTCTCATATTCGCTTTAATAGTGACGTGTGCGGCGGCGGTTTTCGCGCAGAAAACCAAGATGCCGGCCGCTAATTTTTCGGGGACGACGATGAGCGGGGAAACCGTCGATCTCGATTCGCTGAAGGGCAAGGTGGTGCTCGTCACCTTCTGGTCGACGCGCTGCCCGATCTGCGAGAGCGAGATTCCGAAGCTCAACAAGATGGCCGCCGCCTATCGCGGCAAAGACGTCGTCTTTCTCGCGCCGACGATGGACAATCCGACCCGCATCGAGAGTTTTCTGCGGACGAACCCGTTCGATTTCGAGATCCTGCCGAACAGCTTCGGCATCCTGCTGAAATACGCCGACCCCGACAACACGGGCACCGTCAACCTCGGTTTCCCGGCCTATTTTCTCGTCAATCAAAAAGGCGAGGTCGAAATGAAGGCGAGCGGCTGGGACAAGATCGACAAGCTCGATTCGCTGATCAAGAATCTACTGAACGCCGGAAAATAAAGCACGCAAATGCTGCCGGAGAAGACGCGGGCCGTGAAAAACGCGGCCCGCGTTTTTTGGCGTCGGGGTTGTAATCGGGCCGACTTTGCGCTATATTTTCAATTCGCCCGCCGAATTGCGGAGAGGTCGCATAATGGTATTGCAGCGGTCTTGAAAACCGCCGACCGGAAGGTTATGCAGGTTCGACTCCTGTCCTCTCCGCCATTTTCTTTTTAAAAAGCCTTCGGATTTGAAACCAATTCGCCCGCCGCCGCATCTATTCGGGCAATGCGTCCAAAAAAATCGTTCAAAATAAATTTCCGGCAGTTCCTGTTCGTCGTCCTGTTTTCGATGCTCGCCGCAACCGTCGCAGGCGCGCAGGCGCTCGAAACGCGCCGGGTCGATCTCAAAGGCTGTATCCGGCTGACTATGAAGGGACGTGCGATCATCAGGGAGCAGGCGGCTTTTCTGAAAGCGGTTCGCGACGACGCGGGCCGCGAACGCTGTCTGAAGGATCTCGAAAAGATCGACTTCGAAAAATACACGCTGCTCGGCGCGCAGCTCAACACCGGCTACTGCCGCGAGCCGCTCGGCCTCGACGCGTGGACGCTCGCGGACGAGGAGAAAAAGCGTTACGTCCTGAAGATTTCCTATCTCGAACCCGAAGGCGTATGCCGCGCCCTGAGCCGTTACGACCTCTGGGTTCTGGTGCCCAGACTGCCGGAAAATTACACGGTCGAATTCGAAGTCGCCGCCATTCCGAATCCGCCGCCGCGGCGCGGAACGCCATCATCCTGACGGCAAAGCGTTTGAAAAACGCTCTGGTTGTTTCATTTCTCCGGTAATTATAGGAAAACGAAACGCGTTGACGCCGCCGGCAGCGGCGTTTGCCGGCAGGATGCCGGCGCTCCGTTATTATTTCGGATTATCGACGGCGGCGTCTTTGATCTCGACCTTCGATTTGCTGTAATCGCCGTATTTGATGAGATTGTTGACGTTGATGCCGGCGAAAAGGATCTTGACCGAGAGATTGACGTCGGCCCGCGACGGCAGCCAGATCTCGTCGTTGACGAGCTCGTTTTCGAGGCTGAACGACGCGCCGCGCTTGACCTTGCCGATGAAGTTTCCGGCCGACTGCGTGAGAAACGCTTCGAGCCGGACGACCTGTTTGCTGGCGGCGTCGACCCAGACCGCGCCGGTGCAGAGCGCGAAGAGCTTTTCGATCCGGCTCTGCGGCTTGAACTGCGGGTTCGGCTCGTAATCGAAAACGACGACGTCGCGCCCGCGAAAGCGTTCGCGGCGCGGGTTGACGAGCAGCGAGCCCTTGAGGGCGTCCGAAAGCGTGATCCGCTTGTTTTCCTCGTCGGGCGTCTGGGCGGCGGATTTTCGCTCCTTTTTGGCGATCCGGTCCTCGATGTCGGCGACCTGTTTTTCGACGTCCTTATCTTCCTTTTCCTGTTCGGACGCCGACAGCGCCCGGCCGTTTTTCTCGATCCGGCGGCGGATCCGGTAGCCTTTGTAAAACGACAGCAGGACGGTTTCCGATTCTTTTTCGACGAGATTGCCGCCGTCGTCGATCTCACGGTCGATCCGCGTTTCCTTGTAGCTGTAATTGTCGAGAATCCGGTCGATCTTGTCGGCGTTGGCGCGGACCTCGTCGAGCAGCGATTTGATGTCGGGCAGCGGCTCGTCCGAGAGGCGCGGGAAATCGAAATCGTTTTTCGCGAGCTGCGGGTTGTGACGGACTTCCGCGAGCCTGATGTCGTAGGTTTCGTCGCCGATCTTCGCGACGATCGAAAACGGCTCGGCGACGTTGTCGATCCGGCGGTAGTCGTCGTAATCGAAGATCTTGACGGTTTCGCCGAAGGGAATTTCCTCGCGCAGCAGGAGATTCGTCGCGGCGTCGAAATAAAGCCGGATCCGGACGCCCTTGGCGGTCGTCAGCACGACCGAATTGGCCGGTTTGCCGTTGACGACGGATTTTTCGCCGGCGGAAATCTTCGTTTTTTCTTCTTTGGCGTCGACCCAGCGCAGGTTCCGGTAAAAGGTCTCGGCCTGAAAATCGCGGCTCGCGTCGCCGGTCAGCGTCCGCAGGCCGTTTTTCGAATCGCGCGTCCAGCCGGATTTGCCGTTGTAGCCGGACTGCGTCTCGAAGCCGTTCAGGTCGAACGCCTCGCCGTAAAGATTCGGGTTTTGGGCAAAGGCGCGATAAGCGCCCGCCGCGCCGTCGGAGCGCCGCGTGATGCGGCCGGAAATCTGCCACGAGCGCACGGACTTGAGGGCTTTGTCGCCGCCGAAAGCCTTATTGGCCTGACTCAAAACCTTGCCCGGCGACTGCGCCGAGACGAACGTCGAACAGAGAAACACGAAAAGCAGAAGCAGTTTTAATCTCATAAAAACCAACTCAACGAAACACTCATTTAGAAAGTTCGGGAAGTTTGGGGGAAAAATATTTCCTAAACTTCCTAAACTTCCCAAACTTCCTAAACTTTCCAAACTTTCCAAACAGGTAATTATAAAAAAAACGGACGATTTTGGTAAAATCTTGTTGTTGCCGGCCGAAATTTGATTTGTTAGATTTAAGTCGCACAAAAAAGGATGGATACGAGTTTCAGTAAAATGGGCATCAATAAAGACGAATTCCGCAGCGCGCTCTCGAGATTTCCGAGCGGCGTCACGGTCGTGACGACCCGCGACGCCGGCGGCCGGCTCCACGGGATGACGGTCAGCTCATTCGCTTCCGTTTCGCTCGAGCCGCCGATGATTCTCGTCTGCATCGAAAAGACGACCGGCAGCCACGACGCGCTGACGGAAAGCGAATTTTTCGTCGTCAACATTCTCGCCGAGGAACAGGCCGCGCTCTCGAACCGCTTCGCCTCGACGATCTCGACCAAATTCGACGCGCTCGATTATCATTCCGGCCTCGGCGACGTGCCGGTGCTGACGGACGCGCTCGCGACGCTCGAATGCCGGCTCGCCCACGCCTACGATGGCGGCGATCACACGATCTTCGTCGGGATCGTCGAGCGGACGCGGGTCGGCGACGAAAAACCGCTCGTTTACTGGCACGGAAAATACCGCAGACTGGAAGAAGAATAAAATCCAGATTCGGGAATTAGTTTTCTGATCTTTAACGGCCGCTGTTTTCAGACTCAAGACTTCAGACTCAAGACTTCAGACTCAGGACTCGGCCGGCACGGCCGCGGTCGAGGCGCGGACGATCAGCTCCGGCTCGACGGTGATCTCGATCGACATCGCGTCGGTCGGGTTGCGCTGGATGTTTTGGAGCAGGTGTTCGGCGCCGAGACTGCCCATTTTTTTGAGCGGCTGGCGGATCGTCGTGAGCGCCGGGTGATGGAATTCGGCGGCCGTGATGTCGTCGAAGCCGATGATCGAAACGTCTTTCGGAACTTCGAAGCCTTTTTCGCGGATCGCGCGGATCGCGCCGATCGCCGAGATGTCGTTAAAGGCCAGCACGGCGGTGAAACCGGCGCCCCGCGAAAGCAGCTCGCGCGTTGCGAGATAGCCGGTTTCGGGCGACGGGTCGTCGCCGATCAGCTGGGTGATCCGGCTCTGATCGATGTCGATCCCGAAATTCCGGGCGGCTTCGATCATCGTCGCGAGCCGGACTTCGGTGTCCGAACTGAATTCCTGACCTTTGATGACGGCGATCCGGCGGTGGCCGAGATTGTAGAGATGCTCGACGGCGAGATAGGCGGCGCGCTCGTGGTTGAGAACGATGTTGGTGACGCCCTTGATGCGGTCGTGGCCCGAGATCGAGACGATCGGCAGAAAGCTCTGCTGAATCGGCGTATCGATCGCCAGAATGCCCTCGACACAGCGCGCGACCAGAAACTGCGTGTTGCGCTCGATCAGGTCCTCGCGGTGGTGATGGCTCGCGACGAAGTAAAAATAGCCTTTCTGGAGAAGCTTTTCCTCGACCCCGCTGAGCACCGCGGCCGAATAGCCCTCGCTCATTTCCGGGATCAGGACGCCGATCGTGTGCGTGCGCTGGTTGCGCAGCGAGCGGGCGATGTAATTCGGGCGGTAATTGAGATTGCGGGCCGCTTCGAAAATGCGGTTTTTGGTTTCCTGCGGGATCGAATCGGCGAGCGGCGAATAATTGAGAACCACCGAAACCGTCGTCGGCGAAAGTTTTAAAGAGGCCGCGACGTCTTTCAAACTGATGTTCTTTTGCTGAGAAGAATCAATCAAACTGCCATTGGATTCTATTGCCTTATTTTTGTCTTTGGTCGGCATTACGAATGAATTTTACCGCTTAAATCCGTCAGTTATGAACATATAAAATATTCGGCATTTTAGCAACCCTCAAAAAAAGCCTTGACTCCCGTTAATACCTGTGTTATAGATTGGTAACTTGCTACTAAAACGATTTAGTAAGACGATTTAGTAAAACCATTTACCAATGGCTTTCGGGGAAAAATTTTCCCCGTTGAACAGACGTACCGGGGCAGCTATTTATCCGTAGGCAAGATTTCCGTCTTTTTATTTCTAAAAAATAAGAAAAATTCAGAATTTGCATAATAATTTTTTGGAGGATTTTATGCGGCAAGCAACTTTTAAACTTATCAGGATGTTTGTTTGTCTTGGGGTGCTGGCGATGATGAGCGTCGTCGCCAACGCCCAGTTCAAGGCAGGCATTCAAGGAACGGTTATGGACAACGCCGGCGCGGTCGTCGCCGACGCGTCCGTGACTTTGACCAGCAAGGAAACGAATCAGACGCAGCAGACGAAGTCGGGCGACAGCGGCTTTTATCGTTTCTCGGGACTTGCGCCGGGTTTATACACGATAACGGTCGAGAAGAACGGTTTCAAGAAACAGGTCGTCGAAAACGTGATGATCAGCGCCGAAACGCTCGAAGGCGTCGATATCGCTTTGCAGACCGGCGGCATTTCGGAGACCGTGACGGTGACGGCCGAGTCGGCGCCGCTCGAAACCGAAGACGGAAACATCAGAAAGACGATCACGAATCAGGAAGTGCAGAGTCTGCCGCAGGCGGGCCGCGATCCGTACGAGCTGGCGCGGTTGTCGCCGGGCGTTTTCGGAACGGGCGCGCGCGACTCCGGCGGCGGTTCGATCAGATTTCCCAATTCGCAGGGGCCGGGCGGTTCGACGAACTCGATTTTCGCGACCGAAAACGCCCAGCCGATCTCGGCCAACGGCCAGCGCTCGTCGGCCAACAACTACCAGATCGACGGCGTCAGCGTCAACAGCCAGACGTGGGGCGGCGCGGTCATCACGCCGACCCAGGAAAGCGTCAAGGAAGTGCAGGTCACGTCCTCGACCTACTCGGCCGAAGACGGCCGCAACTCGGGCGCGCAGATCAAGGTCGTGTCGCAGAACGGCACGAACCGGTTCAGCGGGAGCGCCTTCTTCAAGCTCAACGATCCGAGCCTGAACGCCTTCAATACGATGCCGCGTTTCGTCAGCGGCGTCGACACCGGCGGACCGAAGCGCGTCGAACGCAAATACAAATCGTTCGGCGGCAGTCTCGGCGGGCCGATTCTGAAAGATCGCCTGTTTTTCTTCTTCGCCTACGAAGGAATGCGCGAAAACACGAGCAACACCTTTAAGTCGCTGATCGAAACCTCCGCTTTCCGGCAGAGCATCGTCGGCGCGCGGGCGAACACGCTGATCGCGCGAATCCTGTCGACGTCCGGCATCGAGCCGCGCGTCGCCCAGATTCTGACGCCGAGCTGCACCGGCATCACGGCGGACTGCCAGCTGACCTCGAACGGAATGGACGTCGGCTCGATCGTCGGCACCTACGGCACCTACGCGCCGACTTTCACCGGCACGACGCGGGGCAGCGGCTTCGACGGGATCGCCGATTTCCAGTGGGCGAACCTGGTCAATCCCTACAGCTTCAGGGGCAACCAGTTCAACACCCGCATCGATTATCAGATCACCCAGAAGGATCGCTTTACGGTTTCCTCGTACATCGTCCCCTTCAACCAGACCGCCGCCAACGGCGATCACCAGAGCCGTCCGCAGTCGGACGTGATTTCCAAGCGCCTGAGCTTTTCGCTCGGCTTCATTTACAACCGGACGATTTCGACCAATATGGTCAACGAAGCGCGCTTCAACATAACCCGTTGGGGCTTTGACGAAGTCACTTCGAACCCGAGCGCGAGCTTCGGTCTGCCGCGGGTCCAGATCGAGGGCTTGTGGGACGCCGGCCGGATCCGGATGGGCTTCCCGCGCGACATCAACACGCCGGGCGTGATCAACGAAAAGCAGTTCGATTTCCGCGATATGCTGACCTGGGTCAAAGGCAATCAGGTCTTCAAGTTCGGCGTCGAATACCGCCGCGATCTGAACAGCAATTCCGAAGTCGGCGGCGCGCGGCCCGATTTCTCGTTCGTCCGCCCGTGGAACTTCGCCAACGGCACGCCGATCTACGAAGGCATCACGGCGACGCTCGACGGCACGCCGACGACCAACAACATCAAATTCAAAACCAGCGAGATCGCGGCGTTCGTTCAGGACGACTGGAAATTCCGGCCGAACCTGACGCTCAACCTCGGACTGCGCTGGAGCATCTACACGCCGATCACGGCCACCAACGGCGTTCTCGGCAATCTGCAGCTCGGTCCCGACGGCGGCCTCGCGGCGGCGAAGATCGTCGCCACCAAGGAGCTCTACGACAAGGACTGGAACAACTTCGGCCCGCAGCTCGGCTTCGCGTGGAGCCCGGAACGCTTTAAGAACAAGCTCGTCATCCGCGGCGGCGGCGGCATCGGCTACGACCGTCTGGGCAACAACGTCCTCGCGGCGGCCCGCCGCAATCCGCCGAACGGCGCGCTGTTCGGCATCTGCTGCGCGACGGCCGGCGTCGGGGCCGGCGAACCCGACTGGGCGGCCGGACCGTTCGTCGGCGGACAGATCTCGTTCGTCGCGAGCAGCGACGGCACGATCTACGGCTATCCGAGAAATCCGATTCTCGGCGCCGGCACCCGCAGCAACGGACTGCCGGTCAACGGATCGGTCGAAATCTGGGGCTCGAACCGTTACCTGCCGTCGGCTTCGGTCTATCGCTATTCGCTCGAAGGCCAGTACGAGCTGCCGTCGAACCTGACGGCGACGCTCGGCTACCAGGGCAGCCAGGGCCGGCACTTCGTCCGGATCGACCGCGTCAGAATCGTCGCGCCGAACCAGAACCCGAACCTCGGCGGCGTTTATTTCGCCGCGCCGGACGTCAACACGAACTACAACGCGCTGATCGCCCGCCTGCAGGGACGGTTTATGAAGCAGTTCTCGTTCGATACGAATTACCGCTGGAGCAAGAGCATCGACACGTCTTCGTATGAGGGCGCTTCGGGCAACGCCGATCAGACGTATCCGATCGATCAGAAAGAAGAGCGCGGCCCGTCGGATTTCGACGTCCGCCACAGCTTCATCGCTTCCGGCATCTGGGACATCCAGTTCTTCAAGGATCAGAAGAGCCTCGCCGGCCGGCTGCTCGGCGGCTGGCAGGTCAGCGGCATTATGACCTGGAACGGCGGATTCCCGTGGACGCCGCTCGCCTTCGGCTGCCTCGGCGGCTCGACGTCGAACAGCGACAGCTTCTGCGATCCGCGTCCGACTTCCTACAACGGAACGCAACCCGCTTCGAACACGAACGCCAACTTCCTGCGCACGAACGGAATCTTCGGCGTGCCCGGAACGCAGGTCTTCAACTTCACGCCGGCATCGACGTCGCTGCTGTCGAGACCCGGCATCGGGCGCAACCGGTTCCGCGGCCCGCGGTACTTCTCGCTCGATATGGCCCTGTCGAAACGGATCGGCCTCGAGAATGTCTGGTTTTTCGGCGAAACGGCCAGCGTGGACGTTCGCTTCAACTTCTTCAACATTCTCAACAACCTGAATCTGGCGCCGTTTATTTCCCGCAACAACAACACCAGATTCCAGAGCGCCGAGTTCGGCACCGTCACGTCCGGTCTGGCCGGCCGCGTCGGCGAGTTCCAGATTCGGTTCAACTTCTAACGACCGCCGGGGTCGTGTCGGGATTTCGACGAGTTTTCGCGAAATCCCGGCACGACCGTATTACTTCGGCCGGCGAGTAAATCTGATCTTTGGCCTTTGATCTTCGACCTTTGGAATTGATGCGAAGATCAAAGATCGAAAATCAAATTTGTCGGTAAAGTTAAACTCCACAGTATTTATTTTTTATTTGAAAGTTTTTTGAACAGGGCGAATTCCTGATCGGCCTCGGCTTTTCGCTTGAGGCGGGTATAGATCAGAAACAGCTCGTAATGGATGTCGGCGATGTTCGGCATCTGGGCGGCGGCCCGCTGGAGAAAGGGAAGCGCTTCGGCGAATTTCTGCTGTTTGACGAGAATCCGGCCGAGATCGTGCTGGGCGTTGAAGTGGTTCGGGTTGAGCGCGAGGGCGCGGCGCAGGTATTTTTCGGCCTGCGGATAATCGTTGCGGTCGAAAAACATCGAGCCGAGCAGCGCGTTGACGTCGGCCGTCTCCTTGAGCGCGAGCGATTTTTGCGCTTCTTTGAAGGCGAGATCGTACTCGCCGGTGCTCCGCGCCGCGACCGCGTAGAAATATTTGATTTCGGCGATCTCGGGAAAGCGTTCGGCCGCTTCTTTGAAATATTGAAAGGATTTGACCGGTTCGTAGTTGAGCAGGTAAGTGCCGCCGAGCCGGACGAAATAAACCGATTTGGTCTTGTCGAGCGCGACCGCCTTTTCGTAAAATCCGATCGCGTCGGCGTACCGGTTCTGTTTGGCGAGGATCTCGCCGATCATAAAATAGGCGTCGGCAAAATCCGGCTTGAGCGTCGTGACGCTGTCGAAATAGCGCGCGGCGAGCTCGAAATCGTTCTGATCGAAGGCGATCAGGCCGAGAAAGTAAACCGGATCGGCGGCCGTCGAATCGGCCAGATAAGCGGAAGTCAGGACGTTTTTCGCGTCATCGAGTTTTTGGGTTTGATAAAGGGCCGTGCCGAGCTTGAGAAGAATCTCGTAATCGTTCGGCTGAAGCCGGGCGGCTTTCTGCAGAAATTCGACGGCCCGCGCGAAATCGCCCGTCGCGCTGTAGAGAAATCCCAGATTGACAATGGTTTGCGGGTGATCCGGTCGGAGCCGCAAAACGGCTTCGAAAGTCCGCACGGCCTCCGCCGGCCGGTTGCTCCTCGCGAGCAGGACGCCGAGATTGGCGCGCGGCGAGACGGCTTTCGGGTTCAGACGGATCGCGGTTCGATATTCTCGTTCGGCCTCGGCGAGCTTGCCGAGATTGTCGAGAACGATGCCGAGCAGGTTGTGAGCATCAGCATTTTCGGGGGTTAGTGTTGTCGCTTTTCGCAGCAGTGGCTCGGCATCGTTGAATTTTCCCGATTGGATCAAAGCGGCGGATTCCTGCAAAAGTTTGGCGGAATCCCTCGGCTGGGCAAACGCTCCGGCCGTTGCCAGCAGGATCGAAAATATCGCTAAACTTAACTGTTTCATCGGCCTTAGTATATCAGAGGGTTTAAAGTGCGTCGAAAAATTTCAAAATACATCACCGTTTTGATTTTGATGCTTTCATCGGCCGTTTCGTTTTTTCCGCAGCCATCGCCGCTTTCGACCGGAAAATCGCCGGCCCGGCCGGTCGCCGCCGCGCTTTCGCCGGCCGAAGACGCTTTTCTCGAAGATCTGGAACAGCGCGCGTTTCAGTTTTTCCGCGAGCATTCCGATTCCGGCACCGGTCTCACGCTCGACCGCGCGCACACGAACGGGACGACCGTTCCGCCGACCGACGGCGGCTACAACGTCGCCAGCACCGCCGCGACCGGTTTCGGGTTAAGCGGTTACTGCATCGCCGCCGACCGCGGCTGGATCACGCCCGCCGAAGCGCGCGATCACGTCCGCGCGGCGCTCGATTTTTTCGCCAACCGGGCCGTCAACGTCAACGGCTGGTTTTATCACTGGATGGACGCGGCGACCGGCGCGCGGCGCTGGTCGAGCGAGATTTCCTCGATCGACACGGCGCTCCTTTTGGGCGGCGTGCTGACCGCCCGGCAATGCTTCGCCGACGACGCGCAGATCGCCGCGCTCGCGACGCAGATCTACAACCGGGTCGATTTCGCGTGGATGCTCAACGGCCACCCGTTTCTGCTGTCGCACGGCTGGATTCCCGAAAGCGGCTGGATTCCGTATCGCTGGGACACCTACAGCGAGCATCTGCTGCTGTACGTGCTGGCGATCGGTTCGCCGACGCACCCGATTTCGCCGCGCGCGTGGTACGCGTGGCAGCGGACGTGGTACCAGTACGGGAATTATAAATATCTGGCGGCCGTCTCGCCGCTCTTCATCCACCAGTATTCGCACGCGTGGATCGATTTTCGCGGCCGCCGCGAGCACCGGCCGCCGTATGTCGATTATTTCAAGAACTCGGTCGCCGCGACTTACGCCCAGCGCCAGTTTTTCATCGACGTGCTGAGCCTCGAATTCCCGCAGTATTCGGCGACGCTGTGGGGGCTGACGGCTTCCGACAGCGCGAACGGCTACGTCGGCTGGGGCGCGCCGCCGCGGCATCCGTCGACGGACGGCTCGGTCGTTCCGTGCGCGCCGGGCGGCTCGCTGATGTTCGCGCCCGAGATCGCGCTGCCGGCGCTCGAGGAGATGAAGACGCGGTTCGGCGCGAGCGTTTACGGCCGCTACGGTTTTGCCGACGCCTTCAACCCGCACACCGGCTGGGTCGACGGCGACGTGATCGGTATCGATCTCGGCATCACGCTGCTCAGCGCGGAAAATCTGCGGAGCGGCAAAAATTGGTTTTGGTTTATGCGGAATGATGAGATCGGTCAGGCTCTGCGGCGGATTTCGCTGATCTGAAAAAGTGCCGGGCCTTTTCGAAAATCTCCGAAGATAATTTACAATTTATTTGTTTTTAATCATTACTGAGCGGTCTAAAAT
>JAFDVJ010000161.1:0-3372 GCA_018269075.1 Acidobacteriota bacterium
GAGCGTCGTCGTGCCCTCGCAGGCGGCCGGCGTGAAGATCGGCGTGTCGGCGAGGATGAAACCGTTGCTGTCGAAAAAGTCGCGCGTCGCCTTGACGACGGTGTGCCGGACCTTCAAAACCGCGTGCTGTTTTTTCGAGCGGATCCAGAGATGCCGGTTGTCCATCAGAAATTCGGTGCCGTGTTCCTTCGGCGTGATCGGGTATTCCGACGCGTTCTGGATGACTTCGAGGCCGGTCACGTCGAGCTCGACTCCGATCGCCGAACGCGTGTCCTCCTTGACCTTGCCGGTGACGATGATCGACGATTCCTGCCCGAGCGATTTCGCGCGCTCGAACAGCTCTTCGTCGTTCGGTTTGAAGACCACGCACTGGACGATGCCGGTTCCGTCGCGCAATTGAAGAAAAACGAGCTTTCCGCTGGAACGGGAATTATAGAGCCAGCCTTTCAGGGTTACTTCCGCGCCGATGTGATTTTTCAGTTCGTTGACGTAAATTTGGTTCATAAAAAATACTATCTACAAAAATCTTGTTTGATCGAAATATCTTTGCTAACATCAGTATTGCCAGTCATTTCACCAATCTTATATGCTTTCTGAACAAACACCAAAACTGTTGACGACAATCCATAATGATAACTCAACTTCGGAAGAAATAAATAACCGGATCCAACAATTCATCGAGACTTTCGCCGACTCGGACGATGACGCTCAGGACGCCGCCGTCCTCGCGCTGGTCGAGGATCTCGCGGCCGATGATTTTCGACATACCGAAACTCTGGCGATGCTGATCGGTTTTTTTTTCGAACAGGGAATTTTATCGGAGGGTGTCGGCCGGCGGATGATCGATTATTACCGGCGGCTTTTAACCGAAGCCGTTCGGGTGGTCGACGGATTCCCGGAAAAACTGCGAGCCGCCGGGGAAAATAACAAAGACGAAGAGGTCGACGTCGACGAACTATTCGAACTGCATTACCGGGAAATGGAGCGCGCGGACGGTGAGGCGGTCAAAGCCTGGGCGAAATTCGATAAAACCTGGTGTCCCGGAATCGCGATGTTTTCGCTCGCGGAAGCCGCCCGCGAAGCCGGCCGCCAATTGCGCCCGCTGGCCGCCCGGATCGCCGATTTCAGCGCGGGCGGTCACTGGTTCAATCAAATGCTGGCCGTGCTCGACGACGAACCATTTATCGCGATCGAACTCGACAGGGGGATCGGTGTGCGCGGCCGGATGTCGGGCGTTTCGGATAATTTTCAGCTTCACATCCTGCTGATGGACGTGTTTCGGGGCGGTTGGCTAAACGCCGGCAAAGTCGATCCGGAAATCATCGAAAACGCCAAAGGCTACGGCGAGCAGGTCTTAAATCGAACCGTCAGCGGCAAATGGAATATGTGCGGCTGGACGATCGTCACACCCGGCTTTCAGCCCGGCGACTGTTCGGATTTCCAAAAAAGTGAGCATTGGATCTGGGGCGAAGGGCTGCCGGAAGATATTCCTTTGTTTGAGGGCTGCCGCGTAATTCTGCTCGGCAAACCATTGTATGAACGCATTATCGCGGCGCAGAGGACTTTCAAACATCTCCGCGCGGAACTGACCGTCGAACATCGATACTCGAGATCGGAAATTCAGGAACTGCTCGCCAAAATGGGCGCCGCCCCGAAACCGTTGGCGATCGGCGGGCAGGATTGAACCACGTCGGCGGGCGCCGATTTGAAAAAAATACAAATACTGAAATCCCGCGACGGGCTGGCGAAAACCAATAAAGATGACACTGACGAGGGCGGCTAACGGCCGCCAACCGCCGGCGTCCAAGGATTGAAACGTCTAATGCGTGACCTGAATATTGGATGTCCCGCCTTCGGCATCGGGTATTTTGTAATCTTCGAGTCCCAACAGCTTGATACCGGCGGTCGTGCCGAAAAGCGACTGCATAATCGAAGAAATGACCGTGCCGGTTCCGAATTCGCGGAGCTTGGGCGGCAGACTTTCGGCATTATTCTGATTGTAGGGCGTCGAAATAATGATCGAAGTGTTCCATTTCATTTTGCCCGAGCCGGCGTCGACGAGGTTGCCGGAATAGATGACGCGGCCGATCTTGAGCGGTTCGGGTTTCGGAATGATAAAGCTCGGCTGGACGTAGAACAGATCGAGAACGGCGTAAAACTGCGTGATCGTCCGGCTCGCGTCGGCCTGGACTTCGAGCAGGATCTTGCGAAAACCGCCGTAAAATTCGCTGCCGCTCGTCGGAATCTGAATTTTATAGATTTCGCCGAGATCGACGAGCGACGGTTTCGATCCGTGGATGAACTCGTGGTTGTCGGTGCCGGCCTTGAATGCGCGAATGGTCCGGTTGCTGTCAAAAATATATTGTCCCATTGGTTCCTCCTCGATTTTGCCGGCCGGGCCGAGGGAGAGAAAACGGCGTCGGTAACCAACCCGGTCGGCCAAAATCTCGATAAAATATCCCGATTCGATAAATAGAATCGATTGACAAATAACGACTTAATTCCTTCGGGTTCAGTATACAACCGTCGAAAAAATTGACGGCCAGCCGCAAATATTAGGTTTTCTCCGCCAATAAATAAAATTTTCTCCTTGACTTTGCGTTAAAGTGTAACTATTCTGGTTACACTTATGGCGGGCAATACAAGATTAGCGACGGCGATTCATGTAGCGGGACTTTTGTCTTTTGCCGATACGGTGCCGATCAGTTCGGAAAACATTGCGGATAGCGTCAATACGAATCCGGTGGTGATCCGCCGGATCATCGGGCTGTTGACCAAGGCGGGCCTCGTCAACGTCAAAATGGGCGTCGGCGGCGGCGCGTGTCTGGCCAAAAGCCCGGTTGAGGTGACGCTCGCCGATATTTATCTCGCTTTGGAGGAAAACGCGGTTTTCGAAGTTCCGCAGCTCGAAGAGAGCCATCCGTGCGCGATCGGCCGGATCGTCCGCCCGGTTTTATCGGAAGTTTTGAGCGGGGTCGAGCAGAACCTGCTCGAAAGCCTCCGGAAAATAACGCTCGCCGAGGTAATCATCAAAGTTCACAGTCGGATGAAGGAGCAGGGAATTTTAGGGCAGAAATAAACAATGGCGGAAGAAAAGAAAAAGAAAAAAATCGATTACTCACGGGCCTGGAAAGAAGCTCGGCTGCTGATCTGGGGCTATCGCTGGCGTTTGATTCTCGGCCTCGGACTGATGCTCGTCAGCCGCGGCGCGGGATTCGTGCTGCCGTATTCGACGAAATATCTGGTCGATGCGGTGTTCGGCCAGAAACGCTACGATATGCTGAAGTGGGTGGCGCTCGCCGTCGGCCTCGCGAGCGTCGTCAGCGCGATCACCTCGTTTACGCTCTCGCAGGTGCTCGGCGTCGCCGCGCA
>JAFDVJ010000161.1:3423-4643 GCA_018269075.1 Acidobacteriota bacterium
GCGCGACGCCGAGGGCATCCGCAATCTCGTCGGCACCGGTTTGGGGCAGATTCTGGGCGGAATCCTGTCGGCGCTCGTTTCGATGGTCGTGCTGTTTTATCTCAACTGGCAGATCACGCTGATCACGCTGATCGTGCTCGGCGCGTTCGGTTTCGTTTTGAGCTACGCCTTCAAACAACTGCGGCCGCTCTTTCGCGAACGCGGCGAGATCGAGGCGCAGGTCACGGGCCGCCTGAACGAAGGGCTCGGCGGCATCCGGATCGTCAAGGCCTACACGGCCGAAAAACGCGAGGAAATCTCGTTCGCGCGCGGCGCGCACCGGCTGTTCCGGAACATCGCGCGGTCGATGACCGGCGTTTCGGCGACCGGGGCTTTCGCCAGCGTGATCATCGGCGCGATCGCCGTCGTGATGATCTTTTTCGGCGGCGGCGCGGTCATCGCGAATATGCAGAATCCGGCGGCAGGAATGACGTCGGGCGACTTCGCGATGTACATCGCCTTCACGATTTTTATGGTGATGCCGATCGTCGATCTCGCCAACATCGGCACGCAGATCACCGAAGCGTTTGCGGGCCTCGACCGCATTTCCGAGGTTTTCGCGATGAAGACCGAAACCGACGAGGACAAACAGAAAAGCGCATTGCCGACGGTCGCCGGAACGATCGAGTTCGAGGACGTGCATTTCGAATACGAGCCGAACGTGCCGGTTCTGAAAGGCGTTTCATTCAATTCGCCGGCCGGTTCGACGACGGCGCTCGTCGGTTCGAGCGGCTCCGGTAAATCGACGATCCTGAGTCTGGTTTTGAATTTCATCCAGCCGAACTCGGGCCGCATAATGATCGACGGCCGCGATCTGCAGTCGGTCCGGCTGCACGATTACCGGCGGCAGCTCGGCGTCGTCCTGCAGGACAATTTTTTGTTCGACGGAACGATTCTCGACAACATCCGGTTTTCGAACCCGCAGGCGACGCTCGACGAGATCCGGGAAGTCTGCCGGATCGCCAACGCCGACGAGTTCATCGACAAATTTCCCGACAAATATAAGACGATCGTCGGCGAGCGCGGCGNNGATCGCGATCGCGCGGGCGCTGCTCGCGAATCCGCGGATATTGATTCTCGACGAGGCGACGAGCTCGCTCGATTCCGAGAGCGAAGCGCTCATTCAGGAAGGCCTGAACCATCTTCGCGAAGGTCGGACGACGTTCGTCATCGCGCACCGC
>JAFDVJ010000162.1 GCA_018269075.1 Acidobacteriota bacterium
CTGGGTTCAGAACGTCGCGAGACAGTTCGGTCCCTATCTGGTGTGGGCGTAGCAGAATTGAAGGAATCTGACCTTAGTACGAGAGGACCGGGTTGGGTCCACCTCTAGTGTACGAGTTATCGCGCCAGCGGTAGCGCTCGGTAGCTAAGTGGAGCATGGATAAACGCTGAATGCATCTAAGCGTGAAGCCAGACCTGAGATTAGTTCTGCCAGTGAGACTCGTGGAAGACCACCACGTTGATAGGTTGGAGATGTAAGCACAGTAATGTGTTTAGTTGACCAATACTAATTGTCCCAAGGCTTGACCATAAAATTTGTTTGTTAATGAGTTTTGATTGGTTGCAGTTTGTACTGTAAATTAAATATCTATTCAATTTCGGAAATATTTTTAAGTTTTCCGGTGGTTTTGTCGAGAAGGTCACACCCGTTCCCATCCCGAACACGGAAGTTAAGCTTCTTAGAGCCGATGATACTGCATCTTTCAGGTGTGGGAAAGTAGGAAGTCGCCGGATTCATTTTTGAAGAAAAGCCTGCTGCAAAGCGGGCTTTTCTCGTTTTAAAAAAACTTGGACAACAAAACCCGCCGAAGTTATAATCAAAAAGTAAGTTAAATCCTTACAGTCCCGATGAAATTCGACCGTTATTTCAAGCTGATCTCGTATGCCGTCGTCCTTTGCGGTTTTATGACGCTTTGGATTTCGGGCAGCTTCGGCCTGGTTCTGAGCCTCGGTTTTCTGATCGCCCTGATCGCCGCCTGGTTTCTCGAAGACTCGCGCTGGCAGATTTCCGAGCGTTTGGGGACGGGGCTGATTTTCATCCTCGTGCCCTTATTTTACGTCGGCTGGAAATATCGCTTTTTCGGGTTCGCTTCGACCGACACGATGGTCGCCGGCATTCTGGCGCGTTTGATCCTCGGGTTGTCGGTCGTTAAGCTGATCCAGAAAAAAGCCGACCGCGACTGGCTTTTTCTTTATTTGATGGCCTTTTTCGAGGTTCTTTTAGGGGCCGCGCTGAGCATCAGCCCGCTCTATCTCGGATCGCTGATCCTGTATCTTTTCGTTTCGGTGCTCGCGATCATCGGGTTCGAGATTCGCAAATCGGCCCGGCTGGTCCGCGACAGCAGCGACCTGAACACCAGCGATCGCCAGCCTTTTCTTAACCAGACGCCGTTTCGGAAGCTCCCGGCGACAGCCGTCACGCTGCTTTTCCTGATCGTCGCCTTTGCCGCGCCGATGTTCTTTATGCTGCCGCGCGTCGGCGGGGCCGGATTCGGCGCGAACCAGAACGGCGTCACCGGTCTGACCGGCTTCTCGAACAACGTCCGGCTCGGCGAGATCGGACGCCTTCAGCAGAGCGACGAGGTCGTGATGCGCGTCCGGGTCGAGGGCGAGGAAAAATCCGTTCTCGGCGGTATTCGCTGGCGCGGTGTCGCGCTCGATAAATTCGACAACAAGAACTGGTCGAAGACCAAAGAACAGCCGCCGAATTCGATCGTCAAGACCGAAAACGATCTCTTCCGGCTCGATTTCAGCGAAAAGAAGAACTTCACCATCCAGACCGTCTATCTCGAACCGCTCGACACCGACGTCCTGTTCGCGCTTTCGCGCCCGGTCGCCATTCAGGGCGATTTTCCGCAGCTCCGAAAGGACGCCTACGGCGCGGTGAGTTCGTACCGGAACACGATGGAACGGATCAGCTACAAGGTCTTTTCGGACCGCTCGCTGCCCGACGTTCAGACGCTCCGCAGCGACAACGCCGCCTATGCCGCCGGCGACGTCGATTATCTGCAGATCCCCGAAAAATTCGATCCGCGGATCGGCGAGCTCGCCTCGCGGATCGCCGACGGCCAGACCAACCGTTTCGATAAAGCCCGCGCCGTCGAGCAGTACCTGAAGACGCAGCTCGGCTACACGCTCGAACAGAAAGCCGGCGGCGACGAGCCGCTGGCCGATTTTCTGTTCAACGTCCGCGAGGGCCACTGCGAGTATTTCGCGACGGCGATGGTGATGATGCTCCGCACGCAGGGCATCGCCGCGCGGATCGTCAACGGCTTCCAGCACGGCGAATACAACGAGATGGCCGGCGTTTACGTCGTCAAGCAGAAGAACGCCCATTCGTGGGTCGAGGTCTATTTCCCGAAGGAAAAGGCGTGGGTGCCGTTCGATCCGACGCCGTTCGCGGGCCAGAGCGCCGGCGATTCGGCGGCCGGGATGTTCGGTTTTCTGGGCAAGTATATCGACGCGCTCGAGACGTTCTGGATCCAGTATTTCGTCTCGTTCGACAATCAGGAGCAGCAGTCGCTCTTTCGCTCGGTCAAGAACGGTTTCGTCGACTACCAGGAAAAGCTGACCGTCCTGCTCAACGAATATCAGGAAAAGATTCAGGAATGGTGGCGCGACGTCCGCGGCGACAAGGGCCTTCAGGCGAGCGCCCGCGCCGTCGGTTTCGGCGTTCTCTATCTCGCCCTGCTGGCGCTCGGTATCTGGTTTTTGATGTTCGCTTACCGGCGGCTGAAAAAACTCGGATTCTGGCGGCGGCTTTCCGAATGGTGGAAACGACGGCGTGAAACATCGATCGTCGAATTCTACGGGCGGATGGAAAAGGTGCTCGCGCGGCGCGGTTTCCGGCGCGCGGCCTGGCAGACGCCGCTCGAATTCGCCGGTTCGCTGAATATGCCCGAAGCCGTTTCGATCACCGAGAAATACAACCGCGTCCGGTTCGGCGAGATCGGTCTGACGCGCGACGAGGCCGACGAGATCGAAAAATGGCTCGCCGGACTCGAGAAAAAAGACTCGTAAACGCAAGAAAGCGGGCGAAACCGATTCGCCCGCTTTCTTTCGATAATCCCGATTCCGGATCGATTATTTGTCTTCCTTGTCGTCGGCGTCCTTGCTCTTGTCGGAATCCGGCGAAACTTTGGCGGGTTCGGTAACGGCCGCCGTGCCTTTGACGTTGACGGTGCCGGATTTCTTGTCGATTTCCTTGCCGCTTTCGTCGACGAGCGTCGCTTCGACCTTGTAGTCGCCCGGCGCGTTGGGGTTAAAATAAAAGATCGCCGTGCCGCTCGACGGCAGATCGACGTCGGTTGCGCCGGCTTCCTTGCCCTTGTCCTGACCGGACACGTTTTCGAAAAAGACCTTGAACTTGACCTTGGTCTTCGACATCGAATTCGAAACGGTCGCGACGGCGTTGACCTTTTCGCCGACGTTGAAGCTGGTCGTTTCGGGATCGGCCTTGTCGTTCTTGCCGAATTTCAGGCTGCTGATGTTGGCCGTCGTAAAGCTCGCGTTGCAGGCCATTCCGATCACGACCAGCGCCGCGACGGCGACGATTAAATTGAATTTGTTTCTCATTATTTTCTCCTCTGATAACTCGATTGTTCGGGTTGTGTTGAGTTTAATGAAATCCGCGGGCGTTGGCAAGCGATGATGTCGGCCCCGTTTTATGATATTCTTAAAAGTTAAACAATTTTCCCGGAAACCGGGATTTATTTCCGTCCGGCGACGCGCCGGTTCGATGATGGAGCGACCAGCAAATCGATGATGAACGATAAACTTAAATTATCCGCCCTGCTGTTGACGGCGATTCTCGCGCTCTTCGCGAACGGCTGCCGGCTGCCCGGCTCCGTGTCGTCGCCCGAGAACGCGAATTCGGCGGCGAAAAAGACCGATTCGTCCGGCGCCGACGCGAGCTCCGACCGGAAAGCCGATGCCAGCGTCCCGGCCGCCTGTCAGGTCGCCTATTATCCGGTCGGCCCGACCGTCGAGCGGAAATATCACATCAAATACGCCAAAAACTTCCTGCCCGAGCAGGATTACACCGAGCGTTACGAGAATTTCGCCGATAACAAGTTCGTCGCCAAGACCGATTTCAAGGACGTTTCGACGACGATCAACTGGACCTGCACGCCCGACGGTCTGCTCGCCACGCAGTACGGCAATTCGATCGACATCAAATCGGGCGGCGGCTCGAAGATCGAAACCGTCAACAGCCGCGGCGTCTCGTTTCCGGTCGACGCGCGCTGGAAGGTCGGCGAAAAATGGACGACCGGCTACGACATCAGGGAAACGCTGATCGACAAAAATGGCAAACAGACCGGCACCGGCGAAGGCAAGGTCGAACAGCAGGCCGAGATCGTCGGCGAGGAGGAAGTGACGGTGCCGGCCGGCAAGTTTCAGACAATGAAGGTCAGGATCGTCACCAGGCTCGATCTGACGGTCAAAGTCGGCGGGATGAGCGTCCCGACCAAAACCGAGGTCGAAACGACCGCGTGGCTCGCGAAAGATGTCGGAATGGTCAAATCGGCGAGCGAGATGGCCGGTCTGACGTCGGCCGTCACCGAGCTCGTTTCGTCCTCGAAGTAAAGTATTTTTATGAAGAAAGTAGGGTTTGTCAGTCTCGGCTGTCCGAAGAATCTCGTCGATTCCGAGGTCATGATGGGACAGCTGAAAAACGCGGGTTACGAGATCACGAACGACGCCGCCGAGGCCGAAACGGTCGTCGTCAACACCTGCGGGTTTATCGAATCGGCCAAACGGGAATCGATCGACGCGATTCTCGAAGCGACCGCGCTCAAGGCGGACGGCGCGGCGAAAAGAGTCGTCGTCGCCGGCTGTCTCGTCGAGCGCTACCGCGACGATCTGATGAAGGAGCTGCCCGAGGTCGACGCCTTTATCGGCACCAATGAGCTCGGCCGGATTCTCGAGGCGGCCGACGAGCGGGTCGATTTCCGAAAGCTTCCGCTGCTCGAGATCGGCCATAAAACGGCGACGTATCTTTACGATTACGACACGCCGCGGTACCGCGCGACCGATTCCTACACGGCGTTCGTCAAGATCGCCGAGGGCTGCGACCGGCCGTGCGCGTTCTGCTCGATCCCCGAGATGCGCGGCTCGTTCCGCTCGCGCCGTTTCGGCTCGATCATCAAAGAGGCCGCGGATCTCGCCAAACAGGGCGTTAAAGAGCTCGTCCTGATCGCGCAGGATTCGTCGCGCTTCGGCGAGGATTTAGGGGAAGTCGACGCGCTCGCGAAGCTGATCCGCGCGCTCGGCGAGGTCGACGGGATCGAATGGATCCGCGTGATGTACGCCTATCCGACGCATATCTCGGACGAGTTTCTCGCCGCTTTGGCCGAAACCCCGAAAGCCGTCAAATATCTCGATATGCCATTGCAGCACGCTTCGCGCAAAGTCTTAAAGCTGATGAAGCGCGGCGGCACGCGCGAATCGCTCGAAAAACTGATCCGCCGCGTCCGCGAACGCGTCCCCGGCATCACGATCCGGACGACCTTCATCACCGGCTTTCCGGGCGAGACCGAAGAGGATTTCGCCGAATTGATGACCTTCGTCAAAAACTGCGAGTTCGACAACGTCGGCGTCTTCACCTATTCCGACGAAGAGGGCACGCCCGCTTTCGAGCTCGGCGACAAGGTCGACGCGCGCACCGCCAAGCGCCGCCGCACCGCGCTGATGAAGGAGCAGGCGAAGATTTCCAAGCGCAAAAACAGGCAGAAGATCGGCAAGGTCTACAAAGTCCTCTTCGAAGGCTACTCGCAGGAATCCGATTTATTGTTTCAGGGCCGCACCGAAGGCCAGGCGCAGGAGATCGACGGTTATATCTTGATCAACGATATGCCCGACGGCCTCGACCCGCGGCCCGGCGAATTTTACGACGTGCGGATCACCGAGGCCTTCGATTACGATCTGATCGGCGAGATCATCTGATTCGAGTATAATAAAATGCCCGCAAGAGATTTTTATCACGACATTGTAAAACGTATTCTGATAAACGACGGTTGGGATATTACGCACGACCCGTATCCGCTTAAATTGGGACAAAAAGACTTATTCATCGATCTCGGCGCGGAAAAAATTCTTGCCGCGGAAAAGGGAAGTGATAAAATAGCCGTGGAAATCAAAAGTTTCGTCGGCCGATCGGTGATCAACGACGCCGAAAATGCGCTCGGACAGTATTTGATTTATCGTAAGCTGTTAATGAGAAAGGATTCCGAACGGATTCTGTTTATGGCAATCGACAACGAAACACTGGTCGATACTTTGAGTGACGAACTGAAAGATCTTCTGATAAAGGATTTCGAAGTGAAGTTTTTGGTTTTTGATAAAAACGAGGAGAAGATCGTTTTATGGCAAAGGTAGACGATTATCGAAACTACATCGAGGAGATCATCGAGTGGCGGACAAAGATCGGTTATCCGAATTATCCGGATCTTCAAATGATCCCGGTTCTGGACCGTGAACGCGACAATTATCTGTTAATGGTTTACGGTTGGGAAGGGCAGAAAAGAAATCATTACGCTTTGATTCACGCCGGCATTCGCAACGGCAAGATCTGGATTTATTATGACGGTCTTGAAGACGGAGTCGCCTCGTTTTTGCTCGAAAAAGGCGTTCCTAAAGAAGATATCGTACTGGCCTTTTACTCGCCTGAGAAGCGTAAATTGACCGAATTCGCGGCGGCCTGAAAAAACGGATCGTTGAAAATTATTACCCGCATAAACAAGTCAAACCGGAAACCCGTTTTCTGCTGGAAGAATTGTTCGAGTCGAAATGAATAACCTACTAGGATTTGATTTTTCCCAACAAAAAACGATGGAAATCAACTACACGCTCGAACCGGCGGATTTTTATCAGTACGGTAAGGAAATCGCGCCGTCGCAGTCGTCGCACAGGCCGCTGAAACATGTGCTCCTGATCCTCTATCTGGCTTTTATCGCCGCCGACGCGGTTTACGCGCTGCTCGGCGGCGCGCTCGCGGGCGGCAGTCCTTTTTCGCTGCTGGCGGGCGTCGTCGTCCGGACGATTATAATGTTTCCGGCGGTGCTTCTCGGGCTCGGAGTTATCCGGCTGGTCGTCAAAAGACAAGAAAAAAAGGTTCTCGAAGCGCCTAAAAACGGGGTTTTCTGCGAACACCGGCTGATCATCACGGAAAACGAGCTGATCGAGCTGACCGACGTCAATACGGCGCGGTATTCGTGGAAGGGGGTCGGCGAAATCCGCGAGCTCCCCGGTTTCGTCGCGATCGACGTGCTGATGTCGATGTCGCACATCATCCCGAAAAGATCTTTCCGAAACGAAAAGGAGCTCCGAAACTTCGTCGAAACCGCGAAACAATATCGTCAGAACGCGGAAAATTCGTTCCAGCTCTCGCATCTGATCGCCTACGACAAAACCCTCGAATGATTCGATTTCGGATTTCGGATTTCGGATTTCGGATTGGTCTGAAAATCAGAGCTTCCGGTTTATTTTGATTGTTTAGGGGAAAAGAAATTTGGATTTCCGGTTTTCGGGCTTCGGTAAAATTCTTTGAAGGTTTGATTTCTTCAATTTTCCGCCAAGTTTTTTGATCTGAAACTTGGCGGAAAATTGAAGAAACTTGGTGAATTGATTTAAAAACTTGGCGAAATTCCGAAAAAACTTGGCGAAATTCCGAAAAAACTTGGCGAAATTTCGAAGAAACTTGGCGAAAACTCCAAGAAACTTGGCGAAAAAAGGAAGAAACTTGGCGAAAAAAGGAAAAAACTTGGCGAAAAAAGGAAAAAACTTGGCGAAAATGGGAAGAAACTTGGCGAAAAAAGGAAGAAACTTGAGGAAATCAGGAAGAAACTTGAGGAAATCAGGAAGAAACTTGGCGGAAATTATCTAAACTTCGGAGAAATCTTTCAAAAACTATCATTACTGAGCGGTCTAAAATT
>JAFDVJ010000163.1 GCA_018269075.1 Acidobacteriota bacterium
TTCATATACCGCTCAGTAATGAAACTTCCCAAACTTTTTTTCCAGTTTCGGCCGATCTTATATACGATGTCTGGTAGTAGATGGCGGCAGATGGTAGCGTTGGATTTTTACCTGTAAAAATCAACAAAAAATAAGGGCGGTTTATGAAAAAAGGAAGTTTTGTGCGCCGGGCTTCGAAAATACGTTCGGCGATAGTTTTTAACTCAAAGTTTTTTTCGGCGATTTTCGTCTTCGTTTTGGCGGCCGCGACGGCCGGTTTCGCGCAGACGATCGATTCGGCGACGATCAAGGGCAGCGTCGCCGACCAACGCGGCGCGGTCATCGCCGGCGCGGCGATTGTCGTGACCAATCAGTCGACCGGGCTGAAGCGCGATGTCGTGACCGACGGCGACGGCAATTTTACGTTTTCGAACCTGCCGCTGACCGGCAAATACAAGCTCACGGTTTCGAGCAACGGTTTTGCCGACGGCGTCAAGGACAACATCGAACTGCGCGCCAACGAAGCGGCGGCGTTTAATTTCACGCTCGCCGTCAAGGGCGCGACCGAAGTCGGCAACGTCACGATTCAGGGCACGACCGAAGGCGTCCAGTCGGATTCGGCGCAGCTCGCGACGCGGCTCGATCTGCGGAAGATCGACGAGACGCCGGTGCTCGGCCGCAAGCTGACGAACCTCGTCCAGCTTAATTCGTCCGTCAGACCGGCGCGCGGCACGGGCGATCTGTTTCTGAACAATTATCTGTTCGTGATCAACGGCAACGGCCGCCGCCAGACGACTTTCAGCGTCGACGGCAGCACCGGCAACGACGACTGGGGCCGCCAGACGATCTTCACGAACCTGCCGTTTTCGACGATCCAGGAATTCACCGTCCTGACCAACCCGGTTTCGGCCGAATTCGGCCGGACGGCCGGCAACGTCGTCAACGTCGTCACCAAATCGGGGACCAACGATTTCGATTCCGATCTGCTGTTTCTCGTCCGCCCGAGCGGCATTCAGACCAAACAGCCGCTCGCGAACCGCCGCACGCGCGACGAACTGCTGCAGCTGAGCGGCGTGTTTTCGGGCCCGCTCGTCGAAGACCGGACTCATTTTCTCGTCGGCGGCGAGGGCAACTGGCAGCAGCGCTCGACGGTCGTCTCGTCGGTGCTCGCGCCCGGCACGTTCGACGGCAAATACAAGCAGGGAATGTTTTTCGCGCGCGTCGATCACCGGCTCGACGAGAACAACACGCTGACCGGCCGTTTCAATCTCGAACGGTTCACCGACACCAACCCGTCGGACGCGGTCGGCGGCAACAATCTGCCGAGCGCGGCGCGGACCTTCGCGCGCAACACCTATTCGGCGCAACTCAGCGAAACCGCGGTTTTGAGCCATCGCTTCGTCAACGAGGCGCGCGCCGTCTTTCTGCTCGGCTCGCCGATCACGCAGTTTTCGCCGGCGAACCCGAGCACGCAGCTGATCCGGCCGATCTCGACCGAGGGCGAATCGCGTTCGGCGCTTTTGACGAACCGCCAGTTTCAGTTTGCCGACACGCTCTCGGCGAACGTCGGCGACCATTCCGTCAAATTCGGCGGCGACCTCGAATATTCGTCGTCGGGCGGCAACGGCCAGGAATTCGGCACCGGGTTTATTCTCGGCCAGTTCCGGTTCACCAACGCGCGTTCGAGCAACCCGGCGATCCCGACCTCGGCGCTGACGATCGCCGACGCGGCCTCGTTCACGCAGAGCTTCGGCAACGCCGATTACACCGTCAAGCAATGGCTCTGGTCGGCGTTCGTGCAGGACGACTGGCGTCTGCGCCGCGACCTGACGCTCAACCTCGGCCTCCGCTACGAGCGGCAGACCTTTACCGACGACACGAACAATTTCGCACCGCGCATCGGTTTCGCCTACAACGTGATGGGCGACAATAAAACGATCGTCCGCGGCAGCTACGGCGTTTATTATTCGCAGCTCCGCGCGAATCTCGGCGCGCAGTTCAATCTCGGCGGCCCGACCGGCGTTTTCACGTTTACCGCGACGCCCGGCCAGCTCGGTTTCCCGACGTCGCTGACCGCGCTGCCGTCGTTCCCGGCGGGCGCGAGTCTGCCGGCGCGCGACATCGTCATCCGGCCCGGCCGCGCTTCGTATTACAGCCAGTTTTTCGACACTTCGCGGCTTCGCGGCTATCCGGCCGCGCTGCTCAACCCGACGACGCAGCAGGGCACGATCGGCGTCGAGCGCGATCTCGGCGGCAATTATTTCCTGAAGGTCGATTTCGTCAGCGCGCACACCAACAAGATCGACCGTCTGCTCGATCTCAACGCGCCGAGCGTGTTCATCCCGTTCCAGACGCTGGCGACGGCGACGCGGACCGCGACGCAGGCCAACGCGACGCGGCCGATCACGCCGGTCGCCAACGGCTACCGCCGCATTCAGGTCGTCATCAACGAGGGCCTCAGCGATTACAACGGCCTCCAGATCAATCTCGAAAAACGCCTCGGCCGCAAGTTCTCGTTCCTCGCCAGCTATACCTTGTCGAAGACGACCAACACGGTCGAGCCCGACGCCGGCAGCGGCGATCCGGCCGACGTCAACCTGCTCGGCGAGAACGAGCGCGCCCTGAGCCAGCTCGACCAGCGCCATCGCTTCGTTTTCAGCGGCAGCTATCGCCTGCCGTTCGGTTTCACTTTCGGCGGCGTCCAGACAATGGCTGCGGGCCGCCCGTACGCGATCACCGCCGGCGTCGACACGAACGGCGACGGCTCGACCGCCGACCGGCCGTTCGACACCTCGACCGGCACGTTTCTCCGCCGCAACGCCGGCAAAGGCACGCCGACCTACGCGACCGATCTGTTTCTGCAGAAGACGTTCGCCTACCGGGAGCGCGCGAAATTCGAGTTTCGCGTCGAGGCTTTCAACGTCTTCAATCACCGGAACATTTACGGACGGTCGGGCAACTACGGCAACGCGATCATCGGCACGCCGTCGCCGCTGCTCGGGACGGCGGTCGGCGGCATCGCGAACACCGATCCGGGCCGCGAAATTCAGTTTTTGATGCGTTTCCGGTATTAAAATTCCGGCCGATACGTTTAGACATAACTTTGGGCGGAGACTGCAAATCCGCCCTTTTTTTATTAGTCTTAAGTCCTATGTCTTGAGTCTTAAGTCTTTTCGATTAGCGGGGCCTTTATTTTGAAGGAGCTCTGCGATTTTCATTTTGACTCAAGACTCAGGACTCAAGACTCAAGACTTTGCTATGAAAACATTCAGCTTGCTCTTAATTCTGTGCGTATCTTTCCTGCTGCTCGCGGGTTGTCAGAAAACGGCGACGAACGACGCGAAAGGCGGCGTCGCGGTGACCGACGCCGACGGCAAAACGGTGACCGTCGCCGACAGCTCGCGGATCGTCGCGGTCGGGACGGCCGTCACCGAAACCGTCTACGCGCTCGGCGCGGGCGACCGGCTCGCCGGCGTCGACAATTCGAGCGCCGAATATCTGCCGCCGGCCGCCGCCCTGCCGAAAGTCGGGCCGCGGACGACGCTCTCGGCCGAGGGCATTCTCTCGCTCAAACCGACGCTCGTCATTATGAACGCCGATTCCGGGCCGCCGGCGGTCGTCGAACAGCTTCGCGGCGCGGGCATTACCGTGCTCACGCTGACGCCGAATTATACGGTCGAGACGGTCAAGTCGAAGATCGAGACGATCGCCAAAGCGCTCGGCGCGGAGGCGAAAAGCAAAGAGCTTACCGCGGCGATCGACAGGGATTTGAGCGAGGTCGAAACGCTGCTCGAAAAAAAGCCTTCAACGCCGAAGGTGATGTTCGTCGGGCGCGGGCCGAATATGCCGAACGCGACGATGAGCGGCGCCGGCACGACGATCGACGAGATGATCCGGCTCGCCGGCGGCGCGAACCCGACGCGGGATTTCACGGGCTTTCGCGAGATGACCGACGAAGCGGTCGTCGCCGCGCAGCCGGATATTATCCTGATGACCGAAAAGAGCTTCGAGCGCGCGGGCGGCATCGACGGCGTGCTCAAGTTTCCCGGCGTCGCGCTCACGCCGGCCGGCCGGAACCGGCGGATCGTGACCGTCAGCGATATGTATTTTCAGGGCTTCGGCCCCGGCGTCGGCAAAGCCGTCCGCGAGCTCGCCGTCAAACTCTTCCCCGAGTTCGGGAAGTAAAGTGGAAAAGTGGAAAAGTGG
>JAFDVJ010000164.1 GCA_018269075.1 Acidobacteriota bacterium
GATCAACGCGCGGCACAAGCGGTATCGGTTCGCGCCGCAGGTCGTGACGGTCGCCGACCGGATCGACGAGCTCCTGCTCGTCGCCGAACCATAACGAAAAAAAGGCGGGAGTCTCGCGCTTCCGCCGCAATTTTGGAGACTGTAAAAAGGATTGTGTAAACAAAAATCGTCCGGTCTCGAAAAAAGCGGCTGTTGCCGCTTTTTTCCATTCGATTACACGATTGATTTTACAGTCCCCAATTTCAGGTCGAATCCGCCACCGAATCGCCAACCGGCGATTGGCCGGCCCGTTGTGCGTTTCGATTCCGGCAGATATGATAGTTTTGGAAGTTTGGGAAGTTTGGGAAGTTCGGGAAAAGATCTCTTACTTCCTAAACTTCCTGAACTTCCAAAACTTCCAAAACTAAATCTATGGAATGGCAGAAGGGCGAATTTACAATCAGTACGGACCGGGAACGGCTCGATATCGAGGCGATTCACCGGTTTTTGGCGGAGGAATCCTACTGGGCCGGAAACCGGACGAAGGAACAAACTTTGACGGCGATAAAAAATTCCTTGCCTTTTGGGGTCTATACAGGCGAAAATCTAATAGGGTTCGCGCGCGTCGTGACCGACTACGCGACCTTCGCCTATCTCGGCGACGTTTTCATCCTGACGGAATACCGCGGTCGCGGCTTGAGCAAATGGCTGATGGAAGCGATCGTCGGCCACCCCGAGCTGCAGGGCTTTCGCCGCTGGATTCTGGCCACGAAGGACGCCCATCTGCTTTACGAAAAATTCGGCTTCCACAGTCTCGTGCACCCCGAAAGATGGATGGAAAAACCGGCCCCCGATGCGTATTGAACGTCGAACCGCGATTTCCGGATCAAACGATTCTTTTTCGTCCCGCGATTCGCGACGAATTGAGGCTCACCATATAACGCCATAATAATTTCGATCAGCCGGAATTCGCCGTTCGCGGGCCGTAAACTGGAGAAGTAAATTTACCGATAGATCAATAAACTTGAAGCTGATATGAACAACGGAAGAAGAAGACCGCTCGCACTGGTGATTTTGGACGGCTGGGGCCATTCGCCGCGCAAAGAGGGCAACGCGATCGCGCTCGCGCACACGCCGTATTACGACGACATCTGCGAAAGATACCCGCGGACGCTGCTCGCCGCCTCGGGGATGCGCGTCGGGCTGATGCCGGACGCGCCCGGCGGCAGCGAGGTCGGACATCTCAACATCGGCGCCGGCCGCATCGTCCAGACCGACGTTTCGCGGATTCAGGAGGCGGTCAAGACCGGCCGGTTCTTTGAAAATCAGGTGCTCAAAAGAGCCTTCGAAAAGGCCCGCGAAAACAATTCGGACGTTCATCTGATCGGCCTTTTGTCGGACGGCGAGGTTCATTCGTCGCCCGAAAACCTGTTCGCGCTGCTGCGGATGGCGAAACACGAGGGCCTGACGAACGTCTACGTCCACGCGATTCTCGACGGCCGCGACGTCGCGCTGCGGACCGCCGACATCTATGCCGAGGCGGTCGAGATCAAGATGGCCGATATCGGCGTCGGCCGGATCGCGACGCTCTGCGGGCGCTATTACGCGATGGACCGCGATTCGAACTGGGAACGCACCGCGCGCGTCTACACGATGCTCGTCCACAGCGAGGGCGAACGCGCGTTCGACGCCGTTTCGGCGATCCGGAGCTCGTTCCTGCGCGGCATCACGGACGAGTTCGTCCAGCCGATCGTTCTCGAAAAGGATTTCGGCGAGCCGGTCGCGAAGGTCAAGAACGGCGACGTCGTGATCTTTTTCAACCATCGCGGCGACCGGATGCGCCAGCTCGTCAAATCGCTCGCGGTCAAGGACGAGACCGACATCGCTTCCCTGAGCAAGCCGCACATCGAAACCGTCTGTCTGACCGAGTACGACCGGAGCTTTAAATTGCCGGTCGCGTTCCGGCAGGAAGGCGAGGAAAAGGCGCTCGCGCAGGTCTTCGCCGAAAACGGCGTCCTCAACTGCCGCGTCACCGAAACCGAAAAATACGCGCACATCACGTATTTCCTGAACGGCGGCGCGGAAAACGAGCATCCGTGCGAACAGCGCGTGCTCGTCCCGAGCCTCAAGAAATCGGCGCTCGAATTCTCGCCCGAGATGAGCTGCTTTAAGGTCACGGACAAGGTTCTGCGGGCGATGGAAGCCGACGAGAACGACGTCTTCATCGTCAATCTGGCGGCCGCCGATATGGTCGCGCACACCGGCAATCTCGAAAAGACGATCGAATCCATCCAGTTTATGGACACCTGTCTCGGCGGCATCGTCGACAAGGTCCGCGAACTCAACGGCATCGCGATCGTCACGGCCGACCACGGCAACTGCGAGGAAATGGCCGATCTGCTGACCGGCGAGCCGAACAACCAGCACACGACCAACCCGGTGCCGTTTCATCTGGTCGACGACGGCTCGACCGAAATCAAGCTCCGGATGAACGGCGCGCTCGAAGACGTCGCGCCGACGATCCTCGGCATCCTCGGCCTCGAAAAACCGCACGAGATGACCGGCCGCGATTTGCGCGAGTTTTAAGAGTCCCGGGTCTGAAGTCCTGAGTCTTGAGTCCCGGGTCTGGACAGCGGCGCGGCTCGTTTTATACGATAAACGAGGAGCGACACGAAACTTCAGACTTGGAACTTAAGACTTAAACAGTTGACCGAAAAACAGTTCGAACCGAAAAACATTCTCGTCATCCATTTCGGGCAGATGGGCGACGTGATTCTCGCGCTGCCGGCGCTGCGGGCGGTGCGCGAGAAATTTCCCGAGGCGCGGATCACGGCGCTCGTCGGGAAATCGAGCGCGATGATCGCGCGGCTCGCCGGCGTTTTCGACGAGGAGCTCGTCGTCGACCGCGTCGAGCTGCGCGACGGCAATAAACTGCGCTCGATCGACAAGATCCGCCGGCTCGTCAAGGACGTCCGCCGCCGCCGTTTCGATTTCGTGATCGATCTTCACAGCCTTTCCGAAACCAATCTGCTCGGCTTTCTGTCGGGCGCGAACGCGCGGCTCTACGCGAACCGCGAGAACCGCTCGCTCGATTTCTTCGCGAAATTTCCCGAAAAACCGCCGCCCGAAGACAAATCCAAACACATCACCGACCGTTATCTCGAAGTGCTCAAACCGCTCGGCATCGACGCCGCGCCGCGCTTCGTCAAGATCGCGCCGGCCGCCGCCGACGTCGAGGCGGTCGAAAAGATGCTTGCCGAAGAAACGGCCGCCGGCGCGCCGCTCGCCGGATTGTTTCCCGGCGCGGGCCATCCGAGCCGCCGCTGGAAGCTCGAAAACTTTGCGCGTCTCGGCGAACGGCTGCGGGCGCGCGCGAACCCGCCGCGGCTCGTCGTCTTTCTCGGGCCCGAGGAAACCGATCTCCGCGAAACGGTCGAGCGGATCTTTCCGCCTGAAACGCTGATCTTCGACAAGCTGACGATCCCGCAGCTCGTCGCGGCCTGCGCGCGGCTGCGCGTGCTCGTCAGCAACGACACGGGCGTCGTCCATATCGGCGCGATCGCCGGCGCGAGTCTCGTCCTCGTGATGGACGAGCGCGCGCCGGTCACCTATCTGCCGCTGACCGAAAAGATCCGCGTCGTCCGGACCGCGACGATCGATAAAATCGGCGTTGACGAAGTCCTGAGCGCCGCCGAAAGCTTTCTCGACGGAGCGCCGTCAATTTGACGGCAACGGGAGCGCCGGCATCTCGGCCAGCCAACGCGTTTGAAAAACGCGAACACCTTTTCGTTTCCGCGAAGATAATAGGGAAATGAGGCGTTTGACGCCGCTTTAAGTGAAAAGTTGAATTTATTGAATGGTTTAATAGGCCGCGGATGACGCGGATGACGCGGATTTACACGGATTTATTAATCTTAAAAAAGAATCCGCGCTAATCCGCGTCATCCGTGTCATCCGCGGCCTATTTTTTTCGGCTTCAATCAAATATCATTTCATCCTTATTCCTTTTGTTTCTTTCGACCGAACATTGTTTTTGTTTCCCGTTTAAGCTAAATTTTGGTTCGATGAATTCGCGATCCAGCTTAACAATCTTGATATCCGTCGTTTTACTGTCGGCGCTCGGTCTCGGCGCGTGCTTTAACCGCGGGCCGGCGGGCGACGCGAACGCGAACGCGCCGGTCGCGGTCGAGGTGCCGGCGTCGAGCGTCGATCTGACCAAACCGCTCGTGCTTTCCCAGAAACCGGAAGACGTCGCGCTCGCCAAAAAACTCGACGAGCTGATCGACCGGAGCGAGTTTTCGAACGCTCGCTGGGGCGTTTTCGTCGTCAGCCTGAAGGACGGCAGAGTGCTCGCCGCGCGCGACGCGCAGAAGCTCTTCAACCCGGCGTCGGTCCAGAAAACGATCACCTCGGTCGTCGCGCTCGACCGCCTCGGGCCGGATTTTCGGTGGCAGACGCGCGTTTTCGCGAAAGAGAAGATCGAGAACGGGACGCTCGCCGGCGATCTCGTGCTCTACGGCGGCGGCGCGCCCGATCTGACCGACGCCAATCTCGACGCGCTCGTCGATCAGCTGAAGACGAAGGGACTGCAGCGCGTCAGGGGAAACGTCGTCGGCGACGAGAGCTTTTTCACCGGCGACGCGATCGGCGACGGCTGGGCGTGGAACGAGATCCAATGGTATTACGGCGCGGCGGCGAGCGCGCTTTCGATCAACAAGAATCTCGTCACCGTGACGCTCGAAAACGGCCGTCCGAAGATCGATCCGCCGACCGATTACGTGCAGGCTTCGGGAACGGTCGCCGCCGAACCGGCGGGCGCGCCGGAAGCGATCGGCTTAAAACGCGGCCTCGGCGACAACAAGATCTACGTCTGGGGCGAGGGAAGAAATCTCGACGTCCGCGTCGCGGTCGAAAATCCGGCGCTCTGGTCGGCGAAAATCTTTCGCGAGGCGCTCGCGAAAAAGGGAATCGCGGTCGAGGGCGACGCGCGCTTCGCGGACTGGAAGTCGGACGACCGGCTCGACCCGGAAACGGCGTCGGAACTCGCGCGCGTCGAGAGCGCGCCGCTCGGCGAGATCGTCCGCCGGATGAACAAGGATTCGGTCAATCTCTACGCCGAGCTGATTCTCCGGACGCTGGGACGGAAATTCGGAGCGGAAGCGCCGGACGAGAACCCGAAAGTTCAGAAAACGCGCGGCGACGACGCGGCCGGCGCGGCCGTCATCCGCAAATGGCTCGGCGAAAACGGCGCGAGCCTCCAGGAAACCGAGACGCTCCACGACGGTTCGGGGTTGTCGCGGCTCAATTTCGTGACGCCCGAAACGCTCGGCCGGACTCTGATCGCGGGCAGCCGGATCAGGGCAGCCGAAATCTTTAAGGATTCGCTGCCGGTCGCCGGCGCGGACGGCACGCTGCGTGGCCGGCTCGGCGGCGCGGGCGGCCGGATCGTCGCGAAGACCGGTTCGATCGCCTACGTCAACGCGCTCGCCGGCTACGCGAAACGCCCGGACGAAACGCTCGCCTTCGTGATCGTCGTCAACAACGAAACCCGCAAGGCCGACAGCACGCCGCTCGTCGACGCGCTCGCGGCGGCTTTGCTCGGCAACTGATTCAGCGGAGAAAGACGCCGAAAAAAAGAAAGATCCAGAAGAGCAGCACTAAAAATATCGGCAGGATCATCGCGACGAGGCATCCCAGATTGGCCCACGATTCCTGATCCCAGGTGTAGGGCGCGGGACAGTTCGGGCAGGCTTTCTTGCCGGCGAGATAGGGACGTTTGCAGCGGTCGCAAATCTTCAGCTTCACAGTTCAAGAATAAAGTTTAAAGGCGGAAAAGTGAAAAAGTGAAAAAGTGAAAAAGTGAAAAAGTGAAAAAGTAGAAAAGTGAAAAAGTGAAAAAGTGAAAAAGGCTAAAAGTGAAAAAGTTTTGTTCATCGCCCTGAATCAAAAACTTTTTCACTAAAAAAAAGAAGC
>JAFDVJ010000165.1 GCA_018269075.1 Acidobacteriota bacterium
TTATTTGCTTGCGTAAGTCCTAATCAGAACAAAAAATACGCCGAGCCGAACCGGACGGTCGAGTTTTATTTCGACTGCGGCGGCGAATTCGCGCTGCTTCTCGAATACGATCCCGACCCGAACGGCTGCGATCAAACGCTTTCGCTGGTCGAAAAAGCCGGAAACGAAAAACATCAGCTCGGTTGGTGGGATCTGGCCCGCTGGCATCCCTTTTGTCTGAAGCCGGACGAGTTCGAAACGCTCCTGCAATACTGGGACCGGTTCGATCCGCGCTGGACGCAAAGCCCGGTCCCGCGGCTGCTTTTGTTCAATTTCGTCGGCATCGAAGATTCCGAAACGGTCGAAGCGCTGGCCGCCGCCGCCGGATCCGCGCTCGAACGGCTCGGCGTCCGCGAGCTGTCGAACGATCCGGCCGTCGCGCTCCGGAACTTTCTCGAAAACGAAGGCGGCTACGAATGGAAATTCGACGAACGGCGGGGCTGGCTGTTCGCGAGCGGCGAGTATGACTGCTACTCGCTGCGCAACGAGTGTCACGCGGGCGGCGAGGAAGGAACGTTTCCCTTCGAAAAATACGGCCAGCTGATCGCGGCGGTCAAAACCGCGCTCAAAAACTATTAACCGGCCGGGGATCAATCAATGAAAAACATCACGGTTTTTTGCGGGTCGAACAGCGGTTTTCGCGCGGAATACGCGGAAGCCGCGAGGACGCTCGCGCGGATTTTCGTCCGCGAAAACATCGGGCTCGTCTACGGCGGCGGCAAGGTCGGTCTGATGGGCGTCATCGCCGACGAGGTGATGCGCGCCGGCGGCCGCGTCGTCGGCATCATTCCCGAATCGCTCGAGCGGAAAGAGGTCGGGCATCGCGACGTCACCGAACTGAAGGTCGTCGGCTCGATGCACGAGCGCAAGGCGCTGATGGCCGAGATGGCCGACGGCTTCATCGCGATGCCCGGCGGCATCGGCACGTTCGAGGAATTTTTCGAGATCCTGACGTGGGCGCAGTTGGGTTTTCACGACAAGCCGTGCGCCGTCTTGAACGTCGCCGGCTACTACGACGGGCTGCTCGCGCTCTGCGACAACGCGGTCCGCGAAGGCTTTCTGCGGTCCGCGCACCGGCAGCTGATCATCGAGGACGCCGACCCGGAAATCCTGCTCGAAAAGATGCGCCGCCTGAAACCGCCGCCGGTCGAGAAATGGCTCGATCGGGGAGACCTTTGAGAGTCTTGAGTCTTAAGTCCTGAGTCTTGAGTCAGGGGGTTCAGGAATCGGGCGGTCTTTGGTCCCCGGGCTTCGTTTTTCTTCGACTCAAGACTCAAGACTTAAGACTCAAGACTACTGATCGTCAGCTCGGCCAGCAGCCGATCGATCTCCGTGATTATTTTGTCTCTCAGCCGCCCGATCTCTTCCACGTACCCGTTATGCAGCTCTTCCAGCTCGCGGATCTCGTTTTCGGCCGCCCTCATTTTCTCTTCGCTGTCGCCGGTCTCGCCGTCGCGGTGCGCTTCTTCGAGGCTTTCGGCGAGCCGCTTTTCCGCATCGCCCTTTCGGTGATCGAGCAGGTGAATGGCATTGTCCAGCCTGACCAGCTCGCCGCCGAACGGCGAATCGGGCGCAGACGGTCCTCCCGAAATCCCGTCCAATACTTTGATCGCCTCTTTGAGCCGAACCCTCGCAATGGTATGGCTGCAGCCGAGCTGCGTGTCCCGTATCTCGTGCGCACAGAGGCCGATTCGCCGATAACAGCCCTCCGGAAAGTGAAGGGCTATCGGGAGTCCGGTTTCGCTGTTCCGGACGACCCGCTCGTGGGCCATCCGGCATTTCACCGCAGAAAAAGCGGCGACCTGCAGGCGCAGTAGGCGGAGCTGTTCGAGACGTTGCTGCTGTTGCATCTTCTTTTCCAAAATACGGCCTGCGCACGACGGTCTAGCCATCGATCGCTCCAATGCCGTCGATAATACCCGGTATTCAGAGCGTTATCAATCCGTTGATTGAAGAAATCCGACACGCTCCGCGACAGGCTGACCGGCCGTCGTGCATCTTGCGAACTATTTATCTGCAATCCGCGCCGAAACCTGCTCTGGCGAAACTGCGAAGGCTTTCCGCAGATTGGTGAAAGGCTTTCGCAAATCAGTTACACGTTCTGGAAACGGAGAAGAAGGGACGGTAAAAGTAATTGTGTAATCGAAGGGAAAAAGCGGCGCAGCCGCGCGAGGTCAGTAGCGTCGGCGATAGCCGATGCACCGCCACGCCGGTGTGATTTGACGGGAAGATTGAAAACCTTGTCGGTGAACGATTTGAGATGCAGGGAAACCGGTCGGTAAAAGAAGCGGTTCAGGGTAAGTTCGCCGGTTTGACTGTCCACGAAAACCACAAAAAACACTAAATGATTTCGTGTCTTTCGTGTTTTTGGTGGACAGTTAAACCAACGTCCGGAACTCGAACGATCATCCGATCATTAGCGGGTAAGCCGATGATTCCTCTGTTTTTATGACATCCTGGTATAATAAATTCGCAATGAAGCTGGGGGCCGCCTGAAGGCGGAACTCAAAACTCTGAATCCGCTTTAAGACTCCAGAACGACCTGCGCGACGGCGTGGTCGGTGGTGTGCGACATCGAGAGATGGATGCGGGTCGCGCCGAGGGCGTCGAGCAGTTTGCGGGCTTCGCCGGCGATCGCGAGCGCGGGGACGCCGTGCTCGTTGTTGAGGATCTCCATATCCTGCCAAGTGATCTTGCCGCGCCAACCCGTTCCCAGAGCTTTTAAGAACGCTTCCTTGGCGGCGAAGCGCGCGGCGTAACTCTGCGCGGCGGCCGCGCCTTTGTTCTCGCAGTAGGCGCGTTCTTTTTCAGTGAAAACGCGCTCGGCGAACCGCGGCGTTCTTTGAATCGTCTCGCTGATACGATAAACTTCTACAATGTCTATGCCGATCGAAACTATCATTGATTCAGAGTCCGAAGAACAGATTTTAGCAGAAAAAGGCTTTTACTGGCGCGAAAAAGACGGCGTCCGGATGCTGGTCAGCCGCCAACTCGAAGAAAAAGGCTTCGCGAACGGCTTTTCGACGCGAACGGGCGGCGTTTCCGACTTTCCCGAAAACTCTTTGAATCTCGCCGGCTACGACGAGGATTCCGAGGAAAACATCGCCGAGAACCGCCGCCGTTTCCTGAATCTTTTCGACCGGCCGTTTCAGCTCGCCTCGTGCTGGCAGATTCACAGCGCCGACGTCCGGCACGTCCGCGATTTCGACGACGCCCGCGACGGCGACCACCGGATGGACGCGCTCGTCTCGCACGTCGACAATATTTTGCTCGGCGTCAAGACGGCCGACTGCGTGCCCGTCCTCGTCGGCGACGCGCGGACCGGCGCGTTCGCCGCGATCCACGCCGGCTGGCGCGGCACGGTCCAGTCGATCGTCGTCAAGGCGATCGAGCGGCTCAACAAGATCTACGGCACACGCCCCGAAGACCTGACGGCGGCGATCGGGCCGGCGGCGACCGCCCGCCATTACGAGATCGGGCAGGACGTGATCGACGCCTTTCGCGCGAATTTTCCGGGCTCCGAACATCTCTTCACGCCGACCAAAGAAAACCACGCGCTGATCGATCTCCACACGGCGAACCGCGAACAACTGCTCGGCGCGGGCGTGCGCGCCGAAAATATCGCGGTCGCGCCGCTCTGCACGATGGAGCGCACCGATCTTTTTTTCTCGTACCGGCGCGAGAAAAAACTCTACGGCAAGACCGGCCGGCTAATGTCGGTGATCGGAAAAAAATAAGCCCGCCGGCAAAAAACTGTTGACCTGAAGATTTTAATTCTCTAGAATTTCCTTTCGAAACCACCTTTGGAGTTTTAAAATTTAATGAGATTACGCTTTTTTTATCTCACGCTCGTTGGCGTGATTCTGCTTTTCGCGAATTCCGCGCCCGTCCTCGCCAAAGACACCTGGATCAGCGTCCGCTCGAAAAATTTCTTTCTGATCGGCAACGCCAGCGAAAAGGAGATCCGGCAGGTCGCCACCAAGCTCGAACAGTTTCGCGAAACCTTTCGACTGCTTTTTCCGCGCGCCAAATTCACCCAAACCATCCAAACCAACGTCGTCGTCTTCAAGAGCGACTCGGCCTACCGGCCGTTCAAGCCGAAACGCGCCGACGGCAAGCCCGACGACGGCATCGCCGGCTATTTCCAGCCCGGCGAGGACGCCAATTACATCACGCTCTCGACCGAGGGCGAAAAGGCAGACACTTACGGCACGATCTTTCACGAGTACGTGCATTTCCTGCTCGACACGAATTTCGGCAAGTCCGAGGTGCCGCCGTGGTTCAACGAGGGGCTCGCCGAATATTATCAAACCTTCAAGATCGAGGACGACCAGAAGGTGACGCTCGGCGCGCTGCAAAACGATCATCTGATGCTGCTCGCCCAGTCTCAGATGATTCCGCTGAAGACGTTTTTCGAGATCGACAACTACTCGCTCCATCAGAACGGCAACCATTCGCGGAGCATCTTCTACGCGCAGGCGTGGGCGCTGATCCACTATCTGATTCAGGGCAACGGGGGCGCGAACAACGGCGCGATGAACAAATTTCTCGCGCTCGTGATGGACGGAATCGAGCCGGAAAAAGCTTTTCAGCAGGCCTTTCAGTACGACTACGCGACGATGGAAAAAGCCCTCAAAAGCTACGTCGCGCAGAGCAAATATATGACGACCGTCGTGACGTTCAAGAACAAGCTCGTCTTCGACACCGAAATGACGGCCGCGCCGCTCGCGGAAGCCGAGGCCGAAGCCTATCTCGGCGACCTGCTCTACCACACGCGCCAGTACGACGACGCCGAAGCGCATCTCCGGAAAGCCCTCGCGCTCGACGCCGGCTCGACGCTCGCGAACACCGCGTTCGGGCTCGTAAAAATGCGCCAGCGAAACTTCGACGAAGCCAAAAAATATCTCGAAAAGGCGATCGCGAACGATCCGAAAAACCACCTCGCCTACTTCAACTACGCCTACATTCTGAGCCGCGAAAGTATGGACGAATTCGGCTATGTGCGCCAGTTTCCGCCCGAAACGATGAAGAAGATGCGCGACGCGCTGCAGAAGGCGATCGCCGCCAATCCGAATTTCATCCAGAGCTACCAGCTGCTCGGCTTCATCAATATGGTCGACGGCGAAAATCTCGACGAATCGCTCGCCTCGCTCAAAAAAGCGCTCGCGATCGAGCCCGGCAACCAGCAGATCGCCTATCTCGTCGCGCGGATCTATCTGCGGCAGGAAAAGACGGCCGAGGCGAAGGAGATCGCCGAAAAGCTGTTCAAAACCGCCGACGAGCCCGGGCTCCGGTCGCAGGCGCAGAAGCTGCTCGACGACATCCGCGAGTTCGACGAGCGCAGGGCCTATTATCAAAAACAGGAAAAGGAGCTCGAAGACAAAGGCATCCGCAGACCGGTCGTCGTCCGGAAAAACGGCGCGAAACCGCTGACCGAAGCCGAGATTAAAAAGATCGAGGAGGAAAACCGGAACATTCGTCTGAACCGGCAGCTCGACAAACCGGAACCGGACGAAAAAAGAATCGTCGGCAATATCGAAAAGGTCGAATGCCTCAAGGGACAGGTCTTCTACACGGTCAAAACCGGCACCGAAACCGTGCTCCTGAAAAGCAAAGACTTCGCCGGTCTGGAGCTCAAAGCGATGGTCCCCGAACTGGAAAGCGTGAGCTTCGGCTGCAGCGCGCAGGTTCGCGATTATCTCGCGGTGCTGACCTACCGGCCGGCCGCCGACCCGAAAACGAAAACGGCCGGCGAATTGGCCGAGATCGATTTCGTGCCGAATTTCTTCCGGCTGAAGACCGAGGAAGAGCTCAAGAACGCCCGCGAGGTGATCGTCGAAGATGACGAACCCCCCGTCGACACCACCACCGCGCCGACGACCGAAAACACCGCGCCGCCGGCGACCGAAGACTTCGAAAAACGCCGCCGCGAAGCGATGCTCGAAGCGCTCCGGCAGGCCTTGCGCAAGCCGCAGGACGGCGAGAAACGCGCGCTCGGGACGGTCGAAAAAATCGAATGCGGCAATAATTCGATCAGCTTTTTCGCGAAGATCGACGGGCAGTCGTTAAAGCTCAAGGCCAAATCGCCGCAGGACGTCAAGCTCGCCGCCTTTACGCCCGACGCGAGCGGCCTGCAGTTCGGCTGCGGCGTCAAGCTGCCGCCGATCCCGGCCGTCATCACGTACCGGCCGAACAAGGACGGCGGCGACATCGTCGCGCTCGAATTCGTGCCGAAAAGCTTTACGCTGGAATAATAAATCGGGCCGCTCGTCTCCCCGACGGGCGGCCGTTTTCGCTGCGGTTTTCGCGGATTTTATTTGATCCGCGCCGTTAAAGTGACGTCTTTCGTTTTCGGCGGGTAGCAGACCTCGTTCGTGCAGGCCTGAAAACGGACGACGGCGCGGACCTTGACGGCGCTGCCCTTGAAATTGGCCGGGACCGACAGGTTGAAGGAAAAGCTGACCGTGCCCTCGTAAACGTTGAGCGTGTCTTCCGAGAACTGAAACTTGCGGTTGCGGCCGCGCGGGTAGGTGACGGCGCCCGTTTTCGCGCCGGCGGCGCTGACGCTGACCGTCGTCGGGATCGCATACTGGCTGTTCGGCCGGTTGGAATTGACGTGCAGGCCGCCGGGAATGCTGAGCGTGACGGTGCCGCGGACCGAGCCGCCGCGTGCGACCGCGCCGATCGAACCGGTGACGGTCTGCGCGCGCGCCGCGCCGGCGGCGAAGAATAAACCGAGAGCTAAAATCGTGATCGTAAATATTTTTTTCATAAGCCTTCCGTAGTTTGTCCCTTTTTATTACTGGGTGATCCAAGTTTCTTTGGATAGTTTCGATGATCTTTGATCTTCGGTATTTGATCTTTGACCTTTGAAAGAAGATCGAAGACCAAAGACCAAAGATCTAAGATCAAATTATCAAGAAACTCAATTTACACAATCATTCGAATCGACATCATTTTACGCGGAAACCGTCGAAAAGTTTTTCGGCCGTTTCCTCGTAGTTTTCGCGTTTGTCGGCGAGCACCGTCATCTCGAGATCGAAAATCCGCTCGCCGCGCGCGACGAGCTTGTGGTAGACGACCCGTTCGACGTCGCGCTCGCTTTTTTCGCCCGTCAGCAGAAATTCCGCGTCGCCCGTTTTTTCTTCCGATAAAAGTTTGTCGAACGATTTTTTGACTTCGCGCCGGACCTCGGCGAGCTCGCGGCCGGCCTGCGTTTTCAGCCGGATCAGGCTCTGCCGCTGCTTTTCGGTGTCGCCCTCGTCGCCGAATTCCTTCGAATAGGCGTAAAAGGCCAGATACTCGTCGTTCTCGACCGGGCTCAGAAAGCCCTCGGGTTTGACGAGCGAAAAATCGTCGGTTTCGACCCGTTCTTCCGCGAAGGCCGCCGCCGCGCTCCGTTTGATGCGCGTCGAGAGATAAACCATCAACGCGACGATAAAAATGCCGATAATCCAGATTTCCATAATTTCGTGTTTTGAGTTCCGCCTTCAGGCGGCTTTTCCCGATGTTGATCAAGTCTGCGTGAAAGCAGGGCCGCCTGAAGGCGGAACTCAAAACTTTCTCTACCGTGTGATCCGCACCGGATTCGGCTCGCTCTTCGCGGCGAGCTGGCCGCAGGCGGCGTAAATGTCGCGCCCGCGCGGCGTCCGCAGGTAAGCCGAAACGCCCTTCGATTCGAGGATCCGCTTAAAGCTCTCGATCCGCTCGGCGTCCGCCGGCCGGTATTCGAGCGGCTCGGCCGAATTATGCGCGATCAGGTTGATCTTAACGCGCTGCAAACCGTGACGGTTGAGCAGATTCGCGAGTTTTCGCGCGTGCCCGTCCGAATCGTTGACGCCGCCGAGCAGGACGTATTCGAACGTGAACCGCTCGCCGCGGCGGAGCGATTTTTCGAATTCCTTGGCGGCCGCGAACAGCTCGTCGAGATTCCAGCGCCGGTTGATCGGCATCAGTTTATCGCGGAGCGCGTCGTCGGGCGCGGACAGCGAGATCGCGAGATGCGGCCGTTTTTCGAGCTTCGCGAACTCGTAGATCTTCGGCACGATGCCGGCCGTCGAGATCGTCACGCGGTTCGGCACGATATGAAGCCCTTCTTCCTCGGCCATTATTCCGAGCGCCCGGATCAGATTTTCGAAATTCAGAAACGGCTCGCCCGCGCCCATCCCGACGAGATTCGTGCCGTGCGGCGTTTCGCGGCCCGCGCCGTAAACGTCGTTGAGGACGACGACGATCTGCTCGACGAGCTCGCCGGCCGTCAGGTTCCGGAGCAGCCCGAGCCGCGCCGTCAGGCAGAAATCGCATTTTAAGGGACAGCCCGACTGCGACGAGAAACAGATCGTGTCGCGGTCTTCGGTCGGAATGAAAACGGTCTCGACCGGCAGATCGTCGTGCGTTTTCATCAAATAGCGGCGCGTCCCGTCGGTCGAAACGTAGCGCGCCTCGACCCGGAGCGTCGCGGCGGCCGCCGTTTCGCCGAGCTTTTCGCGCAGAGCCTTCGGCAGATCGGTCATCGCGTCGAAGCTCTGCAGGCGGCGTTCGTGGAGCCCTTTAAAAATTTGTTTCGCACGGTATTTCGGCTCGCCGATGCCTTCGACGAAGGCCGCGAGCTCGTCGATCGTCAAACCGGCGAGATGAGTTTTTTCCATCCTTTTCATTTTACCCCAACCGGCGGCCGGAATTAAAAGTCCGCCGGCTTCGGACTTTGACGAGCCGACGGCGGTTTAGGATGCAAGCGGTTCGCGGCTGTGCTAAAATCGGAGTAAATTCGCCTGGTGTAAGATTATGAATAATAAAACGCTTGTCGGCGCGATTATCGCTTTGGTCATTCTCCTCTCGGTGATCTTTTTCTGCTTCTGGCTCGGCAAATCGATCTACAACCGGATCAGCGGCGGCGGGAGCGAGCCGGCCGCGAGCCAGCCGGCGAACCAGCCGAGCGGCCCGTCGAACCAGCCGGCGAACGCCGAACAGGCGAAACAGATCTATCTCGCGCCCGGAGCGCCCTCGAACTGCGGCACGTCGGACCCGAACAACTATATGCTGGTCAACAATTATATGGTGATCTGCTACAACCGCGACAAGGGCATCCCGAACTGGGTCGCGTGGCGCGTGTCGAAGGCCGATCTCGGCAGTCTCGACCGCGAGGACGCGTTCCGGCCCGACGACCGGCTGCCGAACGGCTGGCCGCGGATCACGCCGAGCGATTACACCGGCAGCGGCTTCGACCGCGGCCACGTCTGTCCGAACGCCGACCGCTACGGCAGCCGCGAGGCCGCCGATTCGACGTTCGTGATGACGAATATGACGCCGCAGACCGGCGATCTCAACCGCGGGCCGTGGCAGAAATTGGAAGGCTATCTGCGGTCGCTCGTCACCCGCGGCAGCGACGTTTACATCGTCGCCGGCGTTTACGGCGAAAAGGGCAAGCTCAAAAAGAAGGTCTCGATCCCGACCAACGACTGGAAGATCGCGGTCGTCGTCCCGGCCGGCGCGCCGATTTCCGCGGTCAACGAGAAGACGCGCGTGATCGCGGTCGATATGCCGAACGTCAACGGCATCAAAAACGCCGACTGGCAGACGTACCGGACGACCGTCCGGCAGATCGAGCAGGCGACCGGCTACAATTTTCTGTCGGCGCTGCCGCAGAACGTGCAGGACGCGCTCGAAACCAAGGCCGACACCATCAATAATTGAAACCCGGCGCCGCGAGCCTGCGTAAAAACGGCGAATGAAGAAAAGAAATCTTTTGGCGACCGTTTGTTTTCTCGTACTTTTTTCTTTCAACGCGATGGCCCAGACGACCGAAATCAAACCAGCGAACCCGGCCGACGTCGGCTCGATCGACGCGATTATGAAGGCCGTTTACGACGTGATCTCGGGCGATGCCGGCAAACCGCGCGACTGGGACCGTTTCCGCTCGCTGTTCTACAAGGACGCGCGGCTGATCCCGTCGGGCAAAAACGCGCAGACCGGCATCATCGGCGCGCGCGCGCTGTCGCCCGAGGACTATGTCAAACGGGTCGAGCCGGTCTTCGCCAAAGACGGCTTCTACGAGCGCGAAAAAGCCCGCCGCGTCGAAGTTTACGGCAACATCGCGCAGGTCTTTTCGACCTACGAGTCCTTTCGCAGCCTGTCCGACAAAAAGCCGTTTATGCGCGGCATCAACAGTTTTCAGCTCCTCAACGACGGCCAGCGCTGGTGGGTCATCACGATCTTCTGGCAGGCCGAAACGCCCGAAAATCCGATTCCGAAGAAATATCTGAAGTCTAAAAAGTGAAAAAGGGAAAAAGGGAAAAAGGGAAAAAGTTCGCTCCGCGCCTCCGAACCGACTTTTCCACTTTTCCACTTTT
>JAFDVJ010000166.1:0-134 GCA_018269075.1 Acidobacteriota bacterium
AGAGCTTGCGGTCGGCCGGGACGATCTTCTGCGTCTGGCCGGCGAGCGCGAAGCCGCAGCTCTTGATCGTGCGCTTGATCTGCGATTTCGAGAGCCGGACGTTGTAGCCCGGAATCGATTCGAGCTTGTCGAGC
>JAFDVJ010000166.1:240-5130 GCA_018269075.1 Acidobacteriota bacterium
GCTTGTCGGCGACCGGCGCGTCGAGGTCGGAAAAGTCCAGAACTTCGCCCGATTCGAGCATCGAGCGGACGAGCGCGGTCTGTTCGGCCTGGTTGAGCCCGTGGATGAACATCGCCATCACGAGCGCGGTGATCTGGTAGTCGGCCCAGCTGTTGTCGCAGACGCCGCCGATAAAAGCTTTGATCTCTTCGTCCGAGAATCGGGCGCCGTCGCGTTTTTTTCGTATTAACTCTTGCGGGTTCATTAAAATAACTTTAGCAAACTTCGTGCAAAATTTCGTCAAAAAAATGTTCCCTTTTTGAAAAAATTACGACATAATAGAAACAGTTTTTTGAGAGGTTTTCAAAATTTATGAGCAATACCAGAAATATCATCGCCGTCGCCGCCTTTGCCGCCGCCTTTATTTTCTCCGCCGGGCTCGTCCGGATCTTCTTCCCGCAGCCGGCCGTCGAGGTTCTTTATCCGTCGGAAACTTGTCCTTTTTCCCGATCGGCCGTCGAACCGCGCGGCTTCGAAAAATGCACCGCCCGGTCGATCGAGAATTTCGTCCGCGAGGACGAGCTGAACGGCTACGACCGGAGCGGCAACGCCTATTCCGACGACAAAGCCGAATCGGTGATGATTTACTGGCGAAAATCGTCGCAGATGGACGCGACCCGTTTCCCGCAGGATTTTCAGGACGCGTGGGGCAAACATATGCAGGCGTGGCGCAATTACGCCGACTATCTCCACGACCGGAAAACCTCGCGGCGCAATCTTTCGCGCCCGTCCGAAGACTACTACAACGGTGAAATCGACCGGACGTGGGACGAAGTGCTGCGGATCGGCCGCAGCTACGGCGCCGACATCGATTAATTCGAAGTTCGAGATAATAGCGAAAGCCCGGTTTCGACGACCGGGCTTTTTCGTTTTAAACGCTTTCGAGCAGGACGACCGCCTCGGTGCGGACCGCCTCGCCGCGGCCGACGGCATCGACCTTTTCGCCGGTCTTCGCTTTGACCGACACGCAGTCGACGGAGACTTCGAGCGCCGCCGCGAGCCGCGCGCGGATCGCGTCGATGTGCGGGCGCAGCTTCGGGCGTTCGAGGCTGACGGTCGAATCGACGTTGACCACGCGAAAGCCTTTTTCCCTCATCAGACCGACCGTGTGGCGCAGAAAAACGAAGCTGTCGGCGCCGCGCCAGCGTTCGTCGCGATCGGAAAAATGCGCGCCGATGTCGCCGAGCGCGAGCGCGCCGAGAATCGCGTCGGTGACGGCGTGCGTCAGACAGTCGGCGTCCGAATGCCCGACCGCGCCCGCTTCGGACGCGATCGAAACGCCGCCCAGAATCAACGGTCTCCCCGCTTCCAGCCGGTGCAGATCGTTGCCGTATCCGATTCGAAACATAATTTTTACGATCTTTGGTCTTTGGTCTTAGACCTTTGTTTTTCGGAAATCGGAAACTATGTTTTCCGAAGATCGAAGACTAAAGACCAATCATCCTTTCTGAAAATATATCTCCGCGATCGCCCAGTCTTCGGGCGTCGTGATCTTGATGTTTTTCGGGCTGCCCTCGACGATCGAGATTTTGAAGCCGATATTCTCGACGAGACAGCATTCGTCGGTCGCCGCCTCGGTCAGCTCCGAGGCGAGCAGCGCGTTGCGCAGGATGTCGTAATGAAAAGCCTGCGGCGTCAGCGCGCGGCGCAGATTGGCGCGGTCGATCGTCTGCGCGATCCGGCCGTCGCGGACCTCTTTGACGGTGTCGAACACCGGGGCGACCAGACAGGCCGCGCCGGTTTCCTGCGCTTTTCGGACGGTCGCGGCGATCTCTTCGGTCGTCACGAACGGGCGGGCGCCGTCGTGCACCGCGACGATTTCGGCCGTCGCGCTGTCGATCACGCCGAACCCTTTGAAGACGGATTCGGCCCGCGTTTTGCCGCCGTAAACGATTTTCGCGACTTTCCGGACGCGATGTTTGGTCGCGATTTCCCGGTAGCTGAACAGTTGATCCGAACCGATGACGAGGACGATCTCGTTGATGAGCGGGCAGTTTTCGAATTTTTCGAGGGTATGGATGAGAAGAGGTTTGCCGCCGATTTCGAGAAATTGCTTGGGTTTATCACCGCCGAATCTGGTACCGCTTCCGGCCGCTACGATGATTGCTGTGTTCATTTGTCCGTTGTTCGTTGTCCGTTGTTCGTCGTCAGAAATTTGAGGAACCGCCAACCACGAACAGCGAACGACCGACGAATTTCAATCTATTTCTTCAATGATGGTCGACTGGCGAAGCTCGCGGGTCGCTTTGCGAAACGTGCCGGAGCGCGAATCGTGAATGCTCGCCGTCGATTCCGCGTTTTCCTGCGTTTCCTCCCAGAGCCGGCCGAAGATCATCTTGCCGGCCGTCGTCTGCAGGACGCTGGTGACGGCGATGTCGGCCGTCTTGCCGATCAGCTTGCGGGCGTTGTCGACGACGACCATCGTGCCGTCGTCAAGGTAGGCGACGCCCTGATTGTATTCCTTCCCTTCCTTGAGAATAAAGACGCGCATCGCTTCGCCCGGCAGGACGACCGGTTTGAGGGCGTTGGCGAGCTCGTTGATGTTGAGCACGAGGACGCCGCGCAATTGGGCGACCTTGTTCAGGTTGAAATCGTTGGTGACGATCATCGCGTCGAGCTGCTTGCCGAGCTCGATCAGTTTGAGATCGACTTCCTTGACGGCCGGAAAATCGGTTTCGACGATCTGGATGTCGATCTTCGAGTTGTTGCGCAGGCGCTGGAGCATATCGAGACCGCGGCGGCCGCGCTGGCGTTTCGACGAATCCGGCGAATCGGCGACCTGCTGCAGCTCGGTCAGGATAAACTGCGGGATGATCAGCGTTCCGCCCATAAAACCGGTCTCGGCGACGTCGGCGATGCGGCCGTCGATGNNGTCGATGATCACGCTCGTGTCGAGAATCCGGAAATCTTCCTTGACCGCCGACTTGTCGCTGAACAGGCCGCCGAGCACCGAAAGATCGATGTAATCGCCCTTCGCCGCGCCGACCATCAGGCCGATATAGCCCATAAAAAAGGCGAGCGTGATCGTCAGAAAAGTCTGCATCTCGGCCGAGACGGCCGCTTCTTTCTGGATCGAGATCAGGACGCCGATCAGAAACGCGCCGAGAATGCCGAGAATCGAGCCGATCGCCGCGCCGATCAGGGTTTTGAGCGAAGCGCGCGAGACGCGCATCTCGAAGGCGATGATCATCGCGCCGAGAATCGCGCCGAAGAGGGCCGACAGAACCGGCCGGGCGCCGTCGCTGAGCTCGGTAAATCCAAAGCGCTGAGTATGTTCGAACGGATTCAGGACGTAGCCGAAAACGACCAGCATAAGAACAAAAGCGATCCTGATTATGAGAACGTCAAGTTTCATCCCAAAAGATTTTAGCACGAACATTAAATTTAAGGGAACGAATATTTAACAAAATTTATCCGACCTTCAATATCTGTCCGTTCAGTCCAACTGCTTCCGAAGAAAGCAGAAACATCGCCGCCCGCGCGACGTCGTCCGCCGGAACGCCCGGTTTTTCGCGGAACAGATCGGCGTCCGGATTCGCGCCGTTTCCCTTTTTCGCGCTGACCGCGATCCCGTTGACCCGAAAATTCGCGGGCAGCGAAACCGCGAGCGATTCGGTCAGTCCGCGAACGGCCGCCTGCGAGGCCGCGAGCAGACAATTTCCGAAAGACTCGGGCGTGTCGAGCGCCGAAAAGACGTTGACGATCTTCGGTTTCGGGCGCGGCCTCATTAAATACAGTGCGCTCTGCGTCACGAAAAATGCGGATTTCAGCTGCGTATTCAAAGTTTTTTCGAAAAATTCCTCGTCGACGCCCGCGAAATCCCGTTCGGCGGGCAATTGCGGGCAGTTGACGAGCAGGTCGAGCCGCCCGAACGCGGCGTCGACGGCCGCGACCAGCTTTTGCGCGCCGCCCGCGGTCGACAGGTCCGCCTCGACCGCGTTCGCGAGCGTGCCGAGACTCTGGAGCTCGCCGAGCGCGCGCCGGTTTTCGTCCGACGACCCTGCGAAACCGACGATCACATACGCGCCGCTGAGCGCGAGCTGGAGCGCGACGGCGCGGCCGACCGGATTTTCGCCGTCGGTGATCAGCGCGACTTTTTCGGCAAAGGCGTGAATCGATAAAGCCATAATTTCTCCGGTTCAAAATGCGCGGTTTAAAGGTTAGAATCAATACCTGACCGCTCTGCATTTTACTTTAAATTTTGCATCGAACAGAGAATTATGGCAAAAACTCCGAACACGATTTTCGTCTGCCAGAACTGCGGCGGACAGCAGCGGAAATGGCTCGGGCGCTGTCCCGACTGCGGCGAGTACGGTTCGCTCGTCGAGGAAAAATTCCGCCCGACGCCGCAGGCCGCCGGCAAGACTCAGGCCCCGAACGCGCGGCTCGGCACCGATTCGTTCCGCGTCGTCCGGCCGATGGCGTTCAACGAGATCGAATCGCAGGACGACGCCCGCACGTCGAGCGGGATCGACGAGTTCGACCGCGTCCTCGGCGGCGGCNNGGCTCGCTCGTCCTGATCGGCGGAAGCCCGGGCATTGGCAAGTCGACACTCTTGCTCGAGATGGCCGATAAACTAAGCGTTTCGGGCGGGAAAGTGCTGTACGTGTCGGGCGAGGAATCCGAGCGGCAGATCAAGATGCGCGGCGAGCGGNNCGAGCGGCTCGGGGTCGACGCCGAAAATCTCTTTCTGCTGCCGGAAACAAATCTCGAAAATATGATGGCCGAAACCGACCGGCTGAAGCCCGATTACGTGATCGTCGATTCGATCCAGACCGTCTTTTCCGAGCGGATCGAATCCGCGCCCGGCTCGGTCTCGCAGGTTCGCGAGGTCGCCGGCGCGCTGATGAT
>JAFDVJ010000167.1 GCA_018269075.1 Acidobacteriota bacterium
GCTTCATCGCCTCGACGATGCAGACGACCGTGCTCTCGTTGACCGTGTCGCCTTCCTTGACGTACGGCTCTTTTTCCGGCCCGGGCGCGCGGTAGAAGGTTCCGACGATCGGCGACGTGATCTTGAAGAGGCCCTCGTCGGCGTCGGCCGGCGCTTCCGCGGCCGCCGTTTCGGCCGGAGCCGCCGCGACCGGCGCAGGAGCCGGAGCCGCGTAGGCCGGCGCGACCGGCTGCACGGCCTGCACGATCGACGGGGCGGTCATTTTGCTCAGACGAATCCGGATATTTTCGTTTTCGAACTCGAAATCCGTAAATCCGTGTTCATTGACCAGTTCGGCGAGCTCGCGCAGCTCGCTCATATTGAGCGAGGCTTTCGGCGCGTCGGCCGCTTTTCTGGCGCCGCGTCCGGTTTTACCTGTTTCCGATTTGGCTTTCGCCGAGGCCGTCTGTTCACTCATCGCGCCTTACTCCTTTATTTTTTCGCCGCCAGCTCGCGCGGGTTATCGACCAGTTCGATGACCGCCATTTCGGCGTTGTCGCCCTGCCGGCGACCGAGTTTGATGATCCGCGTGTAACCGCCGTTGCGGTCCTTGTAGCGCGCGCCGAGCTCGCCGAACAGACGCTGCACGGCTTTGACGCCGGCCGTCCGCTCGATCTGCTCCTTGGGCTCGCCTTTTTTGCCGCGAAAACGGCTCTGTTCGAGCTTGAAGGTCGTGTTGCCGGCGTGAAAGAAGCGGGCCGCCTGACGCCGCAGATGGACTTCCTGCGCCTTCGCTTCGGCGCCCGACAAAACCTGCGCCCGGCGGGCGATCGTGATCACTTTTTCGACGAACGGCCGCAGTTCCTTGGCCTTCGGAACGGTCGTCACGATGTAACCGGTTTCCGAATTGATTAAGGAAGTCGCCAGATTGCGGAGCAAGGAAATGCGGTGCTCGGTCGTTCTTCCCAGTTTACGATGTGCTTTTAAATGTCTCATTGCTTTTGAATTAAAAATTAAAAATTAAAAATGCAAAATTAAGAAATGAGGGTTTCATTTTTAATTTTGCATTTTTCATTTAGTCCAGATCGCGTCCGCCCGAACCCGGGATCGGATTGCCCTGCTCGTCGAAATCCATCCCGAAATCGAGACCCATTCCGTGGAGCAGGTCCTTGATCTCGGTCAGCGACTTCTTGCCGAAGTTTTTCGTGTTGAGCATATCGCGCTCGCTCCGTTTGATCAGGTCGCGGATCGAACGGATGTCGGCGTTTTTCAGACAGTTGTACGAGCGAACCGAAAGCTCGAGCTCGTCGACCGACCGATCCAGCAGATCGTTGCGGAGCAGCGGCGGCCGCGCGATGTCTTCGTATTTGAATTCGTCTTCCTCTTCCTCGAAATTGACGAAGATCGACATATGATCCTTGACGAGCTTGGCCGCGAGCCCGATCGAATCGTCGGGTTTGACCGAGCCGTCCGTCCAGACCTCGATCGTCAGCTTGTCGTATTCGGTGTTCGACCCCATACGGGTCTTTTCGACGTTGTAGTTGACCTTTTTGATCGGCGTGTGGACCGAGTCGATCGGGATGTAGCCGATCGAGAGATCTTCGTCGTTGTTGAATTCGGCCGACACATAGCCGCGACCCGCTTTGAGACGCATCTCGACGTTGAGCTCGCCGCCGGCGCCGATCGTCGCGATATGGACGCCGGTGTCGAGGATCTCGACGTCGCCGTCGGCCTCGATGTCGGCGCTCGTCACCTCGCCCGCGCCTTTTTTGCTGATGGTCAGGGTTTTGGCAGAGCTGCCGTGGAGCTTGAACGGGATTTGCTTGAGATTCAGGATCACGTCGGTCGCGTCTTCGACGACGCCCTTGATGGACGAAAATTCGTGTTCGACGCCTTCGATCTTGACCGCCGTAATCGCCGCGCCTTCGATCGAGGAAAGAAGCGCCCGACGCAGGGAATTTCCGATCGTCGTACCGAAACCTCTTTCGAAAGGCTGCGCGTAAAACTTACCGTAGCGGTCGGTCAGAGTTTCCTTTTCGACTTCCAGCCGGCTCGGCATCTGAAAATTTGTCCAATGATTGTTTTGTGTCATATTCTTTTTAAAAGTTCAGGAAGTTTAGAAAGTTCGGAAAGTTTCGGAAGTTTCGGAAAAGACCTTTTTCTTCCCGTACTTCCAGAACTTCCGAAACTTCCCAAACTCCAATAATTACTTGCTGTAAAGTTCGACAATAAGCTGCTCGTTAATGTTGGCGTCGACGTCTTCACGCTTCGGCAACGCGGCGATCGAGACGCTCATATCCTTGGCCCCGGCCGAGATCCAGTTCGGCCGGCCGCGGCCGACGGCCGTCTGCCACGCGCCTTCGACGTGAACGTTCTTAACGGTTTTGTCCTTCACGGTGACGACGTCGCCGACCTTGACCTGGAACGACGGAATATCGACCTTGCGGTCGTTGACGTAAATATGACCGTGATTGACGAGCTGCCGCGCCTGGCGGCGCGAAGTCGAAAAACCCGCGCGGTAGACGACGTTGTCGAGCCGCCGTTCGAGCAGGAACAAAAGGTTCTCGCCCGTCACGCCCTTCTGCCGCAGAGCCTTTTCAAAATAGTTACGGAATTGCTTTTCAAGCACGAAGTAAATGCGCTTGACCTTCTGTTTTTCACGGAGCTGCTGGCCGTAACCGGCGAGCATCTTGCGCCGGGCCGCGCCGTGCTGTCCCGGCGGATTGGTTCCGCGTTTTTCAATTGCGCACGACGGTTTAAAACAACGGTCGCCCTTCAAAAATAACTTTCCACCTTCGCGGCGGCACAGACGGCACACCGCATCTCTATATCTAGCCATAATGTTTTTCGTTTTGCTGCTTCCGCAGATCGATTTCGGATTTCGGATTTCGGATTTCGGATTTCGGATTTATGTTTCCGGACCCGTCAAAACCGACTCGAAACCGCAAAAGCGGAAAAGTTTACGGGAATTGCCGGAGCAATCCCTTCTTCCTTTCGATAATTAATAAACTCAAATATCAAAAATAAAATCCGACATCCGACATCGTCAAACCCGGCGACGCTTCGGCGGACGGCAGCCGTTGTGCGGGATCGGCGTCGTGTCGCGGATCGAAGCGACGCGAATGCCGGCCTGGTTGATCGCCCGGATCGCCGATTCGCGGCCGCCGCCCGGGCCCTTGACCCGGACTTCGACCTCGCGCATACCGGCTTCGAGCGCCTTGCGGGCGACTTCGGTCGCCGCCTGCTGAGCGGCGAACGGCGTGCCCTTCCGCGAACCGCGGAAACCGCGCGCGCCCGACGACGACTGCGCGAGCAGATTGCCGTTCTGGTCGGTGATCGAAATCAGCGTGTTGTTGAACGAAGCCGAAATATGAACGATCCCGTACGGAATATTCTTTTTCTCTTTCTTTTTGTAGGTCTTCTTACCTTTTGCTGCTTTTGCCATAAAATTCAGTCTTGAGTCTTGAGTCTCGGGTCTTGGGTCCGGAGTCGATTACTCTCGACTTCGGACTCAGAACCGAAGACTAATGACTATTTCTTGCCCGGCGCTTTCTTCTTCGCGACGGCGGCTTTCCGCGGACCTTTACGGGTGCGCGCGTTCGTGCTGGTGCGCTGTCCGCGAACCGGCAGGCTGCGGCGGTGACGAAGTCCGCGATAACAGCCGATGTCCATCAGCCGTTTGATGTCCATCTGGACACGCTTGCGCAGATCGCCCTCGACGTCGCCCTGCGTGTCGATGATCGTGCGGATCCGCGTCAGTTCATCCTCGCTCAGATTCTTGATCTTCTGATCGATGCTGATCTGCGCTTCCTCTAAAATTGCCGTCGCGCGCGATTTGCCGATGCCGTAAATATACGTCAGCCCGATCTGCGCTCTCTTGTTTGGTGGTAAATCAACTCCTGCTACGCGAGCCATATTTCTCCTATTTCGATTTGGGATGTCGGATGTCGGATGTCGGATTTAAATTGGCTTAAATCCGACATCCGACATCTAAAATCCGAAATCGCACTATCCCTGGCGCTGCTTGTGTTTCGGGTTATCGCAAATGACCCGGACAACGCCTTTCCGATGAATGATTTTGCATTTATCGCAAATTTTCTTAACCGATGGACGAACTTTCATTATTTTGTCCCTCTCTACAAATTGCCGCCTGACAGCGGGCGGCTCGTAATTTTGAAATCCGATTTCCCGGATCGAAGTTTATTTATATCGATATGTAATCCGCCCGCGATTGAGGTCATACGGCGAAAGCTCGACCAGCACTCTGTCGCCCGGCAGAATGCGGATGAAGTTTTTCCGCATTTTCCCCGAAATATGGGCCAGAACCTGATGCTGGTTGTCTTCGAGCGCGACCTTAAACATCGCATTCGGCAAAGTTTCCAGAACCGTTGCCGTAACTTCTATGGCTTCTTCTTTTGACATATCTAACGGAGCCAACCCTGTCTTAGTTGACAAACTGTTTATGTTACCTTTTTTGCGGCGATTTATCAAGTTAGGCCGCAACGGTTTCATTTTCGGTCTTTTTCAGCGCCGCTTTCTGCTCTTTGGTCAGGGTCAGAATCTCCGGTCCGTCGGCCGTCACGGCGATCGTGTGCTCGGCGTGGGCGCTCGGTTTCCCGTCGCGCGTGACGACCGTCCACTTGTCGGCGAGCGTCCGCGTTTCGTGCGTCCCGAGATTGAGCATCGGCTCGATCGCAAAGCAGTAGCCGGCGCGGATCTTCTCGCGCGTTCCGGGCCGGCCGTAATTCGCGATCTGCGGCGCTTCGTGCATCGCCCGGCCGATTCCGTGACCGGTATAATCGCGGACGATCCCGTACCCGTATTTTTCGGCGTGCTGCTGGACGGCCCAGCCGATGTCGCCGACCCGCTTGTTCGGATGACACTGCGCGATCCCCAGTTCGAGACATTCCTCGGTCACGCGGATCAACTGCTTCAGCTCGTCGGTAATTTCGCCGACCGGCGCCGTAAAGGCCGTGTCGCCGACGAACCCGTTGTAGGTCGCCGCCATATCGAGCGAGATGATGTCGCCGTCTTTGAGCGGCGTTTCGTTCGAAAAGCCGTGGACGATCTGTTCGTTGACCGACGCGCAGATCGCGAACGGAAAGCCGTGATAACCGATAAAGGTCGGAATCGCGCCGCGTTCGCGGATCATTTTCTCGGCCGCCCGGTTGAGCTCGAGCGTCGAAACGCCGATCCCGACCATCCCGCGCAGCGCTTCGCGAACCTCGGCGATCAGCTCGCCGACCTCACGCATCCGGTCTAAATCTTTCTGTGATTTGGCGATGATCATTCTCTTCCCCAGTAAAATCCGGCTCAAGTTACTTAAGAACCCGCCGATTTTCGAATCGTTAAACACTTGCTCGTTAAAATCCCGCGCCGGTTCAACCGCCGATTTTCGGCGGTTTCGAAACCCGGCTAAATCGCCTTTTCCACTTCCCCGTAAATCGCTTCGAGCTCGCCCGTGCCGCCGATCTTCTTCAGGCGTCCCGATTTTTCGTAATATTCGAGCAGCGGTTTGGTCTGTCCGTCATAGGTCGCGAGCCGCGTCGAAACGCTTTCCTCGTTGTCGTCGGCGCGGTGCGTCAACGACGCTTCCGGATGAAAATCGCAGACGTTGTCGGCTTTCGGCGGCTTCGAATAGATGTTGTAAATCTCGCCGCAGACCGGGCACGACCGCCGGCCCGTCAGCCGCTTCAGCAATTCGTCGCGCGGCACGTCGACCTCGATCGCCTGAATTTCCCGGCCCTGTTCGCGGGCCAGTTCCTCGAGCTGTTCGGCCTGGACGGCGGTGCGCGGATAACCGTCGAGAAGATAGGTTTTCGCCGGATCCTCGCGCGACGTGCGATCGCGGACGATCTGATACGTCAGATCGTCGGAAGCCAGTTTTCCCGCCGCCATCGTTTCCTTCAATTCCCGGGCGAGCGGTGTGTCCGCGTCCTTCATCTCCCGGAACATATCGCCGGTCGAGATCTGCGGAATTTCGCGGCGTTCTTCGAGAAGCCGGGCCTGCGTTCCTTTACCCGCACCCGGCGCGCCGATCAATACGATGATTTTGCTCATAAATCAAAATACGACGCAGGCAATGAGCGACGCGGAGACGCGGAGAAATTCGTTTCAAACGAATTCTTTCTCCGTATCTCCGCGCCGCCGATTCACCGCGTCCAAAATTAACTTCTTCTTCCGCGCAGCCGCGAACCGGAACCCAGAAAGCCCTCGTAATTTCTCATCACGAGCTGGGCTTCGACCTGCGCGACCGTGTCCATCGCGACGCCGACCAGAATCAGGAGCGACGTGCCCCCGAAGTAAAACTGGTAGCCCAAACCGGTCGGGATCCAGCTCAAACCGGGCGTCGCCGTGAAAAAGTTATCGACCGCCGTGCCGATAAACGGCAGCCGCGCGACCTTGAAACCGCTCAGCAGCAGCTGCGGCGCAAAGGCGACGAACGCCAGATAGAGCGCGCCGACCGTCGTCAGACGGGTCAGAATCGTGTTCAGATAATCGGCCGTCGGAGCGCCGGGACGCAATCCCGGAATGAATCCGCCGTGCTTCCGCAGGTTGTCGGCCACTTCGTCCGTATTGAAGACGATGGTGATGTAGAAGAACGTGAACAATACGATCAGCGACAAAAAGACCAGCTCGTAATACGGATCGCCGCCGTGAAACTGTTGGAAAAACGCGTAGATCTTGCTCCAGAGCGAATTCGGATCGTAGTTCTCGCTGCCCGGCTGGGCCGGCGGAAATGCCGAAAACAGCGTCTGCGGCATCGCCAGCACCGACGACGCGAAGATCACCGGGATCACGCCGCCCATATTGATTTTCAGCGGCAGGCTCGTTTCCTGACCGCGGAAAGTCTGGTTGCCGACGCGGCGGCTCGCGTAACTGATCGCGATGTTCCGGCGCGCGGATTCGACATAGACGATCAAAGCGATCAGCGCGACGAGAACGACGCCCAGAAAAACGACGCCGAGCGTCTGCATCGCATCGCCCGCGCCAATCCGGTCCTTGATCTGCGCCAGACCGCGCGGCAGACCGATCACGATGCCGGCGAAGATCAGCAGCGAAATGCCGTTGCCGACGCCGCGCTCGGT
>JAFDVJ010000168.1:0-10711 GCA_018269075.1 Acidobacteriota bacterium
ACAGTCTGACAGACTGTTGTACGTCTTCTTCCCAAACTTCCCGAACTCACTTCGCCAGCGTGACGCTGATGTGCGACGGGTATTCGGGCGTCCGGTAGATCTTCTGCGTCGCCATCACGTAATCGCCTGCGGCCGCGAGAAAGATGTTCGGGACGAATTTCTGCGGGTTGCGGTCGTAGAGCGGGAACCACGTGCTCTGCACTTCGACCATGATCCGGTGGCCCTTCAGAAACGTGTAGTTGTTGCCGCGCAGATCGACCGTGTATTCCTCGACCTTGTCGGGCGCGATCGCTTCCGGTTTCGAAAAGCTCTTCCGGTAGCGGCCGCGGAAGATCTCTTCGGCGACCATCAATTGATAACCGGCCATCCCCGGCCGCGCGTCGTCCGCCGGATAGACGTCGATCAGCTTGACGATCCAGTCGCTGTCCGAGCCGCTCGTCGAGGCGAAAAGATGCGCGACGACGTCGCCGGTGATCGTCGTTTCCCGGTCGAGCACGTCCGACGACCAGCGGAGCGTGTCGGGCCGGCCCTCCAGAAATCTCTGATCCTGCACGAGCCACGTCCGCCAGCCCGAGCCGTTCGGGTCGTAGGTCGCCTCGATCGGCCGTTTGCGATACGGCACCGGATTCGCCGGGTCCGAAACGTAGGAATCGAACTGAGTGTCGGATTTCGACGGCTTGACGAACGAAACCTTTCCGCCCGACTGCATATAGATCTCGGCCGGCGCGACGCCGGTTTTCGGCGGCCACGCGTCGTAGCTCATCCATTGATTGCGGCCCGACTGAAAGACGGTCGCCTCGGCGTGGTTCGGCTTCGGGCTGCCCTTGAGATAATAGGCGAACCACGGCGCCTGGATCTTTTCGCGGAAATACTTGGACGGGTCCTCGCCGAAATCGACCGCGCCGAGCCGGTTGCCGGGCCGGTTCCAGCCGCCGTGATTCCACGGGCCCATCACGAGCGTGACGATGTTTTCCTTATCGGTCTTTTCGAGCGCCTTGTAGAGCGCGAGCGGGCCGTACATATCTTCCTGATCCCACCAGCCGCCGACGATCATCGTCGGGACGGTCGCGTGCTTGATGTAGAGATCGGCCGCCCGCGCCTGCCAGAATTCGTCGTAGGCCGGATGCGCGACGAAGTTGTTCCACGTCGGCAGCCGCCCGCCGAGATAATCCGTCACCGCCGCGAGCGTCTTTTTACTGAGATACCAGTCGTAGGCGTCTTCCTTGCCGAAGGACACGTCCCTGCCCTGTTTGGTCGGCTCCATCGAGAACACGTATTCGTGACCGTAAGCCTGCCGGAACGCGCCGTTGTGAAAGAAGTCGTCGCCCATCCACGTATCGACCATCGGCGCCTGCGGCGAGCTCGCTTTGAGGGCCGGGTGCGGATCGACGAGCGCGACCGCCGCGAGCCAGCCCGGGTACGAAACGCCGAAAATGCCGACGCGGCCGTTGTTGTTCTTGACATTCTTGACGAGCCAGTCGATCGTGTCGTAGGTGTCGGTCGATTCGTCGACCGACTTCGCGTCCTTCTTGTCGCGCAGCGGCCGGTTCATCAGAAAATCGCCCTCCGAGCCGTGCGTCCCGCGAATGTCCTGAAAGACGAAGATGTAGCCGTCCTTAACGAACTCGGGCTGCCCGGCGTTGATCCGGCTCGAGGTCAGACCGTCGACGCCGTAGGGCGTCCGCGACATCAGAATCGGCAGCGCTTCGCCGCTTTTTTCGGGCGTCAGGATCACCGTGTGGAGCTTCGTCCCGTCGCGCATCGGGATCATCTCGTCGGCGCGGACGTAGGCGACGTTCGTGTTTTTCGCCGGCTGGTCGGCGGTCCGCTTGAACGCCAGCGTCCGGCCGTTCTGCCGGAGGACGACGCTCGACGCCTTGCCGCCCGCCGCGTCGCGGACGAACTCGACCTCGGCCGGAACGACCTTGAGAAAAAATGCCGTCTCCGATTTCGGAAAGATCTCGAATTGCTCCTGCCCGGTCATCTGCCCGTAAAACTTGTCGCCCTGCCGGAAAAACGAAAAGACCATCCCCGGCAGATTCTCGCGGTTTTCATACTGGCCGACGTAGGCGTCGAAGACGGCCGGGTCGATCCTGACGGCCGTCTGTTCGGCGCTGACCGGCGTCTGCTGCGCGAAGGCGGCCGGCGCGAATCCGCCGTAAACGAAGAAGATAAAAGCGATTAAAAGAAAAATAAGATTCCGTGCCTGTTTCATAGTTTTATCCTGCGGGATTTCCGACTCGAATCAGAAAAAATGTTCGTTTGTTGTTACGCCGAATTGCGAGCCGCGGTTTCAACATCCATTCTCGTTCTTCGACGCGAACCGATCAAACGCGAAAAGAAAATCGGCCGGCTTTTCGCGCGACCCGCCGGAGCGCAGCCAAAAGGGCGGGCCGCCCGGCCCGCCCTTCTCAGAACCCGCGTTTTCGACGCTTCGCTTATTTTTTCGCTTCCTTCCAGATTTTGGCCGTGAACGGGCCTTTGATCGCGTAGTCGGTGCTGCTGAAATCGAATTCGCCGGTGACCGTGTCGCCGTCGACCGCCGTGATCTTGACGCCGCCCTTGTTGTCGCTGTTGCTGCCGGTGATGTTGGCCGCCGGCGTCATCCCGCTTTCCTTCGTGAAGATCTGGATGTTGTTGAGCTTCTGAAACTCCTCGGTCTTCGGGCCGTAATCGCCGGCCGTCGGCGGCGCGTCTTTTTTCACGTCGGCCTTGTCCTCGATCGCGACCATAATCCGCACGCCGTCCGCCGCTTCGATCTTCTTCATCGTGTTCGAACGCCCGTAAGTCGTTTCGAGCTCGTAATTCGCCGCCACCAGATAGCGCATCGCCGTCGGCACGGCCTTGCCGTCGGGCATATTCACCGTCCAGTCCTCGGAAAACAGCCACTGCGCTTTGGGTTCGAGCTTGTAGGTCTTGTCCTTGATCTTGACCTCGATCGCGCCGCCCGCCGGTTTCGCCGGGTTCGCCGGCGCGCTGCCCGAATTGCTCGCCGCGCTGTTTCCGCCGCCGGTATTGCCGCCGCCCGGATTTCCGCCGCCGCAGGCCGCCAGTAAAATCGCCATTCCCGTCACCAACAAAATTTTCTTCATCGCTTCTCCTTTTTTTTCGATTGTTTTTTTCCCCGGAAAACCCGCGTTTCCCCCGACGGCCGGCCGAAAACCGGCCGCGCTTTCGCATTTTTCCGGTTTCGATATGAGTGACGAAACCGCAGAAAACGTTTCAAATCGTTTCGAACCAACGAAAAATACTATTCTTCGCCGTTCGGCGACGGCGGCATTGAGTTAAGCGAAAAGCTGAATATATTGAACTTCTTTATCGGCCGCGGATAGCACGGACAACGCTGGTTTAGACGGACTTATTGCTCATAAAAGAAAGCCCTCGCGCGCAATCCGCGTCATCCGCGCTGTCCGCGGCCTATTTTTTTCGGCCTTAATCGACCATCATTTCGATCTTATTCCTTAACCTGACGCCATCGCCCGATTTGTCCCGGCTCCGCCCGCCGCGAAAAAATTTTTTTTTCGCCGCTTACAAGATTTTCGACCGGCCGGCGTTCTATGGACTAACGCAGCGAAATTCCGGGTGTAATCCTTTTGGATTTACAGTTTAACGCGCGCCTGAAACGGCGGCCCGGGCGATTCGTGTCGAAATTTTTCAGTTGAGGAGCTTTGTTTTTATGCCGCATTTCAAACCGTCGCCCGATCGTTTCTTTTCGGGAAAGAGTTTTTTCCGTTCGTCTTCGATCTTCGGACGTTTTCGTCTTTTCGCGCTGCTGCTGCTGCTGCTCGCCGTCCCGGCGGCGGTCGCGCCGCTCGCGAAGGCCGACACGAGCATCGGCAACGTGCCGGTCGGCAATCTGATAAATGCCGTCGCGGTCAATCCGGTGACCGATAAAATCTACGTCGCCAACGCCGGCGACGACAACGTCACCGTGATCGACGGCGCCACCAATTCGACCTTGACGGTCGCGACCGGAATCAATCCGACGGCGATCGCGGTCAATCCGGTGACCGACAAAATCTACGTCGCGAACTATTACGACGACAGCGTGACGGTGATCGACGGGACGAACAATTCGACGACGACCGTCGCCGTCGGCCCGCATCCGGTGACGATCGCGGTCAATTCGGCGACGAACAAAATCTATGTCGGCAGCTGCAATTTATGCGGGGCCGCGCCGAGCACGGGCGAGCTGACGGTGATCGACGGCGCCACCAACTCGGCCGTCGGCGGCATCGCGGTCGGCGACGATCCGGTGGCGATCGCGGTCAATCAAACGACGAACAAAATCTACGTCGTGAATTTCTACAGCCACGACGTGACGGTGGTCGACGGCGCGAACAATCAAACCGCGACCGTCGCCGCCGGGCTCAACCCGGATGCGCTGGCCGTCAACCCGGTGACGAACAAAATCTACGTCGCCAACGACAGCAGCTATTTCATCACGATTATCGACGGCGCCAACAACGCGACCGTCAATATCCCGTCGGCGCTCGACATCAGCGCGGTCGCGGTCAATCCGGCGACCGACACGATCTACGCGGCGAACGTCAGCAGCGACAGCCTGACGATCATCGACGGCCCGTCCAACACGACCTCGCTGCTGCCGGTCGGCTCGGCGCCGAGCGCGGTCGCGGTCAATCCCCTGACCAACAAGATCTACGCGATCAACTGCGGTCTGCAGTGCGGCGGCAGCGGGCCGGGCGATGTCGAGGTGATCGACGGCCTCACGCTCGCGTCGAGCGTCAACACGGTCGGGCTCGATCCGCGCTTTCTCGTCGTCAACCCGATCACCAACCGGATCTATGTCGGCAACACGACGAGCGACGACGTCACCGTGATCGACGGCAGCGACAACCGGACCGCGACCGTCGCCGCCGGTTCCGCGCCTTACGCGGTCGACGTCAACCCGAAGACCGACAAGATCTACGTCGCCAACTCGGACGGCAGCAGCGTGACGGTGATCGACGGCGCGACCAACGCGACCGCGACCGTCGCCGCCGGGACGACGCCAACGGCGGTCGCGGTCAATCCGATCACCAACCGGATCTACGTCGCGAATTTAGGGAGCGACAACGTGACGGTCATCGACGGCGCGACGAACGCCGCGACGACCGTCGCCTGCGGGCTGACGCCGACGGCGGTCGCGGTCAACCCGGTGACGAACAAAATTTATGTCGCCGACAGCGGCAGCAACAGCGTCACGATCATCAGCGGCCAGACCAACACGACCGTGACGATTCCCGCCGGCACGACGCCGTCGGCGGTCGCGGTCAATCCGGCGACGGGCAAAGTCTACGTCGCGAATCAGAACAGCAACGACGTGACGGTCATCGGCGCCGGCAATTCGACCGCGCTGATCCCGGCCGGCACGACGCCGACATCGGTCGCGGTCAACCCGGAAACGAATAAGATCTATGTCCTCAACGCGGGCAGCGCGAACGTCACGGTGATCGACGGGACGAACAACTCGACCGCGACCGTCGCCGTCGGCGCGTCGCCGATCGCGCTCGCCGTCAACCCGCTGACGAACCGGATCTACGTCGCCAATTTCAACGACAACACCGTGACCGTGATCGACGGCGCCGATAACACGACCGCCGCGGTGCCGGTCGACACCTTTCCCTACGCGCTCGCCGTCAATCCGGCCGCGAACAAGATCTACGTGCCGACGCCGGGCGCCAACACGGTCACCGTCATCGACGGGACGAACGACTCGACGACGACCGTTTTGGCCGGCGACGGCCCGCTCGCCGCGGCGGTCAATCCCGTCACCGGCCGGGTCTACGTCGCCAATCAAAGCAGCTCCGACGTGACGGTCATCAGCCCGGTAACGAACGCCGCCGTCCCGCTCAACACCGCGGTCACGCCGCTGCCGAACAACACGTCGACCCCGAACCCGACCTTCAGCCTGCTCGCGACGTCGAATTATTCGCCGGTCGCGCCGCCGCCGCGAAACATCTATTTCCAGATCGACACGACCAACGGAAGCTGGACGAAAGCGGCCAACACGGGCGGGACGGCGACCACCCTGACGGCCGCCGCAACGCCGCCGGCGCTCCGGCCCGGTCTGCATATCATCTACTTTTTCGCCGCCGACGGCGCCGAGGGCGGCTCGATCAATCCGCTGACGAACGAAAATCCCGGCCGCAAAAAAATCTTCGACAGCCGGCGGCCGCAAACGAGCCCGGTGACCGGCGGCATCAATGCGTACCAGTTTCTGATCGTGCCGTTCGTCCCGACCGCCGCCGGCGTTTCCGTTTCGGGCCGCGTCCTGACCGAAGACGGGCGCGGCCTGCGCGACGCGGTCGTCACGCTGACCGATCCGGCCGGCAACGTCAAAACCTTCCGCACCGGCACCTTCGGACGCTACCGTTTCGACGCCGTCGAACCCGGACAAACCTATGTCGTCGCCGCCCGCTCAAAGGGTTACCGCTTCGTCCCGCAAGTCTTATCCCCGCGCGAAGACCTGACCGATCTGAACCTCACCGCGCAGCCGAAATGAAACCCAATCGCCTGCTTTGAGACCGTTTTTCTTTAACGGCCTTTCACGACAATAAAAGCGGCGGCGCAAAACCCGCGCCGCCGCTACGAACCAATCCGAAATCCGAAATCCGAAATCCGAAATCCAAAATCAATTCAGTGTTTTCATATCGATCACGAACCGGTAGCGGACGTCGCCTTTGAGCAGCCGCTCGTAGGCGTCGTTGACGTCGTCGACGCCGATCAGCTCGATGTCCGGCACGACGTTGTGCTCGGCGCAGAAGTCGAGCATTTCCTGCGTTTCCGGCAGGCCGCCGATCGGCGAGCCGGCAAAGCTCTTTCTTCCCAGAATGAGGTTGAACGAGACGACCGGCAGCGGTTCGAGCGGCGCGCCGACGAGGACCAGCGTGCCGTCCGCGCGGAGCAGTCCGAGATACGCGTTGATGTCGTGCGGCGCGGAAACCGCGTCGAGGATGAAGTTCAGAGTGTTAGCGTGCGCCGCCATCTGTTCTTCGTCCCGCGAGAGCACGACGTCGTCCGCGCCGAGCCGTTTCGCGTCCTCGACCTTCGACGGCGAGGTCGTAAAGACCGTCACCTCGGCGCCCATCGCCTTCGCGAGCTTGATCGCCATATGCCCGAGCCCGCCGAGACCGACGACGCCGACCTTCGTGCCCGGCCCGACGTTCCAGTGCCGGAGCGGCGAATAGGTCGTGATGCCCGCGCAGAGCAGCGGCGCGGCGGCCGCCGGATCGAGACTTTCCGGCACGCTGAGGACGAAGCGCTCGTCGACGACGACGCTCTGCGAATAGCCGCCGTAGGTCTGTTGGCCGTCGATGAATTTGTCGGGCGAGTTGAAGGTCAGCGTCGCCCCCGGCTCGCAGAACTGCTCCAATCCTTCGCGGCAGTATTCGCACTCGCGGCACGAATCGACCAGACAGCCGACCGCCGCGAGGTCGCCCGGCTTGAATTTCGCGACCGCGTCGCCGACCTGCGTCACGCGGCCGACGATCTCGTGGCCCGGCACGATCGGGTAGACCGTGTTCATCCATTCGTTGCGCGCGGCGTGCAGGTCCGAGTGACAGATGCCGCAGTAAAGGATCTCGATCTCGACGTCGGACGGCATCACCGCACGGCGCTCGATGTTCAAAGTTTTTAACGGTGCTTCGGCCGCTTCCGTGCCGAAGGCTTTGACTGTTGTTGTTTGCATAATATGTTATTTTTCAATCACTTAGTCGATACTGAATGAGCCCCCCAAATTCCCCTCCTTACCAAGGAGAGGTGGCGCAAAAGCGCCGGGGTGGTTAGCTCGCGAACATTAATCCCAAATTCCCCTCCTTACCAAGGAGGGGTGGCGCAAAAGCGCCGGGGTGGTTAGCTCGCAGGCTGTCAACCACCCCGCCCAACCACCCCGCCCAACCACCCCGCCCAACCACCCCGCCCTGCGGGCACCCCTCCTTGGAAAGGAGGGGAATTGGGGGGAGGTTCCAATGCTGTTGAAGTGCTGATCGCCTTCGATTTTTGTTCTCTGATCTTCGATTAACGATCGACCAGCTTCTGGACGTTTTCGTTGTAGCGCGCGCCTTCGACCTCGATCTTCGAGAGCGCGGCGGCGAGCGCGTCGAGTTCGGCCGGCGTCAGTTCGAGGTCGGCCGCGCCGAGGTTTTCTTCGAGCCGGTCGAGCCGCGTCGTGCCCGGGATCGGGACGATCCACGGCTGCTGCGCGAGCACCCAGGCGAGCGCGATCTGCGCCGGCGTCGCCCGCTTTTGCGCGGCGAAATCGTCGATCAGCTCGATCAGCGCGCGGTTCGCCCGGCGCGCCTCGGCCGTAAAGCGCGGGACGCTGTGGCGAAAGTCCGTGTTGTCGAACTCGGTCGTTTCGTCGATCTTGCCGGTCAGAAAGCCGCGCCCGAGCGGGCTGAACGGAACAAATCCGATGCCGAGCTCTGCGAGCGCGGGCAGAATCTCCGCTTCGGGCTCGCGCCACCAGAGCGAGTATTCGCTCTGCAAAGCCGTTACCGGCTGGACCGCGTGCGCGCGGCGGATCGTCGCGACGCCCGCTTCCGAGAGGCCGAAATGGCGGACTTTTCCCGCGTCGATCAGCTCTTTGACCGCGCCCGCGACGTCCTCGATCGGCACCGACGGATCGACGCGGTGCTGGTAAAACAGATCGATGCGATCCGTCCGCAGCCGCCGGAGCGACGCTTCGGCGACCGCTTTGATATGCTCCGGCCGGCTGTCGAGCGGCGACGCTCCCTGGACGCCGCTTTCGGTGTTGAAGCCGAACTTGGTCGCGATCACGACGCGTTCGCGGACCGGTTCGAGCGCCTCGCCGACCAGTTCCTCGTTCGCGAACGGCCCGTAGATCTCGGCCGTGTCGAAAAACGTCACGCCGCGCTCGACCGCCGCCCGGATGAGCGCGATCATCTCGCCCCGGTCCTTCGGCGGCCCGTAGCCGAAGCTCATCCCCATACAGCCGAGCCCGAGCGCCGAGACCTCGAGATTACCCAGTTTTCGTTTTTTCATAATTTCTCCCGATATAATTCCCCCGCCGTTTCCGACGATCGATTGTTTAATCTCGATTATAAAGGTTCAGGCGGCGAAGCGGTATGACGATACTCGCGAATGATTGGACGATCCTGCAAAAAACCCGCCCGCCGCGTGCCGCCGGATGAGTGATCGGCTACACTGAATTTCGGGAATTGATCTTTAAAAAGACTGGAGCGCTGGCCGTCCCGGTTGCCAACGCCGCGCCAGCGGCGTCAAACGTTTCGCTTGCTTTCGACGTCACCGAAAGCGCGGCGTTTGTTCGCGCTGTCGCGCTCAGTGCAAGCGGGCCGCATGCACTACGATCGGCGGGCGCGATCCGTAGTGTAGGCGGCCCTGCCTGCACTGCGTTTGAAAAACGCACCGCCGTTTCGCTCGCTTTCGACGTCACGGCAAGCGCGGCGTTTGTTCGCGCTGTCGCGCTCATAGCAACCGGGACGGCCAGCGCTCCAGTCCGCCGCCGCGTCTTCGATCGACAGTCCGTCCGGTGATCCGGCTGTTCAATACGTTTTCATAACTTTTTATTGCGCGGCAATATCAGGAATGACAGCCAAAGATCGAAAACCAAAGACCAGATTTTTATGAAAACCGACAAACTCGATCAATTACGGATGCGGCTGAGCCGCGAGGAGCTCGCCGGGCGGATTATGCGCGCGCTGCCGGCCGACGGCGTCGCCGAGCCGCTCGAAGGGCTCACGCTCGCCCGCTCGGCGCGGGTCACCGAGCGGATGCATTCGGTCTTCCGGCCGGCGTTCTGCGTCATCGCGCAGGGCGGCAAAGAGGTCTTTCTCGGCGACGAGATGTTTCGCTACGATTCCGGCCACTATCTGATCTCGACGGTCGATCTGCCGATCGTCAGCCACGTCGTCGAGGCGTCGGAAGACCGGCCGTATCTCAGCGTCCGGCTCGATCTCGACACGGCCGTCGTCACGGACGTGATGATCGAAGCGGGCCTCGAAAACCGCCGCGCCGCCGCACCGGTCAAGGCGATGGACGTCAGCCCGGTCGACGCCGACCTGCTCGACGCGATCGTCCGGCTCGTCCGCCTGCTCGACCGGCCCGACGAATCGCCGCTGCTCGCGCCGCTCGTCGTCAAAGAGATCGTTTATCGATTATGGAAGGGCGAACAGGGCGCGCGGCTCGGCCACCTGCAGCCCGCCGGCGGCGACGCGCGCCGGATCTCGAAGGCGATCGACCATCTCCGCGAGCATTTTCAACAGCCGCTCCGGATCGAAAACATCGCGCGCGAGCTCGGGATGAGCGTTTCGGGCTTTCACCACCATTTCAAATCGGTGACGGCGATGAGCCCCTTACAGTTTCAGAAACAGATCCGCCTCCAGGAAGCGCGCCGCCTGATGCTCGGCGAAGCGCTCGACGCCGCCAGCGCCGGCCACCGCGTCGGCTACGAAGACCCGGCCTATTTCAGCCGCGACTACAAAAAACTCTTCGGCGCGCCGCCGCAGCGGGACATCGCCAGATTGCGCAATACAAGCATTTGATTTCGGATTTCGGATTTCGGATGTCGGATGGGTTTACGCCTCTTCGAAAACGCTCCGGCGACGCCGGAATGCGTTCGGGCAACGGCAGATAATGTAATGGCAACGGCAGATAATGCATTGGCAACGGCAGAATTCGCATTGGCAACGCCAAACAACGCTCAGGCAACGCCAAACAATGCTCGGGC
>JAFDVJ010000168.1:10784-12054 GCA_018269075.1 Acidobacteriota bacterium
CGCCAAACAATGCTCGGGCAACGTCCTTTAATGCAAGGCGGCGCGGCGCATTTTTCGCGGCTTTCGCGGCGCATCGGCCGCCATTTCCGGAGATTTTCGCGCCGACCCGCTTCTTAACCACAGCCGCCGCCCAAATCCCGAAACGCCCCGCCGCCAACCATCCGAAATCCGACATCCGACATCGTCACAGTTCCTTCTCCGCGAGTTTGCCCCACGGCCGCAGTTCGCGGCGGCGGTAGGGCGGAGCGGTGCGGGCCGACGTGACGGCTTCGCGGAACATCTCGCGGGCGCGGTCGAGGTGGCCCTGCGTTTTGAGGACGCGGCCGAGATAATAAAGCCCTTCGGAATCGACCGGCCGCCGCTCGACGAATTTTTCGAGCGCCGCGCGCGCTTCGTCGAGCATCGCGGCTTCGAGATACGTCGCCCCGATCTCGCGCCAGATCTCGCTGAGCGCGTGTTTCTCGTTCTGCTCGACGACGACCGCGAAATAGTCGAGCGCCGTCTGCAGCTCGCCCCGCCGGCGGGCGAGTTTGCCCAATTCGTAGTTGGCGTCGATCTCGGCCGGGTCGATCGCGAACGCCTTTTCGAAATGCTCGCGCGCTTTTTCGTCCTGCCGGCGCTGGAGATAGATAAGCCCGAGCTGAACGTGCGCGTCGGCGTCGTGCGGGTTGACGGTCGCGTTGTGGAGAAAGCGCTTGAAGTCCTGTTTTTGCCGGAACGCGTCGCCGATGCCGCGCGCCTCGCCCGTCAGCGCGCCGCCGAAGTAGAGATAACCGTAGATCAGCAGGAACGGCGAGAAAAGCCACGGCGAGATGAACTTGAAGACGTACATCCCGAGGCTGAACGCGGGCCACGCGAGACAGACGACGAGCACCGCCGCGCCGTAGTTCGCGCCGAACGCGGTGCGCAGCGCGNNGCCCAGCAGCCGAGCAGCACGAGCGGCGAAATCCCCGACGCCGCGCCGAGATAACCGGCGATGACGAACGGCAGATGCGCCGCCGCCCACGCCGTCAGCGTGCAGGTCGCGAGCTCGCCGTAATGCCCGCGCAACAGGACGCCGAAACCGGCCTGTCCGCCGAAAATCGAGATCAACAGGATCGCGAGCGGCACGTAAAAAAGCGAGAGCGCGAGCAGCGGCTGGTAAAACCGCTGCGGCTCGAACGAAAAGAACCGGAAAAAAGCGTCGCCGACGAGCGGGATTCGCGGCCGCGTCGCGAGCGCCTGCCGGTAATCGGCCGTCGCCTTCTCGAACGCCGCCCGGGCGGCCGGC
>JAFDVJ010000169.1 GCA_018269075.1 Acidobacteriota bacterium
GTTCCTCGAGGCGATCCGGCAGATGAGCCTGCAACTCGGGCGCAACAACACCTGCTTCATCCATCTCACCCTGGTGCCCTACATCGCCTCGGCCGGCGAGATCAAGACCAAGCCCACCCAGCATTCGGTCAAGGAACTGCGCGAGATCGGCATCGCGCCGGACATTCTGCTCTGCCGCTCGGACCGGCCGCTCTCGCTCGATCTGCGTAAAAAGATCGCGCTCTTCTGCAACGTCCAGGAAAACGCCGTCATCAGCGCGCTCGACGTCAAAACCATTTACGAAGTGCCGCTCGCCTTTCACGAACAGGGCCTCGACGCGCTGATCGTCGACGATCTGCAACTGATGGAGCAGTTTCCGACCGTCGATCTCAAACGCTGGCGCGAGCTCGTCTCGACGATCAAGGAACCGTCCGAAGGCGCGGTCCGGATCGCGATCGTCGGCAAATACGTCGAGCTCGAAGATTCCTACAAATCGCTGCGCGAGGCGCTCACGCACGCCGGCGTCGCCAACAACCTGCGCGTCAACGTCGACTGGCTCGAATCGGAAAACCTGATGAAGGAGGACTACGAAAACCAGCTCCACGATTACGACGCCGTCCTCGTGCCGGGCGGCTTCGGCAAGCGCGGCATCTCGGGAATGCTCCGCGCGATCAAATACGCGCGCCGCTCGGGGACGCCGTATTTCGGGATCTGTCTCGGGATGCAGACCGCCTGCATCGAGTTCGCGCGCAACGTCTGCGGGCTGCGCGACGCCGATTCGACCGAGTTCAACCCGGAAACGCCTTTTCCGATCATCTTCAAGCTCCGCGATCTGGTCGGCGTCGACGAGCTCGGCGGAACGATGCGGCTCGGCGCGTGGGCCTGCCATCTCAAGGAGGGAAGTCTCGCCCGCGACGTCTATCACGGCGCGCCGGAGATTTCCGAGCGGCATCGTCACCGGTACGAATTCAACCCGGAATTCCGGAACGCGCTCGAACGCGACGGACTGATCATCAGCGGGACTTCGCCCGACGGCAAATTCGTCGAGATGATCGAGCTGCCGCGCGAGCAGCATCCGTTTTTCGTCGGCTGCCAGTTTCACCCGGAATACAAATCGAAACCGCTCGCCGCGCATCCGCTCTTCGTCGCGTTCGTCCGGGCCGCGCACGAAAACCGTCTGCACAGCGAGAACTTAAAGGACGACGTCGCCCGCGGCGGCCAGATCGAGATGCCCGAACGCGTCGCGGTCGGCGAGGACGAATAACAGTTTTGAGTTCCGCCTTCAGGCGGCCAAACCTCACATTTAGAGTGTTGGCCGCGTAAACGCGGGCCTCGGAACATTAGGTAATTAATAAAATGCTGAAGTCTTGAGTCCTGAGTCGGTTTCGTCCGGGAGGAAACCGAGTTTTGACTTAAGACTTCAGACTCAGGACTTCACTGAAGGACTCAGAAATAAAGTTATCCATAAAAATATGCTAATCTGTGGTTGTCCAGGGGAGTTGGGATTATGCAGACAACGGTTAATTTATCGGAAAACGCTTATCGATACGTTTCGGACATCGCTCGATTGACGGAAAAGACGATTGATGAAGTGATCGAGGAGACTTTCGAGAATCGCTTTGAAAAGGAAGTCGAATCACTGAAAAAAAGCGTCGCGTTTTCGTCGGACAGCGAGGTTCTGGCGCTGGCAAATTTCCGGATGCCTGAAAACGAGAGCCGCCGGTTGAGCTATTTGCTTGAGAAGAACGGAGAAGGCCGGCTTTCCGAGTCGGATCGAACGGCGCTTTATGATCTGATGCGCATCAATAACCTGAATGATTTGCGCAAGGCATTAGGGATCGTCGAGGCGATCAAACGCGGGTTGATAAAATCGGCGGATGATTTGGCGTGAGCGAAATTTCAAACGATTTAGATCAAAAAATCCGCAATCAGGCTCAAAATCGCTGCGGTTATTGTCTGGTTCCGCAAAAACTCGTTTCGTATAAACTCGAGATCGAGCATTTTCATCCGAAAGCGAAAGGAGGAACGGACGATGAGAGCAATCTTTGGCTCGCGTGTCGTCAATGCAATCTGAATAAAGGCGTTAAAACGGAGGGGTTCGACGTATTGACCTCAAACGACGTCCGGATTTTCAATCCCCGAAACCAAATCTGGACAGAGCATTTCGCGTTTACCGAAGACGGGACCGAGATTATCGGTAAAACCCCCTGCGGCCGCGCCACGGTTTCGGCGTTACAGCTTAAGGGCGAGCTGCCAGGAACCGCCCGCGCCTTCCGGAAACTGACGGGAATTTATCCGCCCGGGCTTTAACCTTAATTATGAGACCGAACCGTCAAAAAAACATTCAACGGCCGTTCGGCGTTTACGCCGCGGCGATCGTCGCGGTGGTCAATTTCGGAATTCTGAATTTCTTCGGCAATTACTGGGAGATCAGCCATTCAAACGGCGAAATGCCTTTCTCGGTGGCTTATATTTCGCTCGGACTGAGCGTGTTCACGGCCGCGGCGGCGGTCTGGATGCTGAGCGGCGACAACACCGGACGCCTTGTTTTATTGGTGCTCTTGCCATTAAATGTTCTATGGGTCGTATTGTGGTCGGCGACGGCGCTTCTGGACGTGCAGCCTGCGAACGACGCGGCCGCCGTCGCCGCTTTGATGCGGCAGCCGGTCAGCGGCTTCGTCGTCGCCGTGATCGAATGGTATTTAATGACGGAAAAAGCCGTCGCGTATTTCAAACAAAATGACCGAAATTAAGTCTTTCAAAGTAGAAAACGTCGCTTTCGGCGACGGGCGTTTGAGTTTTATTCTCGGGCCGTGCGTCGTCGAATCGAAGGAGCACGCGCTCTATATGGCGCAGGAGATCAACGACATCTGCCGCGCGGTCGGCGTCGATTTCGTTTATAAATCGTCGTACGACAAGGCGAACCGGAGCTCGATCGAGAGCTTTCGCGGCAAGGGAATGGAGTACGGGCTCGACATTCTCGCGCACGTCAAGGCCGAGATCGGCGTGCCGGTGATCACCGACGTCCACGAAGCGGGACAGGTCGAACGCGTCGCCGAGGTCGTCGATATGCTGCAGATTCCCGCGTTTCTGTGCCGGCAGACCGATCTGTTGGTCGCGGCGGCGCGCACCGGCAAGGCGGTCAACGTCAAAAAGGGCCAGTTTCTGGCGCCGTGGGACACGCAGAACATCGTCGAGAAGATGCGGCAGGCCGGTTCGGAAAAAATTTTACTGACCGAGCGCGGCGCGAGCTTCGGCTACAACAATCTGGTCGTCGATCTGCGTTCGTTCCCGATTATGCGCTCGTTCGGCGTGCCGGTCGTCTTCGACGTCACGCATTCGCTGCAATTGCCCGGCGGACTGGGCAAGGCAACGGGCGGCCAATCCCAATACATCGAAGACTTTGCGCGCGCGGGCGTCGCCTGCGGCGTCGACGCGGTCTTTATGGAAGTCCACGACAACCCGGCGAAAGCGCCGTCGGACGGCCCGAACCAATTGCCGCTTGACCGATTGGAGAGTCTGCTCAAAAAACTGAAGGCGATCCACGAGCTGGTCGGCCGGGAGGAGTGATGGCGCTGATCGTCGTCGATGTCGAAGCGGACGGCCCGATTCCGCATAAATATTCGATGGTCTGTTTCGGCGCGGTCGTCGTCGAGCCGTCGCTCGCGAAGACTTTTTACGGTCAAACGCGGCCCGTTTCGGACGAATACGTCGAGCAGGCGCTCGCCGTCAGCGGTTTTTCGCGGGCCGAGCATCTGATGTTCGACGAGCCGGGCGAAGTGATGCGCCGGTTCGAACAATGGCTGAGGGAGAACGCGAACGGCGCGGCCGTCTTTATCTCCGACAATCTCGCGTTCGACTGGCAGTGGATCAATTATTACTTTCATTATTTTACTGGCGGCAATCCGTTCGGATTCAGCGGCCGGCGGATCGGCGATCTGTATGCCGGGCTCGAAAAGGATTATTTCGCCGCTTCGAAATGGAAGAAATTTCGCCGGACGCGCCACACGCACGATCCGGTCGACGACGCGAAGGGCAACGCCGAGGCGCTTTTGAAAATTCGCGAGATGGGACTGAAGTTTCCCTTTTAATACATCTATGAAGATTCGTTCAGCAATCGTACCTATTCTTATTGTTTTGATATTCGGTCTTTCAGCTTTCGGGCAGGCCGACACGCGCGCTTCGCGGACGTGGGAAGTGCAGAAATACGACCTTACGGCGACGCTGCCGGCGGTCGAGACGGATCGCTTTCTGACGGTGCGCGCGGTTTTGAGCCTGCGCAACTCGTCGGCCGGGCCGGCGTCGAGCCTGACCCTGCGGATCAGTCCGAGCGCCGAGGTTTCCGGCGTCAAGACGAACGGCGCGACGATCGACTTCTCGAAGGGCGAGGAAAAGGTCGGCAACGGCACGCTGCAGCGGATCATCCTGCGCGGCGTTTCGGTCGCACCGGGCGGCAATCTGTCGGTCGAAGTCAATTACAAGTTAAAGGTCGCCGAAAACTCGGGGCTGAGCGCGCTGTCGCCGGCCGGATCGCAGTTTCTGCCGCTTTCCTTCTGGTATCCGACGCCGAACAGCTGGTATTTCGCGCGCGGCGCCGATTACGCGCCGGTCCGTCTGCAAGTCGTCTCGGCGAACGGCCAGGCCGTCGCGGCGGCCGGCGCCGAGAGCGGCGGCGCGTTCGAGGACAAGCTGAATATTCAGCCGTTTTTCGTCGCCGGTTTGTGGGAAACATACAGCGCCGGCGGCGTTTCGTTCCTGTTGCCGAAGGGCGCAGGCGCCGACGAGCAGAAACGGGCCGGCGATCTGGCGGGACTGATCTCGGAAGCGAAGACGTTCGCCGCGAACCTGCTCGGGCCGGCGCCGGACGTGCCGCTGCGGGTAGTCGCCGTCCGGCGCGGCTCGGGATTTTCGGGCGGCGGGACGATACTGGTCGATGAAAACGTCTTTCGGCGGCAGAAGCTCGACGCGCTGACGGCGATGACGGTCGCCGAATCGGTCGTCAAAATATGGCTCGGCGGCGCGGTTCGGATCGACGGCGACGGCGGCGGGACGATCCGCGAGGGGCTGTCGCGGTATCTTGCGACACTCTTTCTCGAATCGAAATACGGCCGGGAAACCGGCGAGATGGAACGGCTCCGGCAGCGGACGGCCTACGCGGCGGTCGTCAAACGCGACGCTCCGCTGACGACCGCGTCGCCGCTCGACGATTATTACTACACGACGAACGCCAACAAGGGGGCGATGATCTGGCGGTTGCTCGCGAAAAGCCTCGGCCAGAACGAATTTTTCAACATCGTCAGGGCGAACATCAAGGACGGGACGGTCGATCTGGCGAAGCTGCGCGGGGCGTTTTCGTCGAAAAAGGATTTTCTCGACTATGCCTTCGATCAGGTCACGGATATGGATCTGATGGTCGGTCTGCCGCAGGTGAACGGAAGCGATACGAAGGTCAATCTGCGGAATACGGGCTCGGTCGACGCCGTTGTCGACGTCGTCGCGACGACGGTCGGCGGGAATAAGCTGACCGCTTCGGTGACGATCGCGAAACAAAACTTCGGTGAGGCGGTCTTTAAAACGTCGGAAAAAATCCTGCACGTCGAGGTCGACGCCGACAAACTCTACCCGCAGATCGATTATTCGAACGACGTCGTCCCGCGCGAGATCGACGAGAGCGATCTTCTGCTGTACGTCAAAAAGCCGTTCGATAAACAGGATTTTGGGGCGGCCGAGAAAAACGCGCGGCTGATCCTGCGCGATTATCCGCATTTCGACGATGTCAGAGTGCTGCTCGCCCGGTCGCTGCTCGCGCAGAACCGAACGGCCGAGGCGGAAAAGGAATTTCGCGCGGTTCTCGACGAAAAGCTGCCAACCGCGCGGAGCCTCGCGTGGAGCAACGTCGGGCTCGGTGAAGTTGCGCTGAAATCGAACCAGACGGCGCAGGCGGTGCCGTATTTTAACGAGGCGATCCGGATCGACGCCGAGTACGGGGCGACGCTGGCGGCGCGCCAGGGAAAGGTCAAGGCGGGCGTTCCGCTGAACAGCGACGAAGGCATCAAGGCCTTTTTCGGACAGTTTGACAAGGCCGCGATTTCGGGCCGCAAGGCCGATCTCGACGCGATGGTGCTGTCGGGCGAGATCCCGCGGTTTGCCGGCGGCATCGCCGGACAGGCGCAGGAATGGACGACGCAGATCGTCCAGATCGAAAAGCTCGGGCCGAACAACGCGATCGTCGAAACGAATCTGAATATCCGGATGATCAACAAAACTCCGGAAAGCGGGACGGCGGTTTTCCGGCTGACCCAGGTCGGCGGAAGCTGGAAATTGAGCGGCGTCGATATGTTCGAGGTCCGGTGATTGACTGGGTCTTGAGTCTGGAGTCTTAAGTCTTGAGTCGGTCGAAATTTGCATTAATAAAATTAAGTATTTGGTCGATCCGGGGATAAAATGCCGGGATTGGAAACTTAAGACTCAAGGCTTAAGACTCAAGACTCAGTTCTCGAAGACGCAGATTCGGTTTGCGTCTTTGATTTTTTGAGCGATGAATATAAGAAATTTGAGCGCCGACGTTTTGGAGCGCGCGCGGCGCGTGAAACTTCTGCTGATGGACTGCGACGGCGTTTTGACGGACGGGCGGCTGTATTTTACGTCGAACGGCGAGGAGATGAAGGTTTTCAACGTCCGCGACGGACAGGGATTGGCGTCGTGGCACCGGGCCGGGTATCGTTCGGGCATCATTACCGGCCGCGACGGCGAAAAAATACTCCGGGCGCGGGCCGCCGAACTTAATATTTCTCATCTGAAGGTCCGGTCGCGTGACAAAGCGAAGGATTTCGCTGAAATCATCGAAGCCGAAGCCGTCAAGCCCGAGGATGTCGCCTATATCGGCGACGATATCGGCGACATCTGTCTAATGAAGCTCGTCGGCTTTCCGGTCGCCGTCGCCGATGCCGCCGGCGAAGTCTTTCCTTACGTTATCCATACGACCGAAAAAAAAGGCGGCCGCGGTGCCGTCAGAGAATTGACCGATCTCCTGCTTGCAGCCAAAAAATAATTCAATCCCGAATCGGTGGCAAATGGAGTGCCGGCAGTTCGGGCCGCAAGAGTTTTGCGAAATTCAAGCATCACTAGAGAAGTATAATTCATCAAAGTGACTTGAAATTAGTAGGGGATCGATTTTGACAACCGGCAAGATTCCCGAATAAGCAGATTGGCTAAATAAGTTCGTTTGAAAATCTCATCAATTCCGATTCCCGAAAAAATAACCGCGGAGTTATAATTTAGATTGAATGTTATTTCGAAATCCGGTCGTCGAGCCGTCGTTTTTGAGTCGCTCGATGCTCTGAATCGCGGGTTTTTAGAAGGGTAAAACCCCGGCTTTCTGAGAGAAATCGAATATTTGATGAAATGTTCGAAAGAAGCTTGACAAGAGACCTCGAAATATAGAGAATACATATTTGCCTCTGACGGAAATTTGTTAACAGAAAATGGGAAGTTAAAAATGTTTCGTCCGGCGATTGACAAAGAAAATCGGTTCTGTATAATCAGAAGTTTCGCTCGTGAGATATTTCAACGGTGAAAAGAGAAAAGTTAGAAACTTTCACTAAGCGATTGACAAAGAGATTTGAAACTGTATAATCAGTAATTTCGCTCGCAGCGAAAAACGATGAAAATCGAAAACGTTGCTGAGCGGTTGACAAAAAAGTTTGTTTCTGTATAATCAGAAGTTTCGCTCGTGAAATTTTACGAAACACGAAAACGAAAAAAGTTTCGCTGAGCGGTTGACAAAAAAGATTGATTCTGTATAATCAATAATTTCGCCCCAAACGAAAAACGGGGCGAAAAAAAAGAAATAATTTGATTTTTGAAAACTAGATATGCGAGTCCATGTGTTAATTCAGTTCGTATAACGAACAACAATATAAGCTAGTAAAAACTTTTTAACGAGAGTTTGATCCTGGCTCAGAATCAACGCTGGCGGCGTGCCTCAGACATGCAAGTCGAACGATTAAAGCCCTCTTCGGAGGGTGCATAAAGTGGCGCACGGGTGAGTAACACGTAAGTAATCTACCCTCGGGTGGGGAATAACGTTCGGAAACGAACGCTAATACCGCATAATGCAGCGGCACCGTAAGGTGACAGTTGTTAAAGGCGAAAGTCGCCTGAGGAGGAGCTTGCGGCAGATTAGCTAGTTGGTAAGGTAACGGCTTACCAAGGCAACGATCTGTATCCGGTCTAAGAGG
>JAFDVJ010000016.1:0-26813 GCA_018269075.1 Acidobacteriota bacterium
GACAGCCTGTAAAACCGCTCCGCATCCGCGAACGCGCGCGGTTGGCTCCCGGTTCAATCTGGGCGGACGCTTTTCACCCGCGAGCGGGTGCGGCCGGCTGACAGCCCGCCGTACATCAATTATAAATCTGCTTTAATTTCAAAAAAGTTTCGGGTTCTGGCGGTCGGTCGGGAATTTTCGCCCGAAAATTCATATTTGAACATCAGCCGGTCTGACGCCCCGCCCGCGTTATGCCTTCAACCTTCTTTTCCGCCGCCTTTGGTTGAGAATCAAACCGTTTCGAATTCTTTCGGGTAAATGACCGTCCCCGATATGTTTTTAAGCCCGTCTTCGACCAGCTCGATCGCCATAAAAACATTGGCGGGAACGTCGAACGGCGCTTTGATATTCCATTTTCCGGCGGGTTCGAATCCGAATTTCGGATAGTAATGTTCGTGTCCAAGAACGATCACCGATCGATAACCCGATGCTTTGGCGGCTGCGAGCCCTTTTTCGATGAGCCGGCCGCCGATGCCGCTGTTTTGAAATTCGGGTCTCACCGCCATCGGCGCGAGCGCCAGAATTTCATGGAGATTTCCGGCGTCGTCTTCGATGTCGATTCTGGTGAATAAAATATGACCGACGACTTTATCGTTTTCGGTCGCGACGATCGAAAGCTCCGGAATAAACGCTTTCGGGTTGTTTCTCAATGCGTCGACCAGTTTGGCTTCGTCGTCCCGCCCGAAAGCGGCGCGATTGACCTCGAAAACTTCGCTGAAGTCGTTCTTTGTTTCCGGTCGTAATGTCACCTGTCTGGTCATTTTGCTGCGCTACAAATCCGAACTTCCAAAACTTCCCGAACTTCCCAAACTTCCCAGACTTTAACCGGTTTCCCGGACGAAGAGCTCTTCGAGCGACTGGCGGACGGGCTGGACGTTGACGAGACGGCCGCCGTGGGCGCGGGTGATTTCCAGAACGCGGTCGACGTCGCGTTCGTCCGAAACCTGGATGTTCGCGCCGCTCGGTTTGGCGGCGACGGTCGCGCCTGCAATATGCGCCAGGTCGGCGCGGAGCGCGTCGGCCGCGACGCCTTTGACGTTGATCTCGAAGGATTGCGTTTCGCCCGCGTCCGAGAGCAGTTCGTCGAGCTTGCCGGTCGCGGCGAGCCGGCCGTGGCGGAGGATCGCGACGTTGTCGCACAAGGCTTCGATGTCCGACAAAATATGCGTCGACATAAAAACGGTCGTGCCTTTTTCCCGGAGTCCGGCGATCAGCTCGCGGATCTCGCGGCGGCCGATCGGGTCGAGGCCCGACATCGGCTCGTCGAGAAAGACGATCTCGGGATCGTTGATCAGCGCCTGCGCGAGCCCGACGCGCTGGAGCATTCCCTTGGAAAACTTGCGGAGCTGTTTGTTCCAGTCCTTTTCGGCGAGGCCGACTTTGGTCAATAATTCCTCGCATTTTTGCCGGCTTTTGGCTTTGTCGAGACCGAACAGCTCGCCGAAATACAGCATCAGCTCGGACGCTTTGAGATAATCGTAAAAATACGGGTTTTCCGGGCAGTAGCCGATCCGCCGCCGCATCGCGACGTTCGAGATGTCTTCGCCGAGAATCCGCGCGCGGCCCTCGGTCGCGAAGATCAGCGACATCAGGATCTTGATCGTCGTCGTCTTGCCCGCGCCGTTGCCGCCCAGGAATCCGAAGATCTGGCCGCCGGCGACGTCGAGCGTCAGCGAGTCGAGCGCGCGGACTTTTTTCTTTTTCCAGAAACCGACCTCGTAGTCCTTCGTCAAATTTTCGATTTCAACCACAGTCTGCATAATGTTTCGATCAATCGAGCGGAATTTTCGTTTTGGCGGCGTCGAGCCGGACGTCGCAGGCGGTTTTGTCGAGCAGGTAGGGAACGCCCGTCGGATCGACCAGATTGCCGGCGCGGTCGATCTGAAAATCGCGGTCGCCCGGCAGCCGGACGTTTTTAATCAGCGGGAAGAGCTCGCTCCAATTGCCGGCGCACCGATTGTTTTTCTCCTTAAACTGTCTGAGCGCCGCGCCGAGCGCCTCGCGTTCGTCGAGCGAATCGAGCTGGGCGAGCCGCAGCCGGGCGACCTCTTTGGTCTGTTTGTCCTCGGCTCCGTCGAACAACTGCCGGTACATCGCGCGCGACGTTTCGCGGCTGCCGCCGGCGGTCTTCATCCGCGCGGCCATCATCCGGAAAAACGGCGGCGCGTCCTTGATCTTCGCGCCCTCGGAATAGGCTTCGAACGCCTTTTCGTAATCGCCGAGCCGCCAGTAGATATAGCCGAGATGCTGGTACAGCCGCCATTCGTTTGGATTCGCCCTGATACCTTTCTCGGTGATCGCGATCGCCTGCCGCGGATCGATCGCCGGCAGGACGACCGCGCCGTAGGAATAGGCGGCGGTGAACTGCGGATCGAGGTCGGTCGCGTTGTCGAGCAGCGGATAGAGCAGGCGCGGGTTGAGCGGTTTGAGATTTTCGAGGTTGATGTTGCCCTCGCTCTTTAAAACCTTGTCGCCGATATACTGCAATGACTGCATCCAGTACCAGTCGGCGATCAGCCCCTCGGCGCCGAACGAATAACCCTTGAGCCGCGCGCCCTGCAGCGCGAGATCCTCGTCCGCGTAGCTTTCCGGCAGCACGGGCCGCCGCTGCTCGATAAAATTCGTCAGAACGTAGATCAGCCCGAAACAAACGGCGACCGCCGCGAGCGAAAGGACCAACTGTTTCGGATTTCGATTCATACCATTTCGATTTCGGATTATGTCGATTTCGGATTTCGGATTTCGGATTTCGGATTGGTCGATGGCGGAAACGATCGTCTCCTCTTCTCCTCTTCTCCTCTTCTCCTCTTCTCCCTTTCTCCCCTTCTTCCCCTGACTCTCGGCTCTCCACTATTTAAAGTTCCTCCGGCTGAAAACCAGAATCGTGACGATCAGCAGGATCGCGACGTAGACGACGGCGTAGGCGGTCGCGCCCGCGAGCATCGCGGCGGGCGGCGCGAGACCGTGCGCGGTCTCGGTGCGAAACGTGAAATTCGAGAGATTCGGCAACAGATAATAGATCGCGCGGAAGAAATAGACCGCGGCGGCCGAACCGAGATTTTTGGCGAGCTCGTTGAGCGACGCGCTGAAATGGCCGATCACGAAGACGAAAAACGAGAGCAGCGCCGAGAGCGCGGGCGACGAGAACGACGAGAACAGAATCGCGACCGCCGTCAGGATCGCGAGCTCGAGATAGATCAGAAAGATCGCGCCCCAGATCGTCAGCGCCAGCTCGCGGCCGCCGACGTAAAGAATCGCGAGCGTCACGCCGACGCCCATCACGAGCACGTTGACGAGCAGCGTCAGACAGAGCCCGAAATATTTTCCTAAAATGAATTCGGCGCGGCCGATCGGTTTCGAGAAGATCGCGTAGACGGTGCGTTTTTCGATCTCCTTCGAGACGAGACTGACGCCGACGAAGATCGCGATGAACGCGCCGAACAGCAGCACCGCGCCGAGACCGAGATTGACGATCGTCCGCGCCTCCTGACCGGCGGTCAGCTCGCCGAGAAAGATCGCGCTCGCCGTGATCAGCAGAACGAACAGCACGAGATTATACAAAACGCGGTCGCGTACCGCCTCGCGAAACGTGTTGCGCGCGATGGTCAGTATGCGGCCGAAAAAAGTCGATTGCAGAACGGCTTCCGGATTCGCCGGTTGTGTGCTCATTGTTTGTTGATTGCGGAAAGAAGTTTCGGGAGCGGCTCAAAATTTTTCCCGGAACAATTGTGGATTGGAAAGCTGCTGAAAGTCAAGCAGGGCGTAGATTCCGGCGGTCGGTTTGAGCTCCATCGTCTCGGTGTAGCGGCAGTCGGTGGCGGCGAGCAGCGAGAGCTTTTCCATCCCTTCGGTCTCGGCGACGTACCAGCTCCGCGCCTGGTGCTGGTTGATGCGGAAAGCCTTTTGATATTCGGTTTCGGCGTCGGCCGCGCGGCCCGCGGATTTCAAAAACGCGGCGTAGGCGGTCCGCAGAAAGACCGAGCGCGGGTAGAGCCGCAGGCCTTCGAGAAAGGTCTGTTCGGCATCGGCCGCGCGGCCGCCGTAGATCTCTGCGGCGGCGAGATAATAATAGCTGACGGTCGTCGCGACGCCGCGGTCGATCGCTTTCCGCAGATGCGGGACCGCTTCGTCGGCCGCGCCCTTGAGGAAGAGCCGCTGGCCGAAGACGAAATGCGCGCCGCCGTCGTCGCCGTCGAGCGCGAGCGCTTTTTCATAAGCGGGCCGCGCCGCGTCGAGCTCGATCTGCGACGAGCCCTCCCAGACGTAATAGAGCGCCGCCCCTCGAACGCCCGAAAAAACGAGCATCGCCGCGCACACGACGACCGCCGCCGCCGGCAGATACCGCCGCACAGCGTTTTGATAGAATGCCGGCGAATGCTTGTCTGCACCCTCATCATCCGAAATCCGCAATCCGAAATCCGAAATCCCAAATTCTTTGGTGAACAGCGCGAGCAGAAAGAAAAAGCAGACGCCGTTGGCCGGGACGCGGAACGAATACGAGCTGACGGCCGAGCTGACGAGAAACGCCGTCATCCCGGCGGCCGCGGCGAGCGCGACGAGCGAGACGCTTCGTTTGCGCCGCCGCAGGAAAAGCCACAGAATGCCGGCCAAAAAAGCGGCGAACAAAAAGAAGCCGGGCGCGCCGAGCTCGGCGAGAATCTGCAAGTATTCGTTGTGCGCGCGTTCGGGCAGGATCGCTTCGTAATGGATCAGTTTCGGGTCGCGCCGGTGCGTCGCGACGTAGCGGTCGCGCGTCGTCCGGTAGGCGGGCGTGAAGTTGTCGGCGCCGATGCCGGTCAGCGGGTGATCGCGAAAGCTCCGGACGGCGATCCGCCAGAAGAGAAAGCGGACCTTGACGCTCAGTTGGTTGTTGGTGTCGGCCGAAAACCGCTTGAGCGTCGTCGCCTGCCGGTTGCCGCTAAAGGAAATCTGCGAGAGGACGGTGATCAGCAGAAACGCGGCGGCGAACAGGGCGGCGCGTTTGAAATGGATTTTTTTTCTCGCGAAAAGGACGGCGAGCGCGAAAAAGAGCGCGGCCGCGGCGTGGCCCGAGAGAAACTGCGTCCGCGCGAGCGAGGCGATGACGCCGATCCAGCCGGCGAGCGCGAAGATCAGGAAAAGCGCCGGCCGGCGGCTTTTCTTTCCCGCCGCGAGCGCGATCAGGACGGGCAGCAGCGCGACGATCGCTTCGGCGTATTTCCCGTAGCGGAGCGAGATGTCGCCGGCGTTTTCGGGCGGCGTCGAAAGATACTCGGCGACGCCGATCGCGCTCAGGATAAAGACGGTCGTGCCCGTCAACGTCAGCATCAGATCGACCGCGTTCGGCTTGCCGAGCGTCTGCCGGACGAGCAGGTAAAAGATCAGGTAACACGCCCACAACAGCGTGTGATGCGCGGCGAAGCGCCACGATTCGGCCCAGAAAATCGAAAGGCCGCTCCACGCGACGAAGGCGAGAAGCGGCAGAATGATCAAAAGCAGCTCGTTTTTCGAGTAGATTTTCGGATCGAAATCCCGGCGCGCAAGGAGTACGGAAAGCGCGCCGAGAAAAAGCGCGAGCGCGAACTCGACCTTCCACAGATAACCGATGATCAAACCCGGCTGCGGCACCGCCGGCAGAAAATTGACGAGCAGCAGCACCGACCAAAAGGCCGTCAAAGAATAAAAAAGCGGTTGCCGGGGACGAAACATTTGGATTGCGGATTTCGGATTTCGGATTTCGGATTGGTCGATGGCGGAAACTTCGGATTGCTGTTGACAGCCGATTTTTTGAAAACGGACTCTTGTCTTTTAATGGCAGGATTGCCGCCAAAAGACAAATCCGAAATCCGCAATCCGAAATCCGAAATCGACATCAGTTGCTGAGCGGGGTCGCGGAGGCGGAAGTGGCGGCGGTGAAGGCGGTGCCGAGGTTGTAGTAGTCGTAGCCGATAAAGCCCATCTGGGTGATCGAATAGCGCCGGGTACCGGATTGCGTGATGCCGGACGTGCTGACCGGATTGGCCGTGAAAAAGAAGGTCGCGGGCGTGCCCGCGCCGGCGAGCGTGATCGCGCCGCTGAAGTTGTAGCCGCTTTTCATCCCGGCGGCGAGCACCGAATCGATCAGACCGGCCGAAGCGAGCGCGGCGAGTCCGGCCGTATCGGCGGGACCGCCGTCGGTGCCGGCATAGTTGCCCGCGCCGACCGAAGTCTGGTAGGTCGACTGCGCGCTGTGCAGGCTTCGCAGCGACGAGATGGCCGAGCCCTCGTTCGCCGAGCGCCGCGCGGCGAGCATATTCGGAATCGCGATGACGGCAATGATCGCGATCGTTAAAACGACAATCAAGAGTTCGACGAGGGAAAAGCCGTGTTGGTTCTGTTTCATAGTATATGCCGTGGAATTTCGATCTTCGATTCGTCCGGCGGCCTCGCGCGTCAGACTTTGAACGTTCACCGTCAAAAACAACCAACCACGAATGACAGGCGACGAACAAAAATCAAAGATCGAAACCGAAAAAAGAGAGAAACATTATCGAATGTCTCTCTCTTTCGAACATCCGATGGATCGGAATTAGTTGTTAAGCGGCGAACCGGCGGCGACGTTGGCGCCCGAAGTCCAGTTGGTGCCGGCTGTGCCGTATCTCAAAACGCCTTCCGTCTGAATACCGAAGTTGCGCGTTCCGGTCTGCGTCACGCCCGACGTCGTCACCGGGTTGCCCCAGTAGCTGAAGACCGCCGGGGTGCCGCCCGAAGCGGCTGTCGCTTCGCCGCCGAAGCTGTATCCGCTCTTGGTTCCGCCGCCGAGGACGCTGTCGACCAATCCGGCCGTCGACAGGGTCGCGAGCGCGCCGGCATAGTTGCCCGCGCCGGTCGTCGCCTGATAGGTCATTTCGGCGCCGTGAACGGTCCGGAGCGATGAAATGGCCGATCCTTCGTTGGCCGAACGACGGGCGGCAAGCAGGTTCGGGATGGCGATCGCGGCGATGATGCCGATGATCACGACGACGATTAAAAGTTCGATCAGCGAAAAGCCTTTTTGATTTTTCATTGTTTACAGTACTCCTTGGTTTTGTTTTTTAGTCTTTGACCTTTTGATAGGCGTATTAAAACAGAACAAAACACGTGCCAGAAGCCGCTGTCGCCGGAGTGTCGAAACAATTGGTTTAGATTGAGAAATTTACGGGATTTCGCCGATTTTACGGGGCCGGGCGTTCGGTGCCCGCGCGGCTCGAAATAACAGATTTTGGTAATCGGTCGATGCCAAAAAATGTCAATTTGCCGGTCGAGCGTTCGAATTGTCAAAAAAAAAGAGAAGCATCGGGGATGCTTCTCTTTCCGAATCAGGTTAAGTCGGGATTAGTTGTTGAGCGGCGAACCGGCAGCGACGTTGGCAGCCGACGACCAGGCCGTACCGGCCGATCCGTATCTCAGAACGCCTTCCGTCTGGATACCGAAGTTGCGCGTTCCGGTCTGCGTCACGCCCGAAGCCGTCACCGGGTTGCCCCAGTAGCTGAAGACCGCCGGGGTACCGCCCGAAGCCGCCGTCGCGACGCCGCCGAACGTGTATCCGCTCTTGGTTCCGCCGCCGAGGACGCTGTCAACCAAACCGGCCGTCGAAAGGGTCGAGAGCGAACCGGCATAGTTGCCCGCGCCGGTCGTGGCCTGATAGGTCATTTCAGCACCGTGGACGGTGCGGAGCGACGAGATGGCCGATCCTTCGTTGGCAGAACGGCGGGCGGCAAGCAGGTTCGGAATGGCGATGGCGGCGATAATGCCGATGATAACGACGACGATTAAAAGTTCGATAAGCGAGAAACCTTTTTGATTTTTCATTTGTTTTGTTTACAATCTCCTAGTTTTTTGTTGTTTAGTCTTTTTACCCTTAACAGGCTACACGCCGGTTACTTATTCAAAAGGCGTGCCAAACCCGGAGACAGGTTGTCGGGAAATGAAAAAGCCCCGTGTTTACAGGGCTTTGAGTGATGATCGCGATTATTCGTTCGATCCGGAGCAAGTCATCCAAAGAGCGGAAATAACAGTTTTTGGGAATGCCGAATGCCAAAAAATGTCATTTGCCGCCCCATCAGTCGACCGAGCTCCGCATCTGCGCCGAAAGCGTCCGGATGCTGTGCTTGTCGAGCAGGTGACGGAGCGAGCGGACCGGCATCTGGAGCAGGTCGGCGGCCTTCGTCTGGTTGCCGCCGGTGCGTTTGAGCGCCTCGACGACGTAGGTTTTTTCGAGGTTTTCGAGATGCGTCGTCATATTGATGCCCTCGTCGGGAAAATCGAACTCGTTCTGGATCCGCGTCGGGTTGTAGTTGGTGATATGCTCGGGCAGGCGTTCGGGCTGGATCTCGTCGGTGCGTTCGAGCGCGACCGCGCGTTCGATCGTGTGTTCGAGCTCGCGGACGTTGCCGTGCCAGGCGTAGTTTTCGAGAAAATGCGCGGCCTTCGGCGAGATCGAAACCTTGCGGCCGGTCTGGTCGCAGAATTTGCGGATGAAATGCGTGACGAGCTCCGAGATGTCTTCCTTGCGCTCGCGGAGCGGCGGCAGGTTGATCGGGATCACCGAGATCCGGTAGAACAGGTCCTCGCGAAACGTGCCCTCGTCCGACATTTTTTTCAAATCGCGGTTGGTCGCGGCGATCACGCGCGCGTCGACCGGCATTTCCTCGTGCGCGCCGACCGGGCGGACCTTTCTTTCCTGCAGGACGCGGAGCAGCTTGACCTGCATCGACGGCGACATCTCGCCGATTTCGTCTAAAAATATCGTCCCGCGGTTGGCCGCCTCGAACAATCCCTTGCGGTTCGTGTTCGCGCCCGTGAACGAGCCCTTGACGTAGCCGAACAGCTCGGATTCGAGCAGCGTCTCGGTGAACGCGCCGCAGTTGATCGAGATGAACGGCCGCTCGGCGCGCGGGCTCAAATCGTGGATCGCGCGCGCGACGAGTTCCTTACCGGTTCCGCTCTCGCCGGTCACGAGCACCGTCGACTGGACTTCGGCGACCGTCTCGATCATTTGATAAACGGCCTGCATCTTGACCGAATGGCCGATGATGTTCTTGATCGAGCCGCGCTCGCGCTGGGCTTTTTTGAAGGCCTGATTCTCGCGGATCAGCTCCTGTTTTTCGAGCGCCTTTTTGACGATCGCCTTCAATTCCTCGACGTCGAACGGTTTCTGGATGAAATCGTCCGCGCCGAGCTTGAACGCCTCGCGCGCGGTGTCGACGGTCGCGAACGCCGTCATCAGCACGAAGCCGACGTCGGGCTGCTGTTCGCGGACCGCGTTGAGCAGCTCGATCCCGTCCATATCCGGCATCTTGACGTCGGAGACGATCACGTCGGCCGGTTCCGACTGGATCATCGCGAGCGCCTCGCGGCCGTTGATCGCCGTCCGGATCTGATGGCCGTCGCCGTCAAAAACAAGGGTTAATAGCTGTCGGTAGCTTTGTTCGTCGTCAACGATTAATAAACTTGACATTGGAATTATTCGGTTTTTTTTGAAACTAACGCAGGATTGCTGTTCGATTGGCCGGCAAAACGAATTTCTGCCCTCTTTATTTTGACAGAAAAAAGGCTGTTTGTTCAAGGACAAATTGTGTTTAATCCGCCGGCCGCCCGCCGGCCGCCTACTGATTCTTGACGCGCAGGAAGTTTTCGAGGCGCGACGATTTGAATTCGCTCGGGCCGTGGTCGTTTTCGGCGGGCGTCTGGCTGTCGAATTCGGTCGGCAGCTCGATCGTGATCGTCGTGCCCTCGTTTTCGCGGCTCCGGACGTTGATCGTGCCGTTGTGGTCGCGGATGATCTGATAGACGATCGAAAGACCGAGGCCGGTGCCGCCGGTCGTCGATTCGGCAAACGGCTCGAAGAGCCTTTCGACCTGCTCGGGCGTCATCCCGCAGCCGGTGTCGGCGAAGGTGATGCGGACGCGGTTGAAGGCGATCTTTTCCGTCTCGACGCTCAGCGTCCCGCCGTTCGGCATCGCGAAGAGCGCGTTGCGGGCGAGATTCCAGAAGATCTGCTTGAGCTGCGTCGGGTCGGCCGAGATCATCACCGGCTGCGACGGCATCCGCGTTTCGAGCTGATGGTCTTCCCCGACGTCGGGGCTGTGTTTGAGCAGCATCACCGTGTCCTCGATCGCTTCGCGGACGTCGATCTCCGAAAAATTGCTGACGCGCGGGCGCGCGTAGGTCAGAAAATTCGAGATGATCTTGTTGAGCCGGTCCGATTCGCGGAGGATGATCTCCATCAGGCTCGCCTGCGCGGTGCCCGGTTTGGTCTGCGATTCGAGCACCTGGATCGCGCCGCGCATCGCGCCGAGCGGGTTGCGGATCTCGTGCGCGAGGCCGGCGGCGACGCGGCCGACCGCCGCGAGCCGGTCCTTGCGGCGGACGCTTTCCTCCATCGAACGGATCTCGGTCAGATCCTGAAACGTGATGATCAGCCCGGTGGTTTCGCCGGTTTCGCTAAAGAGCGGCGAGATGCCGTAGCCGACGCGGACCGCAAAGCCCTCGGGCGTGATCAGATCCGATTCGAAGCGCGGCGGCTGGTCGCCGATCTCGCTCGTTTCGATCGCGAGCGCCATCGACCGCTCGATGTCGCCGAAAAGCTGGTAGATCGATTTGCCGATCATCGTTTCGGATTTATAGCCGGTGATCTCGGCGGCCGACGCGTTGAACGTGTAGATCGTGCCGTCGAGGTCGGTCGTGATCAGCCCCGACCGGATCGATTCGATGATCCGTTCGTGGAGCAGCCGGAGACTCGCCAATGTCCGCGCCGTCTTTTTCAATTCCTCGCCCGACGCGTGGCGCTCCGAAAGCCGCGCGGCGAGCAGTCCGACGACGAGAAAGGCCGCCGTGTTGAAGCCGATGATCTGGACGATCTTGCCGGCGGCCGGCGTGACGCCGTAGGAATTGAGCGTTTCGGTCGCGACGAGGATCGAGAGCCCCGAAAACAGGACGACGCAGACGCCGGCCGTGAGCAGCGTCTCCTTCGCCGAGAGAAATGCGCTCGCGATGCTGATCAGCAAAATGTAAAGCGTGATGTACGGCGACGTCAGGTCGCCCGTTCGCCAGACGAGCCACGTGATCAGCAGGGAATCGAAGAAAAACTGGACGCGGATCTGGAGCTTGTAGTTGTCGGTCAGCCGGAGGATGAAGAAATAGGCGATCGTCAGGCCGACGCAGATCAGAAAAACGAAGAACAGGCCGCGCGGAAAGTCTTCGAACGACAATTTCAGCCGGCCGCTGTTCCAGACCCAGCTCGCCACCAGGATCAGAAAGACCACGAGCAGTCTTCCGATGATCAGGCTTTGAATCTTCTGCGTTAGTTTCGTGTCCGTTCGCGTTTCCTTCGCGTCTGTACTGAACATATGAAATAAAGCGACGTAGTTGCTTCGTCGGGCGCGGCATTGCTAAAGTAACATTAAACCGGCTGATATTTCCAGTAAAAACCGACAAGTGGCGAGTGGAGAGTGGAGAGTGGAGAGTAAAGAGCGGAAAACCCGGCGAACGATCGGCTGGTTTTCCGTATCAAAGCTAAACGACTCAAAATTGGGAGTGATGACTCTCCACTCTCCACTCTCTACTCTCCACTCGAAAAATTATGTCCATTGCCCTCGAAAAAAAACTGCCTCTGATCCTGCTGCTCGCGTTTTTGATGCTCGGCGCGATCGGGTATTTCTCGTTTCAGAACACGAGCTCGCTCAAGGACGCCGTCCGGTGGCGGCAGCACACGCAAGACGTCCTGCTCAAGCTCGACGAGACGCTGATCGCCGTCAACGACGTCGAAACCAGCGGGCGCGGCTATGTGATCGCCGGAAACGACGGCTTTCTCGAACCCTTCGACGCCGGTAAACAAAACGCGGAAAAATCGCTCGTCGATCTGAAGTCGCTGACGATCGACAATCCGGTGCAGATCGACAACCTCGCGCAGCTCTCCAAACAGATCGACGAAAAGATCGGGATCACCAAAATCTACATCGAAAGACGCCGCGCCGACGGGCTGCTCGGCGCGGTCGCCGAGGTCACGAAGGGCGACGGCGACCGGACGATGGACAATATCCGCCAGATCGTCGGGCGGATGAAGAACGAGGAGCTGCGGCTGCTGAAGTTTCGCGAGGACGCGCTCCAAACGACACTCGACAACAACTTCTGGATGATGCTCGTCAGCAGTCTCGCCGGCATCGCCGCGCTCGCCGTCGCCAATTTCGTCGTCCTCTTCGAGATCCGCAAGCGCCGGAGCGCCGAATCGGATCTCGTGACCGTCAACCGCGATCTCGAAAAACGGGTCGCCGAGCGGACGGACGAGCTCCAGCAGGTCAACGAGGAGCTCCGCGCGAGCGAGCTTTTCAACCGCTCGGTGATCGACTCGCTCTCGGCCCATATCGCTGTTCTCGACCGCGACGGCCGGATCGTCCTCGTCAACAACGCGTGGGAGAGCTTTGCCGAGGCGAACGCCGCCGTCGAGCAGCTCGCGACCACCGGCATCGGCCAGAATTACCTGCGGGTCTGCGAGCAGGCGGCCGGCGACGAGCGGCTGCGGGCGGTCGGCGAGAATCTGCGATCGATTCTCGCCGGCGAGAAACAGCATTTCACGGTCGAATACCCGTGTCATTCGCCGACCGAGGAGCGCTGGTTTCTGATGCAGGTCAACGCCCTGCAGGGCTCGAACGGCGGCGTGGTCGTCTCGCACTACAACATCTCGGACCGCGTCCGGGCCGAGCTCAACGAGCGGAAGGCGCGCCGCGAGGCGGAGATCGCCAACCGGCTGCGCGACGAGTTTATGGCGACCGTCTCGCACGAGATGCGGACGCCGCTCAACGCGATTCTCGGCTGGGCGCGGATCCTCAAATCGCCGAAGTCCGACGACGCGATGCGCGGCAAGGCCGTCGACACGATCATCAAGAACGCCGAGACGCAGAACCGGCTGATCGAGGACCTGCTCGACGTCGCGCGGATCGTTTCGGGCAAGCTCGTTCTCGAAACCGAAGACGTCAACGCCGGCGAGCTGGTCGCGTCGGCGATCGAGACCGTCCGGCCGAGCGCCGACGGCAAGGCGATCGCGCTCGAATTCGACGAGACCGAAGAGGCCGCCGCTGAGACCATCCACGGCGACCCGAACCGTCTCCGCCAGATCCTCTGGAACCTGTTGACCAACGCCGTCAAGTTCACGCCCGAGGGCGGCCGCGTCGAGGTCGGGCTGAGATCGGCCGACCACCGCGTCGAGATCAGCGTCAAAGACAACGGCGCCGGCATCAGCCCCGAGTTTCTGCCCTATGTCTTCGACCGTTTCCGGCAGGACGCCGAGGACGTCAGGAAAAGCGGCGGCCTCGGCCTCGGCCTCGCGATCGTCCGCCAGCTGACCGAGCTCCACGGCGGCACCGTCGAAGTCCACAGCCCCGGCCGCGACCAGGGCGCGGTCTTCACCGTCAAACTACCAACAAAATGATTTCGGATTTCGGATTTCGGATTTCGGATTGGTTTCGAGTCGGAAGCGATCGTCGAAATCGAAAGATTCGAATTCAGACAAATCCGAAATCCGAAATCCGAAATCCGAAATCCGAAATCATTCGTTCAGGAACAGCAGGAAATCGCCGCGTTCGGCGGCCTGGCGGGTGAATTCCGCGACCCGGCGGATCTCATCGACGAGGCCGTCGAGATAGGCGACGGGAATTTTCTGGCCCCAGTAATCGGTGATTTCAATGGCTTCGGCCCGGGCGCGGATCTTTTTGTAATCGGCCTTCGCGAGCGCGGCGGCGATCGATCGGACGGCGGCCGGCGTCACCGACCAGACCTCGTGCGCGTCGGCGTCCCAGAAATTCTGGCGGTTGATCCGCCGCGAAGCGCCGCGGTGGCCGCATTCCGCCATAATGCCGGCGACCTCTTCCCAGTGCTTGTCGAAATCCCAGCTGTCGAACTGCCACTCCGGCCCGGCCGGCTCGTTGCCGAAGACCCGTTCGAGCAGCTCGTGATCGCGCCGGATCAGCCGCATCTTATCCGGCGGAATCGCGTACATCAGGGTAATAACGCCCATTCATATCTCCTCCAATAATCGAAATTCGGTTTCGCGCCGTCGAAAACTGCCTGAAGACGCGATTCAGAACTTTTTACACTATTTCGGCGGCTTTATCAAAACCGCCCGGCGCGGTATCATAAACCCGTGCAGGTCAACGAGCTCACCGAAATCACGAGGGTCTTGCAGACCGCGATCTCGCCGGTCGCGATGATTTCCGGCATCGGGCTGCTGGTGCTCGCGATGACCAACCGGTTCGCGCACACGACCGACCGCACGCGGCAGCTCGCCAAGCAGTCGAAAACCGTCTCGGCCGAGGAAAACGAACATCTCTCGTCGCAGATCCGGATTCTTTACTACCGGCTCCGGATCCAACTGCTGGCGATCAGCCTCGCGCTCGCGAGCCTCTTTTTCGTGAGCCTCCTGATCACCGCGCTCTTCGGAATCTATCTCTTCAACATCAATCTGCACGGACTCGTGATCGCGCTCTTCGTGCTCAGCCTGCTCTCGCTCGTCCTCTCGCTCTCCTTCTTCATCCGCGATATGACGCTCTCGCTCCGCGCGCTCAAGGACGAGCTGCGCGATCACATTTGACGATTTCGGATTTCGGATTTCGGATTTCGGATTTGTTCGGGGCGGGAACTGAACATTAGGATGCGGGACGGGTTGAGGGAATCGAGTTGACGGCGCGCGAAGCAACCCTGAAGGTCGCGGCGGCAACCAAAGTTACGAAACCCGTATTCCGGCGGCCGCGCTTCGGCGTCGAAAAATATCAATTCGACCGGAAAACGGAACCCGTTACTAATCGAATCACCCCGAAAAATCGACACGCCTATGAAATTGAACGTTTTGATCTCGCTGCCCGGTCTGTTTCTGATCTTTACCTCGGTCTCCGCGCTGATCGCTTCGGCGCCGGTCGCGATGACCGGCGGGCCGGACGAGCTGCCGCCGGAGTTTTCGAACGCCGGCGCGCGGCTCTTCGAGCTCGGTCTGCCCGACCCGCGCGGGCTCGAATACCGCGAGCTCGAGATCAAATCGAACAGCGTCTGGGGCGGCTCGTCCAACTTTAAGATTCACGGCTGGCTGCTGCCGGCCGCCGACCCGAAAGGCCCGCGCTTCGGGATCGGCTGGAACGGCGTCCGGTTTCCGCTCCTCTCGGTCGGCGAAAAAGCCGATCTCACGGCCGATATCCGCGCCGCGCTCGAGAAGGACGAAAAGATGCGCGCCGATCAGAAAAAGGCGAACCCGGATTTTCCGTTTTACCGGTTCGACAGCGCGACGCCCTATATGCTCTCGGCCGCGCCCGAGGGATTGTTCCCGCTGAGGGCCGTGATGCTCGAAAAACTGGGCGAGACGAAGCTCGCCGCCGAGGTCTGGACGGCCTACGCGACCGGGCTCCAGATTTCCGCCGACGAAAAGAAAAAGCACCCCGACCCGTTTCTTTATTTGGCGGGCCATTGGACGTGGGCGCTCTTTGACGCCGCCGTTAACGCGCATCTGGCGGGCGACGACGCCGATTCGCTGCGCTACGCGCTCGAGCTCCGCGAAATCGGCGGCAAGGTCGAAACGGAAGCGGCCGCGCGCGGCTTCAAGCTCGCCGACGGGCCGGCCGATCAAAACCGGCGCTATCTCGATTTCCTGCGGCCGCTCGACAGTCTGATCGCCGACGAGCAGCGCCGGCTCGACCGGAAGGGGAACCGGGCCGACCTCGACGAAATCTCGAAGATCAAAGACCGGACGAAGCGGATCGCGGCGCTCGTCGACCGGCTCGACGAGATCGACGCGCATCAGTGGGGCCAGCCCGGCGGCGTTTCGCTCGGCGATGATCCGATCGTCGCGGCGCTCGTCCGCGAGGGCGAGCCGGCGGTCGAAGCGCTCTTAAAAACGCTCGAAACGGACGAACGGCTGACGCGCTCGGTCAGCTTTCACCGCGATTTTTTCCGCGGGCGTCATCTGATCCCGGTCGCCGACGGGGCTTACATCGCGCTGACGCTGATTCTCAAGACCGACGTCTTCGGCACGCCGCCCGTCCCGACCGACACTTCGACTCCGGAAAAACGCCGCGCGCTCGCCGCGCAGATCCGCGCCTATTACGCGAAATTCGCCGGCAAAACGCCCGCCGAGCGCTGGTACGGCGCGCTCGCGGACGATGCCGCGTCGGTCGAGGAATGGCTGCAGGCCGCCGCGAACATCGTCGCGCCGCAGGGAAAATGGAACGTCGCGCCCGACTGGGCGTTCACGCAGGCGCCGGTCCCGGCCGAACGGGCGGCGCGCGGGATCGTTTTGCAGGGCGCGGAACTGAGCGGCAAAAAATCGCCGCCGGTCGCCGAACTGCTGCTCCGGCGGATGCGCGAGCTCGCCGCCCGGCCCGACGAAAAATGGCCGCACCGCAACCTGCTCGCGGCGGCCGATCTCGGTCTCGCGCTGCTCGCCTGGGAAGGCCGGGCGCACGCCCCGGACGTCGCGGCGCTGCAGGCCGAGATCAAAAAACGACTCGCCGGCATCACCGACGATCCGAACAATTACGCGGTGCAGCTTCGCGGAGCGCTCGTCAATCTCTACGTCAAGCGGATCGAAGCCGGCGACGCGGCGGCTTTCGACGAATATGCGGAATGGGGCGAGGCGCTGCGGCCGCTGGTGAAGGAAGAATGGTCGGTCTTTTACCGCGAGCCGGCGGGCGTTTTCCGGCCGCTCTGGCGTTATCCGGATAATCCGCGGATGCGCGCGCTCGCCGGCCGTCTGTTCGCGACGCCGGGATCGAGATGGCTGCCGCTCGTCGATCCGAACGACCGCGAGAGCTATTTTCGCGGCCGGCTGATCGGTTCGCCGCTCCTCAACGTCCGCGAATTTCGGGCGCTCGTCCTCGCGGGGCTCGCCGACCGGACGGTCATCGGCAAACTGACGCCGTCGCCGCGCGTCGACGGCCGTTACGATTTGAAACCGGATAACCCATATGCGATGCTCGTCGCCGGGTCTTACAACTCGAGCCAGATCTGGTTCGACGCGCCGGCCGTTCTGGCGGGCGCCGATCTCGAAATCCGCGTCTGCGACGTCTACGCGGCGGCGCTCGCGCGGGTCAACGACGCGCCGCGCTTCGGCATCGCCGCGCCGCGCGCCGACCGCGACCGCCTGATCGCCGACGCCGTGAAATTTCTCAACACCGAAGGAAAAAGATTCGAAGCGACCTTTGACGACTTTTGAGTTTGAGTGGAGAGTGGAGAGTGGAGTTTTTAGTGGAGAGTGGAGAGTGGAGAGTGGAGAGTTCGGGGATTTAGTTTCCCTGACTCTCGACTCTCGACTCTCGACTCTCGACTCTTAACTCTCCACTCTCCACTCTCCACTCTCCACTCTACAGGATTTCGATCTCGTAATCGTACCAGAGTTCGCCCTGCGTGAAGCCGGCGGGGAGCGCGGCCGGTTCGGGCGGCGCGGTTTCGGGGAGCGGGTCGGGCGCGCCGGGGAGCTTGAGCCAGTCGCTGCGGACGACTTTGTCGGCGGTCTGCTCGCTGAGCCGCTCCATCAGCGGGACGCGCGGGATCGAGTCCCACGGCTCGCTCTGCGTCGAGACCATCGCGGCGAATTTGCCGGTCGCCATATTTTCGAGCGCGGCCTTCGGCATCGCGTTGTGGCTGCCGTGATGCGCGACCTTCAGAAAGTCGATTTGCGGCAGGATGTCGGCGCCGACCGTGTCGATCCAGAACTGCCAGTTGCCGTACTGCGCGTCGCCGGGAAACAGCAGATGGTGGCCGCGATAGATGAACAGGGTCACGAGGCTCGTGTTGTTCTTCGCCGCATCGAGCGCGAAGGCGAGGTTGTCGAGCCCGTCGTCGTTGAGAAAATCGCCGAGCCGCTTTTCCTCGTCGACGGTCAGCGGCGGCGGGTTTTGGGCGTCGAACACCATTTTCCATTTTTTCGGGAACGGTTCGAGCGCGTTGTCGGCGACGACCGCACCGGCGGCGTCGAGCCGGAGATAGCGCTGGTCCTTTGGCGGGTCCATCCGCGCGAGAAATTTCTCGTCGCGCGGCGGGCTCAGCACGCGGACTTCGAGACCGGTCACGCCGGCCGCGTCCGCGAGCGTCTGGCCGCCCTCGAAATAACCGACCTTCGCGCCGACGTGAAAGCCGCCGCGCAAAAGCTCGAGCGCCTTTTTGTTCGACGTGAGGCCGGCCGCCGCGGCCGCCGCCGGAGCGCCGCCGCGAAGCGCGGTCAGCAGCCCGAGCGCCGTTTCGCCCGAATTGAGATTGACGAGCGCCGCGAGCGCTTTTTCGCGGGTTTTCGTCGTCGCTTCGGCGCGGCCCGCAAAGGCCTGCGCGGCGAAATGCCGTTCGAGCGCGGCGGCCAGCTCGGCCTGCTTTTTGCTCCATTTCAGGGCGAGCTCGTCCTGCGGGTTCTCGCACCACGGCAGCCAGACCTCGCCGATCTCGAAATCCGAGAAACGCTTGCTGAAGCCGGAGATATGGTCCTGGTGCGAATGCGTCGCGATGACGGCGGCAAGCCGTCCGCCGGTCACCTCGAAGATGTTCTCGACGACGCGCTCGATCGTGCCGATATTGCCTTTGCCGTGAACGCCGCAGTCGATGACGAAATGCCGGTACTCGCCGTCCGTTCCCTTGCCGACCGGCAGCGAGAGCAGAAAACAGTCGCCGAAACCGACGCGGTACATACGAATTCTAATCGGGTCTTTCATATTGATTTCGGATTTCGGATTTCGGATTTCGGATTGCTTGTTTCGGCAGTCTGCATGATGACTGAATATTTTTTGTCGATTGAGGGCCGCTTGTTGAAAAGAAAGCTGTCCCGATTCGATAAAATCCGAAATCCGCAATCCGAAATCCGCAATCCCTAATAGCCTCTGTGCACCATTGCGAAACTTAAGCCGCTGCCGCCGGCGGCGGATTTGGTCGGGAGATTGACGTCGACCTTGTCGGCGTAGACGTTCAGGCTGTAGCGCGCGGCCGAATCTCTGAAGAATCCGCGCTGCAGGCGCAGCCGTTCGTTGCCGGCGTCGTCCGCGCCGAGATTTTTGTGGATCGCGTAGCGGATCTCGCCTTCCTTCTCGGGCGCGAGGTCGATGACCAGCGTGACGCCGCCGTAGTATGTCATCTTCCCGAGGCTCGGGTCGGCCGGGTCGATCGCGACGTCCTTTTTCTGGATCAGCTCGGCGACCGCTTCCATCTTCAGCCGGCCGTTCGGGCCGACCCGGTGGATCGGGTGAAACGAGTGGACGCTGATTTTGGTCTGATCGTCGAAACCGAGCTCCGACCGGTGATCGACGGCGAATTTATGAAGCGTCCGCGCGTTGGCGGTCTTCTGTTTGGAGGTGATCTCGCGGAACAGATCGAACTGGAGCCCCTCGCAGCGGAGCTTCCGGTTGTTGAGATCTTCCGGCGGGCACCAGCGGAGCGATTCCTCGGCGTAGGAGAAGACGTCGTCGGGCCGGATCCCGCGCAGCCGGAACGCGTCGATCAGCGCGGCGCGGTAGCCGAGCGGGTCGTCGGCAACGAGATCGAAGTCGGCGGTGATCATCGCCCGCAGAAAATCGCCGAAACGGATGTCGACCGGCGGGCAGTAATCGAGCGCGCGGATCGAGATGTTGAGAAAATGCTCGGCCGTCTTGCTCGCCTCGGCGGCGAGCCGCTCGGCGAGATCCGGGTGAAGCTCGGTTCCGGGCGAGATTTTCGCGCCGTTCCCGGCGATCCGCAGCAGGTCGCGGACGCGGTTCACATAGATCGTGAAGAACGCGTCGAAGACGGCGGCGACGAGAATCGCGCCGCGGTCGTGCGGCTCGAACAGGTTTTCGATGTCGCGCGAATTCGGTTTCGTGCCGAGCGCCGAGCGCAGCGCGGCCCGCTGGCCCATCGCCTCGCCGAACTGTTTGGCGAGCTGGACGAGCGGGTTGGCCGTGTTCAGCTCGGCGGCGATCGATTCCTCGCCGGCGGCGACCTCGATGCCCGGCGCAATCTCCGGCCGGTAGATCAGGCCGCCGGTTTTTCTGATCACGTCGAGCAGCACTTCCTTGAAGCTGAAATGCTGAAAGAGCGCGACGATGTCGGCGAAGGCCTCGTGAAAGGCGAGCGTGTCGGGGCTCGTCGCCTCCATAAAAAACTTTCGCTGGCCGTCGATCAGGGCGTGCGTCGTCTCGTGCGCGATGATGTCGTGCGAGAGACAGGTGAAGATCGTCTGGCCCGGCAGGTTGGAGACCGGATCGCTGTCGGAGGCCGGAAAATAGCCGAAGACGAGCGCTTCGAGATCGCGGCTGTAAAAGGCGTTGGCGGCCTGCATCGCGTGCGGGTAGAGCCGCAGCGGGCGCTTTTTGTTTTGCGGGCGGTCGCGGTTGAAGGCCCATTTGATCTTCCGGCCGAGCGCGAATTCGAAGACGCTGATCGTCCGGCTCGCGACGGCGTAGACCATCTGCTGGTGAAAGCGCGGGTCGGATTCGCTCGGTTCGAGGCCGCCCTGCATCAGCACCGACGGGTGATCGGGGTCGAGCGGCTCGTAATAGCAGGCGTTGGCCGCGTCGTAGTCGATCACTTCGAGATACTTGCCGGCGAGCCCGCCGCGGAGCTTTTCGTACGGCACGTCGACCGTCATATGGTTGCCGAGCGTCCGCCCGCGCGACGGATCGAAGGCGTAAACCTTCAGCGGCCGGTAAAGCGGTTCGTCATAAGAATTTTTTCGGATCATCGGGGTTCTCCTTTTGTTAGTGGCGAGTGGAGAGTGGCGAGTGGAGAGTTCGGGGAATTTCTTTTAACTCTCCACTCTCCACTCGCCACTCGCCACTCAAACTTTGGTTTCCGGGTAGGGAAACGCGTTCGGCGGCGCGGCGGCCGGATCGACGTATTGGCGGATCCCGAGGTCGGCGACGGCGTAGCCCCAGTTGATGAGGCGTTCCTGCGTCGCGGCGTCGAGTTTTTTGAGCCGGGTGTCGATCCGCGCGAGCTCGTCCGTGCGTTCGAACGGGCAGGCGAGCGGCGTGCCGATTTTGTAATCCGCGGCCGCGTCGGCGGCGATCGTCCAGTAAGTTCCTTGCCGGACCTTGTCGATAAAGGCCTGGACGGCCTGCCGTTTCCGGAGGCTCCGGACCTGATTGTCGATCGTCAGCAGCACGCGGACCGAATGGCGCACCCAGTCGCGGTGCGGGTCGGCGTCGGCCGCGAAACCGCCGCCGGCGTCCGAGATAAGGATCGTTTTGTAACGCTTCCACGCGGTCTCGAGGCCGAGATTGTCGTAGACGCCGCCGTCGGTCAGGACGATCTGCGTCCGGAATTCGTCGCCTTCGAGATCGAGGCCGCTGCCGGGCGTGAAATCTTGCGGGTCGAGATCGAGCTCGACCGGCGACAGCACCGGCGGAAAGGCCGACGAGGCGGCGACCGCGACGGCCAGATCGATGGTCGGGTTTTTGACCTCGCCGACGCGGTAATCGCGCATATACGGCTTCATAAAGCGCCAGAGCGCGCCCGACTGGACGTTCGTCGCGTTGATCACGAAGCGCGGCGAAACGCCCGGCACCTCGTCGACGATGTCCTGCAAAGTGGCGTCGCCGTAGAGATGATCGCGGTACGACTGGGCGATCTTGTCGCCGATCGTTCCGAACCAGAGCGTGCCGGTCAGCACCGACGAGACGTCGATCGTCCGCGCGGCGAGCCGTCTGATCGGGGCGACGATCTCGTCGGCGAAATTCGCGGCCGTCCCGTTTTGAAAGTCGAGCGCGTTCCATTTGAGCGCGAGCAGGCCGGCCGTGATCGAGCCGCCGGAAACGCTCGAAACGCGGTTCAGGCGGGGCAGACAGCCGAGCTCGTTGAGCCGCCAGAGCGCGCCCGTGTGAAAGAGCATCGCGCGGTAGCCGCCGCCCGACAGACAGAGCGCCGTGCCTTCGGCGGGCTCGCGGCCGGCGTCCGATTCGAGATACTGGACGGGTTCGGCGGCGGTTTGGCCGCCTTTTTCGGGTTCATTCGGGGTCATAAATTTTCAGCGTCCTTACCGGTAATGTTGTTAGCGTTCGAAAACTTGCAGATTTATTTTCGGGCGCCGTTGAAAATTATCAGGCGTTGGCGACGGGGCTGCTGTGGAGCGCGACGATCTCCCATCGTTCGAACCGTCTGACGAAGGTCGCCGTGTAGCACAAACGGCTTTCGCGGCCGCCGGCGGTCAGCAGATAGCGCGCGCGGACGACCGCCGCCGCGCCGAACAGCTGCGCCTGCTGGTCGTAGTTGACGATCGTGAAATCCTCGGCGATCGTCCGGAAATTGTCGAGATACCGTTCTTTATCGAAGACCGCGCCCTCGGCGGTCGTGACGACCAGATCGTCGGGCAGCATCAGTTCGAGCGCCGTCGTGTCGCGGCGGCCGGAAAGATGTCCCCAGTCGGACATAAAACGAATCAGCTCGTATTCGGTGTTGTTTTTCAAAAGTGCGGTTTGTTCTTCGTGGTTAAGGGTTCTGAGCATCATAAAAAATTCTCCTGCCGGTGATGTGCGGCGGTCATCGTAACGAAACGACGCGGTTCGGGGACTCGCGAACGTCGTCGACTGCGGAAGGCCGGCGCGGCGGACGACCGCGCCGCCGTCTCCGACCCGGGAACGGTTCTTCGCGTTTCGTAAATCTCGATTTTTCGTCTTCCGGGTTTCACACCCCGAGCGCCGGACGGCGGCGGGAACCGTCAGGTCAAAGAAGAACAAAGGAGTCTTGAGAAACGGGAGTCCGAACTTCATAAGTCGAAAATTTCGGGCAATAAGCAAACTTTATCGCCCTATTGTCACCGAGAAGCCCGTTTTGTGTCAAGAAATTTTTCGGAAAATATTCGAAAGGGGAGAAGAGGAGAAGAGGAGAGGGGAGAAGAGGAGAAGGGGAGATTAATAATTCGTTCATTATCTTGAATGCGGTTTTATGACATTCAAGATCGCCAACGAAATAAAATCTCCTCTTCTCCTCTTCTCCTCTTCTCAATTACATCCCGAGGTTCTTCATCAGAAAGCCGTAGATGTCGGAGATTTCCTCGATCTGCTTCGAGGTCGGTTTGCCGGCGCCGTGGCCGGCTTTGGTTTCGATGCGGATCAGGACGGGCGCGTCGCCGGCCTGCGCGGCCTGTAAGGTCGCGGCGTATTTGAAGCTGTGCGCTGGAAAGACGCGGTCGTCGTGGTCGGCGGTCGTGATCAGCGTCGCCGGGTATTTCGTGCCCGGTTTGATGTTGTGGAGCGGCGAGTATTTGTAGATCGCCTCGAATTCCGCTTTGTTGTCGGGCGAGCCGTAATCCGACGTCCACGCCCAGCCGATCGTGAATTTCGTGAACCGGAGCATATCCATCACGCCGACCGCCGGGAGCGCCGCGCCGAAAAGATCGGGCCGCTGGTTCAAAACCGCGCCGACGAGCAGGCCGCCGTTCGAGCCGCCCTGAATGGCGAGTTTTTTCGGGTTCGTGTATTTGTTTTTGACGAGCCATTCGCCGGCCGCGATGAAGTCGTCGAAGACGTTCTGCTTTTTGAGCTTGGTGCCGGCCTCGTGCCACGCTTCGCCGTATTCGGCGCCGCCGCGCAGGTTGGCGACCGCCAGCACGCCGCCCATTTCGAGCCAGACGAGCCGCGAGACCGAAAAGCCCGGCGTCTGCGAGATGTTGAAGCCGCCGTAGCCGTAAAGCAGCGTCGGATTGCTGCCGTCGAGCTTGAGGCCTTTTTTATGGACGATGAACATCGGGACGATCGTGCCGTCCTTGCTCGGGTATTTGACCTGTTTGACCTCGTAATCCCCGGAATTGAAGGCGACCTTCGCCTGCCGGAAGATCTCCGACTTGCCGGTCTTCATATCGTAGCGGTAGATCGTCGGCGGCGTGTTGTAGGTCGAATAGCTGTAAAAGGTCTCGGTGTCGAAGCGCTTGCCGCCGAAGCCGCCGGCCGTCCCGATGCCGGGCAGCTTGACGTCGCGGACGAACTTGCCGCCGCGGTCGACGATCCTGATCTGCGTGTAGGCGTCCTTGAGATAATTGAGGACGAACTGGTCGTTGATGAAATCGACGCTCTGGAGCGTTTCGGCCGATTCGGGGACGACCGTTTCCCATTTCGGCTCTTTCTGCAGCACGTCGACCTTGACGACGCGGGCGCGCGGCGCGTCCTTGTCGGTCCGGAAATAAAAGGTCGAGCCGTCGTTGCCGATGAACGAATAATCGTTTTCGAGCTTGTCGACGAGCGGCAGGATCGGCGATTTCTCCATCGTCAGGTTTTTGTAATAAACCATATTCTGCGGGCCCGTGCCCTTGCCGACCTGAATCAGCAGCCAGTTGCCGTCTTCGGAAACGCCGCCGCCGATGAAGTATTCCTTGTTGTCGGGCCGTTCGTAGACGAGATCGTCCTGATCCGGCGGCGTCCCGAGCTTATGAAAATAAAACCGCTGGCCGAAGGTCGTCTCCTTTAACTCCTTGCCCTTTTCGGTCTGCGGAAAACGGCTGTAGAAAAAGCCCGAGCCGTCCTTGAGCCACGAAACGCCGCCCTGCCGGTTCGGCGGCAGCACGTCCGAAAGATCGGTGCCCGTTTCGACGTCCTTAATCCGCCATTCGCTGCGGTCCGAACCGGCGAGCGCGACGCCGTAGGCCATCAGCTTGCCGTCGTCGGTGAACGAGATCCCGGCGAGCGCGGCCGTGCCGTCGGCCGACAGCTTGTTCGGATCGAGAAAGACGCGGCCCGAATCGGTGACCGAATCGGCGATATACAATACGGACTGGTTCTGAAGCCCGTCGTTCTTGTAATAGTAATAATGCTTTCCGGCCTTGAACGGGGCGGTGTATTTCTCGTAGTTCCAGAGCTCGGTCAGCCGTTTCTTGATCTGTTCGCGCTGCGGGATCGTCGCGAGATAATCGAACGTGACCTTGTTCTCGGCCTCGACCCACGCCTTCGTATCGGCCGAATCGACGTCTTCGAGCCAGCGGTACGGATCGGCGACCTTGACGCCGTGATAATCGTCGGTCTGGTCGACCTTTTTGGCGACCGGATAATTCAGTTTCGTTTGCGCGGGAAAATTGATGGAAAAAGACATAAGAATTAGCAATGCCAGCGACATTCTGTAGATCATTTTTTTTAGTTTCACCTCAAGAATGGATTTGACTACAGATTATAACTAATTAACCCGAGTTGCCAGTAATGAAAGGAAAAGTTTTTGCCCGCGGATCACGCCGATCGGACGGAGCGGCGAGATGTTTCGATAAAAATTCGATGAATCCGCGTGATTTGCGCGATTCGCGGGCAAATGTTCGTATTTTCCTTTTGAGTCTGTTTAACTTTAAAGTTCGAGTCCGCGGGGTCGTAGTCCCTGATCTGCCTTTTTCCGTGCTGAAGAGCTGATGTTACTCTATTGTTGGTTAAGCATCAATTTTCCATTTTCTTAGAATTATTGCGGTATGAAAAAATATCGGGTTATTTTGTTTGGAATGATTTCGGAGTCCTTGGCGGATCCTGTGGTTTTAGTTTACATACCCCATTATTAAACACTTACAATTCAAATGTTTTAACTGAAAAAAAAGATGAATGGAAAATTCAGTTATCTAAAAATATGTTCTATGTTTTCGGAGTTGGCGGCGAACGCGTCGTTATTTCGAAATGATTAAAAAAACAGATACGCCGATCCGCTGAATCTGCTTTATGGGCATTTTTTAGAGTGTACCTTCTGAGAAAAATATGAAGATAAATTTAAGAGACACGAGGAAATTATTAATTTTTTGCGTTATTTTTCTTATTCTCCCGAATATAACCTTGGGACAACCGGAAGAGATCAATTTGGTAGATAAAAAAATAACGATCAAGATGGAGAAAAAGCCTTTGGGTGAAGTCTTTAAATACTTGATGAAAAACTATGATATTCTCATTGGCTTTGAAGGTTCCAATTCAGATATGGGTCATTCTGACTACGCTTTTGATACCAATCTATCCAGGACAGAAACGACAGAGTTAAAGTCAAAAGATGGTTTAAGGGCTAAAATCACGGCGGAAAATGTCTTTTTAGCACGAAATCATCTAATAACCGTTATTGCTGAGAACAAACGATTGAAAGAAGTGTTTGATACGATTGTTCAGCAAATGAAATATTACGATTGGGAGATAAAAGAGGATGTCGTGAACATATTTCCTAAGAAGGGCAGGGATCTAAGATTGAAAAAACTTTTAGAAACAAATATCAATAGCTTCAAATTTGAGAAAGGCGACACTATTTGGCAAATAACAACAAAAATTAAAGAATTGCCCGAAATAAATAAGTTTGTAAATGAAAATAATTTTTATTTTAGCGGGAAACGAACTGGGTTAGTTAGTATTTTGGAAAGCCAATATGGCAGGAAAATCGATGTTGAGATGGATTTTTCAAACATAACTTTTAAGGAACTTCTTAATAAAATTACAAAAATTAAGAGAGGGGGATGGATTATAGAAAATCATGGTTTTTCTAAAACTGTGCAAAAAGAATATATTGTTATTGATATTTAAATATCTAGGTCAAATAGAGGATAGTGAACCAAAAGTAATGCTTTGATCAATTGCCACTAGCTTAAGCTAGTGGAACGGAGGGTCGCAAATTTCAGGGAATAATTACTGTGTAAATTAACCCATGTTGCCAGTAAATGGTTTTAAGAAAATATGGCCCGCGAAAGACGCGAAAAGACGCTAAAATATCTTGAAATTTCAAAAAGTTTTTTCTATTTTTCGCGTCTTTTCGTGTCTTTCGCGGGCAGAAAAACAAAACTTCGATAACTGGCAAATTGCGTTAAAATAGATTGTGTAATCCATTCTCGACGAAGCTCGAAAAAGCGG
>JAFDVJ010000016.1:26819-41463 GCA_018269075.1 Acidobacteriota bacterium
CCGCTTTTTCGAGCTTCGTCGAGACGGCAATTGCATCGGTTTGTTATTGACTACTTAAAACAAGATCATCGATAACGTTGTCCCAGCGTGATGTAGATCTGTGACTTCATTGACGATAATCAAAAAAGCATTTGGAGGATTAAAATGCAAAAGATCTTGATCGTTATTTTATTTTCTATCGGGCTTTCGATCGGCGTTCATGCGCAAGGTTTTAACTGTCCCCGTCTTTCATCTGAAATCGATCCGGACAACCCGTTTCCGAACGAGATCGAAGGATTCCATTTTTTTAAGGAAGGAAAACTCAAGGGCATTGTGCTCGGCGTTTCGACGCGTGAAGATATCGAAAGGATTTTCGGGCCGCCGATCGTTCCGACCGTAATCAAAAACGCGAGTATATATGATTATGATTCGGATTGGAAGATGTTCATCGTTTATCTTTCACGGGAAGGATCAAGGCGGACTTACATTTACAGCCGATGCGGAGTCGAATATAAGTCGACCTGGGTTCCGAAGCCTGAATACATTGGAAAGATCCAGTCAATCCAGATCATTCCCAAAAAGCCGATTTCATTTAACAAAATAATCGAGCAGCCGGACTTATTGAAATCGTTTGATATGCAAAAAACTCAAAGTAGCACCTATTATATTGGTCGCTGTAGTTTAACATACAACGTCGATAACGAAGATAGTGAAAAACCGACGAAAAGGGATCTGGAATCTATTATGTACTCTGCCAACCCGATTTGGGAGAGAAGCTGGTTTGATGTGGGTGCGCCGAACGAGAACTGATAATTTGTGCGGATCATAAAGACCGTTTCAGGAATCAGAAAACCTGAAAAGTCAGGAAAAATAATTTACATTCAACACTAGGGCAATGCCGACGAAAAAGAGCCATTCAGGCGTCTTTCTCGGGCGTTGTCGAGGAAGTAGCCGATTAAAGTGGTCAAATCACCCGAAGCGGCAATTTTTTGGAAGCCCACATTCTTTTTTTGTTATTATAGATTTGTTTTCTCCATTTTTATTAAAAAGATAGCGCAGCGCTGAAAGTTATTGTGTTGCGAGCCTGTAACAACTTTCGGTGTTGCAGAAGTTCTAACTATCCGGGGTGATATTCGCCGTCAATGCTTCAGAACGGCGGGAAATGATATTATTTTCGCTTTTTTCTGTGTTATCAACTTCATTGTAAAAGCTTCGTAAGTTTTTACGCGGGAGAAAGGCATAGGTGGCATCTATGCTTTCGTCCCGGATTTGGCGGATCGACGCGGATCAATATTAAATCCGTGAAAATTCCCTAAATCCGTGCATCTCCAACGTCCCATTAAACCCGCCGCCGGTTTCGGGTTTTGATAAACCAACGGCGGCCCCCGGCCGGAACCCCGGAAAAATCAATTAGCGCGTCAGGTGAGATAACAGGATTAGAGCAGATTTATAATTGATGTACGGCGGGCTGTCAGCCGGCCGCACCCGCTCGCGGGTGAAAAGCGTCCGCACAGATTGAACCAGGAGCCAACCACGCGCGTTCGCGTGGGCGGAGCGGTTTTACAGGCTGTCGCCTGTCAACCGGCTGACAGCCGATTGTACATCACTCCGGCGGGCTGACAGCCGGCCGAAGCGCTTCAACGGTGTGAAGCCGCGGGACCGAACTACAAATCTATCGGGCAGTTCCCGGACATTTAACTAAAATCTGCTCTAAACCGTAACAGATATTAATTCCCCGGCCGCCCGCTTTGTCACGGGCTCCGGCGATGTGTGCAGCGAGGAACGCGGAATCTGCGATCCGAACCGCGAAAACTGCAATCTCGACTCATTACTGTTAAAAAGATTGACGGTTAAAGGAAAACCGGAAAATTGCTGACTGGAGCGCGGGCATCCTTGCCGGCCACGCCGCACCAGCGGTGTCGAAACGTTTCAAATCCTCGACGCTGCTCGATAATGAAAAGCTTGTTCGCGCTGTCGCGCTCAGGCCGGCAAGGATGCCCGCGCTCCAGTCACGAGTTTTCAGACTTGATTTTCAACGTGAATACCGACGGGCGGGCTGTCGTCAAATTCTTTTTAACAGTAATGATCTCGACTGCGAAATATGCAATCCCAACCGCGCAATGTGCAATGGCGACCCCGGAATGTGCAGACTCAATGAGGAAATGTGCAAACCTGAAGACGGAATGTGCAAACCGAATTGCGGCATGTGCAATTGCGGTTGCGGCGTGTGCAAAGCGGTCTGCGGCGTGTGCAATGCCGTTTGCGGCGTGTGCAAAGCGGTCTGCGGCGTGTGCAAACTCGTCTGCGGCGTGTGCAATCGCGACTGCGGCGTGTGCAATCGCGGTTGCGACTTGTGCAATCGCGGTTGCGGCGTGTGCAATTGCGGTTGCGACTTGTGCAATCGCGGTTGCGACTTGTGCAAACTCGTCTGCGGCGTGTGCAAAACGGTCTGCGGCGTGTGCAATTGTGGTTGCGGCGTGTGCAATCGCGGTTGCGAAAACTACAATCGCGGTCGCGGGAAAAAACGAAGGGCGCGGGCGGATTTTTCACGCGCCATTTGGATTAATAATTTGTAAGACGAAACGCCGCGAAAATTTGCCGGTAAATGAAAATACCGAATGGCGATCGGTTGTTTTTGATCCGCTAAAAACACTAAAAACACAAAAAAAAACACGAAAGAAATTTAGTGTTTTTGGTGTTTTTGGCGGATCAAAACAGATGTTCGCCGGAGTGACGGTTCGGATTCAATCGAAAACACGATTCACAAACGAGTCGCCAACCCGGTCAATTACCGTGCCGAACAACTCTGCGAAAAAACACTAAATTTCTTTCGTGCTAAAAGGCTTTAGGTCGCGCTCGAAAACCCGATCAATGCGTTTGCTCAGACGAGGGCGGCGGTTTTGTCGCGGCGGCGCGATTCGCGGCCGTCGTTGTTCTCGTCTTCGGGCGGCGCGGGCAGCCAGTAGGTTTTTTTGTGGAGCAGCTCTTCCATCGGGTCTTTCGGCAGCGGGCGCGACATCAGGTAGCCCTGACCGTAGTCGCAGCCGAGATTTTTGAGGATGCCGAGCTGGCTTTCGGTCTCGATGCCCTCGGCGATGACGCCCATCCGGAGGTTTTTGGCGAGCGAGATGATCGTCTGCAGGATCTCGGAATCCTCGCCGTTTTCGCCGACCGAATTGACGAACGAGCGGTCGATCTTCAAGGTGTCGAACGGCAGCCGGTGCAGATACGAAAGCGACGAGTAGCCGGTTCCGAAATCGTCGATTGAGAGCTGGACGCCGAGCTCTTTGAGGCTCGTCAGGATCTGGATCGTCTGGACGGCGTTCTCCATCGCCGCGCTCTCGGTGATCTCGAGCTTGAGCGCCGACGGCGGGAGCCCCGATTTCTTGAGGGCTTTCTTGACGTCCTCGACGAGGCCGAAGGTCGAGAGATGCTTGCCCGAAATATTGACGCTGACGACGAGGCCGTCCGGGTGCGCGGCGAATTTCTGCCATTTTTCGAGCTGCTGGCAGGTCTCGCCGAGAATCCATTTGGTGATCGGGATGATCTGGCCGGTGTTTTCGGCGATCGGGATGAACTCGGCCGGCGAGATAAAGCCGAGCCGGTGATGATTCCAGCGCAGGAGCGCCTCGAAGCCGACGAGCGAGCCGTCGCGCAAAGAGACGAGCGGCTGGTAGTGCATCGAGAGCTCACGGCGTTCGATCGCGAACGGCAGCTCGGCTTCGAGCGTCGCCTGCGCGATGAATTTTTCGCGGAGCTCGCGGTTGAAAAAGGCGACGCCGCTGCCCTTGACCTTCGCGTCGTGCATCGCGATGTCGGCGTCGCGGAGGATTTCCTCGGGCGTTTCATAATCGGCCGCGAGCGGCGCGATGCCGATGTTGACGCCGGTGTAGATGCGGTTCTTGCTGAGCGAGAACGGCTGGGCGATCTTCTGGTGGATCTTCCACGCGACCTTTTCGGCCTTGTCGTCCGACGAGAGACCGCGCAGGATGATCGCGAACTCGTCGCCGCCGAGCCGCGCGACGCGGTCGGTCGCGCGCAGCATCCGCGAAAAGCGTTTCGAGACGACCATCAAAACCTTGTCGCCGATCGTGTGGCCGAGGCTGTCGTTGATCGTCTTGAACCGGACGAGATCGAGAAACAGAATGTACGATTTCGGGTTTTCGCCCTTTTTCGCCTCGGCGATCAGCTCGCGGACGAGCTCGCCGAAATAGGCGCGGTTCGGCAGCTTGGTCAGCGAATCGTGGAGCGCGGCGTGCTGGAAGGCGCGCTGGCTTTTGCGGAGCGCGTTGCCGGTGTCGGCTTCTTTTTTAAGCGACAGCGCGAGCTCGTCGGCGTATTTTTCGATCTCGATGCGCTTTTCGCGCTCGGCCTCGGTCTTGTCGCGCTCGGCCTGTTCGGCCTGCTCGATCGAGGTCGTCATCTCGCTGATGATCTGCCGGTAGTTGTAGTAGATGACGATCGAGGCGATCAGCGAGATGACGATCGAATAGGTGTCGGCGTAATTGAGGAGCTTGAAGACGATGCCGGCGAGCCCGGCGCCCGCGAAATGCGTGACCGAGATCGAAAAGCCCTCTTTTTTCCACGCCTGCCACGGGCTGACGCGGTTTTTGAGCGAATAGTAAACCGAGGCGAAGAGCGACGAGAAGACGAACTGGCTGAAGGCGAGGATGGCGAGCTTGGTGATGATCTGCGTGGTCGCCGCCGAATCCGGGCCGAACTTGATGAAGAGCTTCGCCACGTTCCAGACGAAATAGGTGATGCCGGTCGCGAGCGCCATCGTCCCGACGTTGAAAGCGAGCGTGAACCGCGCGAATTCGACGCCGCGAAACTTGAAATACAGACAGTTGGCAAGCATCTCGGCGGCCGCGATCAGGATCGCCGCCTCGCCGCCGAACAGCAGGAACGTCAGAAAGACCATCGAGTCCGAGAAGTTGAGAATGAACTTCGAACGCGGCAGCGTCAGGCTGAGACGAGGCGCGATCAGGACGGTGAAGAGAAAAAGAATCCCGAACTTCCACGAGATGACGGCCGGATCGAGATGCAGGCTCGCCGCCAGCAGGCAGACGCCGCCGAGCAGGGCTATCGATAGTTTGTAGAAGTTATTCGTAAATTCCCGGGTCATAAAAGCTGTCTGGCGGTTCGGCCGGACGACGGCGGACGAGAAATTCTAAAATTGTCTGTTTGTTATTTTGAGTAAGGGGAATGACGGCGATCGCGTAACGGAAGCTGACGCCCAAAACATAATAGCATTTCGGGGCGATAAAAATCCAGAGTTTTTTGCCGTTTCGGCCGGCAAGCGGCGGATTTCGGCCGTCTTTTCGGGGAAACCGGCCGCCGAGGAAAAAAATCTTGTAGTTTTCGCCGTTTTGTAGTCAAATAAGGTTACACGATTCGAAATCAAAGGGTTCAGACAAAAACTAAAGGAGAACGTTTATGCTGCATATTTTGGGACAGTTGATAGTGGGTTTGATCATCGGCGCGGTCGCGCGGCTGCTCTTGCCGGGCAAGGAAGCGATCGCCGCCGGCCCGATCGGGTGGCTGATCACGGCGCTCATCGGAATGGGCGGTTCGTTTCTCGGCACGATGATCGGCCGGGCGATCTGGAAGTCGGAGAATTACGCGGCCGGCTGGATAATGTCGATCGCCGGCGCGATCCTGCTGCTGGTGGCGTACCGGATGATCTTTTGACCGCTTTGACGGATCAAACGAAAGCGGCCCGCTTCGATCGAAGCGGGCCGCTTTTTTAATTTATCGTCGATCTCAGCTGCAGCCGGGATGACCGCAGTCGCAGGCAATGCCCGTGACGTCTTCCTCGCCGGCCGCCCGGCATTGCGGGCTGCAGTATTCCTCGTCCTCGCCGACCGCGCAGACACAGCCTTCGTGCGCGCATTTATCGTTATCTGCCATAAATTGAACCTCCCTTGTTCGTTAAAATAAATTTTCGTCGCCGTGCGACATTCTCGATTATAAACCCTGAAGCGGCCGGCGGCCAGAAAATTCCGCCGGCCGCTTCAAAATCGCGTTCGGTTATCTGACGAAACTGACCGGCGTCGGCTTGTCGCCCGGCAGGCCGAAGCCCTGCGCGACGAAGCCGTCGGTCGACCGCTGGAGATACCAGACGGCCGAATCGGTCCGGAAGACCGCGAGGTCGGCCTTGCCGTCGCCGTCGTAGTCGGCCGGCACCGGCAGATCGACGCTCAGACCGAAATTGACGATCGAGATATTGCCGCTGCCGCTGTTGGCGATGTACCAGTTGCCCTCGGTCGGACGGTAGACGGCGATGTCGGCTTTACCGTCGCCGTCGTAATCGGCCGGCGCGCGGAGATCGGTCGCGAGTCCGAACTGGTAGGCGACGACCTGCGCGTCGGAGCTGTTCAGACGGTACCAGACGTTGTCCGTCGGCCGGTAAACGACGAGATCGGTCTTGCCGTCGCCGTCGAAATCGCCGCGCTGCGGAAGGTCGCCGGCCATTCCGAACCGGACGACCGCGACCGTTCCGCTGCCGCTCTGCGAGATCCACCATTCGCCGGTGCCGGACCGCCAGACGGCGATGTCGGCCTTGCCGTCGCCGTCGTAGTCGGCCGCGACCGGCGTGTCGCCGGCCGCGCCGAACGTGACGATCGAAGTCGTGCCGTCGGCCGAGTTGAGCGTGTACCAGGTGTTGTTCGAACTCCGGAAGACGGCGATGTCGGTCTTGCCGTCGCCGTCGTAGTCGGCCGGCGCGATCGTGTCGAGCCCGTCGCCGAAGTTCTGGATGTCGTAGGTGTTGGCGGTCCCGCTGTTCTGGATGTACCAGGTCGCGGTCGCCGCCCGGAAGACCGAGAGATCGGCCTTGCCGTCGCCGTCGTAATCGAAGTATTTGTTGCCGGAAGGCGTCACTTCGGGCCCGGTCACGACGAGCGTGTAGTCGCCGGTCTCGAACGAATTGTAGGAGCTCGCCTCGATCGTGTAGGTGCCGGTTTCGGGGAGCGTGAACGTGCCGCTCGTCGGGATCCGCGCGTTCGTGCCGCCGCCGCTGTCGTCGTCTTCAAGGCTGCCCTCGCCGCTCGGCGTGTGGAGGATCAGATAGGCGTTGACGGCCGCCGAGTTCATCGCGATCGAGATCTGCTGGCCGGCGGTGCCGTTAAACGTGTAGAGATCGGTGTAGAAGGGCTCGCCGCCGATGTTGACCGCGCAGTCGGTGCCGGCGAGCGAACCGTTGACCGTCTGGTTGTAGCCGATGGAGGTCGCCGAGCACGACGCGTCGGTCGCGAGCGTGATCGAGTAGGTTCCCGACGACGGGTCGTAGGAATTCGCGCCGATGTAAAAAACGCCGGTGTAGGGCAGCGTGATCACGCCGCCGTCCATCGGGATCCGCGAATCGGTCGTCGGGCCGCTGTCGTCGTTCGAATCGATGACGTTGCCGGCGTCGTCGAGCAGGTAGAGATAGGTGTCGAACTGCGACGAGCTCATCGAGATCGCGACCGGCTGGCCGGCGCGGCCGCTGAAGCTGTAAAAATCGATGAAGGTGCCGTCCTGCAGCTGGCAGTCGCCGCCGCCGAGCGAGCCGTTGACCGGCGCGTCGAAGGCGATCGGCGTGTCCGAATTGCACGGATCGCCGGCCGCCGCGTTCGGCGCTTTGCGGTTTTGGGCGATCGCCCGCAGGCTCGGGGCCTTCAGTTCCGAAGGCTGTTTCTGAGTTTTCGTCGGATTGGCCGGCTGGCGGGCCGTTCTTTTTCCGGCGGTTTGAGCGTGTAAACCGTTAACGAGGCCGCTTCCGGGCGCAATCAGGCCGAAGCAGACCAATAAAAACATAAGCTGTTTTTTCACTAATATTTCCCCCTTGATGGTAAGTTATGCCGATGTCGGATGTCGGATGTCGGATTTCGGATTTGTTTCCGGACGGGCCAGCTTGGTTTTTTTGTGAAGCTGTGCGGTTCGGTCAAAAATACGACGGCCGTTCCGGCAAACGAAAAAGGCGCTGGTTATAGTTCAACTGAGAGTCGTTGTATTGACAATGGTGGCACAGGGCGGCCCGAAAGGCAACGACGGTTTCGGGATGTACGTGTAAAGTTTTGTAAACAGCGGGGTTGTTTTTTTACTTTATGGGAGCGGGCGGAATGGTTTGACAACCGGCGGCCGATTCCGTTAATTTCTAAAGATCAAGTCTTCAGTTGCTGTCTCGTCGAAAATCATCGAATAAGGAAAACGATATGGAAAACATTTTCGAAAACCGCGGCCCGCGGGCGGCCGGGGCGTGGCAGGCAATTGTCTTCGGCGGGCTCGTCGCCGGGGCTCTCGACATCACGGCGGCGTCGGTCAACGCCTGGCTGCGGGCCGGAAAAAGCCCGTTCTGGACGTTTCAGTCGGTGGCCGGCGGGCTTTACGGGAGCGAAACCTTCAACGGCGGCTGGCGGACGGCCGCGCTCGGACTGATCATCCATTTTTTGATCGCGACGACGGCCGCCGCGGTCTTTTTTCTGGCGAGCCGGCGGCTGAAATTTATGACCGAAAAGCCGTTTCTGAGCGGCCCGCTGTACGGCGTCGCGGTCTATGTCTTTATGTATTTCGGCGTCCTGCCGCTGACGCCGCTCAACATCACCTATACTCTGACCGGCGTCCTGACGGCGGTCGTCATCCATATTTTCTGCGTCGGACTGCCGATCGCCCTCGTCGTCCGGCGGTTCGCCCCGTGAAAACAAAAGCCGCGCGGTTCGATCGAACCGCGCGGCTTTATCTAATTGAATCCGGTAAAGACTCAGGGGACGAACGCGTTCGGGACCGAGACGTCGCCGGCCGCGCCGAAGGTCTGGATCATCAGCCCGGAAGTCGTCCGGTTGACGTACCACGTCGAAACGGACGGGCGGAAGACCGCCGGATCGAACTTGCCGTCGCCGTCGTAATCGCCCGGCGACGGGGAATCACCGGTCGCGCCGAACGGGAACGAGAAGAACGACGAATCTTCCGACCGGAGAATGTACCAGAAGCCGGTCGACGGCCGGAAGAACGCCGCGTCGGCTTTGCCGTCGCCGGTGTAGTCGCCCGGGACGAGCTTATCCGTCGATGTGCCGAACTGGAACGCGTAGGTCACATTCGTCGTCGAGCGGTTGATCCACCATTCGCCGACCGACGGCCGGTAGATCGCGACGTCCGTCTTGCCGTCGCCGTCGTAATCGGCCGGCACCGGCAGATCGCCGGCCGCGCCGAAGGTGACGATCGACGTGCCGCCGGTCGTCTTCGAGATGAACCATTCGTTGGTCGAGGGCCGGACGACGGTCGGGTCGGTCTTGCCGTCGCCGTCGAAGTCGCCGATCACCGGCGTGTCGGTCGAAGCGCCGAACGGGAACGAGAAGAACGTGTTGTTCTCACTCCTCAGGACGTACCAGAAGCCGGAAGCGGGCCGCCAGAAGGCGATGTCGGTCTTGCCGTCGCCGGTATAATCCGCGGGAACGAGCCGGTCGGAAGCCGTGCCGAAGGTCAGCGCGGCGTTGCCGCCGTTCGAGGATTTGGAATACCACCATTCGCCGGAGCCGGGCCGGAAGATCGAGACGTCGGTCTTCGAGTCGCCGTCGAAATCGACCGGCGGCTTGCGGGCGCTCGCGCTCTTCGCGAGCTCGCCCACATACGAGAGCGCGAGCTTGGTGAATTTGAGCGCGTGGTTGGCGTTGTTGCCGCTGCGCGAGATCAGATCGTTGACCGTGTGGAGCACGCTGTTCGTATCGGCGAAGGTCGCCTCGCCGGGCATCGAGGCCGGATAGCTCTTGTTCGTCCACGACGCGTGGTCCGAGCAGGCGTAGCCGCAGCTCGACGTGCCGATCGCGAGCGTCGGCTGGTAGGTCGTGATCAGGTTCTGAAGAAACGTGTTCTGCGGCGCGTTGACGAAATCCTGAAAGAGCACGATGTCGTAGGCCGGCGTGCCCTTGTAGTTGGTCATATCCATCTGGAGGACGCCGACGACGTTGAGATTCTGGTTGCGGAAATTCGTCGCGATGTCGGCCGATCCCTTGAGCCCGACTTCCTCGGCGGCGTAGGCCATAAACTTGACCGTCCGCTGCGGGCGGAAGTTTTTCGCCATCAGCACGCGGATCGTCTCGGTCAGACAGGAGACGCCCGAAGCGTCGTCGTCCGCGCCCGGCGCGGGCTGCGTCTGGCCGCTCGTGTTGATCGAATCCTGGTGCGCGCCGACGACGACGATCTCGTTCGGGAGCGTCGCGCCCTGGATCGTCATAATCACCGACGGCTGCGGCGTCGTCGCCACCGGGTGCGTAAAGTAATCGACCGAGACGTCGCTCCGGCCGGCGGCGAGCGCCGTCCAGCGGTTCTTGATCCAGTCGGCCCCGTCGAGCCCGCCCTGCAGGTTGTGGCGGCGGTTCGGAAAGGCCGACAGATCGATGATCACCTGCCGGTTGCTCGCTTCGTTCGCTTCGGCCAAAAGCGCGTTGACGACTGTCTGGTTGTCGATCGTGTAGGTCACGAACTGCTGCCGCGGATCGACGGCGGCGAGCCGGCGGATCGAATCGACCGCCTCTTCGCGGCTCTGGTGCGCCATAAACCCGCTGCATTTATGAAAGCTCTCGTGCATTCCGCGCGAGAGGTCTTCCATCTGCGATTCGTCGAGCTCGAGCAGGGCGATCCCGTTCTCGACCGCCTGCACCTCGACCGCCTGCAGACTGAAAACGCCCTTGCCGGCGAGCTCGTTCCGCACCTTGCCGAACTCTTCGGCATCGACCGTCACCCAGTTGACGACCTTTTCCGCCTGCGACTGGCGGACGAAAAACAACGTGCCGGAAACGACGACCAGCAAACCGGCGACGACGGCGAACAACTTCAATTTAAAAGACATTGGATCAGCTCCTCGGAAAAGACTTCGTATTTGGGGGAATACAGATAGATGTGACGAATATACAACAAGTTGCGGGGACAAGCAAGCGATTTGGGATTTCGGATTTCGGATTTGGGATTTCGGATTGGTTTGGGTTCGGAACCCTGAGCTTTGACTTTCGACTTGGTTTCGAAGACCGAAGACCGAAGATCAAAGACTGAAAAGCAAAAGGCTTCGCCCGGTTACGAGCGAAGCCTTCGGTTTGAGTGACGACGTCCGGTTACGGGACGAACGAGTTCGGGACCGAGAGGTCGCCGGTCGTGCCGAACGAGGCGATCAGGAGGCCCGCGGTCGTCCGGTTGACGTACCACGTCGAGGTCGACGGGCGGAAGACCGCCGGGTCGAACTTGCCGTCGCCGTCGTAATCGCCCGGCGACGGGGAATCACCGGTCGCGCCGAACGGGAACGAGAAGAACGACGAATCTTCCGACCGCAGAATGTACCAGAAGCCGGTCGACGGGCGGAAGAACGCCGCGTCGGCCTTGCCGTCGCCGGTGTAGTCGCCCGGGACGAGCTTATCCGTCGATGTGCCGAACTGGAACGCGTAGGTCACATTGGTCGTCGAGCGGTTGATCCACCATTCGCCGACCGACGGCCGGTAGATCGCGACGTCCGCTTTGCCGTCACCGTCGTAATCGGCGGGAATCGGCAGATCGCCGGTCGCGCCGAAGGTCACGATCGAAGTGCCGCCGGTCGTCTTCGAGATGTACCACGTCGAATTCGAGGGCCGGAAGACGGTCGGATCGTTTTTGCCGTCGCCGTCGAAATCGCCGACCACCGGAGTGTCGCCGGTCGTGCCGAACGGGAACGAGAAGAACGTGTTGTCCTCCGATCTCAGGACGTACCAGAAGCCGGTCGACGGCCGCCAGAAGGCGATGTCGGTCTTCGAGTCGCCGGTGAAATCCGCGGGAACGAGCTTGTCGGTCGCGGTGCCGAAGGCGAGCGCGGCGTTGCCGCCGGTCGAAGATTTGGAATACCACCATTCGCCGGCCGACGGGCGGAAGATCGAGATGTCGGTCTTCGCGTCGCCGTCGAAATCGACGCGTTTCTGGCCGGTCGGGGCGACGACGAGCGGGATCTCGAACATTCCCTTGCCGTGGGTCGCGATCCGCAGCTTGCGCGGGCTGCCCTGCGCGATCGCCATATCGAAGACCGCGACGCGCGGCAGACCCGTGCCGAACGGCGCCCACGACGTGCCGCCGTCGGTCGAGGCGTAAACGCCGATGTCGGTGCCCGCGTAGAGATTGTTCGAATTGGTCGGATCGACGACGAAGGCGCTCACCGGAACGAGCGGGATCGTGCCCGTGATGTTCGTCCAGGTCGGCGGCGCCGCGTTCAGGTTGGTCGTTTTCCAGACGTTCTGGACGCCGAAGTTCGAGAGCGTCACGTAGGCCGTGTTGACGTTGCTCGGGTCGACGACCGCGCGCGCGACGAAGCCGTTCGGGATGGCGTTCGTCGGGTCGAGATCGACGAGCGTCGACGAGCCGGTCGTCGTGCCCCACAAACCGCCGTTCTGGAGACCGACGATGCGGACGTTGTCGTTCTGCGGCGAGACGCCGATCGCCGAGATCGCGATGCCGCTCGCGATCGGGGCCTGGCTGACGACCGTGTGGGTCACGCCGAGGTCGCCCGAGCGGTAGAGCCGGTCGGTGCCGTAATAGATCGAGTTCGGGGTGCCCGGGCCCTGTTCGAGCGGCGCGTAGAAGAGAACGTTCGTGTCGCTGCAGTTGATGCCGTTGGCCGACGCGCCGTTGCAGCCGCGGAATCCCCAGCCGGCGCTCGTCGTCCCGCGCGTCGCGTAGCCGAGCAGGCTGCCGGTCTGGTTGTAGTAGGTGTGATACATCCGGACGTTGGTCGTGTCGGCCGCGTTCTGGTCGATCACCGTGTAGCCGCCGTCGCCGCCGTCGACGCGCGTCCACGCCGAGCCCGCCGGATCGTAATAGTTGGTGCCGTTGTCCTGCGTGCCGCCGATCGTGAAGTTCGGATCGGTCGGGTGGACGGCGATGCTCATAAACTGGGTCGCGTAAAACTGCGAGTTGTTGAGATAGAGATAACTCGAACCGCCGTTGGTCGATTTATAGATGCCGCCGTCGGTGCCGACGTAGACGATCGACGCGTTCGAGGGCGCGACCGCGAGCGCGTGCGTGTCGACGTGGACGGTCGCCGAGCCGCCGTCGAGGAACGACGTGCCGCTGTTGGTCGAAAAGGCGGCGACGAGCGTCGGCGAGCCGCCGAGATAGACGCGCGTCGGGTCGACCGGGTCGACCGCGACCGCGATGTCGTAGAAACACTGCGGCGAGCAGAAGCTGTTGGCGATCTGCTGCGTCCAGGTCGCGCCGCCGTCGATCGACATCAGCAGCCGGCCGGCGCCGTTGCCGGTCGCCGCGTAGAACGTCGCGTTGGCGTTGGCCGGCGGGTGAATGGCCGCGAATTCGGCCGTCAGCTCGCTCGTGCTGGTGCTCGTAAAGGTCTGAACCTGCGTGAAGGTCGGCGTCGCGCCGAGCGCGTCGGTCGAGCGGTAGATGCCGCCGACGCCGCCCGAGGCGACCACGTTGGCGACCAGGATGTTCGCGTTGCTCGGGTCGATCGCGATGTCGCGGACGCTCGAGTTGGCGTTCGCGGCGAGGCCGGTCAGCTTCGCGAAGGTCGGCGTCGCGCCGGCCGCGTTCGTCGAGCGGTAGATGCCGCGCGACGGCAGGACGTTATTGGCGACGCCGCCGATGCCGCCGATGCCCGAGGTCGTCGCGACGAAGATCGTGTTCGGGTCGGTCGGGTGGACGACGATCTCGCCGACGCCGCGCCCGGTCATCACGTCGATGTTGCTGCCGTCCCGGTTGAACGGGCCGCTGACGGTCGCGGTCGTGCTCGCGTTGTCGATCCGGTAGACGCCGACGCCGAAAAAGCTGTCGGCCGAAAAGTTCGGCTCGCCCGTTCCGACGTAGACGATTTCCGGGTTCGACGGGGCGATCGCGATCGCGCCGATCGCGAGGCTCTGCGCGTTATCCATCAGCGCCGTCCAGTTGGTGCCGCCGTCGGTCGTGCGGTAGAGGCCGCCCTGCGCCGTGCCGACGTAGACGATGTTCGGATTGGTCGGATGGACCGCGATCGCGATCGTCCGGCCGGAATAGCGAAACGTGCCGGAAACGATCGGCGCCGGGCCGATCGCCGTCCAGGCGGCGGTCAGCGCGCGTTTTTCGGGCGACTGCGGCCGGAGCTTGAGCAGCTCCTGCTGCTTCTCCATTCTTTCGACGGCCGCGAGCCGTTGTTTCGGATCGGGAACCTGATCGTTGTTGAGCCCGCGCAGCAGCGCGAAGGCTTCGGCGCGCTTCGTGAGGAATTCCTCCTTGCTCATCCCGCGGCCCTCCATTTCTTCATTCTCTTCCTCGTCGTCGGAGAACAGCGACGGCATATCGGGCTCGCGTTCGAGAAAACTTTTGCCGAACTGCGCGACCGTCTTCGTGATCGGCATCCAGAAGACGGCGATCAGACCGATCGCCACGAACAAGACAGCGGGGACGATAAATTTTTTCATAAAATGCTCCTATATAAGATAAGCGGAAACCAACTTTTGAACGTATTCCTACGGGTGTAGGTAGTAGATGATAATAAGATATTAAAGTTATCGCGCGGAATATTCAAGAGAAAAGAGTGGAGAGTGGAGAGTGGAGAGTGGAGAGTGGAGAATCAGGAGTGGAGAGTCGAGAGTCGAGAGTCGAGAGTCAAAAGAAATAAAATCCCCGGACTCTCCACTCTCCACTCTCCACTCTCCACTCAAATAATCCCCGAACTCTCCACTCTCCA
>JAFDVJ010000016.1:41528-54427 GCA_018269075.1 Acidobacteriota bacterium
TCCACTCTCCACTCTCCACTCTAATTTCCTAAACTTTTTTTGCCGCCGCGACGTTTACCCTGTCAGATATATATGTTTTGTCCGGGCTGCGGTGAAAAGGAGAACAATCCGGTGCAGTTCTGTCGGCTGTGCGGCGCGAATCTCGGCGTCGTCCGCGACAGTCTGGCCGAATCGGATAATTATACGGCGTCGGCGATCAAGGCGCGCGAGGAGATCGCGCGGGCGGCCGCCGAAAAGATCAGAACCGGCGACTGGTGGCAGGTCACGGTGCTGCTGCCGGAGGTCGAAAAGCTGTTCGAGTCGCCACCCGAACGGCTCCGGCGGCAGGCGCGGCAGGACGCCGAGAGCCGTCTCGGCCGGCTCCGCGGCGGGACGATCACGGCGGCGGTCGGCCTCGGCCTGACCGCGCTCTTCGTCGTCGCGACGCTCGCCGACCCGCGTTTTATCTGGCTCGCCGCGCCGGGCCTGTTCGTCTTTCTGATCGGTTTGACGGTCGTCCTCAACGGCCTCTTCTTCACGGTTCCGAAAGGCCTCGAAGCCGCTCCGCCGGCGGCCGAAATGCCGCCCGCGCCCGAACGCGAAGCCCTCGCGCCGCCCCCTGCGGAAACGCTTTTGCCGAACACACCCAAACCCTTCCGCCATCTCTCGGTCGTCGAAAACACGACCCGCGATCTCGCCGACCGGGAAGACTAAAAGAGTGGAGAGTGGAGAGTTTTTTGAGTAGAGAGTGGAGAGTGGAGAGTGGAGAGTCCGATTGATTGATTTTCTTTTGACTCCCGACTCTCGACTCTCGACTTCTTACTCTCCACTCTCCACTCTCCACTCTCCACTCAACGGGTGGGGCGGTCGCCGGCCGTGCCGAAATAGTCGATGCCGAGGCCGGCGGTCGTGCGGGCGGCGTACCAGACGCCGGTCGCGGGACGGTAAACGGCGGCGTCGGCGCGGCCGTCGCCGTCGTAGTCGCCGGCGACGGGGACGTCGCCCGTCATCCCGAAAGTTAGCGTGAAATACGAATCGTTCTCCGACCGGCGGATGGACCATTCGCCCGTCGCGGGCCGCCAGAAGGCGAGATCGGCCCGGCCGTCGCCGGTATAGTCGGCCGGCACGGGCACGTCTTCGCTGGCCCCGAACACGGTCACGAAATACGGATCGCCGGGACGCGACCGGAGCACCCACCACTGGCCGGTCGCCGGGCGGAAGACGGCCGGATCGGTCAGGCTGTCGCCGTCGTAATCGGCCGCGACCGGGATGTCGCCCGAAACGCCGAACGGGTGCCGCACGATGCCCCGCGTCGAGCCGGCGATGTACCATACGCCGGTCGCCGGCCGAAAGACCGCCGGATCGGCGCGGCCGTCGCCGTCGAAATCGCCGACCTGCGGGACGTCGCCCGCCGCGCCGAATGGAACCGAGTAATACGAACCGTCCTCCGAGCGCAGGACAAACCACTGGCCGGTGTCCGGCCGCCAGACGGCGAGATCGGTTTTGCCGTCGCCGGTGTAATCGGCGGGGACGAGCCGGTCGGCCGCCGCGCCGAAGCGGACGGCGTTCGTCCGCCCGGTCGCGCTTCCGCGGATCCACCATTCGCCGGTCGCCGGGCGAAAGATCGAAACGTCGGTCCGGTCGTCGCCGTCGAAATCCGAAAGAGCGTCGGTCGCGCCCTGGAGCCGCGTCAGCCGGGTCGAGTAGCTGCCGGAATCGTGGCCGAAGGCGAGGACTTTCCCGTCCGGCTGGAGCGCGACCCGCAGGCCGTAGCCGATCCCGGTCGCCGTCCGCCCGTCGCCCGAAAACGTCGGATCGGGCGCGCCGTCGGGCCGGAAACGCATCACCGCCGCGTTCGAAGCGGTGGCGGGATCGTAATCCGCGCCGATCGTGACGATCCGGTCGTCGGAGAGGACGACGGCGTCGAGCAGGTAGCCGGGGCCGGCCGTGACGACGCCGCGGTCGCCGAACGAGGCGTCGACCGTGCCGTCCGCGTTGAAGCGCGCGAGCGCGATCATCTCCGGCTTGTTCGGATGATAGCGGCCGTAGCCGATCGAGATAATCCGGCCGTCGCCCTGCACCGCGAGCGACCGCGAAAAGTCGATCCCGAGAAAATTGGCGGTCGTCATTCCGCCCGCGCCGAACCCGTCGTCGGGCGTCCCGTCGGCGTCGAGCCGGGCGAGCGCGATCGAGGCCCGGCCCGAAAGGTCCCACGTCGAGCCGCCCGCGAGGATCCGCCCGTCGGCCTCGATCCGCAGAGAGGACGGCCGCGCGGCGAAGATCCGCGGGGCGACGCCGCCCGTCCCGAACGTCGGATCGGGCGCGCCGTCCGGTTCGAAGCGGAGAACGTCGGCGCTCTCGTCGATCAGGAGCGTCTTTCCGTCCGCCTGAACGGCGCCGTCCAGCACGGCGGTCGAACGGTTGTCGACCAGCCCGCTGACGACGCCGCCCGCGCCGAACGACGGGTCGAGCGCGCCGTCCGGCCGAAAGCGGGCGACGAGAAAGTAAGAGGTCGTCGAACCGGGCGCGAGCGGCGGGCCGGCGTAGGAGCCGATCGCGATCATCCGGCCGTCGGAGAGGACGCTCAGGCGCGCCAGATATAACGATTGGGCGCCGCCGACCGGGATCGCCGTCCGGACGACGCCGCCCGCGCCGAACGACTGATCGGGCGCGCCGCCGGCGTCGTAGCGGACGAGCAGGACGCCGGCGCTCCCGTTGATCGAAACGCCGCCGCCGAGGACGATCCCGCCGTCGGGCCGGACGGCGATCGCCGACGGGCCGGCGCCGTCAAAGCTGACGATGCCCGCCGTCCCGAAAGTCCCGTCGAGCGTCCCGGCCTGCCGCGCCGCCGCCGCCGTCAGACCGATCAAAACAAACGCGATTATAGAAATGGTTCCGGAAATGAATTGTGACACGGGGATAACCTGAAGATCCTGATGGAATGGGGCCGGAAAATACCGGCGTGATATATAAGGTAACACTCGCGGGCCCCGCGAGGCAATAAAAAAGTCGAGCGCCCGACGGAACGCCGGCATCTTGCCGGCAATGCGTTTGAAAAACGCAAACAGCGCTTCATTTCCCGGTAGATAAAAGATAAATGAAACGTCTGTTCGCGCTTTCGCGCTCATTGCCGGCAAGATGCCGGCGCTCCGTCGGGCGCCGACTCTCTACTCTCCACTCTCCACTCTCCACTCTTAGGGCACGTAGGCGTTCGGGACGGGGCGGTCGCCGGTCGCGCCGAAGCTGGCGATCAGGAGGCCGGCGGTCGTCCGGTTGACGTACCACGTCGCCGCCGCCGGGCGGAAGACCGCCGGGTCGAATTTGCCGTCGCCGTCGTAATCGCCGGGCGCGGGGACGTCGCCCGCGGCGCCGAACGGGAACGAGAAATAAGAGTTGTCCTCCGAGCGCTGGACGAACCATTCGCCGGTCGCCGGCCGGAAGACCGCGATGTCGGCCCGTCCGTCGCCCGTCCAGTCGCCCGGCACGCATTTGTCGGTGGCGACGCCGAAGCTGTAGACGCGGAACGTATTATCCGATGAGCGGAGATACCACCACGAGCCGTCGGCCGGCCGGAAGATCGCGACGTCCGCTTTGCCGTCGCCGTCGAAGTCGGCCGCGACCGGCAGATCGCCCGCCGCGCCGAAATTGACGATCGCCGTGCCGCCGGTCGATTTCGAGATGTACCAGACGCCGGTCGCGGGCCGGAAGACGGCCGGATCGGTCCGACCGTCGCCGTCGTAATCGGCCGCCGCGGGGATGTCGCCCGAAGCGCCGAACGGGAACGAGAAAAACGAGCCGTCCTCGCTTCTCAAAACGAACCATTCGCCGCTCGCCGGCCGCCAGAAGGCGATGTCCGCCTTGCCGTCGCCGGTAAAATCGCCGGGCACGAGCCGATCGGTCGACTGCCCGAACTGCGCCGCGACCGTCACGCCGGAAGCCGAGCGGTTGAGCCACCATTCGCCGGTCGCCGGCCGAAAGACCGAAAGATCGGTCTTGCCGTCGCCGTCGAAATCGAACGGCGGGCGGCCGAACGCGGTCAGGAACCGGACGACGGCGTAACCGCCCGTCGAGTTGACGCCGGCGACGAGCAGCCTGCCGTCCGTCTGGAGAACCGATTTGGAGGGACCGTTCTGGCCGTTGTCGACCGTCGCGATCCGGACGCCGCCGCTTCCGAAGTCGGGGTCGAGCGAGCCGTCGGCGCGAAACCGGACGAGATTGTATTTCCCGTTGCCGAGGGCCGTCCCGACGATCCGGCCGTCCGCCTGCACGACCACCGAGACGAACCGGTCGGAAGATTGCGGGTTGATGTCGATCGTCTTTTTGCCGTCGCCGTCGAAAGTCGTGTCGAGCGTGCCGTTCGCGTTGTAGCGGACGAGCGCGGCCTCGTCGCTCGAACCGCTGTTGGCCGCGCCGGCGGCGACGATCCGGCCGTCGGGCTGGAGCGCGAGGCCGGCCGCCCCGTCGAGCTGCGTGCCGACCGGCGTCGTGACGATGCCGGTGCCGTTAAAGGTCGTGTCGAGCGCGCCGGCGGCCGTCAGCCGGATCACCGCGAAATCGCTGCCGTCCGTCCCGGCGGCGACGATCCGGCCGTCGGGCTGGAGTTTGACTTCGGTCAGATCGTCGTTGAGGCCGATCGGGACGAAGCGTTTGCCGGTGCCGTTAAAGGTCGTGTCGAGCGCGCCGTCCGCGTTCAGGCGGACGACGACGCCGTCGGAGTTCGGCTGGTTGAAGCCGCGGCCGGCGATGACGATCCGGCCGTCGGGCTGGACGAGCATATCCTTCGGGAAATCGTCGCTGTTGCTGACCGGGATCTTGAGCTTGCCGTCGCCGTCGAAGCTCGGGTCGAGCGACCCGTCCGGGTTGAGCCGCGCGACCGCGAAATCGTAGCCGGGCGAGCCGAACTGGGCGTAGCCGGCGACGAGGATCCGGTTGTCGGGCTGGACGGCGACGGCGATCGGCGACTCGTTGGCGAAATTGTCGAACGGGATCGTCACCCGGCCGCCGGTGCCGAAGCCCGCATCGAGCGAGCCGTCGGCGTTGAGCCGGTAGACGGCGAAATCGAAATCGCCCGAGCCGTTGAAATATTCGCCGGCGAACACGATCTTGCCGTCGGACTGGACGGCGACGTCGACCGCCGCCTGCGAAAAGGGAAAGGTCCCGAGCGCCTGGCCGCCGGTCCCGAAGCGCGGATCGAAATCGCCGGGCGCGGCCGCGGCGGCGCGGGCCGCAAAGAGAAGGAGCGCGAGAAAAATCATCAGCGAAGCATTTTGTTTCATATCGTTCAAGCGTGAAGTCCCGGGGCGCACCGGAGCAGGGGGCCGGGAAAGGATCGAAACGCCGGTTTCCGGCCGGAGGACTTCAATCGGTTTCATAAGGTCTCCGACAGTATAAGTCGCCGGTCGAAAGACGCGCGGCGATCTTTGTGACAGTTTTTGAATCTCTCACAGCGCCGACCCTCAGGGCCGGCTGTTCAGTTGGAAATGTACGCCTTTCCGCACCCGACCACAAGCCCGGCGCGACTCGAAGAGTGGAGAGTGGAGAGTGGAGAGTGGAGAGTCGAGAGTCGAGAGTCGGGAGTCGAGAGTAATCAAGACAAAGAAAAGAGCCGGCCCCGGTAAGGCCGACTCTCCACTCTCCACTCTCGACTCTCGACTCGTCAAACCGCCGGGTCGGCCGCGGGTTCGGCCGGTTCCCGACTCTCGACTCTCGACTCCCGGCTCTTCGCCGGTTCGGGTTCGCGGCTCAGGTGAGAGGCGTATTCCCACGCCGAGAGATTGGCCGCGTCGCCGGCGTATTTGAGGCGGACGACCGGGCCGAGCCGCCGGACGATCTCGCCGCCGCGCCGGATAAGCGGGGCGAACGAGGCGTTGCGGCCGACGCGGTGCTGCGTGCCGTCGCTCGTCTGGCGGTTGAGCGCGTCGAGCGCGTCGGTCGCCACCGTCAGCTCGTCGACGAAATGCGCGTCCATCCCGTAGCGGACGAAATCGTCCCGGTAGACCCGCGCGTCGGCCGCGAAGGCCCGCCCGAGCGCGATCGTCTGCGGGACGCCGCGGTTGCGCGGAACCCTGAACCGCCGCTCGATCCCGTCGAACTCGGCGCTCATCGCCTCGGCGATGTCGGAGATGCTGGCGAGCATCCGGACGACCCGCGTCTTGGCCGCGCGGGTGACGTCGAGTTTCTGCGCGACGTCGCCGGTGATCGAGAGCGTCGCGGCGTCGAGCGTTTCGAGCCCTGCGATGGTGTCCAAAAGCGCGGCGAAGAGCCCGCCGCCGGCCGTTTCGGACGGAAAGTCCGCCCGCCGCGCGTTGTAGAATTCGCGCACCTTTAAATACATTTCGAAATATCTGCGATTTCTTTTGTTCATTTTAGTTTGTCCTCATTGAAATGACTTTCGTCATCGATACACCTCGACCGATCCGGGCCGCGCCGTCGAACGGGCACGCCGGATGTGAGTCAAACGGCAGCGCATCGCCGTCCGACGGTTCGAAAATGCGGGCTTACATCGTGGAATCGCGGGCTGTCGGGTCGGAAGTACCGCCGGTTTGCCTTGAAGTACCGCCGGTCGGGCCGGAAGCAGCTCCGGTTCGAGCGGAAGCAGCTCCGGTTCGAGCGGAAGCAGCTCCGGATCGAGCGGAAGTAGTCCCGGATCGGCCGGAAGCAGCTTCGGATCGGCCGGAAGCAGCTTCGGATCGGTCGGAAGTAGCTTCGGATCGGCCGGAAGCAGCTTCGGATCGGTCGGAAGTAGCTTCGGATCGGCCGGAAGTAGCTTCGGATCGGGCGAAACTGCCGACTGACGCCGCGAAAATGCCGACTGGCGCGCCGAAATCGTGGGTTGACACGCTCTATACGCCGACTGGCACAATGAAAATGCCTGCTGACACGCCGGAACTGCGGGCTGACGTTCTCTGTCTGTCGGTTGACGACCGGAGAGCGTGAGCTGCCACCGTGGAAGCGTGGGCTGACAAATCTAAAACAACGTCTTAAATTTCAAAAGCGGCCGTTCACCTGAGTGAGCGGCCGCCAAACGAGTAAAACATTTTCTCACTCGCAAAAAATATAGAACAAAACGGGGGGCAATGTAAATGGGTTTGTATAAAATATTTTCGATTTTTTTTCGAAGCCCCGGACGAAGCGTCGTCCGGGCCCGGCGGCGATTAGTTATAACCACATTTTCCGGAAACGCGAAAGCGGACTGGAGCGCAGCCGTCCCGGTTGCCAACGCCGCGCCAGCGGTGTCAAACGTTTCGCCTGCTTTCGACGCCACGGCCGGTGCGGCGCTTGTTCGCGCTGGCGCGCTCAGTGCAGGCAGGGCCGCCTGCATTACAATCGGCGGCCGCAAACCGTAGTGTAGGCGGCCCTGCCTGCACTGCGTTTGCAAAACGCACAAACGTTTCACCGGCTGATGACGGCACGGCAAGCGCGGCGTTGGTTCGCGCTGGCGCGCTCATGGCAACCGGGACGGTTGCGCTCCAGTCCGCTTTCGCGTTTCCGGCAAAGGGGAAGCAGGCGCGCCGGTCGGTCGAGGCGGGTTGACCACTATTGATTGCGAGGCACTGACAGCCTATCGTTATGGCATTTTCCCCCGGCCCGAAGCAACCGGACGCGCGGGCGGGCATCCAAGCCATTGATGAGAAGCCTCAATATTATGCCGTTGCGCCGAATCCTGTTCGGTTTGATTCTCGGATCGGTCTTCTGTCTCAACCTCGCGGCCCAGACGCGCGAAGTGCCGAAGGGCTGGAAGGAGGTCAGCTTCTGCGGGGTTTCCTTCCTGCTCCCGAAAAATATGAAAAAGCAGACCGACGACGCGCGGCCGTACGATTCGTGCGGCGAAACCTTCAAGGGCGGGAATCTGTGGCTCGGATTCTCGCAAAGTATGTACGGCGAACTGCGCGATCCCGAACGCGGCGCGAGGCGGGAAGAAACCATAATTGACGGCCGCCGGGCGATCATCACGACGCGCGACGACGGCGCGAGCGTCTTCATCGTGGTTTTCGAGCGTCCCGACAGCCGAATCACGCTCGGGCTGAACGTCATCGGCCGCCCGCCGGCCGCCGCCGAGCTCGCGCTCCGGATCATCCGCAGCCTCCGCTTCGGTTCATAGATCAAGGTGCCGGCATCAAACGCAAACAGTCTTTCCGTGCTCTGAAGATAAGGGAAGTGAAGCGTTCGACGCCGCTTTCAGCGACGGTGGCCGGCCGCGATGCCGGCGTTCCCGGGGCGGGCGGATTTGATATGTTCGATTTCATACCGTAATTCAATGTGTTTGTCCGGCATCGCCGGGGGACGGCGGGTAAAATGTTGAAGACCGCGAGTTTTTGACAGAGCTCGCCGTTTACGCGCCGGCGTGGAATCCGGCTGACATCCTTTTTTTCGGAAAAAGCCCCGTTCAAGAATGAACGAGGCCTTTTGGTGTGCGAAGCATCGCCGGAGTTTCGGATTTGAGATCCCGGATCGGGCCGCGGCTAGGGCAGGGAAACGCCCGCGAGGGGAATGTCGCTCGGCGTGCCGAAGTAGTAGATGCCGAGACCGGCCGTGGTGCGGTTCGCGTACCACGTCGCCGTCGACGGGCGGAAGACGGCCGCGTCGGTTTTGCCGTCGCCGTCGTAATCGCCGGGCGCGGGGACGTCGCCGGCCGTCCCGAACGGGAACGAGAAGTAGGAAGCGTTGTCCTCGGACCGGAGGACGAACCATTCGCCGGTCGCGGGCCGGAAGAGCGCGGCGTCGTCGATGCCGTCGCCGGTGTAATCGCCCGCGACCGGGACGTCGCCGGCCGTGCCGAACGTCGCGATTCGCACGCCGGGCCGCGAAAGCGCCATCCACCACTGCCCGGTCGACGGGCGGAAGACCGTGACGTCGCCTTTCCCGTCGCCCTCGAAATCGCCGACCACCGGAATGTCGCCGGGCTGTCCGTATTGATAACGCGTCGTGCCGACGCGCGACTGGAGCATATACCACGTCGCCGTCGACGGGCGATAGACGGCCGGATCGGTTTTCCCGTCGCCGTCGTAATCGTTCGCGACCGGGACGTCGCCGGCGGTTCCGAAGGGGACCGAATAATAAGTGCCGTCCTCGGACCGGAGGACGAACCATTCGCCGCTTCCGGGCCGCCAGACGGCGAGATCGACGAGCCCGTCGCCGGTGTAGTCGGCCGGCACGGGTTTGTCGCCCGAAGCGCCGAACCGCGTCGCGGCGATCGCGCCCGTCCGGCTCGACGCGAGCCACCAATCCCCGGTCGAAGGCCGGAAAACTCCGAGATCGGTGCGCCCGTCGTCGTCGAAATCCAGCAGCGATTCCGTTTGCGACCGAAAGCGGACGACCGTCATCGAGCCGGCCGCGAGTATCCGGTCGCCCTGCATCGCCACGGTGTCGATATACAAGTCGTAGTTAAAAGGACGATTGAACCGCGTCCGGCCGTCGTCCGAAAAACCGGCGTCGAACGAACCGTTCGCGAGGAACCGCCAGAGCCCGAATTTGGAAAAAGATTCGGGCTGATAGTCGATGACCGCCGCGAGGATCTTGCCGTCGGGCTGGAGCGCGATTTTGACGGCGGAGGCGGCGGCGACCACGATCCGTCCGCCGCTGCCGAACGAGTCGTCCGGCGAGCCGTCGGGATTGAAACGCAGCAGCGCCGCATTGCTGCCCTGCCCGAGACCGGGGCCGGTGTTTCCGAACACGAGAATGCGGCCGTCGGGCTGGATCGCGAGCGAGGTCGCCGACTCGACGCCGAGAATATTCAGCACGATCTTGCCGTCGCTGTCGAAGCTGCCGTCGAGAGCGCCGTCCGCAGTCAGCCGGAGGACGGTGAAATCCGCATAATCGTCGGTCGATTCGCGCGCTCCGCCGGCGGCGAGGATGCGGCCGTCGGGCTGGATCGCGATGTCCGCCGGCCCGTATTGCGAGGATCCGGGCGAACCGAAAGCGACGGTCGCGACGCCGTTCGTGCCGAAGCTCTGATCGAGCGAGCCGTCAGAGTTGAGCCGCCGGAAGTTGTATCCGGTATCGGCGACGACGATCCGGCCGGCGGGGTCGAGCGCCCCGTTCGCGCCTTCCAGATTCTGCCCGTCGACGGGAATCGTGACGATGCCGCCGGTCCCGAAGGCCGGGTCGGGCGAACCGTCGGCGAGATAGCGCGCGACCGTCAGATACGCGCGGATCGGAGGCGTTCCGCAGGCACAGCCGTCACGCGCCTCGCCGATCGCGACGATCTTCCCGTCGGGCTGCAGGAAAAGGTCGTACATCTGCGCGTCGATATAAGTGGTCGGAAAAATCCGCGTGCGGACGACGCCGGACTTGCCGAACGACGGATCGCGCCGGCCGTTCGCGAGGCTGCGAATCAAAAGAAAACCGGTCGCGGCGTCGACCGGAGTGCTTGAACCGAGAATGAATCTGCCGTCCGGCAGCACGGCCAGCCGGGTCGAACCGCCGAGCGTTTCGGTATATTCGCCGACGGTTCCGAATAGCATATCCCGCGTTCCCGCCGGCCGGGCGAACGCCGGCGCGAGCAGAAGGGCGAACAGGGCGCAGGTGAAAAAAATTCTTGAAAATGGATAAAGCATTGGAAGGACCTCTTGTTTGGAATGGATTTGGCTGCCGGGGATCGGCGGCCGGACCAGATAAGTATACCGGAGCGCGCCGTGCCGGGTCAATGAAATTATCGGAGCCGAAAGCGCGTTGTTCGTCCCGTTTTCAGGCGGCCTTTTCTTTCGCTGATACGGTTCTCCGCGTGAAACGAAGGGCGCTTTTCTTACAATGGGAGGCAATCATATATGAAACGAAAGGCCGCCTGAAGGCGGGACGAACAACGCGCTTTCGGCTCCGGCGGTGATCGGGGCGGCGCCGAAAAAAAAACTTTTGCCGGTGCGTGGTTTTCGGTTACTATGTTGGCAGTCGAAACATAAAACGTCCGGATCAGGGTCGAAAGGTTTCGGATATTCTTAACCGATAAGAGAGCCTATGATAAAAATACCGGTTCGCACGATTTTAACGATGCTCACGTTTTTGTTCGGGACGGCGACGCTCGCCGCTGCGCAGGTTTGCGCGATCCTGCCGATCCAAAGAACCGGCAAGCCGAGCGAAGTGAGGCAAGAGAGCGTCGGTTCGATCCAGGATTGCCGCGAAGCGCTCGATTATTTTCAGAAGGACCTCGAAATGCGGCGCATCAGGAAAGATACGATCCGCGAAGCCTGGGCGCTGGCCCGGATCGGCGGCATTTATCTGACGATCAAGGATTGGCCGAAGGCCTTCGACAGTTACGAGCGTGCGCTGCCGCTGTTTACAGAGGCGAAAAATCGTTACGGGTTATGGGAAACGCTGCCGGGCCTCGCGATGGCCGCCCGCGAGCAGAAGCGGTTCGCGGAATTCATGACATACGCGGAAGAATCGGCGGCATTTTTTCGCGATTACGGCGATGGCACGGCCAAAATGAACGAAGCGCTGATGTATGATAAAATCGCCGGCGTTTATATCGAGCTCGGCGACGAGACGAAAGCCCTCGCCTATTACGAAAAGAGCCTCAAGGTGGGTCGTGACGAGAATAGCCGCTGGAAACAGGCCGAGACGCTGACTTTGATGGGGCGTTACTACGAAACGAAGGGCCGCCGTCTGGAAGCCGTCGAAGCCTATCGGACGGCGCTCGATCTCTACCTCGAAGATAACCGCGTCTTTCCCGGCGCGCGCTGGGACGGACAAAAAATCGTCCCCGAAGAACGCTTCACGGAGGAGATGAAAGACCTCCGCGAAGCCATCGAACGACTGCAAAAGTAGTGTCGGCAGCGATAAAGCAGCCCCAAGAAACCTGAAACGCGTTTTGAGTCCCGCCTTCAGGCGGCCTTTTCTCTCATCCACCCGGCTTTCCGCGTGAAACGAAGGGCGCTTTTCTTACAATGGGAGGCGATTATAAATGAACCGCGGGGCCGCCTGAAGGCGGGACTCAGTACGCGCCCGGACGGCGGGGCGGGAAACGTAAAAAGGCCCCGTTCGCGTGCGAACGGGGCCTTTTCGATTGCGGAGCGTCTCTGAAATTTCGGGTTCGAGATTTCGGAGCGGGTCTTACATACCCATTCCCATTCCGCCCATGCCGCCGCCGGGCATTCCGCCTTCGCCCTTCTCGTCCGGAATCTCGGAGATCATGGCTTCGGTCGTGAGCATCAGACCGGCGATCGAGGCCGCGTTCTGCAAAGCGGTGCGGGTCACTTTGGCCGGGTCGATGACGCCGACCTGAACGAGGTCTTCGAACCGTTCGGTCGCGGCGTTGAAGCCGAAGGTTTCCGAGTCCTCGGCGCGAATCTTCTCGACGATCACCGCGCCTTCCTTGCCGGCGTTGGCGACGATCTGGCGAAGCGGTTCTTCGACCGCGCGCTTGATGATGTTGACGCCGATCTGTTCGTCGTGGTCTTCGCCCGTTTCGAGATTGTCGAGCACCTTCGAGGCGCGCACGAGCGTCACGCCGCCGCCGGCGACGATGCCTTCTTCGACGGCCGCGCGGGTCGCGTGCATCGCGTCCTCGACGCGGGCCTTCTTCTCCTTCATCTCGGTTTCGGTGGCCGCGCCGACTTTGATGACGGCGACGCCGCCGACGAGCTTGGCGAGACGTTCCTGAAGCTTTTCGCGATCGTAGTCCGAGGTCGTTTCCTCGATCTGGTTGCGGATCGTCTTGACGCGTCCCTCGACGGCGTCCGCCGCGCCCTGACCGTCGACGATCGTCGTGTTGTCCTTGTCGATCGTGACGCGTTTGGCGCGGCCGAGATCTTCGAGGTTGATCGATTCGAGCTTGATGCCGAGGTCTTCCGAGATCACTTTACCGCCGGTCAGCGTGGCGATGTCTTCGAGCATCGCCTTGCGACGAACACCAAAGCCCGGCGCCTTGACGGCGACGGTCTTCAAGATGCCGCGGATGGTGTTGACCACGAGCGTGGCCAGCG
>JAFDVJ010000017.1 GCA_018269075.1 Acidobacteriota bacterium
TCGGCGCGGCCGCCGGCGCCGGCAATTCATCCGGCGGGGCAAATTCTTTTTTCGGTAACATTGCGGGACTGGCGAATACGACCGGCAGCGGCAATTCGTTTTTCGGCGATCAGGCCGGTTACGATTCTACGAATGACAGCGGCAATACGACCGGTAGTCTGAACACTTTTATCGGCCGATCAGCCGGTAAATCAGTCACGACCGGCAGCGACAACACCTTTGTCGGCAGCAACACGACCGGCGCGCCGAACCTCTCTTTCGCGTCGGCGTTCGGCGCGGGCGCAGCGGTTTCGACCAGCAACACGCTCGTTCTCGGCAGAAATCTCGACACGGTGCAGATCCCCGGAAATCTGAATGTTGCGGGCAATCTGACGGGCGGCAGCATCGTTAAAAATCTCAACGGACTATCCGGCAGTCTCACGCTGGCGGCCGGCGCGAACATCACGATCACGCCGGCGGGCAGTACGCTGACAATCGCTTCGACAGGCGGCGGAAGCGGCGGAATCCTCAATCAAACCACGCTGCAGACCGGCGCAAACTTCAATATCGACGGCACCGGCCGCGCCAACATCCTTGACTCCAACACGCAATTCAACCTCGGCGGCAGCCGAATTCTATCGGCGACCAGCGAATCGGGCACGGCGAATTTTTTCGCGGGACTGAGCGCCGGAACGTCAACTTCCGGCGGTTTTAATGCTTTTGTCGGAACATTTGCGGGGAAAAACATCACGACCGGAGATTTTAATACATTTTTCGGTGTCAACGCCGGCGGCGGCGAAGGTTCGACCGGAACCGAAAACACTTTTATCGGCAACGGCGCCGGCTTTGCCGACGGCAACGGCAGTCGTTTGACATTCGTCGGCGTCAATACCGCTGCGCCGATCGGGATCAGTCTCACGAATGCGACCGCCGTCGGCGCCAACGCCCGCGTGACGCAAAGCAATTCGATGGTATTGGGCAGCATCAGCGGCGTCAACGGCGGGGCCGCCGACACGAGCGTCGGCATCGGCACGACGGCGCCGAAAGCGAGGCTCGACGTAACGGGCGGCAGCATTCTCGTCGGTTCGCCCGGACAGGGCATCATCCTGAAATCGCCCGACGGCGCGACCTGCCGCCGGCTCTCGATCGACAACGCCGGCGCAATGATTTTAACGGCGGTGACCTGTCCGTAAATTTTCAAAAGGAGTATAACAAAAATGAAAAATCGTACGAATAAATTTATTGCGCTGTCGGTAACATTATTTTTTCTGACGGCGGCCGGTTTTGCGCAGACGACCGTTTTTACTTATCAGGGTAAATTGAACAACGGCGGATCGGCGGCCAACGGAAATTTCGATTTCGAGTTTCGGCTGTTCGACGCGCCGACCGGCGGCACGGCGCTGGCTGTCCTGCAGAGACCTAACGTCGCCGTCGCCAACGGCATTTTTACCGTTTCGCTCGATTTCGGCGCGGAGAATTTTGACGGCCCCGATCGCTGGCTCGAAATCGCTGTTCGGCAGCCGGGCGGCGGCGCGTTTACAACCCTCGCGCCGCGTCAAAATATAACGAGCTCGCCATATTCGATCAAATCTTTAAAGAGCCTCGACGCGGAAAATTTGGGTGGAGTGCCGGCCGTTTCGTATCTGCTGAATAACGGCGACGGCTCGAACCTGACGAATGTCGCCAAACTCGATGCGGATAACATTTTTAACGCGTACGGCAATTTGTTTCCGCAAATCACGCTCGCGGGCGACGGGCAGATCATCGCGCCGCGTCTGGAAAATGCGGCGAAAGACCCGGCCCCCGCCGCGCCGACCAACGCCGGACGGATTTATTTCAATACGACCGACAAAACCGTGCGGGTTTCCGACGGAACAAACTGGAACGGCTTGAGCGGCGGTTCGGCGACGCGCAACATTCAGTTTTTTCAAGGTCGAATCGCGGAAAGCAGTTACCGCTGCGATCAATCGAACATCATTCCCACGCGGACGGTTACTTTTAACAAGCTGTCCGGTTCGAGCCGTCTCAGAATTACATATAAAGACAAGGCAAAAACTTCCGGCAGCGCCAATTTTTTTACGATTAATATCGAAGCCAGGATCGACGGCGCGGCCGTCACGCCGCAGCCCGTCTTAACCATTTTCGATGCGCAAAATGATCCGACCATTAATATTTACTTTGTAGATGAACCTTTTTCGATTGTCGGCATAGCGGAAAATATTACTGCCGGCACGCACACTTTTACCGCGCATTTATTACGCGGGGCCAACGCTCCGGTTGTTTGCTTTGTCACTAATGTTCCGTATTTTATTGAAATCGAGGAAATTCCGTGAAACGGTAAATTTTGTAAGATTAGTTTTGACGATGGTCATGATAATTTTATTAACCCGTCGTTTTTTCGCGCCGGCGTCCGGTAATTTTTTTACGAAACCTCGAACCGCCGAGACAATCTCAACGATCTCGGAATTCAAGGGCCAAAACTCATCAATTGACGAATTCCTTCGGGAACCAGATGACTTTGCCGGGGTCGGCTGATTTGTCCTGACTTTTTCTGAGCAGCGCGGTTTTGAGCAGCGCGTCGGCGGTTTCGCCGTCGCGCCAGAAGGTCGCCGCGCCGAAATTGATTTCGAGATGAATGTTTTCGCGGGCCGACATCTGAAAGGCGGCCGAAACGAAGGCCCGTTTGATGCGTTCGACGACGTCCTCGCCGATCTTTTCGCCGGCCGTCGGCAGAATGGCGAGAAACTCGTCGCCCGCCGAGCGCGTCAGGACGTCCATCTGCCGGAGCTGTTTCCTGATGATCGAGGCCGCGAACGCGAGCAGCCGGTCGCCAGCCGCGTGGCCGTATTTCCGGTTGATCTCGGCAAAGTTGCGGACGTCCATCGCGAGCACCGTCAGCGCGCGCTCGTCGCGGTAGCGCTGGGCCTCGGCGAGCTGATTTTCGAGCACCAGAAAAAAGCCGCGCTCGTTCGGCAGATTCGTGAGCCCGTCGGTGAGCGCGTTCGACAGGTTCTTCTCGAACGCGAAGGAATTCGCAAAAAGCGGCGCGACGCGCTCGCCGACCGCCCGTAAAAGCGTTTCCGAACCCTCGCCGAAAGCGTCCTCGGGTTTGAAATAGAGAACCAGCACGCCGTAGGTTTCGCCGCGGTTCTGAAGCGGAACGGCGGCCGCCGACCGAAAGCCCGCGAGCAGCTCCGGCGGAAAAACCCGCTTTTCGTAAACGAGCGTCGGATCGGTCTGCGAGCGCGAGCTCAGAAAGGCCTTGACCGCGAGCCCTTTGTTGGTGTTGCCGCGAAAATTCATCAGCTCGCGCGAATGCTCGCCGACCGCGTACTGGATCCGCAAAACATTGTCCTTATCGTCGCGCAGAAAGAGCGCGCAGCCCGAAAACGGCACGATCTCGTCGATCCGGCTCGCGACGAGCCGGAACATATCGGATGTTTTGAGCGACGCGCCGAAAAATTCGTTGGCCTCTTCGAGGACGAGCAGCTTTCCCTCGATCTCCCCGCTGACGGCGGCCGCCGCCTGTTCGGCCTGCAGATTCGCGAGCCGGCCGCGCTGCCAGTAGTAAAAACCGGCGCAGACGAAAAGATAGGCGGCGACGGTCCCGAGACAGATTCCCAGTTTCAGCTCGAACGAGAGGCCGGAATTCGACACGAAAAACGTCGTTCCGATGACGGTCAGCGAGAAGACGGCGGTCAGGATGATGCTGGAGCCGACGATTTTGCCTGAAAATACGGAAATCTGCGGATTTTTCATAAGCTGAAAAAGGGTTTGAAGACTTCGGGAAGGTCTTGATAAAGATAAGGTCGATGGGAAAAACCGCTAATTTCAAGATAACTTTTCGGGGCCGTGAAAGTCAATACCCGATTTTCCCGGCGGCGCGCTAAACCGGCTTTTTGTTTAATTTAGGAATTGTTGTCGAAGCCGGCGGCCGGCGGCCGGCCCGGCCGTTTGCGGGCCCGGCTCGGGTTTTCTCCGGTTTTCCTCAAAAAAATGAGCTTTTTTTCACAAACGGCCGCAGCATTAATTAGGTATGTTTATTTTCGCCCCCCAAAATATATTATGCTTTTTTACGTTTTTTTTTTGAAAAAAGGATTTTTTATCGATTTTTGAGTTGACTTCCCCCTAATAGACTTTTATATTGTCCAATGTTCCAACAAATCGCAGCGGAACACGACTTTCCTAGGAAGGTCGCTAAACAATAAAGTAAAAATAACATTCTTTGAAGAAGACAGGAGAATTTAATCGAAATGAAAAAAGTAATTGCTCTTTCAGCAGTTTTGACGTTAGGCGTTCTGGGTATGGCTTGCGGCGGCGAAACGCCGGCGAACGGTAACAAACCGGCGACCAACGCGACCAACTCGGCCCCGGCCAACAAACCGGCCGAAAACAAACCGGCCGAAAACAAACCGGCCGAAAACAAACCGGCTGACAACTCGGCCAAACCGGCGGCCAACGATGCCAAACCGGCGGCCAACATGGAAAAGAAAGATGACAAACCGGCGGCCAACACTGCTAAGCCGGAAGAAAAGAAAGACGAAAAGAAATAATTAATTTCTTACACTTTCGAAAAAAATCAAAGCACGTTGTTTTCGGACAACGTGCTTTTTTTATTGCGGATTTCGGATTGCGGATTGCGGATTGGTTTTGTATTGAACCGGGTTCGATTAATCCGAAACGCTTTTGGGGTTTAGCTGATCGCGCAGGTCGGCGGCGGTCGTGACCGGGCGCTGACAGGCGAAGTTTTCGCAGACGTAGGCGGTCGGGCGGCCGTCGATCAGGGTTCGGTCGCGCAGGAGCGGAATCAAATCCGCGTCGTCCGCGTTTTCGGCGAGGACGACGACCTTGTCCGGCAGATAATCCTGCCAGACTTCCTTTTCCAATTCGCTTCCCCTGGCGCCGAGCACGACGATCTCTTTAGTCGGGGCGAAATGGAATTCGAGCGCGCCCAGAACGCGGCCGAAACCCTGCGGGTAGCGGCGCAGCTGCGGGACGGCGAGCCGGAGCACGGTGACGGCGAAGCGCTCAAAGCGGTCGTCGCCGGTCAGCCGGGCGAGCTTGAGCAGCACGTCCGCGCCGACCGAGTTGCCCGACGGCGTCGCGTTGTCGTGAAAATCCTTGCGGCGCACCGGCAGCGTTTCGTGATCGTTCGCCGTAAAGAAAAAGCCGCCGCCCTCTTCGTCCCAGAATTCCGTGATCAGCAGCTCGGCGAGCCGTTTCGCCTCGCGCAGGTATTTCGCGTCGCCCGACGTCTGGTACAATTCGACCAGCCCGTCGGCGAGATTCGCGTAGTCTTCGAGATACGCGTCGAGCTTCGCGCGCCCGTCCTTCCACGTCCGCAGCAATTTTCCGTCAGCAATCAGATTCTCCATCAGAAAATCGGCGTTCCTCCGCGCGGTTTCGAGATAATCGGCGCGGCCCAGGACCGCCGCCGCCTCGGCGAAGGCCGCGAGCATCAGACCGTTCCACGCCGTCAGGACCTTTTCGTCGCGAAACGGTTTGACGCGTTTCTCGCGCTCGGCAAACAATTTCGCGCGGCCCGTTTCGAGAATTTCCTGCAGCTTTTCGACCGGGATTTTGAGGACTTCGGCCGTTTCGGCGAGCGTGTTTTTGACGTTCAGGATGTTTTTTTCCTCGAAATTCCCTTCCTCGGAAACGTCGTAGTAGAAACAGAACGCCGCCGCTTCTTCAGCGCCTAAAATCGCCTCGATCTCGGCCGGCGTCCAGACGAAGAATTTGCCCTCGACGCCCTCGCTGTCGGCGTCCTGCGACGAATAAAAGCCGCCTTCCGGCCCGGTCATCTCGCGGCGCACGTAATCGAGCGTCTCGACCGCGATCCGCCGGTAAAATTCGTCCTTCGTCAGCTGGAAAAGATGCAGGTAGAGCCGGACGAGCTGCGCGTTGTCGTAGAGCATCTTCTCGAAATGCGGGACGAGCCAGACGGCGTCGACCGCGTAGCGGTGAAAGCCGCCGCCGAGCTGATCGCAGATTCCGCCGAACGCCATCTTGCCGGCCGTTTTGACGACCATCCGCAGGGCGTTGTCGTCGCCGGTGCGCTTGTAGTAGCGGAGCAGGAATTCGAGCGCCATCGTCGGCGGAAACTTCGGCGCGCCGCCGAAACCGCCGTTCGCGCCGTCGAAATACCGCGCAAGGCTCCGAAACGCCGCGTCCGACAATTCGTCCGAGAGCGTTTCGCCCGTGGGCTGCACGAGCCCGAAGCGGCGCATCTCGCCGAGGACGTCGTTGGCCGACAAAAGCAGTTCGTCGCGCTTCGTCGCCCACGCGTCGGCGACGCTCGTCAGGACGCGTTCGAACGACGGCATATTGTAGCGGTTGGCGGGCGGAAAATACGTGCCGCCGAAAAACGGCAGCTTGTCGGGCGTCACGAAGACGTTGAGCGGCCAGCCGCCCGAACCGGTCGTCATCTGGACGAAATCCATATAGATCCGGTCGACGTCGGGCCGTTCTTCCATATCGACCTTGATGCAGACGAAGTTCTCGTTCATAATCGCGGCCGTTTGCTCGTTCTCGAACGATTCGCGCTCCATCACGTGACACCAGTGGCAGGCCGAATAGCCGATGCTCACCAAAACCGCCTTGTCTTCCCTTTTCGCTTTCTCGAAGGCCTCGTCGCCCCACGCGTGCCAGTCGACCGGATTATGCGCGTGCTGCAGGAGATACGGCGAAGTTTCATCGATCAGTTTGTTCGTATGTTTTTTCGGACTTTGCATAAAATCAATTGTTTCACGGCGGGCGGCGCGCTGGCAATGTCGTTCGATCTTTGGTCTTTGGTCTTTGGCCTTTGGGCTTTGAACTGACGATCGGTTCATAACTCGGCCGTGAGATTATGCTGATCAAAGATCAAAGACCAAAGATCGAAAATCGAATTTTTTTGAATCCCGGCGCGCAATCTGCTATATTGAATTCATCAAATGACTCCACGCTCGATCGCCAGACTTCGTCCCATCAAACAGCGCGCCGATCTCTTTGCCGGCGACTAAATTCTGCGCGTCCCGAAAACCGTGTTTTTCGGCCGAAATATTCCGCAATTTTACATATTTTATCTGGAATTTTTTTGAGAGGAGATTCTTATGAAACCGATGGCAGAATTACAAAAACCCCTGATCAAAACCGAACTTCCCGGCCCGCTCGCGCAGGCGATCATCGAGGCCGACGCGAAATACGTGACGCCTTCCTACCCGCGTCCCGACTACAAGCTCGTCGCCGAAAAAGGCTACGGCGTCTGGATCGAAGACCCGGACGGCAACGTCTTTCTCGACTGCAACGCCGGCGTCGCCGTCTGCTCGACCGGCCATTGCCACCCCGAGATCGTCGCCGCGATCACCAGACAGACCGAGACGCTGATCCATCTCTGCGGGACCGATTACTATTACCGGCAGATGCCCGAGCTCGGCCAGAAACTGAGCGAAATCTGCCCGATCGAGGGCCCGACCAAAACGCATTTCGCCAATTCCGGCGCCGAGGCGATCGAGACCGCGCTCAAGCTCGCGATGTATCACACGCGGCGGCAGAAGTTCATCTCGTTCTTCGGCTCGTTTCACGGCCGCACGCTCGGTGCGCTCTCGCTGACGTCGTCGAAAAAAGCGCAGCGTTTGGGCTTTATGCGGCAGGCGCTCGACGTCGTCCACGTCCCGTACCCGAACCGTTTCCGGCATTTCGCCGACGACCGGCCGTGCGACGAGGAAAAGATCTCGCGCGACGTGATCAACTGGATCGAGAACCGTCTGTTCAACACGACGACGCCCGCCGAGGAAGTCGCCGGCATCATTCTCGAAGTCGTTCAGGGCGAGGGCGGCTACGTGCCCGCGCCGACGTCGTTCGTTAAGGAGCTGCGCCGGATCTGCGACGAGAACGGCATTATGCTGATCGTCGACGAGGTTCAGTCCGGAATGGGCCGGACCGGCAAGATGTTCGCGCTCGAGCATCACGACGGCGTCAAGGCCGACATTATGTGTCTCGCCAAAGGCATCGGCTCGGGCCTGCCGATCGGCGTCTGCGTCGCGCGGGCCGACATTATGGACTGGCACAAGGGCGCGCACGCCTCGACGTTCGGCGGCAACCCGGTCTGCATCGCGTCGGCGATGAAGACGATCGAGCTGCTCGAAAACGGGCTCGTCGACAACGCCCGCGAGGTCGGCGCGTATCTCAAGGCCGGACTCGAAAAGCTCAAAGACAAATACGAATGCATCGGCGACGTCCGCGGCCTCGGGCTGATGATCGGCGTCGAGTTCGTCGCCGACCGCGACGGCTTAGCGCCCGATCCGAAGCTGCGCGACCGGATCGAAATCGAATGTTTCGAGCGCGGCCTGATCATCCTCGGCTGCGGCACGTCGACGATCCGCTGGTCGCCGCCGCTGATCCTGACGAAGGAAAACGCCGACGTCGCGCTCGAAATCTTCGACGCGGCGATCGCGGCCTCGATCTGATTTAAGAGTTGAACGACCGGAACGCGAAGCGCCGGCTCGAGCCCAATGCTCGAGCCGGCGCTTCGCGCTTTGCCTTCCGTTCATTTTTTCCGGAAATCCCGGTAAACGTCGTTGATGTAATCGCGCATCCGAATCTGCCATTTGCCGAGACCGTTTGCTTTGGCTTCGTCGTTGGCCTCCTTTGCCGTCCAACCGTCGTGCGTGATGCGATAGACGGCGACGACCATTCCCGAACGGTCCGCGCCGAGCCGGCAGTGAACATAGACCGGCTGATTGGCGGCCGCTTCGATGATCGCGAGAATCTTTTTCATCTGCGAATCCTTCGGGCGAAACCAGATGTTCAACGGCACGGTGAAAAAATTCAGGTTCGCTTTTTTCGCCCATTCGGCCTCTTCGTCGCGATCGGAACCGTCGTTGCGCAGGTTGATGACGGTTTTCACGCCCATCCGCGCCAGCTTGAGCATTCCTTCGGCGGTCGGTTTGCCGCCGCGATAGAGGAAATCGTTGATCTTTTTGAGATTCGGCACGTCCGGGTCGAACGCGATTTCCTGCGCGCGGTTCGAAAAGGCGAAGATCAGAACAAAAAGCAGCGGGAAAATGACGGATTTCAGTTTCATATCGTTCATAAAACGGAGCGCCGGCATCTCGGCCGGCAAACGCCGCAAACGCGGCGTCGGACGTTTGATTTGCAATTCAACTCTCAATAAAACGTTTGAGCTTTTCAAAGGGCCGACAATCCGCCGGCCGTCTTCAAGCGTTCGACGATCGCGGCGGCGTAAGCGGCCGCGCCGCGGACGTTCGGATGGCCCATACTGGAGATTTCGCACTGCCGGACCGAATCTTCGTAACCGAGTTTTTTCTTCATCGCGGAGAGCGTTTCGCGGCAGCTGACGACGCGCTCGTCGAACAATGCGTCGTCGGTTCGACCCCGCCGGTCGATCTTGAAAAGCAGCGTGTCGTCGGTCTCGAAAGCGTTTTCGGGCCTGATCGGCGACGGCACGAAAAGCGCGCGAATGCGGCCGGAACGCGAATTTACCCGCTCGACGGCCGCCTGCAGATGACGGTTCGAATCCTCGTACCAGATCGCCGAGCGTTCGATCGCCTTTCTACGGACGCGCCGGAAAAAGCGTTTGCCGACCGCGTTGTTGACGAGCGGTTTTATACGAGTCGGAAAGCCGTAGGCTTCGAGAAAGGCGTTGAGCATTCTTCCCGTGTCGGTCGCGTCGGTGATGATCGGGTAATAGCCGGCGACGACCAGCAGCGCATCGGGAAAGACCCGGCCCGCGTGATCGAGAAAGGCCGTCATATCCTCGCCGCAGTATTTGGCGATCTTTTTTCGGAGTTTTTCATTTTCGCCGTAAGGGTTCAGAACGCCGGCGACCGTGATATCGACGAGGCCGCCCGTCAGCAGCACGAGCCTCAATTTCTGCGGGTCGCGATAGTCGGCGGCGGCCCCGTCGATCTGGTCTTTGAGCGTCGGGAACGCGAGACCGACCTCGGGCCGAAATTCGCGAAAACCGGCGGCGTTCGCCTTTTCCCTGAATCCGGCGTCCCTTTCGTGCAGAAAGATCGTCGCCGCCGTATGGGCTTTGACTTTCAGATTGACCGTGACGCCGAGCGCGGTCTGAATCCAGTTTCCGACGAGCGTGTAAAACTTATCCGGTTCCTGAAGCCCCTGTCCCCAAACGAGCGAATCGCCGACGACGAGCATCTCGAAAACTTCCTCGTCCTTCGGAATCATTCCGCCCGCGACGAGCGGCAGCGCCGCCAAACCGGCCAGCCGGAAAAAATCTCTCCGTGAAAATCGCTTCGTATCGGACATCGTCACAGGTTCATTATCGACCTCCGCGACGCCCGACGCTCCGGCGATTGTGACACATTTCGAGGTGCCACAATCCGCCGATAATTTTTGTTAAGGGAGCGAATAAACATCGAACGGGTGATGCATTTTTCTTTGGTTCGAAATGACAATCGCACGCCGCCTTTGACGATGAGAGCCGCGCGGCCGCCCGAAGCGGTTCATCACAAACGGCGATGATCGACGGACACACGGAAGATCGACATAAAGTTACCCGGCGAACAGCGATTTCACGGGTCTCAGCAGAGGTTGAGCTCCCATTCGACGCGGACGAGCCGGCCGGCGCGAAAGACGAAGCGCGCGAACCCGTCGGCGATATAATAGGCGAGCGTTTCGCTCTCCTTCGTGCGGTCGGAGCTTTGTTCGCGGCCGAACAGTTTGCGGACGGCCGCCGTTCGCATCCCGATCCGCGCGCCCGAAACGGTGCGGCCCGCGCCGGTGACGGTCATCGCGGCGACGAAATAGCGCCGCTTCGATCCGCGGATCAATTTGACGGTCAGCCCGTCGTATTCGAGCGTCATCATCACGCCCTCCTCGTCGCAGGGAAAAGTTCCGCCGGTCCGGCGCGCGGCGGGACGGCCGAGTTTTTTGAGAAGTGTTTTGTAGGAAGTGCCGACGCCGACGCCCCTGACCCGCAGATCGAGCGGGCCGGCGACGGCGGCGGAGGTCAGAAACGAAAGACAGACGAAAAGCGCGCAGAACCGGATAAGTTTCATATCCGCCTAATTTAACCGATTTCGAGATCGATTGGAAGAGTTTTTTTTCGCCGCCGCTCCAGACCGCGACGAATCCGTCGCCGCCGCATTCGCCGCAAACATCGAGCGCGGCCGTCCAGGCCTCGGCTTCCATATATTCGCGGCAGACCTGCTTGCGGCCCGCGCCGTTCGGACAGGTTTTGAAATACCGCTCGCCGTCCGCCAAACGGTCCGGTGCGTAGAGCGTTTTGCGAATTTCCTGTTCAATTCCGCGTAAATACGCCGGATCGGTTTTCCCGTCACTCGATTCCCGGCAGCGCGAGGCCTTCGGGCATCGCGTGTTCGTTTCGAGTGCCGCCGAAATAGATGATCGAGCCGTTCGCGCCGGCGAAGTCGAACGGTTCGACCTTGAAGAGACTTCCCTGCGCTTCGCCGCCGTTCTGACAGGGATTCGATTTCGGGTCGCTGCCGCCGTTGCGGCGGGCGGTCCGCGCGTATTTCTCGGTGTCGCCCTGACGATTGGCCTGCGGCGGTGCGAGCGCGAGGATCGAAAACGGCACTTCGCTGCATTTTTTGACGACGTCGCCGTAATATTCGCTGAAGTTCATAATCGAGCTGCCCCGGATCCGGTCCATCTGCTTTTTGACGCGGATCTCGCCGAGGTAATACTGTTCGCCGCCTTCCTCGTAGATCCAGCCGCCCCACCAGACGCCGCCCTGATCGGTTTTGGTGCGGGCGAGACGCAGTTTGTAAACGACTTCGGAACTGAGCTCGAACGGCAGCCGGCAGCTCCAGCCGGTTCCCTCGCCGCCGAACTCACGGCAGCTCGGGCCGTTCGCCTTGTCCGCGTTCCAGAGCGAAAAGAGCGCCTGCGCCTTGCCGTCGGCGGTCGTATTGAACCCGAAATAACCGCCGTGCGCCGGGTCCGCCGCCCAGCTCCACATCAGCACCCACTGCGATCCCGGCGCGGGCTGCGCGATCCAGATCTTCTGATCGACGTTGACGACGTCGTCGACCTCGCCGCCGAAATTCCAGTAGGCATACGCGTTGGCATACTGCTGCTGCTGCGCCGAAACCGCCGAAAAACCGCCCGCCGCGACGATCAAAACCGCCGGTAGAAGCCATTTATATAAATTTTTCATAAATTCCCACAAATCCTCTCCAATGGCTAAAACGAGAAATCACCCGGAAATGGGTCATTCGCGCGGTTTCGATCGATGATTTTTTTCGTGACGGGTCTTTATCGATGTTCGATTTTAAATCGTTGTCGTGAAAAAACCGCCGCCGAAGCCGCCGCGCGTTACACTATCGGATCCGCGGAGATTTGTTTTCCGTCAGCCGTAAGAGCTCGCGATTTACGGTTTCGAGCGACACTGCAATGGCGGACGGATTGTTCGCGTAGGCGGGGTCTAAAATCGATTGTTTTTGCAAAGTCTGATAAATATTGGCGGCTTCGATAAATTTATCCCGCGCCGCTTTCAGATCGACGAGTTTTTCGGCCGTGTTTTTTTCGGCCTCCGCTTTTTTCAGAAATAAATTCCCGTAGCTCCAAAGATAAACGCCGATGACGGGCTGATCCAGTGCGTCCTGTTTCAGGGCTTTCGACGCGAGCATTTTCTGACATTTTTGCAGATACTCTTCGGCTTCCGCGATTTTCCCGGAATCGCGGTAATAGTCGGCCATTTGCGAATACGATTTGAACAAAGCCCGGGCCGCGAAATTATTTTTCGGATCGGAATTAAAGATCCGTTCCTGAATGGCGATCGCCTGCCGGTATTCGGCAAACATTTTCTCCTGTTCGTTTAATTTATAAAACACGCCGGCCAGACTTTTATGGGTAAAGGATAAGTCCATCTGCGCGGCGACGTCATTCTGGGCCAAACCGGCATTTTCCCGGTCGTAAACAAATGCTTTTTGATAAAACTCCAGCGCTTTTTGATAGTCTTTCTCGATCTGATAAATCGAGCCGATGTATTTATATGACAACGCCGCATTGCGTTTGTACCGCTGCGGTTCCTCGGCGCTCAGTTTGAGATTCTCATAAATCTGCGCCGCCTCGCCGTAAACTTCGATCGCGCCGTCATTGTCGCCTTTCAGGCGCACGATATTGGCCCAGTTCCAAAGAGCGTTGGCCAAATCCGCCGTTCTTTGAACCCGATCGGGATTGTCTTTTTCCAGCGCCTTGAAAATGTTCAGTCCCTTTTCGGCGTATTCGGCCTGGATCGGCCGTTCGTTTTCGTTCTCGAACAAGACCTCGACGTCGAAGTATAAATCGCCGAGCGTTCGGCGGTCTTCGAACGACGCGGGCGCGTTCGACACGAGCGCTTCCTGAAGGGCGATGGCTTTCAAATAATTGTCGCGCGATTTGCCGGTTTCTCCCAGATTTCCGGCTTCGGAAACACTGCCCTGAATATCCGCCAATCGTTTGTATGCCCCGACGAGCTCGCGCTGAAGTTCGGGATTGTCGAGGCTTTCCTGCGCGATTTTGTCGAGATAGACGAGCGCGTCGGAAACAAGCTTCGCCCGCGCTTCGGTCGCGCCGGGCAGATTTTTGATGCGCTCGTAATGGTCGAATAAAATCGTGTTGGCCAGTTGGCGCACGTCGTCGAACCGCTGTTCGGCTTTGGCGCGCTCGCGGCGGGCGACGACGGCCTGCCACGTCGCGACCGAAATTCCGCCGACGAGCGAAAGCAAAACCAGCGCGGCGGCAACCACCCCGACCCAATGTCGCTTAACATATTTTTCAAACCGGTAATTCAAGGTCTGCGGGCGGGCCAGAACCGGCAAACCCTGCAGGAATCTCGAAATGTCCTCGGAAAACTGCTGCACCGAACCGTAGCGTTCCGAGGGTTCTTTCCGCAGCGCTTTGAGGATGATATTGTCCAGATCGCCGCGCAGCCGGTCCTTCGAAATTTGAATCGGATCCATCTCGTTTTCCGCCGTCGGGCTCTGATCGTCACCGGTTTCGCTCGGTCTCGGCGGGTCGGTTTCGCAGACGCTTTTGACGATTTCGTCGAACGATTTCCCTCTTGTTTCGAATGGCCGGTGCCGTACGAGAAGCTCGTACAAAATCACGCCCAGACTATAAACATCGCTCGCCGTCGTCACGGCTTTGCCCAGAATCTGTTCGGGCGAGGCGTATTCGGGCGTGAATATTTGGCCGCGCGTGACCGTCTTCGTGCTTTCGGTATTGTCGGCCGAAAGCAGCTTGGCGATGCCGAAATCGAGAAGTTTCGGCACGCCGTCTTCGGCGACGAGGACGTTCGTCGGCTTCAAATCGCGGTGGACGACGAGATTTTTATGGGCGTGATCGACGGCCGAACAGATTTGACGGAAGATTTCGAGCCGGGCTTCGAGCGACGGGTTTCGAGCGCCGCAATATATATTGAGCGGCTTTCCCTCGACGTATTCCATCACGAAAAACGGCCGCCCCCCTGATGAAATTCCGCCGTCGAGCAGCCCGGCGATATTCGGATGTTTAAGCTGCGACAGTATTTGGCGTTCCCGCGCAAAGCGTCTGAGGACCGCTTCCGAGTCCATCCCGCGTTTGATGATTTTGAGCGCGGCCTTTTGTTTGAAATCGGAATTAACCCGTTCCGCCAGATAAACGACGCCCATCCCGCCGACACCGATTTTTTCGAGAATCAGAAAGTCCTTGATGCGCCGGCCGACGAGCTCGTCCGGTACCGCGTCTTCGGCCACGCCTTTTTCGATAAAAAAGGGCGCGGCGATAAAGCCTTCGGCGGCGAAATGTGCGGCCAGCAGATTTTCGACCTCGATCCTGATTTCGGGCGCGAAACCGGCCAAATAAGTATCGCGTTCGTCTTCCGGCAGATCGAGAGTTTGGGAAAAAGCCTCCTTGACGGTTTTCCAGCTGGCAGAATCCATATGTTGTTTCTCATTACACTACGCGAAAACCGGGTCGAAACAGGCTCAGGCGAGTCTTGAGTCTTGAGTCTTGAGTCTTGAGACTTCCAATGATTTAGCCGCTGACGGAATCCGTGCTGTTTTTCGTAAGCCCCCGACCGGCACGAAAACCCGGCACGGATGGAAACCGACTTAAGTCTCAAGACTTTAGACTCAAGACTAACAAAAGTCAATCGCCGTTGATTTTCTTAAACAGCCACGCCCGCGCGATCGTCCATTCGCGTTTGACGGTCGCCGGCGAGATTTTCAGAACCTGCGCCGTTTCCTCGATCGTCAATCCGGCGAAATAGCGGAGCTCGACCATCCGGCACTGCTGTTCGTCGAGCTTTTCCAATTCGCTCAAGGCCGCGTCGAGCTCGATCAGCTCCTGATTGACCTCGCACGGGAGCGTCGGCGCTTCGTCGAGCGAAATTTTTTCGACGCCGAACTTGAGCGACTTGCGCTGCCGGGCCGCGTCGATCAGAATCCGCCGCATCGCCTGCGCGGCGACGGCGAAAAACTGCCCGCGATTTTCCCAGTCGACTTTTTTCTGGTCGGTGAGCTTGAAATAGGCTTCGTGGACGAGCTCGGTCGTCTGGATCGAAACCGCGTGCTCGCGCCGCAGAAAGCTCGCCGCGAGCCGCCGCAGCTCGTCGTAAACGATCGGCAGAAGTTTGTCGAGGGCCGCGCGGTTCGCGTTCCGGCCGGTACCGCTAAGTTCCTGAATTAAAACTGCAAATTCGTCTGCCATCGCAACTTTGAGCCAATTTTATCACAGTTTTCGCGTAGTGAAACGGATGGTTACCGATTCAGGCACTTAAAAAGGAGCACTAGCTTGCCCGGAAGAACGAGTATATGAAGAGGATATTTAAGGATATGTTGAAAACAATTTCGAGAATTTGCTGGCTCGTCGCGATGCTGGCGGCGTTCGGCCTGCCGGCAAAGGCGCAGTTGAACGTTTTTACCTATCAGGGAAGCCTGAAATCCGGCAGTGCGCCCGCCAGCGGGGCGTATGATTTCCAGTTTTTCTATTACGCGGTCGAAACGGGCGGCACGGCCCTCGGCGGCGAAGAACTGACAAACGTGGCGGTCGCGAACGGCATCTTTACGGTGAGTCTGGCGGCGCCGTCGAACGTTTTCGACGGCAGCGTCAGATATCTGGAAATCCGCGTCAGGCCGGCGGGCGGCGGCGCGTATGAAACGCTCGCGCCGCGTCGGCTTTTGACGAGCGCGCCATACGCGGTCAAAAGTCTCAAGGCGGATTTGGCGACAACGGCTGACAACGCCGTGACGGCTCAAATCGCGGATGATGCCTCCGCCCTCGGCGGCATTCAGGCGAGCGGTTATCTGACGAAAACCGAAGCCGATACGTCTTTCATAAAAAACCAGACCACGGCGCAAACGGGCGATTTCAACGTTTCGGGAACGGGAACGGCAAACGTTCTCAATGCCGAAACGCAGTTTAATCTCGGCGGCAGCCGCATTTTGAGCAATCCGGGCGATGCCAATCTCTTTGCCGGAACAGGCGCGGGACTTTCAAACACGGAGGGAATCGGCAACGCCTTTTTCGGATCTTCCGCAGGGCTTTTGAATACGTCGGGAATCGGCAACTCGTTCTTTGGAGCAAATTCCGGCAATTCCAACACGACCGGAACAGGCAACTCGTTCTTCGGACAGGCCGCCGGTTTATCGAACACGACAGGGGCCAGCAACTCGTTTTTCGGAGGGATTGCCGGGCAGTCGAACACGACCGGACTGCGAAACTCATTTTTCGGGACAACGACCGGGATCCAAAACACGACGGGAAACGATAACTCGTTTTTCGGACGGGGGGCCGGCGGGACGAACACGACGGGATCCGGTAATACCGCGGTCGGCCACCTTTCCGATTTTCTCGTCGGCAATCTTCAAAACGCGACCGCCATCGGCAATCGGGCATTGGTCGGGCAAAGCAATTCGCTCGTTCTGGGCAGCATCAACGGCGTCAACGGCGCGACCGCCGACACGACGGTCGGCATCGGGACGACGACGCCGAATACTAATTCGAAACTGCACGTCAACGGCACGATTCGCGTGACCAACGGCGCGGTCTACATTACCAATCCGAACACCGTCATCATCACCTCGCCGAACGGCGCGTGCTGGGGCATCACGGTCAACAACAGCGGCGCGCTTTCGACGTTTCCGGTCAATCCGTGCCCGTAGTTTTTGAGGTTTCGAAATATGAAAATGAAATTTGTTTTACCGGCCATCACGGTTTTTATGCTCGTTCCGATCGCGGCGTTGGCGCAGATCGCCGCGGGCCCGAATTACACGCTCGAAAAAGCGGTCGTCGCGAACGGCGGCGGCGCGAGCGCGGGGACGACCTTCAGCGTCGAAGACACGGGCGGTCAGGACGCCGCCGGGCCGCAGACGGGCGCGACTTTTCAGCTGCAGGGCGGTTTCTGGACTTCGAACCTCGCGCCGACCGCCGCCGCGGTTTCCGTTTCCGGCCGGGTCCGCACGATCGACGGCCGCGGTCTGCGAAACGCGATCGTGATGCTGAGCGATCAGTCCGGCGCGATCCGGACGACGCGCACAACCTCGTTCGGCGCTTTTCGTTTCGACGAGATCGCGGCCGGACAAACCGTGATCCTGACGGTCAGATCGAAGCTCTACCGGTTTGCCCCGCAGATCCTGGCGGTCAATGAAAACATCGCGGATTTGGAGCTTTCCCCGCTCGGAGAAAACCGGTCGGGATGAGTTGGTCCCGGGTCTTCGGTCTGTGATCTTCGGTCGTTTTAATCGACGAATCTTTTACCGCCTGTTGACGCTCGAAACCGAAGACCAAAGGCCAATGGCATTAAGTTAATCCGAGTCCTGAGTCTTAAGTCTTGA
>JAFDVJ010000018.1:0-82629 GCA_018269075.1 Acidobacteriota bacterium
GTCGCCAACGCCAATCACTGCGAAGTGGTGATCGCACCGGTCTTCGTGCATCTCAAAACGCTGGCCGACCGGCTCGAAGGCTCGAACGTCAAAGTAGCGGGCCAGAACTGCGCGCCCGAAGCCAAACAATCGGCGAACACCGGCGAGGTTTCGGCTGAAATGCTCAAAGACGTCGGCTGTTCGCACGTCATCATCGGTCATTCCGAACGCCGCCAGTTTTACGGCGAAACCGACGGATCGGTCAATAAAAAAACGAAGGCCGCGATCGCCGCCGGTCTGACGGCGATCGTCTGCGTCGGCGAAACGCTCGCCGAGCGCGAGAGCGAAAAATTGTTCGAGGTCGTCGAAGAACAGCTTCGGAACGGTTTGGACGGTTTGACAAGTTCGGATATGGAACGTATCATAATCGCTTACGAGCCTGTTTGGGCGATTGGAACTGGTAAAACAGCCACGCCGGAACAGGCTCAAGAAATGCACGGCTTTATCCGTTCCAAGCTCGCCGAATTTCACGGCGAAGCGACCGCCGAAGCGACTCGCATCCTGTACGGCGGTTCGGTCAAACCCGAAAATATCGCGGAGCTGATGAACGAAAAGGATATCGACGGGGCATTGGTCGGCGGCGCGAGTCTCGACGCCTCAAGCTTTGCGAAGATAGTTAATTACAAGTAGTTTGTAAGGTGGTTTAGAGCTTTGACTTATTTTTTACACGGATTATTTTTTCTGACCTGCATCGTGCTGGTGATCGTCGTGCTTCTGCAGCCCGGCAAATCCGATGCGGGCGCGCTGTTCACGAGCAGCGTTTCGAGCAACGCGTACGGTTCGCGCGGAACGGCGACGGTGCTCTCGAAAACCACGATCATCGCGGCGACGATCTTTATGCTGACCGCGCTGATGCTGTCGATGCCGGCCCTCAACGGAAACGTTTCGGTGCTGAGCACGAATCCCGACACCCAATCGGAAGCGCCGGCGACCGACGCGAACGCCAACACGGCGGTCGATCCGAACGCGGCCAACAGCGCGAATTCGAATTCGACCGCGCCGGTCACGATTCCGCCCGTTGCGAACGTTTCGACCAACGCGCCGGCGGCCAATCCGGCGAACAGCGCGCCGACCAACACGGCGAAGAAGGAAGAGCCGAAAAAGACGGCCGAGCCGAAAAAAGAAGCGAACACCAAGAAATAGTTCGCGCGTTTGAAAATTTGCTGAGGTGGCGTAATTGGTAGCCGCGCACGTTTGAGGGGCGTGTGGAGAGATCCGTGCGGGTTCGAGTCCCGCCCTCAGCACCAATATCGAAAAGACGAGTTTCCGGACTCGTCTTTTTTTCGTTTTCAGTGGGAATCTCGAACGACTGACAAAATTTCCGAAAAAAAATACAACCAACTTTTATTCACGTTCCTCTAAATACCCGAAATTGAAAAAAAGCGGTAAACCCCTTCGTTACCCAATCGAATATCAATCAACGAAACAAATCAGATTGGAATAACCCGTAAATGGTTATTGACAAAGGAGTAAACTATGCAAAAATTACGAATCCGCGACCTGTTGACGAGCTTCGGGCTCTTTCTTTTCTTCACTTTTACGGTTTCCGCCCAGACATCGCCCGAGAATTTCCCGAGCGTCCGGATCAGGAACTTCGGCCAGATGGACGAACGTTTTTTTCGCGGCGCGCAGCCGCTGCCGGACGATTTTCAAACCCTCAAAGATCTCGGCGTGCAGACGGTCATCGATTTGCGGAACGATCCTACGGATTATGAAAAAACGGCCGTCGAAGCGCTCGGGATGAAATACGTCAACATCCCGATGAGCGGCTGGCGCTACCCGAAACAGAAATATATCGACCAGTTTTTGTCATTGATGGCCGATGCCGGCACCGGCACCGTGTATGTTCACTGCAAGGCCGGTATTCACCGGACGGGCATCGCCGGCGCGGTCTACCGCTTTACGAAATACGGCTGGGACTATGACAGGGCCTACCGCGAAATGAAGAATTACAATTTTTCGTCGGGTCTCGTCCACGGCCGCCTGAAAAATTTCGTCGAGGATTATGCCGAAAAAATGAAGGCCGATCAGGCGAAGATCGCCGCCGCCCCGAAAGCCGCGACGGCCGCCGCGCAGTAAATTGTTTGTTTTTTGAAATTGCCGGTCAACAATCGATGACCGGCGAATGTTGTAGTTTCATCCGGTTAAATGGATTGAATCCAAAACGGGCGTCCGATCAAAAAACGGGGAAGCCCCCAGACGGTTGTTTTCCAAAATTACTGGTAAACATAAGAACTGCCCTTTTTCTGCTCCCACTCGATGCCGTCGACGTTGTCGGCATCGACGTCGAAGATGCGGTCGCTCAGATAATCGGTCGAAAGGCTGAGCGGCAGGTTCAGATAATAAACGATGCAGCCGATCGAGTTTTCGTCCTCGGGCGGGTCGATCTGGCGGATCTCGCTCGCCAGTTTGAAACGCCCGAAGATCTTCCGGAGCCGGTCCTGCGTCGTCTCGGTGTTCCGGGTTTTGATGGTCAGTTCCATCGACCGGAAGACTTTTTCGGGCTCGTTGAATTCGAGCACCCATAATAAAACGAGCGCGAAAACGCAGAGGATCGCGCCGAGCTCCCAACGGCCGACGCCGGTCGCGAGCCCGAGCGCGAGACTGATCAAAAGAACGGTGATCTCCTTCGGGTCGCGGATGTTGGTCCGGAACCGGACGAGCGACACGGCGGCGAAGATCGCGAACGCCCGCGCCGTGTTGTCGCCGACGATCAGCATCAGCGCCGCGGCGACGACCGCGAGCAGGATCTGCGTCTGCGCGACGTAAAGATTCCGCCCGAACAGCGGGACGTTTTTGCGCGGCCGGAACGCCAGAATTCCCGAAAGCAGCACCGCCAGAAAAAGCCGGACGACGATCTCGAACGATTTCAGCGCGGTCGATTCGATGCGGTTCGTTTCGATGCCGCTCAAAAAGGGGTTATCGGTCGGATTCTGAACCGTTGGCCGGTTTTCGGACGCGGGTTGCCCGGTTTCGGTTGAAACCGGGGCGGTCGGCTTGGTCGGTCCGGCCAGCGTTGAGTGACTCGCGAGATAAATCACGGCGTAACCCGCCGCGATCAGCGTCGCGGCCGAAATGATGACGATCAGTGTGATTCGCAGATTTCGCATCGCCGTTACCTGAGAGCCAGGTTTTCGCTCCCGGCCTGATCGAGCTCGTAGATCTTGGCCTTGATCGCTTTTTTATAAATCTCGATGTCGGCCGCCGAATAGTTCGCCGCGCGAAAAGCGTCCTCGATCTGTTCGTCGCGCAGCTGCAGCAGCAGATCGGCCAGCCAGCGGGCGTTGGCGACGGTGATGTTGTCGAAAAGATAGCGCTGCTTGCCCTTGTAGGAAAGCTCGACACGGCCTTTTTCGACTTCGCGGACGAGGATCGATTTGGCATACTGCCGCGGTTTGCCGACGCTCCGGCCGAGCCGGTAGATGACCGGAAAATTGTTGTTGCCGAGCCGCCCGAACGTCGCGCCGAGATCGCCGACCGTGTAATAAACTTCGCGCCCGTTATTACCGATCACCCCGAGCAGCGTGTTGTTGACATCGACGATGTCCCAGTTATGGAGCAGCACCATCATAATTTTCAGACCCTGAAACTCATTGGTGCCGACGAACGGATTGCGTTTCCAGTGCCAGTTGCCGAGCCGTTCGACGTCGTCGGGTCGCGCTTCGAGCCGGACGTTGCGGAAAGTTCCCTTGCCCGGAATCGTCAGCGAGGGAACCAGGTAATTGATCTCGGTCTTGTAGCCGAGCGCGGACATCAGCCGCACCGACGCCGTTTCGGGCTGCGCCTCGCGTCCGGGTTTGGCGACCCAGATCCGGCCCGAACCGTCTTTGATCCGGAATTTTTTGTTGTGACCGCCGGTTTCCTTTTTGATAAAGGTGATTCGGCTCAGATCGGGCTGCATCGCTTTGCCGCCCGGCCCGTAAAAAGTGTCCTGCCGGTCGATCCTGACCTTTTCCCACATCACCGGCCGCCCGTCCGGAACTTTATCTTTTTTTTTGCTTTTTTTCTGGGCCGAAACACCCGTGATCGACGCGATAACCAGTAACAAAATCGCCGCCGGTCTCCAAAACCTGCCCGCCTTGCTCATCGTCCTCTCCCTCCTCGAAATTAATACCGTGGGCGTTAAATTCAGTTTTCGGTTTTTTCTTCTTTGATCTTTGGTCATTGATTATCGCTTTAGAACCGAAGATCAAAGATCAAAGACCAAAGATCGAATTTATCGAAATACAAATTCTCAAGCTTAACAAATCACGGCAATTAATAACTGACCGCGAATTTCAAAATATTCGAACCGTTCTGAAACGAAAGCTGGGAATTGAAAACGGTTTCGTCGGCCGCACGTGCGGCTCGCCGGTAGCTGCCGTCCGGCTGCAGTTCCTGCGCCTTGACGTTGTCGCGCAGATAGGCCGCCAGATATTCGTCCTTCAGATATTTTTTGAGCGCGGCGTTTTCGACCGGCGTGACGACTTCGACCCGCCGGTCGAGATTGCGCGGCATCCAGTCGGAGCTGCCGATGTAGACTTCGCCGTCGCCGGCGTTTTCGAAATAATAGACGCGGCTGTGTTCGAGCAGCCGCCCGACGACGCTGCGGACGCGGATGTTCTCGGAAAGTCCCTCGATCCCGGGCCGCAGCATACAGATTCCGCGGACGATCAGGTCGATTCGAACGCCGGCGCGCGATGCCTCGTAGAGCGCTTCGATGATTTCGGTGTCGGCGAGCCGGTTGAACTTGGCGACGATCCGTGCCGGTTTTCCCTGATGCGCGTGGGCCGTTTCGCGCCGGATCAATTCGAGCATCCGTTCGCGCAGGTTGAGCGGCGCGACCAGCAGCTTTCGAAAACCGGTATTTTGGGAATAAGCCGTCAGATAATTGAAAAGCTCGGTCGCGTCGGCGCCGGTGTCCTGATCGACCGTCAGCAAGCCGAGGTCGGTGTAAACGGCCGAAGTTTCGGGGTTGTAGTTGCCGGTGGCGAGATGAACGTAGCGGCGCAGATGCCCGTCCTCGCGGCGGACGATGAGCGTCGTCTTGCAGTGAGTCTTCAGGCCGACGAGCCCGTAGACGACGTGAATCCCGGCGCGTTCAAGTTTTTTCGCCCATTCGATATTGTTTTTCTCGTCGAAACGGGCCTTCAGCTCGATCAGCACCGTGACCTGTTTGCCGCGTTCGCTCGCTTCGATCAGGATCGGCGGAATCGGCGAATCGTGGCCGGTCCGGTAAAGACACATCTTGATCGCCAGCACGTCAGGATCTTCGGCCGCCTCGCGGATCAGATCGGTGACGATCGAATAGGGATGATACGGATGATGGAGAAGGACGTCGCCGCGTCTGACGACGTCGAATATCGAATCATTGTTCTGAAACTGCGCGGGACGCGTGACGACGAGCGGTTTGTCCTTGAGCTCGGGGCTTCCGATTTTATGCAGAAACATAAAGTCGGCCAGATTGAGCGGGCCGCTGACCGGGTAAACGTCGTCGGCGCCGATCTCGAGCGAGGCCGTCAGATAATCGACCATTTCGGACGGCATCCGGTTCGAGACTTCGAGCCGGACGACATCGCCGAACCTTTTCTGCTTCAGATTCTCCTCCATCATCGCGAGCAGATCGCCGGCTTCTTCCTCGCGAACCTCGATGTCGGCATCGCGGGTGATCCGGAAGGCGAAACAGGATTCCGGCGAAGCGCCCGGGACGAGCCGGCCGACGTTCGCCGCGATCAGATCTTCGATCAGCACGTATTTTGCGCCTTTTTCGTCGACCGGAACGAACCGCGGGACGACCGGCGGGATCTTGATACGGACGAAAAAATCGTTCGTTCGGTTGAGCGCCTTAAAAGTCCGGCGATGGAGATCGGGCCGGGCGATCAGTCCGAGATTCAGGCTGCCGCCCGAAATATACGGGAACGGATGCGCCGGATCGACGGCCTGCGGCGTCACGATCGGATAAACCTCGTCGTTGAAATAACCGTTCAGCCTTTGTTTCTCGGCTTCCGAAAGCGTGTCGAGGGAAGCGATCCGGATGCCCTCGGCCGATAGCCGCGGCAGGATCTCGTCGAGCAAGCAGTTCGTCTGCTGTTCGGTCAGTTCGAGGATTCGCGGTCTGATCCGGGCGAGCGTGCCGGCGGCGGTCGAACCGTCGGGCGATAATTTGTCGCCGAGCTTTTCCTTGAGCCCGGAAACGCGGATCATAAAGAATTCGTCGAGATTCGAAGAGAGGATCGCGAGAAACTTCAGCCTTTCGAGGAGCGGCTCGTTTTCGTCGAGCGCTTCGCCCAGAACGCGCCGGAAAAATTCGATCAGACTGAGATCGCGGTTGAACAGACAATCTTTCAAACCGGCCGCTGCCGTTGACATAGGTTTGTTTTCCTGAGGTTCGACTTCGACCGGAAATATTTTTTTTGCCGTTAATGCCATACCAGATTTCACTCGGATTAATCAAAATAAAAAAAATGTAATCAAAACAGACTAATCCACTATTCGCACCCACGATCGCGCAAAAATCGTTCCAGAGAAAAAGAAACCGAAATTATCGGAGAATTACTTGAAATGGCAGGCTTTAAAGACTTAAATTTAATATGAAGGGAATGGCTGTCGAATAACAATGACCTGTACGAAAACGGTACGGCGGGTTTTGGAATCGCGTCCCTTTCAGGATTCAGGAGGTTTTTATGGAAAGCGAACTCATCATCAAATGTCCGGACTGCGGCGCCAACAACCGGGTCGCCGCCCGAAAATCCGATACGAAAGCGGTTTGCGGCCGCTGCAAACGCGAGCTGCCCGAGGTGCCGGACAAGCCACTGACGATCACCGACCGCAACTTCTCGGAAATCGTCGAAAATTCCGCCCTGCCGGTGCTGCTCGATTTATGGGCCCCGTGGTGCCCGCCCTGCCGCCAGCTCGCGCCGATCATCGAGGGTCTGGCCGGAGAACTGGGCGGCCGCGTGCTGGTCGGCAAGCTCGACGTCGACGAGAATCCGCGGACCGCCGCCCGTTTTTACGTGCAGAGCATCCCGACGCTCCTGATTCTGAAGAACGGACACGAAGCCGACCGGATCGTCGGCCTCGCCTCGCGCGAGACGATCCTCAGCCGGCTCGAACCTCTGCGGCGGGGATAAGAATCAAAACAGCTTAAATTTGATCGATAAGAACTTTTTCGGATTCTGGCGAAAGTCGTAAAGCAGCTTGGTCGCCTCGGACGAAAACTGGTTGATGTTCGACGAGGTCTGATTAAGATTGTTGTAGAGCGTTTCATCGACGAGCAGTTTGCCGATCGTTCCCTTGCCCTGCTGGGCCTCGCCGAGGATCGTGTCGATCTTTTCGGCGGTCGAATTGAACCGCGCGAGCGTGTTGCGGGCGTCGACGTAAAGCTGCTCGTCCTTCAGGAATTTGCCGGCCGTGCCCTTGCCCTGATTGAGGTCGGTGGTGATCGATTTGAAATCGTCGGCGATGCCGTTGAGCTTCGAGGCCGTCACGCGCAGGTCGGCGATCGCCTGTTTGGTCTCGTTGTAAAGCGCCTCGTCGGTGACGAACTTGCCGGCGGTGCCGCGGCCCTCGCGGATGTCCTTCGAAATGGCTTCGAGCTGTTTAACGGTCTGATTGAGCGAATTGTAAAGCTCCGGATCGTTGATCAGCTTGCCGGCGCTGCCGTCGCCCTTGTTGACGCGGTCGAGCGTGTTCTGCAGTTTGAGCATCGTCAGCTTGGTTTCGCCGACGGTCGAATCGAGGCTTTTATAAAGATCGGGATTGTTGATGATCTCGCCGAGCGTGCCCTCGCCCTGATTGGCCTTGTTGAGAATCTCGTTGGCCGGCGTCGCGATCTTGTTGATCTGGAGCAGCAGATCGTTGCCGGTCTGCGTCAGCTGGTTGATCGAAATCGCCTGCGTCGAATCGAGCACGTGATTTTCCGAAACGGCCGAGCCTTTGGCCGTGCCGGGCGTGATGTTGATCATCTTGTCGTTGGCGAGCAGGGAAGTCGCGACGAGCTGCGCCGTCGAGTCGGTGCGGATCCGTTCGGTGATCGGCCGGCCGTTGAGCTCCTTATCGACCGCCATCACGGCCTCGATCTTGGCGTCCTCGGGCGAATCGGGCGGCAGCAGCGACACGGTCTCGACTTTTCCGATATGGACGCCCGCAAGCTGGACTTCCGACCCGTCGCGCAGACCGTCGGCCTGCGCGAACCGGACTTTCAGCCGGAGCTTCTTTTCGAACGGATTGAAATCGCCCGTCGAATTCATAATCAGAAAACCGAGCACCAAAAGTCCGAAAAGAACGAAGATTCCCACCCGCAGCTGGCTCATTCCGATGTTTTGTGTTCGCGCCATAGTTTTTTTGTTAGTCTTGAGTCTGAAGTCTTGAGTCTGAAGTCTTGAGTCTTAAGTCGGTCTTTGGTCATCGGTTTTTGGTCTTCTGACTCAAGACTCAAGTCTTCAGACTCAAGACTTCAATCCCGGGTCTCATTTTCCTCTGATAAACTTTGTAATATAAGGATCTTCCGCTTTGCGGAGCTGTTCGTCCTTGCCGCTGAAGATGATCTGGCCGTCCCGGAGCATAATCACTTCGGTGTTGATCAGACAGAGCTTTTCGCCTTCCATCTCGTAGATCACTTCGCCCGCGTCGTTGACGGTCGCGTATTCGGACGAGAGATATTCGAGATTGTTCATCTCGTGCGTGACGAAGATCGACGAGACGTCCTCGAGGTCACGCAGCTTGATCGCCAATTCGCAGATCGTCCGCGCCGTCGGCGGATCGAGGCCGGCCGTCGGCTCGTCGAACATCACGATCGTCGGATCGCCGACGAGCGCGCGCGCGATCCCGACGCGGCGCCGCATCCCGCCCGACAATTCGCTCGGCATCTTGTCGATCGCGTCTTCGAGATCGACGAACCGGAGCATCCGGCGGACTTCCTTTTCGACCGTTTCCTCGTCGACCTTCTGCTCGTGCAGGCGGTAGGCGACGTTTTCGTAAACCGAGAGCGAATCGAACAGCGCGCCTTCCTGAAAGACCATCCCCATTTTCTGCCGGACGCGCATCATCTCCTGCTCGGAATAATGCGTGATGTCCTCGCCGTCGACCAGAATCTGGCCCGAATCCGGTTTCAGCAAACCGAGGATCAGCCGGATGGTCGTCGATTTTCCGCCACCGCTGCGGCCGAGAATGATTTTCGTTTCGCCGCGCCGGACGGTGAAGCTGACCCCGTTGAGGATTTTTTTATCGTCGAACGACAGATGGACGTCGCGAAATTCGATGGCCGGCAGGGTTCGGCTCGGGGCGTCGACCGCTTCCTGAATATCGGCGGTCGCGCCGAGTTCGCTTTCCTGCACATCTATCTTCGATCTCTTATTGTCCGCCGAGAGCATAATGATTTGCTGTTAATTATAGGTGTTAAAGCCGTCCGATGTCGAGAACCGTCTGGAGCGCCTTCGAAATGAAAAAATCGAAAACGATCACCCAGATCGACGAAAGGACGACCGCGTTGGTCGTCGAACGGCCGACGCCGACCGTTCCGCCGGTCGTGCTGAGGCCCTTGTAGCAGGAAATGCAGCCGATGATCAGACCGAAGAACAAAGGCTTGATCGATCCGCCGATCAAATCCTGCGGCGTGATGCCGATGCGGACGGACGACAGAAAAGTGTTGGCCGGCTGGTTGAAGAGATTCGAAGCGACGATGCTGCCGCCGATGATCCCGAAAACGTCGCCCGCGACCGTCAGGAGCGGGAGCATAAAGATCAGCGCGACGATCCGCGGGCTGACGAGCTTGCGCGTCGGGTCGGTGCCGAGCGCCCGCATCGCGTCGATCTGCTGCGACACGACCATCGAGCCGAGCTCGGCCGAGATTGCCGAGCCGATCCGGCCCGAGACGATCAGCGCCGTCAAAACCGGGCCCAGCTCGCGGATCAGCGATGTCGCGACGGCGTGACCGGCTTCGCTCTGGCCGCCGTAATATTCGAGCGTCGGATAAGTCTGGAGGATCAGAACGCCGCCCGTGAAAAATCCGGTCAATAAGACGATCGGCAGCGAGCCGACGCCGATCAGGTCCATTTGGCGAATCGTTTCCGAAAGATAACGCGGTTTACGGAAAAGGCCGATGAATGCCTGCCAAACTAATAAACTGATCTCCTGAAGCTGAAATATAAAATTCTTGAGCGGATTCATTTAGCGATTCGATGAAAAAAAAGCTTTTGCTCAGATTACAACGAACCGCTCAAAAAAAAAAGCCGGCTTTTTTGAAAAGCCGGCTTAACAAAATCGGGAAGTCGATAATTATGGCTGTCAATCCTGAGGACGGTTGTTGTTTCGGCGCTGCTGGAGCCGGTTGAAAGGTCTTTGCGGCTGATCGTTCCGGCGGTTCGGATTGTCGCGGTCCTTCATCTCCCGGACGCGGTCGGCGAGCATTTGCCGGAGCTGCCGGAATTTGACGAGCTGTTCGGGGGTCAGCACGCGCCGGATCTGAAATTCCGTGATCGTCCGTTCCTTGAGCAGCTCGGATTGAGCGAACTGCGCGATCCGGGTCAGTTCCTTGACCTGATCCTCGGTCGAATCGTCGGCGTAGATGGCGATGTCGAGCCGCCGGTTGGCTTCGCGCCAGCGGACCTGCGCGGCCTGCACGATCGGCTTACGCTCCTGGTTGATGCGCCGGATCTGCTGCACCTGATCGGGCGTCAGACCCAATTCTTCGAAGATCTTAAAGGGCCGTGCCGGCGGGTTTTGATTCTGGTTGTCGACGGGCGTCTCCTGTGCCGGGACGGCGATCAGCGCGGCCAGCATCAAAAATACGCCAAAAATCAAACTCGTGAAAAATCTCTTAGACATAATCTTCCTCTTCAAACAAAAATTACTCGGTCCCGATCTCGTCGAACAATTCGGCCAGCCGCAGCGAATCGTCCTCTTCTTCTTCATCGACGGCTTTCGGCGGCAGCTGCTCGTTCTTATAACGATTATTCGGTTCGGCGTTTTTCCGTCCGTTGTTTTCATTGCGCGCCGCGCGCGGCGTGTTCGGGGTCCGCACCTGACGGCTGTTGACCGGCGGATTCGTAGCCGGCGGCGTTTCCGACGAAACCGGATTCCTGACCGTCGTGGGGCCGGTCGGCGTATCCGCCGGTTTCGGCGAGACGGCGGGTTCGGCCGCTTTCGGCGCGGTTTCGGCGGGCGTCGGCGTCGTTTTGATTTGCGGTTTGTTCGTTCCCGCAAGTTCATTCGATTTATTCGAACTTATCAACGCCAGCGCGATCAGGCCGCCGATCAAAAGCACCGCGAGCGTCGCGGCTGTCAGCGACCACGCCGGAGAGAGCGAGAATATTTGACGCAGGGCCGACAGCCACGAACCTTTGGAAAGCGACGAATCAGCGACGGGCGATGAAACCGGATAGGGAATTTCGATCGCCGGCGTCGCCAGCGGGTCGAATTCCTTGGTCTTCCAGTCGCCGATCGCGACGTGCAGCCCGGAAAAGGCCGCCAGCTCTTCCGAACAGGCCGCGCAGTCGGGCAGGTGCGATTCGAAGGCGGCTTTTTCGATCCGCGTCGCCTCGCCGTAAAGATAGGCGGCCAGCGTCTCGGAAAAATCGCAGTTTTTATGGTGATGATTTTCGTTCATCATAGTTTCTCAAATTTTGGCTCAGACCACTTCGAGCGAAGTCCTTTCGAGCTTCATCCGCAGTTGTTTGAGCGCCGTGTAAACGCGGCTCTTGACCGTGCTCAAGGGCAGCGCCAGAATCTCGGAGATTTCCTGAAAGGTCAGCTCCTCGAATTCCTTCATCACGATCACCTGCCGGAGTTCGGCCGGCAAGGCGTTGACCGCCTGCCGGACGTGCGTCAAACGCTCTTTCTGTTCGGCGACCCGCGCGGGCGAACTGTGCAGCGGCGCGACGAAAACTCTCTCCTCGGCATTTTCCTCGTCGTCGAGATAAGTCTCGGAACGGGTTTTCGTGCGTCTTTGTTTTGTCAAGCATTGATTCACGGCGATCCGGTGGAGCCACGAGGAAACTTTCGCTTCGCCCCGGAAGTTCGATAAATTCCGGTAGGCCGAGATAAAAGTTTCCTGCACGGCGTCGCGTGCCTCGTCTTCGCGTCCGAGCATACCGAAACAGAGCGCGAAAATCTTGCGCTCCCATCTCTTTACTATTTCGCCGAAGGCATCCGGATTCTCCGCGACCGCCGTTTCGACTAACTGCTCATCCGTTAAACTTTTTATCATTCCTCGTCGCTACAAAAATAAATTTAGCACGAGATCATTACTTGAAATAACTTTTGAGTGTAAATCGAAGTTCACGCTCATCTTTTTAGACGCGCAGGTCGAGGAAAAAGTCTGAAAAGGCCGAAAATTATCATAAATCGGCAACGAAACGGGCGGGAAAGCGAAAAATCGAGCATTGGCCGGGGAAATTCGGTTATAGGCCAAAATAAATCTGCCAATCAAACCTGCTCGTTCTCCCACGACGACATCAATTCCGCCGTATAATCCGGATGTTTTAAGGGAATCGCGTGCCCGCTTTCGTTGACGATCACGAGTTTCGAACCGGATATTCCTCTGTTCAGGAGCTCGCCCATCCAGAGCGGCGTGACCTTGTCGTTGGCGCCCCAGATGATCAGCGTCGGGACGTCGATCCGACCGAGCTCGCGGTCGAAATCGGTCCGGTCGCATTTGATCAGCGTGCGGCGCATCACGTCGCTGGTTTTAATGTAATTGATCTGTTTGAGTATGTATTTGTAATACTGGCGGGCGAGCGAATCCTGCAGCTTTCCGGGCAGGAGCTGTTTGAGGTCGGAGGCGAAGCGAAAAACCTTCGCGCGCAGTGAAAAATTCGGGTAGATGCCGTCGGCTCCGATCAGGACGAGCCCGCTCAGATCGTGAAGCCGGTGAGCGGCGATGTCGAGGACGATTTTGCCGCCGAACGAATGGCCGACGAAAATCGGCGCTTCGATCCGCTCGGAACGGCAGAAATCGATCACGAAGTTCGAAAAATCGCGAATCTCCCACGGCCGCTCCGGTTCGGGCGTGCGTCCGAAGCCGGCCAGTTCGAGATTGTAGGCCGAAAATCCGTTTTCGGCGAGTTTCCGGCCGAGTTTTTCGAGATTGCCGAGATCGCCGCCCCAGCCGTGAACGAGAACGGCGGCCCGGCCCTTTCCGTATTTGGTAAAGTTGTACTGCACAGATGTCGTAAATCTGCCAACCACGATCACGGTCGGCATCGTGTGAAAAAATGACCGGTTTCGCGGCCGCTCGGCGGCGCTTCCGGAAAATTACTTGTTAAATCGAAAATATTGTAACTTAAGAAGCGGGACGATGACACGAAAAAAACGCGCGGAAAGCATAAATTTCGACAAAAAAAGGCGGAGTATAAAACCGATCGTCGATCGTTTATCACTCCGCGATTTTTTCGTATTTCGGATGAGTCGTGCAGGACTCGAACCTGCGACCCGAAGATTAAGAGTCTTCTGCTCTACCAACTGAGCTAACGACCCAAAACTGCGAACGTTTTGGATTATAACAACATCAAAGCGAAAATCCAAAACGGAAAATTGCAAAATTCTTCCGTTTTCGGCGTTTCCAGTTTTGAAAAAACGGTTCTTATAAGGAAAATATAACCTGAATGAAAGAATGTCCCGAATGTAAACTCTGCTTTGAAGACGACGTCAATTTTTGCCCGCACGATCAGAAGCAAACGCGGCTGGCGCTGCCGGGCGGGCGGCTGCTCGCGGGGCGCTATCTGCTCGAGAAGCAATTGGGCAAGGGCGCGATGGGACAGGTCTATCTGGCGAAGGACAATAAATTCGAGGCGCGGCGGGTGGCGGTCAAAACCGTTCGCCAGGATCTTTTGTCGAGCGACGATCTGCAGGAAGGCGAGGCGATCGCGAGATTCGGGCGCGAAGCCCAGTCGGCGGCCTCGATCCAGCATCCGAACACGGTCAGCGTGACGGATTTCGGCGAAACCCCCGAGGGCGTCTTTTATCTGGTGATGGAATACGTCGAAGGGGAGACGCTGCATCGCCTGCTCCGGCGCGAGGGCACGATTTCGGTCAAGCGAGCCGTCAAGCTGCTCCGTCAGATCGCCGACGGCGTCGAGGCGGCGCACGACTCCGGCATTCTCCACCGCGACCTCAAACCGGCCAACATTTTCCTGATGTCGAAGGGCAAAACGCAGGACGACGGGTTTATCAAGGTCGGCGATTTCGGGCTCGCGAAGATCGTCAACCAGTCGGGCGGCGGGCTCGATTCGAAAAACGGTCCGGCCTCGCGCGGCATCATCGGAACGCCCGAATTTATGGCGCCCGAACAGATGCAGCCCGAGCTCGGCGTCGACGCGCGCGCCGATCTCTACGCACTCGGGACGATCGCCTATCTGATGCTCGGCGGCCGAACGCCGTTCTCCGGCGACCTGATGCAGCTCGTGATGCAGAAGATAATGCACGCGCCGCCGCCGCTTTCGACGCTCCGGAGCGATATCCCGTCGGATGTCGAAAAAATCATTATGCTGTCGCTCGAAACCGACCCGAACCGGCGTCCGGGCTCGGTCCGCGAATGGATCACCGAGCTCGAAAAAGCGGCCGAAGACGTGAGCGAGAAAAACAAATCGGGGGCGGCCCGGCTCGTCATCCTCGCGCCCATCGGGGCGGAAGTTTACGTCGACGACGAGCGGCGGGGAAGCATCGGCAGCTCGGGCAAACTGGTGCTGACGACGATTCCGCACGGACAGCATATTCTGCGGGTTTCGAAACCCGGCGAAAAGGACGACGAGCGCGTCATCGAATTACGCGAGGGCGGCCAGGAACAGGTCATTCAGGCGCAGCTTAAACCGCTGCGCGGGACCGGCAGCCAGCCGTCGCCGTCGCAGTCGAGCCAGAGCGGGACGATGCAGTCGAGCATTATGCCGGGGATCGTCGCCTGTACGAATTGTCAGGCCCGTTTCGCCGAGGGCGTCAAATTCTGCGGACGCTGCGGGAACCGTTCGTTCACCGTCGTCAGCGCGGGGCCCAATTCGCAGAATTACACGACCTGTCCGCGCTGTTCGACGCAGCTGCCGCAGAACGCGAAATTCTGCGGGCGCTGCGGACTGCATTTCAATCCGAATACGCCGACGCGGACGGCCACCGCGACCGGTTTTTACACGCCCGTTCAGCCGACTCCGCCGCCGACCGTCCAGCGGATCTGCCGCCGCTGCGGGGCCTCATTCGCGCCCCATATCAAATTCTGCGGACGCTGCGGGGCCGGATTGTAGCTCACATCGCCGTGAAATCGCCGGGACGGCCGGAAGCCTGCGGCCAACGGTTTCCATCGGGTTTAGGGCATGAAGTCACGGCCTAAAAGGCCGCGGAATGTGGTAAACCACCGAAGACCCGCCGGTTGGGCGCCGAAAAGTGTCGGCCCGATCCATCCTTTGGAAGAACAAATTTTCGGATAATGCGTTATAATGGAATGTCTGTCATAAAATAAACAGCAGAGATTTTTTATGAAAATTTGTCCAATTTGCCGGCAAACTTATTCCGACGATAATCTGAATTTTTGTCTGAATGACGGAAACTTTCTGGAATCCGCCAGCGGCGCGTCCGATAACGCACCAAAGACGCTTTATATGGATCCGCCGCGGGTTACCGATCAGACCAATTGGAATCAGACGAATTTTCCGCCGACCGCTTATACCAATCAATCCCAGATGCGGCCGCCGCAAACCGGTGCTGTCGCTTTCGCCTCGCCGATCAACGCCCAGGAGAAAACGCTGCCGATCATTTCGATGGTCGTCGGAATACTGGCGGTTTTGATCGGCTGCTGCTACGGCGGAATCCCGCTTGGAACCGGGGCCATAATCGTCGGTTTGATCGCACTCAACCAGCAGAAATCGGATCCCGGCCGGTACGGCGGGCGCGGGATGGCGATTGCCGGGATCGTGACGGGCGCGATCGGTCTTTCGATTAGTTTGATGGTGATCCTGCTGTCGGTAATCAAATGAAATATTTAGGGACGATGGCCGGGTTTTTGCATAAATACGGAAATCAAGTAAAATTTGAGAAATGCGAGTAACTCTCCGCGTGATCGCGGGCCCGCAGACCGGGCGCGTCTTTACGTTTGAACAACACGAAACTTTTATGATCGGCCGGAGCGAAGATTCTCATTTTTGCTTACCGCAGGATCGTTATTTTTCGCGTCACCACTGCATTCTGGAGATTGCGCCCCCGCAGTGTTTTCTTCGCGATCTCGGTTCCACCAACGGCACTTTCGTCAACGGCATTCGGGTCGAAACCTGTTATTTGAAAAGCCGGGACCGGATTCAGGGCGGAGAAACCGTTCTTGAGGTCGAGGTGTCGGCTGATCCGGAAGTTCAGCCGATTTCGAGCCAGCCGGGCCTGCGCACGACGACCGTTCCCTCGCTGATTACCATTCAATGTTTGAATTGCGGGATGCCTTCGGAAGCCGAAGTGTCCCGGCCGGACGCGAAGATGACCTATCTTTGCGACGACTGCCGCGAAAAGCTCAAGCAGAATCCGCAGCCGATCCCCAACTACCAGATGATCCGGATTCTCGGGCAGGGCGGAATGGGCAGCGTGATGCTGGCCCGATCGATCCGCGACGGCCGGCCGGTCGCGATCAAGACCCTGCTTCCCGAGGTCGCGGTCAGCGAACAGTCGCTGAAGCGTTTTATGCGCGAGATCGAGGTCGCGGCGAGCCTCAAACATCCGCATATCGTCAGCTACATCGAACACGGCACGCATAACGGGATCGTTTATCTGGTCACCGAATTCGTCGGCGGAATGGATGCTTCGAAGCTCGCCAAACACCGCGGCGGCCGGCTGACCTATCAGGAAGTCGTCAAAATCATCGAACAAACGCTCTCGGCTCTCGATTTTGCGCATTCGCTCGGCTTCGTTCATCGCGATATCAAGGAGCAGAACATACTCGTCGAGGGAAATTATCCCAGCTATAACGCCAAACTGACGGATTTCGGTCTGGCAAAAAGCTTTAAGCAGACGGGGATGAGCGGCGTCACGATGGTCGGCGACGTGGCCGGTACGATTGCCTATATGCCGCCCGAACAGGTTCGCGATTTCAAGGAAGTCCGGCCGCCCTCGGATATTTATGCGGCCGGAATGACGGCTTACAGCTTGCTGACCGGTGCGCACGCGCTCGACATCAGTCCGCGCGCCGGGATTGCCGAAACCGTCAAGGCCATCTTCGAAAAGCCGATCATACCGATTGCCCAGCGTAATCTCGACGTTCCGATCCGGGTCGCCTCGGTGATCGAAACCGCGATTGCCAAACAGGTCGAGCTTCGCTGGCGGTCGGCCGGCGAGATGCGCGACGCCCTTCTGCGGGCGATGAATTAAATGAACCTCCCTGATTTCAAACTGCTTTCCGTCATCATTCCGGTTTATAACGAGGAAACCACGATTTCGGAGGTGATTGAAAAAGTATCGGCGGTGAAGCTACCCATAAATAAGGAAATAATCGTCGTCGACGACGGCTCGACCGACGGAACCTTAGATTACCTCAATAACTCGAAGGATAAAATCGCCCGGGTTTATCTGACGCCCGTCAATATCGGCAAAGGGGCGGCCGTGAGAATCGGTTTGACGCTCGCCCGGGGCGAAATAATCCTGATTCAGGATGCCGATCTCGAACTCGACCCGAATGAATATGAATTGCTGCTCGAACCGATCCTCGAAGGCCGCGCGAGCGTCGTTTACGGATCACGGTTTTTAAGCCGGAATAAAGTTTCGCCGATCAGACGCACCGCCAATTATTTTCTGACGAAAACCACCAACATCCTGTTTCGGACGCGTTTGACCGATATGGAAACGGCTTACAAGGTTTTCACGGCCGAAGTCGCCGAAAGCCTCCGCCTGCGGGCCAACCGATTTGAGATCGAACCTGAAATCACTGCCCAGATCGCCCGAAATGGTTTCGTTATTACCGAAGTCCCGATTACTTATCGTCCGCGGACGCAGTCGGAAGGGAAGAAGATCAAATGGAAAGACGGGGTCAAGGCTCTCTGGACGCTGTTAAAATATCGTTTTCTGAAGCCCTGACCGACGAGGCACCCGCCAGCAGGCCGATTAAAATCCATAAATGACGGGCATCTTCAAACGAACCGGTCAGACCCTGATATACAAAGGCCGTGATAAAAGCGCAGCTCAGCGCCAGCCGGATCGAACTTATTTCGTCGGGGACGTCTAGCCCGAAACGGCATTTGCGGATCAGAACGAAATTCAGCAGCAGGAATGAAACCAGACCGATGATGCCGGTTTGACCCAGAACGTTGAGCCAGTTGTTATGGGCGTCGAGCAGAATCTGATGATCGCCCGAAAGCGTCACGTAATCCAGAAACGCGGCATCCGTTCCGGTACCTTTTCCGGTCAGCGGCTGTTTTTTGAAGGTTTCGATCACCGATTCCCAAACCAGCACGCGGACCGAAGACTCGAATTTACGATCGACAAAGGGAATCTGAAAATCCTGATCGGTATTGCCGGTATCGGGGGAAACCAGCGCCGCGCCGAAAATCAAGGCCGCGGCGGCACTTCCAATTACGAGCAGCAGGCGACCCGACAAATTTTTTCCCGATTTAAGAAGAAAAGCGCGGAACCAAAGGCAGGTTCCGAGGATCAAACCACCGATTCCAGTCGAAAAAGTGAAAATCGCGGCAAACCAGATTCCGGATTGTAGCAGTTTGGCAGGTAATTTTCGGAGCCAATTCAATTTAAATGCCAGAAGTCCCAGCATCAAACTGACGTTCAGATAATTGCACATCATATTGGCATTCGAAAAAAGACTGTGAAGGCGGGGATAATTGCCGGCGGGCAAACTTCCGAAATGAGAAAGAAAGTAATTGTCCTGTTTGGTTTTGAGCCCCGCGTAAAACAGTAAAAATCCGGCCAGCGTGCCGAGCACGGTCACGCCCGTACCGAGCAGCCAGGCAAAGGTGATTTTTTTTATAAATCCCTGTTCGAAAAATAACTGAAAAGCCGAGAAAGCAAGGGCGAATAAATAAAATTCCCCCGGCAGTTTGGCATAGCCGCGCGAGGGTTGGGACGAAAAGAAAACCGAAAGGATATGGGCGAGTCCGTACAGAATAATGAAGATGTGCAGCTTGTCCGTCCTGATCTTAAATTGGCCGCGAAGATATGCGCCGATCATTAAAACGAAAAAAACAGGGAAGATAAAATCCGTGATGACGACTTGGGATCCCAAAAAATAAAAATTGAAGGGTCGTACCAGCGGCAGAAAGAAGATATAGGTTAGAAATAACCACTTTGCGGCTTTTAACGGCATTTCGTCATTTTGTTTGGCCGGGGCCAAAAAGTTTGTCTTCATTCTAATTGATCGGCCGGTATTTTCCGAACAGGGAAGCCTGTTGCCCGATACTTTACCGAATAATCTGACATTCCGAACCCGACCGGTGCCGCGGTTCTAAAAAGAAAAATGGTATCGAAGACCATTTCGATACCGGAAGAAAAACCACCAGCAAATTCTTGTTAAAGTAAATATTTAAGTATGCTTAAGTGATAGTTGAAGCAAATATGTATTTAATAACAATAATTACAGGTGTAATGTTAAATCGTTTTCGTAACCTTTGAAAGCGACCGGGGCGCGTCCGGATCGATCCCTTTTTCCCTCGCCAGCAGGGCGGCGAAAAGCTGTGCCGGGACGATAAAAGGAATCGGCGAGAGAAATTCATCTATTTCCTCGGGCAGCAGCAGGGTATGCGGACTTTTTCGGGCCACTGATTTATCGTTGGTGATGGCCAGACAATCGGCGTGAAGCTCATCCAAACGGGCCAGAAGATCAAGGCTGCTCTGGCGCGTAACTCCTTTCGGAGCAAACAGAATGGCCGGAAAACGCTTTTCGACGATTGCCAACGGCCCGTGAAAGAAATCGGCGGAAGAAAACCGTTCGGCGACCACATAGCAGGTTTCCATTAATTTGAGGGCCAGTTCGTAGGAATTCCCGTAATTCAAACCGCGCCCGACGACCACGCAGTTTTCCATAAATACGTAACGTCTGACCAATTCCTCAACATTTACTTTAAGTTGAAGCGCCTGGGCCGAAAAATGCGGGACCCGTTCAAAATCTATTTTTCGGTCTCCGAGAACCGAGGCCAGCATATAAAAGTGAAGCATCTGGCCGGTGTAGGTTTTGGTCGCCGCGACAGATTTTTCACGGCCGGCGTGAATCAACAGGGTTTCATCGGTGATTTGGGCCATCGCCGAATCTTCCTCATTGGTGATGCCGATAGTGAATGCGCCCGATTCTTTGGCCCGTTCAAGGACGGTGTTGATATCGGTTCCTTCACCGGATTGAGAAACCCCGATCACGACCGCTCTTTTCAGATTTAATGATGAATTGTAGAGAGTGAAAATCGACGGAGCTGAAAGCGAAACGGGAATACCTGTTGTAATTTCAAGAAGATAGCGCCCGAAAAGTGAAGCGTTGTCTGAGCTTCCGCGAGCGGCCAGTACGATCAGATCGATATCCCGGTTCTGAAAAAGCTGGCCCAGCTTTTTTAATTTTCCGCGTTCGTTCTGAATCGTTCTTTCGAGCACGACGGGTTGTTCGGAAATTTCCTGCAGCATTAATGACATAAGTTATTTAGAATTATTGAGTTTCCTGACAAACCTCAACCGGTTTCGCGGTCGGGTCGGAGTTTAAGTTTTCGTACAATATGGCGTTGATCGAACCGCCAATCAGAATAACCAGAGCGGTCAGATAAAGCCAGAGCATCAGAATTATCACGGCCCCGAGGGACCCGTAGGTTTTATCATAATTGTTGAAATAGTGTAAATAAAGCCGAAAACCGTTGGTTAGGAGCAGCCAGAGGACGATGGCCGTGATCGAACCGGCCGAAATCCACCGGCAGTTGATTTTATTATCGTTCGGCAGGTATTTGTAAACCAGACCGAAAATAATGAGCAGCACGATGATAAAGGTGAGCCATTGAATAAACTGCAGAATCAGAAACGATTGTACCGGCAGACTGATCAGTGACAGTAAAAGGGACAGAAATTTCCAGCCGTAAAAGACGATTCCAAGGACAAACGAGAAAAGGAAAATCAGTATCAGAGTCAGCAGCAGAGAATCGAACTTGGTTCTCCACCAGGAGCGGGTCTCCTTGATTTTATAAACGTGATTGAGGGCAACGCGCAGACTGTCCATTCCGGCGGAGGCCGACCAGAGGGCGATTAAAAAGCCGAAGGTCAGCTTTCCGCTCGAACTGTTCTGGGTGACTTCAAGGATCGTGTTCTGGACGAGCACATAAGCCGAAACCGGCATAATCTGCCGCAAATACGAAAAAAGCTCCAATCGCAGATCGTCGGCCTTTCCCAGAATCAAACCGAACAGGTTGACCAGAAACAACAAAAGGGGAAAAAGAGAAAATGAAAGGTAAAAGGCCACCTGGGCCGAACGGCTTAGGATATCCTCTTCGAAAAATTTATCATAGAGCCGAAAACCGACGTCCTTGAATTTTATATAGTAATTTTGAATTTTGGAGCCCATATCGATTTATCCGGCCAATCGCTTGGCATCCGAGGATGTATTAAACTCTTCTTTAATCAATCTTTTAAGCTCATAAAGCTTCATTAATGCTTCAACTGGCGAAATCGAATCCAGATCGGTTTCCCGGAGCATCCGGCCGATCCGATACTGGATGTTCGCGCTCATAGAAAAATCTTCGCTATTTGGTTGATTTCCGAATTCCCGGTCCTCGAGAAGCTCGAAAGCCCGGCGGATGACCGGGTTTGGCAGTCCCGCCAGCCTGGCCGCGTAAACACCGTAGCTGTTCAGGGAAACACCCTTTTCGATTTTAAATTTGAATCGCAGACTTCCGGAAATCTCTTCGATCAGAAAATGCCAGTTTTCCAAACGGGGCAGTGTCGACGATAGTTCGGCCAATTCGTGAAAATGGGTTGCAAATAAAGTTCGAGTTTGGACCTTCGGATGATTATGTAAATATTCGACCACCGCCCTGGCGACCGCCAAACCGTCGGTGGTCGAGGTTCCGCGACCCAATTCATCGAGCAGAATCAAACTACTGGGACCGGTATGATGAAGAATTTCGGCGGTTTCGATCATCTCCGTCATAAAAGTTGATTCGCCGGAACCGATTCGATCATACAACCCGATCCGGGTAAATATACGGTCGCAAATTCCGATGACGGCTTCCTCGGCGGGCACGAACGACCCGATTTGAGCCAGTAAGACGATCAGCGCGATTTGCCTCAAATAAGTGGATTTTCCGGAGGCATTGGGGCCGGTAATCAGCGCGATCTGAGGAGCGCCGTTGCCGCCGAGGGCCGCATCGTTGGGGACGAAAGAAATGCCATTATCACGGTTGATTTTTTCGATTACGGGGTGGCGGCCGTTTTTTATTCTGAGTAGCGAGGTCTCGTTGACGACGGGGCGTCGATAATCGAATCGGTCGGCGGTCTCGGCGAGCGAGAGGATCACGTCCAGATATGCGATAGTCCGCCCTGCCATTAAAATATCGGGGCGGCTTTTTCCGATTTCGAAACAGATCTGCCGGAACAACGAATTTTCCAGTTCGTCGATTCGATCCTGCGCGTTAAGCACGTAGGATTCGTGTTCTTTCAGTTCGATAGTGATGAACCGCTCGGCCGGAACGAGTGTCTGCTTGCGATGATAATCCCGCGGGATGAGATGTAAATTCGATTTTGTGACCTCGATATAATAGCCGAAAACCTTATTGAAGCCGACCCGCAGCGATTTGATGCCGGTTCTTTCGCGCTCTTTTTTTTCGAGCGCGGCGAGAAACTCGCGGCCGGCTTTCAGTCGGCCCCGGAGTTTGTCCAGTTCTTCGGAATATCCATCTTTGATAATTCCGGGGACGGCAGCCGTTTTCGTAACCGGCAGATCATCGGAAACTGCTGCTGAAATCAGAGCGGCACAATTCGCACAGACGGGCAGCTGGGCCAGCAGCTGTCCGAACCGGCCAGTATCCTGCTGCAGGATGCGCTTGATCCTGGGAATCAATTCAAGGCTCTTCCCAAGTGCGGCCGCTTCATAAGGGGAGATGAAATAAGTTTTTGCCCGACCCGAAAGCCGTTCAAGATCCTTGATCTGGGAGAGGATTTCGCGCAATGTTTCCCGTTGATCGGGGTTGTCCTTAAACCATTGAAGATGTTCCTGACGGCGGTAAATTTCCCCGAGATCAACAAGCGGCTGGCGAAGCCAACGTCGCAGAAGTCGGCCGCCGAGTGCGGTTTGGGTCTGATCGATCAGCGAAAGGAGGCTTTCTCCGGTCGGACTTTCCAGGACTTCGAGACTTCTCAGCGTCTGTCCGTCGATCACCAAATAATCCCGGAATTCATAGCATTTCAAACGGGTCAGATTTTCGACCGTTTCGGGCTGGGCCTCCCTCAGGTAAACGATGATCGCGGCGGCGGCCGAGACCGCAAGCGGGGAATTTTCCAGACCGAAGGGCTTTAGAGACCTTGTGCCGAAATGTTTGAAGATGGTTTTGCGGGCAGTATCAAATTCGAATTCCGAAGGAGCAAGGCGAGAGACGAATTTCGGGATCTCACGGTTGCTGGGGGCTTCCTGGGATTCCGAGATGATCAATTCCGATGGGGCGAGTCTGGAAATTTCGGTCAGAACCTCCGGGTTGGGGATTTCGGTGGCGAAAAAATCTCCCGTCGAAATGTCCGTGAAAGCGATGCCCGATCGCTGTCCGTCACTAAACAGCGCGCAGAGGAAATTATTGGAATTTCCGTCAAGCAGAAAAGGCTCGATGATCGTGCCCGGCGTGACGATGCGAGTGACCTTTCTCGGAATAAGTTTTTTCCCGTGTCGGCCTTTGACCGGAATCGTCGAAACCTGTTCGCAGATCGCGACGCGATGGCCCTTCGAAATGAGGGTCGCGAGGTGCCGGTCGAGAGAATGATGCGGAACGCCGGCCAGCGGGACGCGCATATCTTTGCCCATTGGCTTGGAGGTGAGAGTGATGTCCAGTTCGCGGGCTAGAAGCCTCGCATCGCCGTCAAAAGCCTCGTAAAAATCACCAAGACGGAACAAAAGTATCGCGTCTTGGTGATCGGCTTTAATCTCCAGATATTGCCGGCGAATCGGCGTAATCTCATCCATTCACTACCCGCGTGCCCGCTCCAGTAAGGTCATCATCAAAACGCCGAGAACGATTCTCGTTTCCTCCTCGGGTGAAAAGGGTGCTAAATTCTCCAAAAGGAATTTGCCCTCGAACATCGCCGGTTGTTTTTTCAAACGGGCAATTACCGAGCCATCCGTTTTGGTGACGATGTAGGAGGGGTTAAAAACATAACCGGACAAAATGCCGACGATCGGGATTTCGCCGAACAGCGCGTCACCGACTTTGACCCAACCGTTTTCTTCGGTGATTTTGTAAGCCTGGTTGCCGGAGGCATCGAAAATATCGTAACTTGCTTTCCAGATCGAGCGCATACCCTGTCTTTTGATCGAACCCAGAAAACTGCCCCGAGCGTCGGTAAAACTGTAGTTTGCGGACCAATCTATCATCCGGTCGGCTTTGATGTTGTATAACAAATTGGTTTGTTTCTCATCGGAAAAAACATTGATGTCTTCTTTAAGTTTGAAGAGTTTTTGTTTCACATATCCAATCAAATTACCGTTGGCGTCGCGGACGTAAATCTGGCTGGCCAGGGCCAGCAATTTAAAACTTAAACTCAGGGGGAAGTTCATAATCGTCTCCTCGTTGAAATTGAAATAAATAAAGCTATTTTATTCTACAGTATTTTTGTCGATTAGATTAAGCCGCCAGCATTTTAGATAACAATTGGGCGATCGGTTGCAGATTGGAATGGATCAGTTGAATTTGCTGGAAACTGAGAATCGTCAAGTTCGTTTCGATTTCCTGGAACTCCTGCACAACCGCTTTCTGCGCCCGTGAATAATCTCGCTCGGCGGCATAAATGAGAAAAATTGCGGATCGCTGGTTTTCATAGGCTCTTTTCAGTTTGGCCAGGGCGGAATCCAGATTGCCTTTGCTTTGGACTTCGAAAACGTGCGAGAGCCGCTGGTGATTCTTTTTGATTTTCCAGACTACGTCGAAAAACTGAAATTCGATTTCGCAGTGGTAGCCCAATACTGTCCCGATCTCAACCAGCATTTGTTGAATTTTTCGGTGGGTGAGCAGTTCGTTGGATTCGGTCGAAGGATTTTCTTCAAATCCTGTCAATTCCGCTTCGACGGCCTGCGTTCCCTTGGTCGTTAACTGCCATAACCCCTGATTGCGGACCAGCAGTTTTTGTTCTTCCAGCGCACGACCCGCTTTTTGGACGTGTTTTTTCCAGTTTTTATGAATGCCGGATTTGATGGCGACCAAATCAGCGTCCGATAACGTCGGAAAATACGAAATCAATCGGTCGTAAAGAAAACGGACGTCTTCCTTACCGCCCACCGCGGATAATTCCTGAAGGATCGGCATTTCAAGGTTCGAGATCAGCGGAAGCGACATAATAAAACTGTTAAATGATATTTCGGAAATCGTCAAACGACCGGGAAACGACGGAGCCTTTCAGTTCATCGAGATTTTTCTCGGCAATCCCGGTGATAAAACGAGTCAGTGAGGTTTTTTCTTTGAAATCCGTAAAATCGATTATTCGGGGTTGATCGATTTTGACGAACACGGAAGGTTTGAAATCCCCCAAAAATTCGTACCGGATACTGATCGAACTAAGCGTACATCGGCCTAGTTCCTTAACGATCCGACTCAAACCGTTATAAAAAACCAATGGCCGCAAATCATTGGGAAGAATTTCGCCCTGAGGAAAGATCCAAAGGACGGGGTCGGATGATGACCGCAACAACCGGGCGGCATAGCTGAGGCTCAGCAGCGTATCGCGGGGTTTTTCACGGTTGATCGAAAATGCCCCGAGACGGCGGAAAAGAAAAAAACGTTTCAGCTGCTTTTCTTCCATCATCACGAAACTGTTCAGCTTCAAGCATCGAGAGAGATGAAACGCCGCCAAGCCATCCCACCAACTTGAATGATTGGCGTAAAATATTACGGGGAAATCAGTCAGGGAACGCAGTCCGGAAACATTAAACGAATCGAAACGACGGCGCAGCAGGTTTCGATTGTAAACGGAAAAGAGCGCCTCAAACAGACGATTTTTTCGAGCTTCCAACATATTTTTTCCTGACGCGTTCGTGAATCCCGCAGGTGAATTCATAGGCGATGGTATTGGCTTTTGCGGCCAGCTCTTCGACCTCAATTCGGGAATCGCCGTCCGTTCCGATAATGGTCACCAGGTCGTTTAATTTTACATCGGGAATATCGGTAACATCCAGAAGCATCCAATCCATCGAGATTCGACCGACAATCGGGGCAAATCGCCCTTTGATCAGGACGGAGCAACGATTGGACAAACTTCGCGGCATCCCATCCTGATAACCTATTGGGACGGAGGCTATCGCGGTTGTTCTGCTGGTGAAATAAGTGCGCGAATAACCGATCGATTCGCCGGGGGGAAGGCTTTTTAGCAGAGAAACCCGGGAAAATAATGAAAGAACCGGTCTTAATTCCGGCTTTGGACATTCGGGCGGTAGCACGTCTTTTTGGATTCCATAGAGAATACCGCCCAACCGGACCAAATTGCCCCGGGAAGCCGGGTGGGCGATCGCGCCCGGGGAGTTGGCCAGATCCACGAATTCGGGGTTTACTCCGCGATCTGTCAGTGATTTTAAGGCGGCATTAAAACGTGAAATCTGTAAATTGGTGAAAGCGGTTTCACTCAAATTATCGGCCGCCGCAAAGTGAGTCATCAAACCCTCGATCCGGAGATTTTTTAATTCAAGTATTTTGTCGATAAATTCTGTGAAGGCTTCGTATCGAACTCCGATTCGGCCCATCCCGGTGTCGATCTTGATATGGATCGGAGTGATGCGGCCGTGCCGTTGGGAAACAGAATTCAGAGCCATGGCTTTTTCGAGCTCATAAACAACCGGGGTAATGTTATGGGAAATAATCCTGGCTTCCTGCCCGGTCCAAAAGCCGCCTAAGCTCAAAACCGGTTTGGTAATCCCCTGATTCCTCAATTTCACGGCTTCTTCAGGTAAAGCGACACCGAACCAATCGATTCCCTCGGCTTGCAGCCTATGGGCGCAACGCACCGCGTTGTGCCCATAGGCATCAGCTTTGACAACCGCCATATATTTATATCCGGGGCCGATAAACTGCTTTGAGGAAAGAAAATTAAATGCCAAATTGTTTAGGTTGATTTCCGCCCACGTGGGGCGAAAACCGGAATTTTTAGACATTCTTAAAGTTCAACCAAAATATTAATGTAAAATCTAACTCGCTGTAAACAGGTTGTTTATGTTTACAGTATGATGTTGGACATTAACAGTCAGGATCCGGACAGTTAATGAAATACTTAAAGCGGAATGTTGCCGTGTTTTTTCGGGGGATTACAGTCCCTCTTATTTTGTAAAAGCTTTAATGCATTTATTAACTTTCCTCTCGTAAATTTGGGTTCGATGACCTCGTCTATGAAACCACGTTCGGCGGCGATGTAGGGATTGGCGAACTTATGCTCGAATTCGGCGACCATATTTAGCCTGTAATTCTCGTCATTTTCTGAGATTTCTTTGCGGTAAAGTACGCCGACGGCGCCCTCCGCGCCCATCACGGCGATTTCTGCGGTGGGGTAGGCGAAATTGATATCGGTTCTGATATGTTTGGAGGCCATAACGCAATATGCGCCGCCGTAGGCTTTTCTGGTAATGACTGTGATTTTCGGAACCGTCGCTTCGGCAAAAGCATAAAGCAGTTTCGCGCCGTGACGAATAATCCCGAAATGTTCCTGATTAACGCCCGGGAGAAAGCCAGGAACATCTTCAAAAGTGATTAATGGAATGTTGAAACAATCACAGAAGCGGACAAAGCGGGCTCCCTTGACGGAAGCGTCGATGTCCAGTACGCCGGCCAGAAAAGCCGGTTGGTTGGCGACGATTCCGACCGAATGGCCTCCGAGTCGGGCGAATCCGATCACGATGTTCGGGGCGAAGTGTTCCTGCACTTCAAAAAAATACTGGTCATCGACCACGGTGTTGATAATGTCTCTGATGTCGTAGGGCTGGTTTGAGGAAACCGGAACGATGCCGTTTAATTTTTCGTCGATGCGATCAGAAGGATCATTGGTCGGGGAGAATGGCGGGTGCTCCTGATTGTTCGACGGAATGAATGAGAGCAGTTCGCGGGTCAACCGGAGACAATGTTCGTCGTTATCGGCGGCGAAATGGGCGACGCCGGATTTCATATTGTGAGTCATCGCACCGCCGAGTTCGTCTTTAGTGACGTCTTCGTGGGTAACGGTTTTGATAACATCCGGCCCGGTGATAAACATATAAGATGTATTTTTCACCATAATATTAAAATCGGTAATGGCCGGGGAATAAACGGCACCGCCTGCGCAGGGACCCAAAATGCAGCTGATTTGCGGCACTACTCCGCTGGCAAGGGTATTGCGTAAGAAAATGTCGGCATAACCTCCAAGCGAAACGACACCCTCCTGAATACGGGCGCCTCCCGAATCGTTAAGTCCGATAACAGGGGCGCCGGTTTTCATGGCCAGATCCATAATCTTACAGATTTTTTTAGCGTGAGTTTCGCTCAGCGAGCCTCCGAAAACCGTAAAATCCTGGGCAAAAACGAATACCGGACGTCCTTCGACAAGCCCGTGGCCGGTGATTACTCCATCTCCCAGAAATTTTTGATTTTCGAGCCCGAAGTCGGTCGAGCGATGCACGACGAACTTATCAAATTCCTCGAAACTGCCTTCATCCAAAAAGAAATTGATGCGGTCCCGGGCAGTCATTTTACCGGCCGATCGTTGTTTTTCAATCCGCGAAAGGCCGCCTCCGATTTCTGCTAATTTGGATTTTTCGGCCAGGTAATCGATTTTGGTAGATGAACCATTATTATTATTTGTTTGCATATATTTAGGTTATTGAATTTGTGTGTCCATTTCAAAAAATGAAAAAAATAAAAAGAGCTGAAGTAAGTATATTTTATCCGAATTTGCGAAAAAAAGCAGTTTACCGCAAATAAATATCCGGCCGGCAAGCACCTTTCAAAACTGAATCAGATCAAAAGTTGAAAAGTAATGAAATAGTAAGTCAAAAACCCAAACTATTATTTGGTAAAAAAGGGAATTGAGCGCGGTTTAATATCTCCAACAGGGCAGTCAGTTGGGTTTTGGTGGCGGATACGACGTCGGGAGGGTATTTAAAATGCCGGGCATTCCGATGAAATTCTTCCACATCCAGAACCTGCACTTTATTATCCGGATAAACCAAAATATCTAAATCGAGGTCGACATACTCGATCATATTGTCGTAAATGGCCGGGGGCATACAGATGTTGCAGTAGATAAATTTGAATTCCCCATTCGGTTCGAAAAAACGGAAAACGTTATACCACCGGTCCCGCCAAAAATATTCATAAGAAACCGTACCTTGTTTAATATGGCCGAGATGATTATGGTGTATTTCTTTTTTGAAGATTCCCTTGCAGACATACAACGGATTTTGATCTTGTATCAGATCGGCTTCCCAGGAATGATTTATCCGGCCATCGAATTTTCGAGATATTATTTTAACGGGTTGTAAGGAATTGTCAGACATCTTGGCTGCTTCTGTAAATACACAAAAAAACAAAATCAGGCGGCCCCGAATTTAGTTGTTCCGAAAAACGAGAACAGATCTTTTGGACTGATGTAAAACCGGGCTGGAAACGGATCCCAGGATAAAACGTTCTAAGGCCGAGTGATAATGTGAACCCAAAATAATCAAATCAATATTATTATTTTCGGCCTTTTCCAGAATCCGGGAAGCTGGGGAACCGGTTAACAACTCGGTGAAAATCTGAACATTTTCAGGAGAAATGTAGGTTAATAATTCTTTCCTGACCCGGTCCAAATTATGCCGGGCTTTTTCTATGAACGAATTTTCGATTTCGTTTGTTGTTTGAAATCCCACCGAGAGAATTTCCGGGGATGAAGTGATTGCCATATCGATCACGGAAATCAGCCAAAACTCAGAGTTTTTAGTTAGATTGAAATTTTTAACAAAACTCAAATTCATTGAGCTAATTGCATTATCATCAATGGCAAACAGTATTTTCATAGCAAATATATCACATCATACCAGATAAATTCTGAAAAAGTATGTTCGATCCAGTCTGCCAATATGTGGTTGGGAACCCGCTGCTCAAAGGAACAAGGGGGCGTATTAACTTTCAGCGTTAAAATTATCCCGGTTGATTTTAATGAAAAGATCCTTTAACACTATTTGTTCGGTTAATGACAGGGTATTTGTTACCGAATTCTCAATATTTTTCCATTTTTCTTCGATTTCAGGCCGAATACCGAGTCCTTTAGGGGTTAAATAAACACGGACCGACCTTTTATCGAGTTTACAAGTTTTCGTGAAAACGAATTGATTCTTTTCAAGGCTCTTGACCATTTTATTGGTCGTGGGCGGAGAGACTAGGATTTTTCTTGAAAGATCAATCTGGCTCATCCCGTCAGATTTCCAAAGTTCGAACAAAATGAAAATCTGCCCAGAATGAAGGTGAAATTCCGCCAATTCCTTTTCGATTTTAACTTTTAACTGGGTTGCAAATTGTGTCAATAAATAAAGTATCGTGGTCTCAAACATAGATTCTTAGCTACCTAAGTATAAATCATTAGCTATGCAAGTATAAAGTGAAAGGTCACAAAAAACAAGTAATCTTAGCAAGCTAATTAATATTAATTAGCTTGCTAAGATTAAATGATTTTCCTGAAATGGCCGGGAGTAATCTCTTTTTTCCATTCGGTTAAGAGCGCCCGCTTTTTTTCCAATCTGATAAAAAAGAGTCAATCCCTTTATCCGTTAAAGGATGCTTGACGAGTTGTTGGATAACCTTAAATGGGATGGTCGCGACGTGGGCCCCGATTAATGCGGCTTCGACAATATGCATCGGGTGTCTGATGGATGCCGCCAATACTTCGGTTTGAAAATTGTAATTTCGATAAATTTGAACGATATCCTTAATCAGCGCCATCCCATCCTGACCGATATCGTCAAGTCGGCCGATAAAGGGCGATATGTAAGTGGCCCCGGCTTTGGCTGCCAGTAAAGCCTGGGCCGAAGAAAAACAAAGAGTAACGTTGACCTTGATCCCCTCGTTTCGAAAAGTTTGGGTGGCTTTCAGTCCATCCAGAGTAAGGGGGCATTTGATGACTACATTGGAGGCGATTCGGGCCAATTCACGGCCTTCCCTCAACATTCCTTCGGTGTCCAGCGAAGTCACTTCGGCTGAAACATCACCTTTGACGATCGAACAAATTTTTTCAATATGTTGAAAAAAATCGACGTTTCCTTCTTTGGCCACCAAAGAAGGATTGGTGGTTACACCATCGATCAGTCCCATTTCATTGGCTTCGCGGATTTCATCTAAATTGGCTGTATCAATAAAAAATTTCATAATTTTAATTTTCACAAATAACGGGATTGGTTAATGTCCCGATTCTTTCAATAGACACTTCACAAACATCTCCGGGAAATAACTTCGAAACGCCGGCCGGAGTTCCCGTGGCGATTAAATCCCCGCGTTTGAGAGTCATTTGGTTTGAAATATATCTTACCAAAAAATCCACGGGAAAAACCATTTCCGAAGTAAAACCGCTTTGGCGCAGCTCGCCGTTTACGCGGGTTTGGACAAGAAGATTCGAGACATCGGCATCTGTCTCATAAAACGGAGCGACCGGGCAAAATGTATCGAATGATTTAGCTCTTGTAAACTGAATGTCTTCTTTTTGACAATCGCGGGCGGTCACATCATTAAGACAGGTATAACCCAGAATATAGTCAAAAGGATCGTCGTCCAGGGTTAGTTTTCGACATTGCTTTCCGATAATGATCGCCAGCTCGCCCTCGTGTTCGACCCGGTCGGATTGAGAGGGAATGACGATTGGCTCGCCGCTGAGAATTAATGCGGAGGGGGCTTTGAGGAAGAGCAGCGGTTTTTCCGGTATTTGATTACCGAGTTCGACCGCGTGAAGGGCGTAATTGCGTCCGACACAAACAATTTTGGTCGGCGAAAACGGACATAAGAGCTTTACAGCCTGTCGATCGACGGCCGGCAAATTGACGCCTGCTTCTTCGCCCCTGAACCGTTCGCGGGAACCGGAAAAGATGTAAATTAGATCGTTTTCAAGTTTTCCCCAATATTTCCTTTTATTAAAGATAAAATGACAAATTTTCATTTCGTTTCTCAAAGAGCCGCCGGGATTCGGAGCCGAACGCTTCAAATTGTTTTTTTCCCCGGAAAACATCAGGGAACGAGCTCGCTGACAACTTTGGACGGCGGGCTTTGGTTTCCGGCATTGTCAAAAGCCTTTATGAAATAATAATAACGGTTGCCGGATGCCACTGTTGTATCCTGAAACGTATTTATTCGGAGCAGATCTTTTGTAACGGGCTCCCATTGTGTTTCCGGCAAATCAGGATTTTGTGAACGAAATATCCGGTATCCGGCAATATCCTTTTCCAGATTATTTGCAAAAAAGATCGAGATCGTTCCCGGAGCGGCGGCAATCGTTACCGCGCTAGGGGCGGCCGGCGGGAAAACATCCTTCGGATGAATGGAAATAATCCGGGAATCGTCGCTTTCCACGGGATCGCCTTCGTTACCGACCGAAACTGTTCTGATGAAATAGATATAATCCTTTTCAAACTCGAAATTTCTGTCAAAATATTGGTTATTGTTTACCGGCGCGGAGTTGATTATTTTCGGCTGTTGATCGCTGATTTTCCGGTAAACATTGAAACCGAGCACATTGGCCGGTTTGGAGCCGTCAATGTTGGCGGCGGGGGCATCCCATTCAAGTTTGATGGAGTCTTCATTTATCTTAGATAGCAATTTATCGGGGGGTAAGGCTACCTTATTGACGGGTTCGATCACCAGGAAATTTGAAAATCCGGCTTTTTGCCCGGATTTGTTGACGAATTTAACTGCATAACGAATCTTCACCGATTGAACGGTGAAGTTAAGGGAATCGACGAACTCCATCTGAGGATTAAAATTGATTTGGGTTACCGGGATCGAAGCGATCAAGGTGCTTTTCGAAGCGAATTCTTCTTCAGAAAGAGCGCCGGATTGGGCCGCCGGTTCGGTCAGCCTGTAAACATCGACCCGACTGATATTTTCCAGACTTGTCCCGGTAGTATTGCGGGGCGAGACGTTCCACGACAAAAAAATTTTATTACCTCTTTGGAAACCGGCCACAACTGTTTTTTGAGGTATTTTTTCAACCGGCGGAATCGGCGGCTTACGTTTGCCGCAGGCCAGGAAAAAAAAGGCCGGCAATAAAAGCAGCAGCGCCACCACGGTGGTTCGGTGGACTGTGTTAAGCGTTTTGTTGGTGCGAAAAAGCAAATGCATAGCTTAAAGTATGTACTGTCTCAGATCCTCATCATTGGCCAGGCAGTCCAATTTTTCTTTAACGTATTTTTCATCGATCGTCTGGTTTTTCTCTAACAGTTCGCCGCCGATAAAACTGATTTCCTCGAGTAGTTTTTCCAAAAGAGTGTGGAGTCGGCGGGCTCCGATGTCTTCCGTTGTGCGATTGATGCTGACGGCCATTTCTGCCAGAGCGGTGATCGCTTCCTCGGAAAATTCAAGCCGGATTCCTTCGGTGCTTAAAAGCGCCTGATATTGCTTAATAAGCGAATTCTTAGGTTGTATAAGGATTTGCTTAAAGTCGTCAAGGCTCAATGACTCGAGCTCGACCCGGATCGGAAACCGGCCCTGTAGCTCGGGTATCAAATCCGAGGGTTTCGACACATGAAAGGCGCCGGCTGCGATGAACAGTATGTGTTCGGTGTTGACCATTCCGTACCGGGTGTTTACGGTAGTGCCTTCGATGATCGGTAAAAGATCGCGTTGGACTCCTTCCCGGGAAACATCCGGTCCCATTCCCGATTCACGCCCGGCGACTTTGTCGATTTCATCAAGAAAAATGATGCCCGAGCTTTGGGTTTTTTCCACCGCGTTCCGGGTGATTTGCTCCATATCGACCAGATTCTCCAATTCGTCGCGCATCAAAAAGGTTTTGGCCTGAGAAACTTTGATTCGTCGCTTGACGGTCTTGTTCGGAAATAAATTACCGAACATATCGCGAAGATTGACCCCCATTTCCTCCATCCCCTGGCCGCCGACGAAATCGATCATTGTATTGGAACGGTCCTGGGTTTCGATCTCGATGATCCGGTCATCGATTTCCCCCCGGTTTAATTGTTCACGGAGTTTTTCACGGGTCCGGTTGGTCGGCGGGGGCTCGCTGCCGAAGGAATCCGTCGAACCCGCGTAATAAAATGAATTGGTCGCCGGCAGCAGAATATCAAGAATCTTCTCCTCGACGTTTTTCTCGGCTCTTTCTTTAACCTCTTCAAAAGCCGTTTGCCTGGACATATCGACCGCGATTTCCGTCAATTCCCGGATCATACTTTCGACGTCCCGTCCGACATAACCGACTTCCGTGAATTTGGAGGCCTCGATTTTGATGAAAGGCGAACTCGACATACGGGCCAGACGGCGGGCAATTTCCGTTTTTCCGACGCCGGTCGACCCGATCATCAGGATGTTTTTGGGCAGCACATCCTGGGCGATTTCGGGGGGCAGTTTCTGGCGCCGGATCCTGTTTCGCAGGGCCACCGCCACCGCCCGTTTGGCCTGATGCTGGCCGATCACGTATTTATCCAGTTCATCGACGATCTGACGGGGTGTCAATTCATCCAAAACAATTGTCGGAGCCATTATTATCAATTCTCCCAGGGTTAAAGATTATGCAATTCTTCTATTTGTATTTCGGAATTTGTATAAATACAAATTTCGCCGGCAATTTTCAACGATTCCAGAGCGATCTCCCGAGCCCCCAATTCGGTATGTTTCATTAGAGCGCGGGCGGCCGAAAGCGCGTACATACTACCGGAACCGATCGCCAAAAGACCGTCGTCGGAAGCGATCACGTCGCCCTTGCCGGAAATCAAAAACGAACCGGTCTTATCGGCGGTTATCAACAGGGCTTCGAGATTGCGAAGATATTTGTCGGTTCGCCAATCCTTGCTCAATTCGAGGGCGGCGCGTTCGAGCTGGCCCTGAAACTGATCGAGTTTGGCCTCGAATTTTGTCAGGAGAGTAAATGCATCGGCGGTCGCGCCGGCAAAACCGACGAGCACCGAACCGTTTCTGATCTTCCGGATTTTACGGGCATTTCCCTTGATGATCGTGTCTCCGAGGGTGACCTGCCCGTCACCGGCCATCGCGATTTGATGGTGGCGGCGAACCAGTAACACGGTGGTCGATCGAACCCGGATCGAATTTGGAAAATTAGGCATAAAAACCAATCATAAAACGTAAAACTGAAATGCTCAAATTGACAGGCGCGGATGATTTATTCGAACATTGATAGGTTTATGGCAAGAAAACCCGTGATCGGTATTTCGATGCGGCTCGAATTGGAAACCGACCGTTTTTATCTGGGCCGCGATTATAGTGAAGCGCTGGAAAGCCTCGGGGCGATTCCGCTTCATTTCAGTCTGATCCCGAATCCGCAATATCTTTCGGAAATAGTCCGGCGCACCGACGGTATTTTGCTGCCGGGCAGCGATACCGATGTCGATCCCTGGCTGTTCGGAGAGGAGCCCCGTCCGAATTTAAAGAAAATCGTGCCCGAAAAGGAAGCGACCGATCTGCTGGTTCTGGAAGAGGCCGAGAGAATGAAAAAGAATGTTCTCGGGATCTGTTTCGGGATGCAGATCCTGAATGTTTACCGGGGCGGAACATTATATCAGGATATCGAAAGCGATATTGAAAACTGTCTCAAGCACGAACAGGGCCGGCCGCTCGCCCGCGAGTCGCATTCGATCCGGCTTTTGGAAAACAGTCTGGTCAGTAAAATCGCCGGCGACGGTTTTGACAAATTACGGGTCAATTCTCATCACCATCAATCGGTAAAAGCCGTCGGAAGCCACCTGCGGCCGACGGCCTGGGCGAAGGACGGCGTTGTCGAATGCATCGAAGACACGCGAGAGGATCGTTTCGTTTTGGGAGTTCAGTGGCATCCCGAACTGTCCTGGAAATGGGATCGTTTATCAAGGGGCATTTTTGAACATTTCATTGCGGCCTGCACGGCCGACGATAACAGATGAAGAAGAACATTAGATTAGGTTTAGAGAAGATATTGAACGAGGAGATCGGCCTTCTGAAAGGGAAAAGAGTCGGTCTGATCTGCAATCAGGCGTCGGTCGATCACCGGTTCCGGCACGCCGCCGATTTGTTATTCGGCCATCCCGAAATCGATCTGACCACGCTTTTCGGGCCCCAGCACGGCATTCGCGGGGATGTCCAGGACAATATGATCGAGACCTCGCATGCCGTCGACAAGTACACTGATTTGCCGGTTTATTCGCTCTACAGCGAAACGAGGGAGCCGACGGCCGAAATGTTCGGAAATCTGGACACCCTGGTTTTCGATCTGCAGGACGTCGGGTGCCGGGTTTACACCTTTATCTACACGATGGCGAATGCGATGCGGGCCTGCGCGAAATACGGAAAGGAATTCATCGTTCTGGACCGGCCGAACCCGATCGGGGGCACCCAGGTCGAGGGCAACATTCTCGAACCGGGCCATGAATCCTTCGTCGGTCAATATCCGATTCCGATGCGGCACGGAATGACCGTCGGCGAGCTGGCGCGATTATTCAACGCCGAGTTCGGGATCGGCTGCGATTTGAAGGTGATCGGGATGGACAACTGGGCCCGGTCTGACTACTATGACGAAACCGACGGGCCGTGGGTGATGCCGTCGCCGAATATGCCGACCGTGCAGACGGCGGTGGTTTTTCCGGGCACGGTTTTTTTCGAAGGTACACAGGTTTCCGAAGGGCGCGGGACCACGCGGCCGTTTGAAACGGTCGGGGCGTCTTTTATCGATTCGCGGACCCTGAGCCGGGAACTGGCGCTGCTCGAACTGCCCGGCGTGATCTTTCGGGCGGTCGATTTCATCCCGACCTTTCAGAAACAGGCGGGACGGGGTTGCGGCGGCGTTTTCCTGCACGTTACCGACCGGCAGGAATTTTTACCCGTGCTGACCGGGCTGGCGCTGACGAAAACCATTTTCGAGCTTTATCCGGAGGAATTCAAATGGAAGATCCCGCCCTATGAATATGTGTTCGACCGCAATCCCTTCGACGTCATTGCCGGGTCCGGTGAAATTCGCGGATTAATCGAAAAAAAGGCCTCTCCGGGCGAGTTGAAGGCGTTCTGCGCAGAGGGGGTCGAATCCTTTTCCGAAATGCGGAAATCGTATCTGCTTTATTGAGAGCCCAATTTCCACCCGCATTTTCCGCCGGCTTATTTGATAAAGTTAAACGATTTTCTTAACGGTCGGGTTTTCGACAGGTAAGGTAAAAGGTTAAGATTTAGAAATGGACAATACATTCGTCATCGGTTTGATTGGCTGGCTGTTTCCGGGCGGCGGCCATCTGGTTCAGAAGCGCTGGCTGCGGGGAACGGTTTTTGCCGCGGTTTTCTGGATTTTGTTGATCACGGCATTACTGAGCGGCGGGGCCTACTACCCCGGGTTCAGTTTTAAGGACGGTTCGCTCCTCTATTTGCTGAACGTTTTCGGCCGGCTCGGCAGCGGCATCGGCGCCGTCCTCGGCTATTTGAGCGGACTCGGGTCGGCCCAGAACGCGGCGGCCTGGGCGACTTTCGAATACGGGGGCCGGTTTCTGGAAGTGGCCGGTCTGCTCAATTATCTGGCCGTCATCGATGCGGTCGACATTCATTTAGGGAGAAAAAGATGATCCATTTCGGCTATCTGTTCGCGTTCGCGATCCTCGTTTCGGCGGCCTTCGGTGTCTTCGCCACGGGATCGACGAAAGACCGTCTGCTGTACGGGCTGAAGCTGTTCGCGCAATTCGTGGGAATCAGTCTGATCCTGGCCTGGGTGTTCTATTTCATTCCTTGGTAGATGATGGGGTTGATTGATACGGAAGCTTTGGTGTTGAAAAGCTACAATCTTTCCGAGGCCGATAAGATTGTCGTGTTTCTGACCCGCGAGCACGGTTTGATCCGGGGCGTGGCGAAGGGCGCACGGCGTTTGAAAAGCCGGTTCGGAGGCAGTCTCGAACCGTTTTCCATCGTTCAGCTGACGTATTTTCAAAAAGAGGAACGGGATCTCGTCTCGATCCGGAATTCGGAGATCATCAGATCGTTTTTCGAAAGCGCGGCCGACCCGGATATTTTCAACAAATTCGCCTATATCGTCGAATTGCTGAACGATTTCTCGCCGCCCGAGGATCCGAACGAAAGGCTCTATCGAATGGCCCGGATCTGTCTGGAAACGACGGCCGGCGAACCTGCCCGGCTGACCCAGCTGGTTTTATATTTCGAACTGTGGCTGCTCAAGCTGAACGGCTTTCTGCCCGCCTGGGAAAACTGCGAGATCTGCAAGCGGCCGCTGGCCGACAATGAAAAAACCAACCTGCAGGCCAATTTTCAAATCGTCTGCCGGAATTGTCAGAAAACCCGGTCGAACCGGCAGATCGAAGGCGAAATGAGGGAAATCTACCGGGCGGCCCAAAGGGTTTCCCCGGCCCGGTTCCTGGAACTGACGGCCGGCCGTCTCGCCGAGGTCAGGGAATTGTCCGAAATCCTGAAAAAGCTGATCTCGAACATTCTGGGAAGGGAAACGATCGGCGAAAAACTTTTGTTGTCGAACAAGTAGAATCAATGAAGAAATACGGCTGGCTGATATCGTCATATTTACTGCGGAATATAATGCCTTACTTTATCTTCACGTGGTTACTTCTGACCGTCATCCTGTTCGTCCAGCAGGCCAGCCGCTATTCCGACATCTTCTTCAACGTCAACTTACCCAGCAAAATCATCTGGCAGCTGACCTTCGCGCTGATCCCGAACGTCATCGCCTTCACGGCGCCGATGGCGATTCTGATCGGCGTCATCATCGGGCTCGCAAAGATGCTCGGCGACAGCGAACTGACCGCGATCCGAACGTTCGGGATCGGGAATCTGCAGATCACGCTGCCGATCCTGCTGCTCGGGCTGGCGCTGTCGATCTTTGCCTTTTTCATTAACTGGAAAGGGGTACCGTTCGCCTCGAACATCGTCCGCAAGATCGCGCTCGAGACCGCGCTTTACAAGCTTGAATCACCGATCGAGCCGGGAGTCTTCAACACCGAGATCGGCGGCTACACCATCTACGTCAAAAACGGCGACATCCCGGAGGGCCGCTGGGAAAATATATTCATTTACAACGAGGATTCCAAAAACGGCCAACTGCGTCTGATAACGGCAAAAAACGGAAAGATCGATTCGACAATCGAAAACGGGACGGAAATGGCCGAACTCGTTCTCGGCGAAGCGGTTTCGACGACGATGCCGCTCGATCCGGAAAACCTCGCGGGCGGGAAATTCTCGTCCGAAAACATCGGCGAGCTTCGACTTTCGATCAAGACCAAGCGGGGCGAAGTCGTCCAGAAACTGAGCGCCAACCAGGAAATGCCGGAAGAGCTCGGATTGGGCGATCTGGCCCGGCTCGCCGAATCCGTGGACGGCCGGGAACGGATCGAGGCCCAAATACTCTGGCAGCGGAAGCTGCTGCTGTCGATCACGCCGTTGATCTTCGCCGTCCTCGGGACGAGTCTGGTCCTGAGATTCAACCGCGGGGGCCGGGGCTTCGGCATCCTTCTGGCGCTCGTCAGCCTGATCAGCTACTACCTGCTGACCCTGCTCGGCGAGCAACTGGCCCGCACCGGCAGGGTCGGGATTCTCGCGGCCGGCCTCCTGCCGGTCGGGGCGAGCCTGCTGGCGATCGGCTGGTTTTCTTATTCCAACCGGTTTTTCAGGGGAAATCCGTTCGAGAGATTAGGGGCCTATCTTAATTTCGGCAGCTCGGACGGGCAGAAAACGGGCGGGAGAAAGAACCTCTTTCTCGACCTGACGACCGGGATCAGGGACTTCGACGTCGTCGTCAATCTTTTCAAATATCTCCTGATGACGCTCTGTTTTCTGACCGCGATCTATCTGATCTTCACGACCTTCGAGCTCTGGAAGTTCGCCGGACAGGCGCCGGACGGGGTCAGCCTTCTGGTCAAGTACCTGTTTTATCTGATTCCCTTCATTTACCTGCAGCTGGCTCCGTCGGCGGTGATGATCGCGACGCTCGCGACCTTCGTCATCAAATCCAGACAAAACGAGATCGTCACCTGGACCGCGGCCGGGCAGAGCGTCTACCGGCTTTTGATGCCCTGTTTTGCGACGATGATCCTGCTCGGAGCGTTTAACTGGGGCGTTCAGGAGCTGGTGGCCCCGCGAACCAATCAGAAACAGGATACGATCCGCACCCAGATCCGCAACAAGGGCATCCTGGCCAGAAAGGAAGGGAAATACTGGGTGGCCAACGAAAACCGGATCTTTTCCTTCGAAAAGGTCGAAAAGGAATCCGGCTCGAACCAGCGGGTCGAAAACCTGACGGTGTTCGATTTCGATCCGGCCGGTCAGCGGCTGACCGCCGTTTACAAGGCTCCAACGGCCGTCTGGCAGTCCGACCGGATCATCCTCGGGCCGACCCGCAAATTCAGCTTCAACGAGGCCCGGATCGAAAAAAACGAGTTGCCCTCGCTCGAGCTCGACGAAAAGGAAAACCCCTTCAACAATCTCAACCAGAAACCGAGCCATTTATCGGCCCGCGAAACGCGCGCCCAAATCTCCGAGGTCGAATCGGAAACCGAGGCCCGAACGCTCGAAATCGCGCTGCAGAAAAAATATTCGACCCCTTTTCTGCCGTTGATCATCGCGCTGTTCACGGCCCCGTTCGCGCTCTCGCTGAACCGCAAGGGCAAGGCCGTGACGGTCGGCTACGCGGTCGGTTTATGGCTCGTTTTTATGGGCATCTCGAACGGCTTCGAGCAGACCGGCCTGAACGGCAATTTATCGCCGGCGCTCGCCGTCTGGGGGCCTTTATTCCTTTTTTCGATGATCGGCGTCTGGTTGTTCTCGAAAGTCAAAACATAAGCCCAAAAAAGAAAAAGCCGATTCGCATCGGCTTTTTCTGACGGAATTCGAATCGCTTCGAAAGCTTTAGGTTCCGGTTTCCCAGCTCGACATATATTCGAGCATTTCGGGAGTCAGGGTGTCGATGCTGATGCCAAGCGAGCGGAGCTTGAGGCTCGCGATCTCCTGATCGACTTCGGCCGGCAGGACGTGAACGCCGGCGGCCAGCTCGCCCTGTTTCTTGACGAGATACTCGGCCGACAGCGCCTGGTTGGCAAATGACATATCCATCACGCTCGCGGGGTGGCCTTCGGCGGCGGCCAGGTTGATCAGCCGGCCCTCGCCGAGGACGATCACGCTGCGGCCGTCCTTTTTCGAATATTCCTCGACGAACGGTCGGCGGACGTTGACCTCGGTCGACATTTCGCGGAGCGCGTCCAGATTGAGTTCGAGATCGAAATGGCCGCTGTTGGCGACGATCGCGCCGTCCTTCATAACCTCGAAATGCTCTTTGTCGATGACGTGGCGGTTGCCGGTGACGGTGACGAAGAAATCGCCGATCTTGGCGGCCTCGTTCATCGGCAGGACGCGGAAACCGTCCATCACGGCTTCGATCGCCTTGATCGGATCGATTTCGGTGACGACGACGTTGGCACCGAGGCCGCGGGCGCGCATCGCGCAGCCCTTGCCGCACCAGCCGTAGCCGACGACGACAAAGGTCTTGCCGGCGAGCAGGATGTTGGTGGCGCGGATGATGCCGTCGAGCGTCGACTGGCCGGTTCCGTAACGGTTATCGAAGAAATGTTTGGTCTGGGCATCGTTGACGGCGATCGAAGGGAAGTTCAGGACGCCGGCCTTCTGCATCGCCTTCAAACGGACGATGCCGGTGGTCGTTTCCTCGGTCGTGCCGATGATTTTTTCGGAAAGCTCCTTCTTTTCCTTGAGCATCGTGGCGACCACGTCGGAGCCGTCGTCGATGATGATGTTGGGGTTCGATTCGAGCGCGTTGCGGACGTGGCGCATATAGGTTTCGGTCGATTCGCCCTTGATCGCGAAGACCGGGATGCCCCAGTCGGCGACGAGCGAGGCGGCGACGTCGTCCTGCGTCGAGAGCGGGTTCGAGGCGATCAGAATGGCTTCCGCGCCGCCGGCCTGCAGCGTCCGGGCCAGATTGGCGGTCTCGGTCGTGATGTGGGCGCAGGCGACCAGCTTGATTCCGGTGAGCGGCTTTTCGGCCTCGAAACGCTCCCTAATTAAACGCAGCACGGGCATTTCGCGGTCTGCCCATAAAATCCTTTGTTTGCCCTGCGGGGCAAGATTGATGTCTTTGATGTCGTATTCCATTGAAATTCCTTCTTTAGCCATAAATTTAAAAAAATAAAATGAACGGCGGGCGCGCCCATCGGGCACGCCGACCGCTCGTTTGAAAGCCGTTTTAGATTCCCGAAGCAGTGCCGAGGGCTTCGTTTCTCAGGGCTTCGGCCTTGTCGGTCTTTTCCCAGGTGAATTCATCGTCGGTCCGGCCGAAATGCCCGAATTTGGCGGTCTGACGATAGATCGGACGCCGCAGATCGAGCGTTTCGATGATTTCCTTGGGGGTCAGCTTGAAGTTGTTGCGGACGATGTCGGAAAGTTTTTCATCGTCGACGCGGCCGGTGCCGTGGGTATCGACGAGCACCGAGACGGGCTCGGCGACGCCGATCGCGTAGGCCAGCTGGACGGTGCATTTCTCGGCGAGACCGGCGGCGACGATGTTTTTCGCGATATAGCGAGCCATATATGCGGCCGAGCGGTCGACCTTCGTCGGATCCTTGCCCGAGAACGCGCCGCCGCCGTGCGGGGCGTAGCCGCCGTAGGTGTCGACGATGATCTTCCGGCCGGTCAGGCCGGCGTCGCCCATCGGACCGCCGACGACGAAACGGCCGGTCGGGTTGATATGGAATTTCGTGTTTTCGTCGAGCAGCTCGGCGGGCACGGTCGTTTTGATGATTTTGTCCATCACGTCGGCCCGGAGCTGTTCGTTGGTGACGTCGTCCGAATGCTGGGTCGAGACTACCACGGCTTCGACGCGGAACGGATGCCCGTCGCGATATTCGACCGTGACCTGCGATTTGCCGTCGGGCCGCAGGTAATTCAGCTCGCCGTTGCGGCGCGCGTCCGATAATCTCTTGGTCAGATTATGCGCGAGCTGGATCGGAAGCGGCATCAATTCCGGGGTCTCGTTGCAGGCGAAACCGAACATCAGGCCCTGATCGCCGGCGCCGCCGGTGTCGACGCCCTGCGCGATGTCGGGCGACTGGGTGCCGACCGCGTCCATCACGCTGAGCGTGTTGCAGTCGTAACCGTAGCTGGCGTCGTTGTAGCCGATGTCGTCGATCGTTCCGCGGACGATTTGCTTGTAGTTGACGCGGGCATTCGTCGTGATCTCGCCCGCGATCACCGCGAGGCCGGTCGTGACGAGCGTTTCGCAGGCGACACGGCCCATCGGATCCTGTTCCAGAATCGCGTCCAGAACCGCATCGGAAATCTGATCGGCGATCTTGTCCGGATGGCCTTCCGTAACCGATTCGGAAGTAAATAAAAATTTAGCGTTACTCAAAGTTAGAAAGCTCCTTATAAAGAGAAAGATAATTATTCGGGTAGAATAACAAAAGGGAAATTTTATCTTTTTACGCCCGAAGTGTCAAAGGAGGCCTGCCGCGCGGGCGGCGGCCTTCCCGGCAGCGGGCCGGAAAAAGCCGAAAATTTACACGGTCGTTGCGAAAATTTTCTCGTAATTGGTTGAAAAATAGATTTTTGGGCGAATTTTGAGGGAAAAAGTGCGGCACGGTCGTTGCTTTGCGGTTATCATCGGCGGATTGCAATTTTTGAGACTGTTGGGGGGGAGAAAACACTTCGCCGGCGATTCGACGGCTCGAAAAATCAGAAAAAAAATCGATGAGAGGTTCTGCTTTATATGGTGCGGGCAAAGTTTAACGGCACGGAGATGAGTTTCAACGCGGGCATCAGCATTCTGGCGGCCGCCCGGGAAGCGGGTCTGGAAATACCGACGATCTGTAACGACGAGCGGCTGAAGGCGGTCGGGGCCTGCCGGCTCTGTCTGGTCGGAATCAGGGGCGAAAAACAGCTCGCGATGAGCTGCACCCGGACGCTCGAGGACGGAATGGAAATCGAAACGCATTCCGCGGAAATCGAGCGGGCCCGCCGGATGAATCTCCGGATGCTCGCGAAAAACTATCCGTACGACGCGGTCTCCCGGTTTCCCGACAAGGACTTTCACCGGCTCACCCTGAAATACGGGCTCAAACGCGAGGATTTCGCCGATTTCGATCATCAGGCCCAGATCGATCGGTCGCACGTCTATATGGACGTCGATATGACGCGCTGCATCAACTGCTACAAATGCCGCCGGATCTGCGACGAAGTGCAGGGACAGTTCGTCTGGCGGGCCGCCGGCCGCGGCGCCGCAACCCGGATCGTCCCCGAAATGTTCGACGCCTTCGCCAAAAGCGGCTGCGTCAGCTGCGGGGCCTGCGCCGACGTCTGCCCGACCGGCGCGATCGAGGATAAGAAATACGTTCAATACGGGGAGCCCGCGGCCTGGACGAAAACGGTCTGCCCCTACTGCGGAACCGGCTGCGAAATGAATGTCGGGACAAGCCACGGAAGAATCGTGCAGATCCGTCCCGTCCGCGAGTCGCCGGTCAACCACGGGCATCTCTGCGTCAAGGGCCGTTACGCCTTCGATTTCGTTCATTCCGACGACCGGGTGACCGAGCCGATGATCCGCGAAAACGGCGACTGGCGAAAGGTCGACTGGGCAACGGCTTTCCGGTACACGGCGGACCGGCTGGGCGCGATCGTCAGCCGAAACGGGGCCGACAGCGCGGCCGTTCTGGGGTCGGCGCGGGCGACCAACGAGGAAAACTATCTCGCCCAGAAATTCGCCCGGGTCTGTCTGGAAACGAACAACGTCGACAACTGCGCGCGGGTCTGCCACACGCCCTCGGCGGCGGCCCTCAAACTGATGCTCAGCACCGGGGCGGCGACCAATTCCTTCCGCGACATCGAAAGAGCGGAAACGATTATGATATGCGGCGCCAATCCGACCGAGAACCACCCGATTCTGGGGGCCCGCATCAAACAGGCGGTTTTGCGGAACAAGACCCGGCTGATCGTCATCGATCCGCGGCGGATCGAGCTGGCCCGCTATGCCGACGTTCACCTGCAGCTCAAGCCGGGGACGAACATCGCGCTGTTGAATTCGATCGCCTGCGCGATTTTCGAGGAGGAGCTGGTCGATCACGAATTCATCGCGGCGAGAGTCGAGGACTTCGACAAATACCGCGAGTTCATCGCCGAGTTTCAGCCGGAAAAGATGGCCGACATCTGCGGAGTAAAAGCCGGGGCGATCCGCGAGGCGGCCCGGCTTTACGCTTCCTCGAAGCCCTCGATGTGCGTCCACGGACTCGGCACGACCGAGCATACGCAGGGAACCGAGGGCGTGATGTGTCTGGTCAACCTGGCGCTGATTACGGGCAACCTGGGCAAGCCGGGAACCGGCGTCAATCCGTTGAGAGGCCAGAACAACGTCCAGGGGGCGGCGCAGATGGGCTGCGACCCGGGAATTCTGACGGGCAGCATCGCGGTCGAGGAGGGCCGCGCGCTGTTCGAAAGCGTCTGGGGCCGGGAACTGCCGAGAACCAAGGGATTGAGCCAGCTCCAGATGATGGACGCCGCCCGCGACGTGCGGTTGAAAGCCCTCTGGACGATCGGCTACGACGTCTTTCTGACGAACGCCAACGCCGCCGCGACCGAACGCGCGCTCGGCAACCTCGAACTCGTCATCGTTCAGGATATGTTTCTCAACGAAACGGCGAAGAAATTCGGACACGTCTTTCTGCCGGCCGCTTCGTCGTTCGAAAAGGACGGGACCTTTATGAACGGCGAGCGAAGGATCTCGCGGGTCCGCAAGGCGATCGAGCCGCTCGGCGATTCGAAAAGCGACTGGGAGATCATCTGCGGCGTGGCCGCGGCGATGGGCCACGGGCAGTATTTCAGTTTCCGGAGCGCCGAGGAGATCTGGAACGAGATCCGGCTGGTCTGGCCGGGCAGTTACGGCATCACCTACGAACGGATCGAAGACCGCGGGCTGCAGTGGAACTGCCCCGATCTCGATCATCCGGGCACCGAGATCCTGCACGGCGAAAAATTCGGGCGGGAAACAAAAGCATCGCTCAAACGGATCCGCTACAATCCGACTTTCGAGAAAACCAGCCCGGATTTTCCGCTGCTGCTCAACACCGGCCGGACGCTTTACCAGTTCAATGCCGGGACGATGACCCTGCGGACGAAAAACAGGGAACTGCGGCCTTTCGATCTGCTCTCGATCTCGCCGGCGGACGCCGCCCGGCTGAATATCGCCGACTCGGAAGTGGTCCGCGTGAAAAGCCTTTACGGCGAGGTCGAGATGCCGGTCGAGATCACCGACAAAGTGACGGCCGGCGAGCTTTTCGCGACATTTCACAACCCGGAGATCTTTCTCAACCGGATCACGAGTCCGAACCGCGATCGTTTCGTGCAGACCCCGGAATACAAAGTGACGGCGGTCCGGGTGGAAAAAATCGGCGTTTGATGGAACAATGGTAACCAACGGAAAATTAGCGAATTTTGTCTCCCGATCGTAGCGCCGAGGCGAGAAGATGATTGGCAAGTCCCCGGATCAAAGACAGAAGCATTTGTTTTTACCGAGCCTGACGGAATTTATCAATCCGGCGCACGAAGTCTACAAAATGGCCGAAATCATCGTCTGGGAGGAGCTCGAGAGCGAATTTGCGCCGCTTTATTCGAACCTCGGCCAGCCCGCGAAACCGATCCGGCTGATGGCCGGCCTGCTGATTCTCAAGGAATTGTACCGGCACAGCGACGAGTCGGTGATGACCGAATGGGTCGCCAATCCCTATTATCAATTTTTCTGCGGCGAGGCCGTTTTTCAATGGAGTTTTCCGTGCGACCCGACGGATCTCGTCTATTTCCGGCAAAGAATCGGCCGCCCCGGCCACTCGAAGATCATCGAGACCGGAAACCGGGCCAAAAAAGCGGTTTAATAGTCTAAATCCAGTCAAAACAAGATCGATTTCGGTCGTCAAACGGCCTGAACGACGGGCCGATCGCGCCCGGGAGGTCGGTCTAAAAACGACTTCATCGGCCGCCCTCCCCGAACCGGATTTTCATTTCTTTCCCTAACGCACATCCCGCTAATAAAAATAATTCCAAACGATCGGTGAAGCGATGACGGAGGATCGTTATCGAACCGTGAATCAATCTCCGATGGCCGGCGATAGACGGCCGTCAGGTCCGGTTTGGGGGCTTCGGCGGCGACCTAAATGATCGAGGGATGACCGCCGGAGTCCTGAAGGTTTACGCGTACTGTTAGGCAATACGTCAAACAGGCGTGAACGCCGACTCCCGGACCGGGTTCTCAAAAAATAAAATTTGGGCCGGTTCGACCTTCGCTTTCGCGTAGTGGAATAACGGAGAGTTTTGGCAAAACATTTCCGATGAATTTAAGGAGACAAAAAAATGGATAAAGTCATTATTTTGATATTATTTATCTCGTTTACGGTATTTGCGGTTAAGGTGACGGCGGCGGCGCGGACCGGACCGGCCGACACTCCGATAACGAGGACGACGCCCTATGATTTCGACGGCGACGGGAAGACCGATTTTTCAATTTTCCGCGGGTCGGAAGGCATTTGGTGGAACCGGCATAGTTCGGACGATCAAGTCTATGCGATGAGATTCGGACAGTTTCAGGACAAACCGGTGGCGGCCGATTTTACGGGCGACGGGAAGTCGGACATTGCCGTTTTTCGAAACGATCCGGCGCACCTGGGCGTTTGGTATATCCTGCACAGCGAGGATAATTCGTTTTCCGTCTTTACCCTGGGCGCCGGCGTCGATCTTCCTGCACCGGCCGATTACGACGGTGACGGCCGCGCGGATATCGCGGTCTTTCGGCCGACGAACGGAATCTGGTTTGTCCGGGCCTCGGCCAGCGGCAAAACCTTCGCCCGGCCGTTCGGGATGGTCAATGACAAACCGGTCCCGGCGGATTACGACGGCGACGGGACGGCGGACCTGGCCGTTTATCGGCCGGTCACGGGCGAGTGGTGGATTCAGCGAAGTTCGGACGGGGAAGTCCGGGTAATTCGATTCGGCCTGCCGAACGACAACGTCGTACCCGGGGATTTTACGGGCGACGGCAAGGCCGACATTGCCGTTTTTCGGCGGACGACGGCCGAATGGTTCATTCTAAGAAGCGAGGACGGCTCGAATTATTCGTTCCGGTTCGGCACGAACAACACGGTGGCCGTGCCCGGAGATTACGACGGCGACGGAAAACTCGACGCGGCGGTCTGGCTCGGTCCGAGCGGCGAATGGTTTGTCCATCGTTCCGTCGATGACGGCATAACCTACCTGACTTTCGGTATAAACGGCGACACCGCCGGGCCGAATGCACTTGTCTGGTAAAAGGCCCGGGCAGCGACTTCAGCTCATCGAAATTATCTTCGCGGTGCGAAACGGTTGATCCGGCGGGCAGCACAATGTCCGCCTGCCGGATAATTCATTGAGGGGCAATGGCCGACCGGATGAAATCGGTCTGAAAGTCCGCGAGAAGTTTCATATTTTAACGGCTATTTTCATCGATAATTGAAAATAGCTTTAATCCGTCCCGCAAGTGAGCAATCGCGTGAAAGGTTCGGCGGAAACCCGAAGGGCTTGTTATATAAAGCCGACAAATGTGTTTTATTTATGAAACAACTCTCAATTTGAAACAAATCTCAAATTGAGCAAAAACGATGGAAGATCGTCGGGTGATTTGGGTATCTATCCTTGACGATTTATCTGTCCTTTATCGGCCCTCATCCGGAAATCAAAACCGCCCGGGTTCTGACGGTTGAAGCAGCATCTGAGCCGGAACATTGACCGCGCAGTCGAAGCGGCGGCCGGTCCGGTCAAGGGTCGGCACGAAGCAAAGGCGAGTTAAACAGCAAAGGTTATGCTTAGATTTCGACCACCGCCGGTCGATATAAACGGCGGCACGCGATCCGCCCGTGTCTGTCAGACGAGCGGATCGCGAATAATTCGTTTGGAGTGCCGTACGGCAACTCCGGAGGCAAGTTCAGTTTGTTTTATTGCAAAAAGGAAATGCGGCCGATTCAGCGGCATTTCGGGGTGACGGAAGTGCGCTGACGGTTGATCTTGATTTCCGGCGTGCAAACCCGCAGTGTCAGAACGTGTTTGCGCCGAGCGAAGTTAGATTTGCAGGCGCCAGGGCAAGCTTGATGCTCCTTGGGCCATCGAAATCTACGGCTAAAGGGAAACCATGGCAAATATATGCCGCGCGTCCGATAATAAAGATTATGTTATTACAAAGTGCTTAAGTCAGCTTATTTGGTTCAATGGAACATCAGCGAACAAATTCCTGACAATCGGCACCAACCTAGCGGGTCGGCGGCGGCGTGTTCGGCGCGGAACCCGAAGCCGGGGCCGGCGTTTGGTATGAACCGCCCGGCGTGACGACGACCGGCGGGCTGACGAAGCCACCGCCGCCCGACTGCGGAACGAGAAAGCCGATGATCGAGACGCCGCCGAGGATCAGCGAAAATTGTCGGAAAAGCTCGGTCGCCGCACCGGCTTTGCAGGCCGCGATCTCGACCGCGCAGCCCTTGTTGAGAACCGGGGCGATCGTCGCGAGCTTTTGGCGAAACCCGGGCAGCGTACCGAGTTCGATCCGGTCGTTGCCGATCCGAAAACCCGTGTCGTTGCCGTGGCCGTTGATCTGTATGTAATCGATCCGGCCCTTTTCGCCGGCCGTCTGAAGACAGACGCGAACGAAATCGTCGACCGTCCTGATCGCCGTCGCGCCCTTGAAAACATAGTCGAGCCAGAGCGGCACGTTCCCGTCGCCGGTCAGAAAGCTCATTATGTAATGCTCGCCCGGATCCTGAACGACCTTTACTTCGACTGCCATAGTTCCCTTTTCTCCCTGTTAAAAATTCGATTTTTTTTCGATTGTAGCAGGTGAAAAATAAAAATAAAACCTGCATATTTGGACAGGTACACGCCGCCCTCACGGCGGCGGTTGAGGCGCGGGAGCGAGATTTGGGGCGACGGCGGAAGGCCGCCCCGATCGTTCGGCGGTTTATTCGGGCCGGGCCTTGACCTGATCGAAGGTTTCCTTGAGGGCCTTCAGGATTTCCTTTTTACCGTAAGCCGTTTTCCCCGGAAACTTTATTTCGATGGCGAACGCTTCGGAACGGTATTTGAATGTTCCGGAATCAAAGCGATTTGTTTCCGCCGAAGGTGACGGATTCCGGTCGAGCCCCTCGAATTTTCGGAGAGATTTTTCCTTTCTTGGCGGAACGTTTCCGGCTTTCTCGGTTTTTTCGATGGCGGAGGCCTGTTTCTGGCCCTCGATCAGAAATGCGACGTATTCCTCCATCGCGCGGTCGTCGAACTGCCGGGCGATTTCGAGAAGCGTCGATTTGGCGCTGATCCTCGCCTGCCGGCAGCGCTCGCGAATGTTCTCGGGGATGCCGGCGATGGTCATCGATTCGGTCACGGTGGTCCGGCTTTTGGCGATTTTACGGGCGATTTCCTCGTGGGTGTAGCCGTAGGTGCGGGCCAGCGCGGCGAGCCCGTCGGCTTCTTCCCAGATCGTCAGGTCCTTGCGCTGGAGGTTTTCGATGAGGGCGATCTCGGCGACCGACTGGTCGTCGATGTCGAGCTCGATGCACGGGACTTCACGGAGTCCGGCAAGGTTCGCGGCGCGCCACCGCCGTTCGCCGGCGATGATCATCCAGCGGCCGGTTTCGCGCACCGGTTTGACGAGCAGCGGTTCGAGTACGCCCTTTTGTTTGATCGAGCTCGAAAGCTCGCTCAGGTCGCCGATTTCGACCCGGGGCTGATCCGGGTTGGGCTCGATCAGATTGATCGCGATGACCTTGCCGATCGACCGGTTGCCTTTGACCAGGTCCTCGACATAGTGCGAATCGTGCCGCATTTTGATTTCGGTCGGAAGTCCTCTTTTAGCCACGTTGTAAAACCTCCCTGCAGAGCTTCAGATATTCGCTGGCGCCGGATGAATTCGGCGCGTAGGTAAAAATCGTTTCCTTATGGGCGGGAGATTCCTCGAGCCGGACGCTCCGGGTGATGATGGTTTTGAAGGCCTTCGTGCCGAAAACCTTGCGGATATGGGCTTCGACGTCCTTGGAGAGCGCGGTTCTCTTATCGAAAAGCGTGACCAGCACGCCCATCAGGCTGAGATCGGGATTCGGCCGCGAACGGACCTTTTCGATCGTTTCGAGCAGGTCGTCGGTGCCCTCGAGCGCGAAATAGGACGACTGGATCGGGATCAGAACGTGGGTCGCCGCGACGAGCGCGTTGACGGTGATGATCCCGAGCGTCGGCGGCGTGTCGAGAAAGATCACGTCGTAATCGCCGCGGATCGACTCGATCCGGTCGCGGAGCCTGAAAATCGCGTCGAAATCGCCGACCAGCTTGGCTTCGAGCTTGGCGAGGCTGATCCGCGAGGGGACGATGTCGAGTTTTTTTACCTTCGTCCGGTAGATGAACTCGGGCCACGGCTGTTCGAGTTCGGTCAAAAGCTCGAAGGCGCTGGCGTTGATCGAGCCGGAATCGACGAACGAAAGCGAGCTGTTTCCCTGCGGATCGAGATCGATCAGAAGAACTCGTTTCCCTTGCAGCGCACAGGCGGCCGAAAGATTGATGGCCGTCGTCGTTTTACCGACGCCGCCTTTCTGATTTGCGATGACAATGATCATTCTGTTAAAAATTAGCGAAATTTAATCGATCAAATCGGGCCATTCTTCCCTGGTCGGGGGCGCGTCGCTGTCGAAGACGGCGTCGGAGGCGGTCGTCGCGGCCGAAATATCGAGCACCTGCTGGTCGGCGAAGATCGCGCAGTCGGAGCGCAGCGCGAGCGCGATCGCGTCCGATGGGCGCGAGTCGAGCTTGACGATCCGCCCTTCGGAGTCAGCCAGTTCGATCTGCGCGTAAAACGTGTTGTCCCGCAGGTCGTTGATGATGACGCGCTGGACCCGGTAGCCGATTTCGGCGATCAGGTTTCGGATCAGATCGTGGGTCATCGGCCGCTGGGGCACGACTTTCTCGATCTCCAGGGCGATGGCGTTGGCTTCGAAGGCCCCGACCCAGATCGGAAGGATGGTGTCCGAATCGACCCCCTTCAGCACGACGATCGGAGAGTTGCTGTTCGGGTCCATAATTAAAGCGCCGATTTTAACTTCAACTAACATTTCTGAAAATAAAAAAGCGAAAACTAGATTATTCTACCAAATAAAGTGTTGGTTTTGCATTCGGTGATCCGGACATCCGCAATTTTCCCCAAACAATCGGCCGGTCCTTCGAAATTGACGATCTTGTGGCAGGTCGTATGGCCGTTGAGCACCTTGTCGGAACGGCTCGATAAGCCCTCGACGAGCACCTGGCGGACCCGGCCGACCTGACTTTCGAGACTTCTCCGCTGACTTTTGCGGAGGATCCGGTCGAGCTCGATGCAGCGCTCCTTTTTGACGGTCGGCGAGACGTCGTCCACGAGCTCGTGGGCGGGCGTGCCGGGTCGGGGCGAATATTTGAAATAATAGGCGCTGTCGAACCGGCAGTATTCGGCGAGCTTCATCGTTTCCTCGAAATCCTCGTCGGTTTCGCCCGGAAAACCGACGATCAGATCGGTGGTCAGCGAGATTTCCCGCGGGCTCGAACGGATCTTATCGATCCGCCGGCGGTAGTTATCGACATCGTGTCCCCGCCGCATCGCTTTGAGGATGCGGTTGCTGCCCGACTGGACGGGCAGATGCACCCAGTTGCAGAGATTTTCGTGCTCGTCGATGGCGTCGACGATGTCGGGGTGAAAGTCTCTCGGAAATGAGGTCGTGAACTTGATTCTTTCGATTCCGGTCGCGGCCACCGCCCGCAGAAGCCGCGAAAAGGGCGTCGCCCCGCGATGATTTTCGAGGCCGGCGTCGGTTTTCGGTCGATAACTGTTGACGTTCTGTCCGATCAGATGGACCTCGCGGATGCCCTCGGCTTTGAGATCGAGAATGTATTTCAGGATCTGGGCGGCCGGGAGGCTTTTTTCGCGGCCGCGCGAGAACGGGACGATGCAGTAGGTGCAGAACTTGTTGCAGCCCTCGATGATCGGGACGAAGGCGACATAGGGCGAATGCCGCTGAAGGGGCGATACGGACCAGTCGTAGTCGTCCTCTCGTTCACCCAGATCGATCTGCGGCTGCCGGCGGCGGGCGGCGTTTTCGATGGCCCCGGAGATCCGGGCGACGGCTTTGGTGCCGATGACGAAGTCGATTCCGGGCGCCCGTTTGAGGAGCGTCTCGCCTTCGAGCTGCGCGACGCAGCCCATCACGCCGATCATCGCCCTTTCTTCGGAGTGGTCGCGGCGAACCTGGCCGATTCTCGTAAACAGCTTGTGTTCGGCCTTTTCCCGCACCGAACAGGTGTTGAAAATAAAGATGTCGGCCGATTCCTCGGCGTCGGTCAGCTGATAGCCCTCGGCTTCGAGCACAGTGGCCACTTTTTCCGAATCGGAAACGTTCATTTGACAGCCGAATGTTTCAAGATAAACTTTTTTCATAAACGATCAAAAAATGAGAAAATACCCCTGCTGACATAACCAGATGAAGGAATCAGAAAACAAAACCGGTCATAAAAAGGATTTCGTCCATTTGCATTTACATACGGATTATAGCCTGTTACAAAGCACAATCCAAATTAAACAGCTGGCCGCCCGGCTGGGCGAGATCGGGATGGAGGCCTGTGCGATCACGGATCACGGCAATCTGTACGGGGCGATCACCTTTTACAATACGCTTAAATCGAAGGGGCTCCGGCCGATCATCGGATACGAGGCAATCTTCACGTTCGAAAGCCGTTTCGAAAAAACCTTCTCGATCAGGTCGGGAGAGCGCCCGTACTATCATCTGTTGCTGCTGGCCCGCGATCTGACGGGCTATCAGAACCTTGTCTATCTGGCATCCAAGGCCTTTACCGAGGGTTTTCACCAGAAGCCGCGGATCGATCTGGAGCTGCTGGCGGAAAGGAGCGCGGGCCTGATCGCGATCTCGCCGGCCCGCCACGGCCCCGTTCAGCATTATCTGGAGACGGGAGCCGCGGACCGGGCGGCGGCCCGCGGCGGGGCTTTTGGCGAGATTTTCGGGGCCGGCAACTTTTATCTGCAGGTTCAGGACCACGGGCTGGCGGCCGAGCGCGAGCTGAACAAAAAAGTTGCCGCGTTTGCCCGGTCGGCCGGGACGGGGCTGGTCGCCGGCAACGACGTTTTTTACCTGACGGAAGACGATGCCCGGGCGCACGAGGTTTTGCTCTGCATCGGCGAGGGAAAAACGGTCAACGATTCGACCCGGACAGTGCTCGGAAGTTCGAAGTTTTATCTGCGGACGGCGGAGGAGATGTGGGGTGTTTTCGGGAACGAATTGCCCGAAGCGCTTTTCAACACGCTTGAAATCGCCGAAAAATGCGATTTGGAGCTGCCGAAGGGCGATAATCTGACGCTTCCGGAATTCCCGATCCCGGACGGGACCGGCTGTCAAACGACGGATGAATATTTCGAGCGGGTCGTTTACGAGGGGTTCGCTGTCCGGGATGCGAATGTCTGGCAGCCGATGGCCCGCGCGGGCAAGCTGAAATATTCGTCCGAAGACTATCGGAAAAGGATCTCGAAGGAAGTGTCGACCATCAGGGAAATGGGGTTTCCGGGATATTTCCTGATCGTTTGGGAATTCATCAAATATGCCCGCGAGAAGCAGATCCCGGTCGGCCCCGGGCGGGGCTCGGCGGCCGGATCGCTGGTCGCCTATTGTCTTGAGATCACCGACGTCGATCCGCTGCAGTATGATCTCCTGTTCGAACGATTTCTGAATCCGGAGCGAATTTCGATGCCGGATATCGACATCGATTTTTGTGTGCGCGGGCGGGCCGAAGTGATCAATCACGTGACGCAGTTTTACGGGCGGGAGTCGGTTTGTCAGATCGTCACTTTCGGAACGATGGCCTCGAAGGCCGCGATCAAGGATGTCGGCCGGGCCCTGAATATGGGGTACGGCGATGTCGAGAAGGTGGCGAAGATGATTCCGCCGCCGGTTCGCGGCCGGAACGTCAGTATTTCGCAGGCGCTCGAGCAGGTGCCGGATCTGGCCCGGGCGGTGGCGACCGATCCGAAAGTCAAGGATCTGGTCGATCTGGCGCGGCGGCTCGAGGGCTGTGCGCGGCACACGTCGGTTCACGCGGCGGGGGTCGTCATTTCCCCGAAACCGCTTCACGAGATCGTGCCGGTCGCGGTTTCGACCAAGAGCGAGCTGACGAGTCAGTTCACGATGACGGATCTCGAAAAAGTCGGAATGCTTAAGATGGACTTTTTGGCGCTTACAACCTTAACGATTATAAGCGACTGCTTAAAAAGCTTAAAAGAAAGGAAGTCCGTCGTCATCGACTGGCGCGAGGTTCCGCTCGACGATCGGAAAACGATGGCGCTTTTCGGGGATGGCCGGACGGAGGCGATCTTTCAGTTCGAATCCTCCGGAATGCAGGAGATCTGTCGCCGTCTCAAGCCAAAGGAACTCGAGGATCTGGCCGCGCTCAACGCCCTGTACCGCCCGGGGCCGCTCGATGGCGGGATGGTCGACGATTTCATTGCGCGCCACCGGGGCGAAAAAAAGGTCCAGTACATCGTCCCCGAGATGAAGGAGATTCTGCAGAATACCTATGGAATTCTGGTATATCAGGAACAAATTATGCAGCTCGCGCAAAAGCTCGCCGGTTATTCGCTCGGCGAGGCCGATATGATGCGCCGGGCGATGGGCAAGAAAAAGCGCGAGGAGATGGCCAAACACGAGGAGAAGTTCATCACCGGAGCGATCGAGCGCGGAATCAAAAAGGAAAAGGCCGCAGAGATTTTTCGGCTGATGGCCCAATTTGCCGATTACGGCTTCAATCGCAGCCACAGCGTGGCATATGCTTATCTGGCCTATCAGACTGCTTATCTTAAAGCGCATTACCCTGAATATTTTTATGCGGCTGTTTTATCTCACGAGTCGCAGGACAGCGCCAAGGTCTATAAATACTCGAACGAGCTTCGGATTGCCGGGCTCAGTCTGCTGCCTCCCGATATCAATGAGTCCGATCACGGTTTCACGCCGATCGACGGCTCAGTTCGCTACGGGCTGAGCGCGATTAAGGGAATCGGCACATCGAGTGTACAATCTATCATTGAAAAGCGGGTGGCGGGCAGGTTCAATTCGATCGTCGATTTTGCCGAGCGGGTCGAACAGGGGGCCGTCAACCGAAAGGCGCTCGAGAGCCTGATTACGGCCGGGGCTTTCGATTCCCTGAAGCCGGAGGGATCATCGATCAATGGCTGGAGGGCGCGTCTGTATTCGGGAATCGACATCATAATCGCCCACGGCCAGAAGGTCTGGAGCGATCGTCTTCGAGGACAGGACGATCTTTTCGGAGGCGGGCTGCAGGGCGGGCAGAAAGTCGATCTGGATCTCAATCTGCCAATGGTCGATGACTGGACGACGGCCGAAGTTTCGCGGCAGGAGAAGGCTTCGGTCGGTTTTTTCCTTTCCAATCATCCGCTGGACGATTACCGGACGGTGCTCGACGACCTGAAAATTCGCAACATAGCCGACCGGGAGGATCTGGCCGTCGGCGAACGGGTGTTGATGGCGGGAATCATCTCCGGTTTTCAGGTTCGCCACAGTAAAAAAGGAAACCGATTTTGCATTTTCAGGCTGGAGGATCAGTCGGCCGGCGTTAAATGCCTGGCCTGGGCCGATACCTTTTCGAAGCATCAGGAGGTGTTAAAGGAGGATGAGATCGTGATCGTCGAGGCCAAAGTCGAGGCCAATGACGGCACCGAAATCACGCTGATTCTCGAGGAGGCCAGAAAATTGGGGGACGCCATTCCTCAGAAAGCGAAGAATATGGAGGTTTTTCTGCCGGTGCGGCAGCTTGAAGGCGTTTATCTCGATTCGGTTCTGACGGCATTGAGCAGGGAGCAGGGCAAATGCGAAGTTTATCTCAACTATAATTTAGAGGATAATTTGAACATCCGGATTTTTTCGGCGCCGTTGCGGGTCAACGGGTCGATCAAGCTTGAAAAACGGCTTCAGGAGCTCGGATGTCAGGTAAAATGGAATCTTTGATAATGAAATATTTGATATATGTCGAATGTAAATAAAAATGCTTTTGAGCGGGTTCAGGAAGCGAGGAACCCGGACAGACCCTATTCGCTTGATCTGTTAAGGGATATTTTTACGGATTTTGTCGAACTGCACGGGGATCGCCGCTACTCTGACGATGCCGCGCTGGTCGCCGGTTTGGCGAGGCTCGGCGATCTGCAGGTGGCGGTAATCGGGCAGCAGAAGGGGCGGGATATCAATGAGAGGCGATACCGCAACTTTGCGATGACGAAGCCCGAAGGCTATCGAAAGGCGGTTCGAATAATGAGGCTTGCCGAGAAGTTCGGGCGTCCGCTGGTGGCTTTTGTCGATACCCCCGGGGCCTATCCCGGGATCGATGCCGAAGAGCGCGGGCAGGCCGAGGCGATCGCCTACAATCTGCGCGAGATGGCCAATTTGCGGGTGCCGACCGTGGTCGTGGTCGTCGGCGAGGGCGGTTCCGGCGGGGCGTTGGCGATCGGCGTCGGAGATTATGTGCTGATGATGGAAAATGCCGTCTATTCGGTCATAACTCCGGAGGGCTGTGCGGCAATTTTATGGAAGGATTCGACAAAGGCTCCGCGGGCGGCCGAGAGTCTGCGGTTGACGGCCGCGGATTTGAAGTCTTTCGGGTTGGTTGACGAGATCGTCAGCGAGGGGGACGGCTGGAAGGTCCGGGACGATTCCAATGTCGAGTCGGTGGATCCGGTAACCCGGGAACTTGGCCGGAAAATCGATCAGAAGCTGCGCGAGTTGTTGAGATTGACGCCCGAGGAACTGCTGCGGAGCAGGTTTCGGAAATTTCGGAAAATGGGACGATGGGTGGGCGGTGAATAAAATTCCCTGCCACCCATCGTCTTGTTTCGATTGGATGCCGGCTTAAAACGGGATGTCGTCGTCGTTGTTGTTTTGCGGCGTATTTCCTGAAAATCCGCTGTAATCGCCGGTGCCAGAGCTGGTCGCGACGTTCGCTTGGGAAACGTGTTCGGTGTTTTCGCCGCGACCGTCGCCGAGGAATTGTATTTCGCTGCCCTGGACGGCGAGCGTGTAGCGGTTGTTGCCGTCCCGGTCGGTCCATTCTTCGAGCTGAAGACGCCCCTCGATGTAGATCTGCCGTCCCTTGGTCAGATATTTCGAGGCGGTTTCGGCCTGTTTGCCCCAGAGCGTGATTTTGAACCAGGTGACGATGTCCTGCCATTCTCCTGCCTTGTCTCTTTTTCGGTCGTTGACGGCGACTGAAAAATCGCAGACGGCATTCCCCTGAGGTGTATAGCGGAGTTCCGGATCCCGTCCCAGATTTCCGATGATGGTAATTTTGTTGAAAGACATATTTTTTATTTTCTCCGATTATGGTTTTGGTTGTTTGACTTGATATTTTAGCAAACTTTATCGGATATTAACCGCATCCAGTGTATTGGTCAAGTCGGGGATTTTGAAATTACCGGCACGATTTTCGGGCACGGAAGCTTTTGGCGGCGGAGCCCTGGGTCTGGCTGAGGTAAGTTAGCGAGAATGTGGAATAAAATATCGGTTTTTCTTTTTTTTATACTCTTTGTCGGGGCGGCGGCATCCCCGCAGAATGTCCTGCGGAGCGATCCGGCGAGCGGTTATCTGGGGAGTCCCCTGCGGAAGTGCTGGTCGGTCGAAGCCGGTTTGCGGGACAGCGGGAAATACGCGTCTGATAATAATCAAATCATTTATCTCACCGAATTTAATGTTCTAAAAACACTGGATCCTTATTCCGGAAAACCAATCTGGTCCTCCGAACTCGGAGATTTAAAGTCCGCATCGATTGTTTTTGGAAGACCGATCTTAATCTCTTCCCGAAGCGCCAACCAGCTCCTTGAGGTTAGAACCGTGGACAACGACACGGGACTTACCCTTAAAAAAACTTCCGTTGATCTGAATAACCCACAGTTTCTCGGGCAAAGCGATAACGAATACTTAATTATCGATGTCAAGGGTGTAATTTATTCTCTCAACAAAAAGGATGGTACTCTGACAATCGCCGAAAAGCCGGTTTTAGCCGGTCGGCTTCTTCTTGATAGCTGGCTGAAGGATATGGGCCCGGAGAATCCATCGGTATCCGATATCCGGCTTTTATCCTATATATCGGCAAATCCTGCGGTGAATGCAGATGCTTCTGCTTTTCTTCCGGACGGGGCTTTTTACATTATCGGCGACAGTCTGGGAACGGTCATTTCTTCGGATGCCGAACGGAAAGCAATCTACTGGAAGGTTCGGTTAGGGGGAGCGGTCAAGAGCATTACCGCTTCGGAAAACGGCTATTTAATATCCTGTTTGGATAATTTTGTGTATCTGCTCGATCGGAAAACAGGCGATCTTCTCTGGAAACGTCGAATTGACGGGCGCCCCGCTTTTAACCCGATAATACGAGACGGCTTCGTCATTTTATCCGCTCTGGGAGACGAGTTTCTGCAAATCTTTAATTTGGATAACGGAAAGCCGGTCAATAAGATAAGGCTTGACAGCAATTCATTTATTCTGGGCGCTCCCCTTTTTTTCCAAAGGATGCTTATACTGCCGACGAACAGGGGTTTTGAGGGATTCGGAGTTGACTGCAAATAAAAAAAGCGGGCTTCGAAGGCCCGCTCTCGGTTGATTTTCAGTGTGAAACTTTATTTGAATATTCGTTGATAATTGCGTACATCTCGTCCTTTACCGCCAGTTTCTTTTTTTTCAGGACAGATTCTTCGAGCAGTTCCTCTTCGTTCGGGTATGTAAGTTCAGCCAGTTCTGTCAGTCTCCTTTCATAGTTCTGGTGTTTCTGGGCCAGTTCCCTGAAAATTTGATTCTCTTTAAGAAGCTCTTCCTTTAATGATTCAACAGTTGTTATGTCCATGGCGGTTTTTCCTCTTTTAGTTAAGATTTTTGGATCCGGTCTTTTGCTCGGATACAGTCAAATCTTATAACAGGGGGGATTGAAAATTCAAGTAATCAACTTTTTTCTTTGGTCGAATGCCGGCATAGAATTACGCCGTCCTCATCCGGATTCCGAAAGAGATTTTTTCTTATTCCGACTCTGACGAAATGGTGTTTTTCGTATAGGCTCAGAGCCTTTTTATTCGAAACCCGGGCTTCCAGATACACTGATTCTACATCCGTCTCTTCGACGAGTCCGAGAAATTTTGACAGCAGGCGTGTTCCCAGTCCTTTCCCCTGGTTGTTTTTCCGGACTGCGATATTGAGAATCTCGGCCGATGGGGGAACGTCGCTTCGATTTATACGTCCGATGATGAATCCCAAAGTTGTTTTTTCTGCTTGTGATTCTTCGGAACGATAAAAGGCTGCCAGGAAAATCGAATCTTCCAAATCGAGTTCGCTTAGGTAATCCGTCTCAGACCAGGGACAAAGAAAATTTTCGACTTCTATGTTCTTGATCTCGGGGATTGCCGGTGGATCTGGTTTTTCGAAGGATAACATAATCAATAAGGTGAATAATTTAAGATAAATTGAAGAAGTTGGGCGTGGAATTTATTAATCATTATCAGACGCAAGTCGGCGTGCCGATTGAATCAGATCCTTCCCGAAATTTCTTTCACCGTTCAAAACTTCGAAGGGCAGCTCCTTCAGAAGATTTCCGGATTGAAGAACCGATCCGGGCCCCGGATCGACAAGATAAACCTGGACGTTTGTTTTGAATACCTCTTTCAAATCAATTTCCTGAACCGGCAGTTTGATAAGTTCCGCAGATGTTCCGGTTCCATTTCCCCTTTCCCCGATAACGAAATCGCGAATGTACAGAAATCCGCCCGAAACAATCGCCAAACGACACGGGGCGGACAATTTTTCCGAATAATAAACCGCCTCCGGCAAGCTCATCTCGTAGATCGCGCACCCGATTGCCCGGGCGAGCCCGCGGGCCGCCGCCATTCCGATCCTCAAACCGGTCAAACTCCCCGGCCCGGTCGAGACCGCAACGCCGGAAACCGCTGCTAAAGCCAAACCGTTCGCTTTCAGTAATTGACCGAGTTCCCGAACCAGATCGTCGGCCCGGGCTTTAATCCTCCCAAACCGCGCTTCCCCTCCGGCGAACAATCCGAAGCTCACGCCGCCGTCAGAACCGCCCGTCTCGATCGCTATCCACAGCTCATTTTCTTTCATCAGATTCCGACTTTTGGTAAACCCCGATTATTCTCCTCAGCGACGGCATCAGCCTCGCCAAAACGCTTCCCAACTGGTAATAGTATCTGACCCCGTGATAAAAACTGCCTTCCATCTCGACCGTCGCCTGAATCGGATTCGGCGGCACTCTTTTTAACAGCTGACGAAAAAAACGGCGGTTGAAACCAAGCACCGTATGCAAAGGCTCGAGGTGAACCGCGGAAGCCCATTCCTTCTCGATCGTTCCGATCACCCATCCCGGAACCTCCGCCGGCTCAAATTCCGCCGGCAGCAGCTTTGTTTCCTGATATCGCTCGACCAGCTTTATTCCGAGCAGCAGCCACTCGCGACGTCTGACGCTCACGGATCCCCAAAACCTTTCCCAATCGAATTCCTCACGGTAGTTTTCAAGCAAATAAAAAAAGTCGAGCAGTTTGTCCCGCCGCACGCCGCCGTCATTGAGCCAGTGGACGATCAAAATCCGCAGATGATCCTCGGGGCGCAGTATCCGAATCTGGCTTTCGTCCAGAGACACGATTCTCGAATTCTGATAAAAATCGGGCCACGATCCCGTATCGAAACGGTCCAGTCCGCAATGCAGATCGATCACAAACCGCCGCGCTTCCTCTCCCCCGACCAGCTTCTTCGCTTGCCGGTACTGCGCCGGATCGACGCATAAATCCAGATCCCCGAAAACGCGCCGGTATGCTTCCGGATATTCACGCGCGATCGCCCAGCCCTTGATTAAGATCGGCTCGATGCCGTTTTTTCTGAAGAGCTCGAATGCCCCCTTCACGTTTTCTTCGTAGATTCTGCTTCTCAAAAGAAGCCACTTTCGTTCATCCAGCTCATCTTTAACCGGATCATCTTCATTCATAAAAGCAGAAGGAGCAGCCAGGTCGCCCTGCGCTGCTCCTAAGTCAAAATCCAAATTTCCCCGATTACGGAGCGCAAATATTACTGGCATTGCAGTTTACAGTCGAGGGACAGGCCGTCGCCACGCAGTCGCCGGGAACCAGACACGAACAGGACACGGCCGCCATCACGCTGGTCGGGGCGGTCAGCGAGGCAACGATCGGGAGCGCGACGACGGTCGCCAGACCGATCGTCTTGATGACGTCGCGCCGGGATCTTCCCTTCAAACCGTCGGCCGGAACGGTCTGCAGCAGTTCCTTGTCCTTGAGCTGGTCGATCGCCAGCCAGATCATATCTTCGGGAACGGCCGAACCCGTTTCATTTTCAAACAATTTTGTGATATCGCCGACGGAATTGTTGCCATCGCAGGATTTCCAGACAAACGCCGCCGTTTGGTTGAGGCAATGGGCCTTATTACTGTTCAGATCATAAACCAAAACCTCTTCGGACGTTTCCTGTACGACCAAACCTTCCTTTCGGGCGACAGGGACTTGTGAACTCTTCATTGATTCCTCCTAAGTTTAGACAAAAAATATTTACAGTTTTTCAGTTTTAAATCATCAGCCAAATTTTTATAAGGCCTTCTTCTCAAAGAAACTCAACAACTTCAACGCAAAATCACTCGCCTCGCCTCTTTTCGATTTGACGATTATGGCACGATTTGCAGTTTTATTCAAGACTTTTAGTGAAAATTTTGGGTCATATCTGATTGGAATCGTATGAGATAGCAATTCCAAAACCCCAAAACCTCCATTTACATAGCGGGGCGCCCAGACGGCCCCTTGTTCATACTCGGTCAGCAATATCATCCCGACCGCCAAAGGCTCGACTCCCTTTTCTCCGCCAAATTCTTCGACCGGTAACTCTACTTGCTGATAATCGTCCACGATGCCGCGAACCGAAAGCGTTTTCGGAAAGGGATGAACCAGACCAGCTTCATCCAAAACCGCATACTCATCAGAATAATATTTTGCGCCCAATTTAGTCAATTCCCTGACGAGGGTTGTCTTCCCGCCGAAACTCCGGCCGGGCAGGATCAGCGCCTTTCCCTTCCAGCCGACGACCCCTGCGTGCAGGAAAACGAACGATTTCGCGAACTCCGCCACGATCCGCCGGAGATACCCGAAAAAATAATTTATAAACGGGTTCTTATCATTCGAGTAGGTCAGCTTCTTCCGGCCCTCGAAAAGCACGTAGCGAAAATTTTTACTGGTTCTGACTGAGATCTTTCGTTCGATTCTCGTTCCCTTCGACCCGCTGAGACCGACCGGAAAAATAAATTCGAGATTATCGTCGATCTCCCTCATCAGTCCCTCGGAAAAGCAGGATACCTTGAGACGAACGCCGTAAACCTCGAAACAGACGAAAAAACTACTTTTGCTTTCCCTAATTTCAAACATTTTTCCTGTCCATCCTGATGCCGATCAATAACAGCGCCAGCGTTTCCGCCGCCAGCGCCAGCCAAAGCACCCCGAACGGCAGCATCAACCGTTCCGCTCCGATCAGAATCAACACCAGCGAAAGCGAAAAGCCGCCGTAGATCGATGTCACGGTTTTATGCATCATCCCGCCGATCACCATTTTCTGGTAGATATGCTGCCGGTGAGCTTCCCAGACGCGCTCGCCTCTGAACAGTCTCCTTAAAAAGGTATAGACCGAGTCGATTACGAAAAACCAGAGAAACACGACCCCGTAAAGCGGCAGCTTGGCCGAAAAATCGGCGTCCGTTCCCGTCCGGTTGTAAAACAATGGCATCACGGCAAACGCAAAGCCCAGAAAGGCGCTCCCGACATCGCCCATAAAAATCCGCGCCGGCTGCCAGTTAAACAACAAAAACCCGAATGAAACGACCGCCAGCACCGCCCCCAGAACGCCGACTTCGCCGCCGCCGTTCGAGAAACCGAAAACCGCCCACCCGAGCCCCGCCGTGATCGCCTGCAGAGCGGCGATCCCGTCGATGCCGTCCATAAAATTGAAGGCGTTGATCATCCAGACGATCCAAAGAAAAGCGAGCAGGGCTCCCCACCGGCCGGTTTCGACCGTGCCCAGAAACGGGACGTGCAAAAACCTGAAACCGCCGAATTGATACAGGACCAACAGGGCGGCCGCGCCGTGAAAAAGGATTCGATAAAAGGGCGAGATGTTCCGCAGATCGTCGGCGAGACTGATCGCCGCGACGATCAGGGCCGCGAGAAAAAAATACACCGGAACGGTCTCGCCCGTCGCCAGATAATAAACCAGAAAGGCCGCGAGCGAAGAAAAACAGATCACGACCCCGCCGCCCCGGGGAGTCGGCTCGCTGTGCGAGCTCCGTTCGTTGGGGATGTCGAGCAGACTTCGCTTGAGGCTCCAGCGGCGAAAAAGGGCGACCGCCAGAATCGTCCATCCCAAAAGCGCTAAAAATGATGCCGGCCAGATGATCATTCGTTCTTTTTGCCTTTTTTATAATACAGAACCTGCCTGCCGATGCTTTCCGAAATCGGCGTCTGCGGTTCGAAACCGTAATCCCGCAAAATTTTCGTGCCCGCAAAGATATCGTCGGAAATCCATTTTTCGATGTTTTTTCGGAGCCCGTCGGCTAACTTTCCGCCGCCCAGCCGCCGGACCGCCCCAAGGCCGATCATCACGGGGGTGACCGGAATCGCGAACGGGAGCGGGCGGCGGCCCAGACTAAGATAAATTTCCGAGACTATTTCCTTCATCGTCAGCGAAGCGCCGGCGACGTTATATACCCCGAAATCCGCCCCGATTCCCTTTCGGATGATTTGCACGATCGCCCGGGCCACGTCGTGCCTGTCGATCAGGGTCTTCCGGTTGAGCCCCTTGCCGATCCAAACGAACCGGCCGCGGTCGACGGCCGCGATCAAACGCCCCAGATTGCCCGGATCGCCTTCCCCGATGACCGTCGCCAGCCGTAGTATCGCGAGCCTGATATTATTTTGACGGCAGACGACCTCGGCCATTTTTTCGGCCGCCAATTTGCTTTCGGCGTAGACGCCCGCCGCGCGGCAGGGAAAATCCTCGTCGATCGTCGCTCCGCCGTGGTCGCCGTAGACCGAAACCGAGCTGATCAGGATCAGGTTTCCGATGCCCTTCTCCGCCGCCCAGCGGCAAATGTTCTCGGTTCCTTCGGCATTCGCGGCCCGGAAGTAATTTTCATCCTGCTCCCCGAATTGGTGCGCCGCCCCGGCGATATGCACCAGATAATCGACGCCTTCCGGAAGCGCGATCCGGCGCAAATCTTCAATTTCCCGGACATCCCCTTTGAAATAGCGTTGACGTTCGCCGAACTTCGATTCGCCCGGTTCACGTCTGGTCAAAACAAGTGTTTCGAATCCGGACTGACGTCCGAGTTCCTCGACCAAAGCCCGGCCGATGAATCCCGTTCCGCCGGTAATAAAAACTGTCACCCGATCTTCTTGCATTATCAGACGCGTTTTTTGAATATTTCCAGTAATTTTCCGAGGGCGACCTCGACCGAATATTTTTCGACCGCCGATTGCCGGGCGTTGCGGCCCAATCGACCAAGATCCGCCCGCTGTTCGTAAATTGACAGAACGGTTTTTAACAGCGTGTCCGGGTCGCCGGGCGCGACCACCCACCCGACCCGGTCCTCCTCGATCACCCGGGAAATTTCCGAGTCCGGCTCGGCGAGCGCCAGAATCGGCTTGCCGGCCGCCAGAATATTGTAGGTCCGGCTCGGCATCGAAACGCCCCGCATCTTTCTGACCAGCGAAACGATCCCGACATCGCCGGCGTTGAGGAAATCGATCTGATCCCGGCGCGGGCGCGGGTCCAGCAGCGTCACATTCTGGAGGCCTTTTTTTTCGACCCGTCGCTCGATCCATTTCCGCTTGACGCCCGCCCCCAGAAAAATAAAGGCGAACCGGGGGTCGTCGACCAGCCGCTCCGCACACTCGATGAGGCTTTCGACGTCGTTCGGGTAGCCCATATTCCCCGCATAGAGAAAGACCAGTTTATCCGTCAATCCGGTTTCGGCGAGCAGTTTGTTCCGGTCGCGCGGCAGCGGTTCGACCGTCTCGAGCTCGGCCCAGTTCTGAACCACCCACACCGGCAGATCGAGGCCCGCCGTCTTTTGTCTGACCAGTTCCTCCATATCCCGCCCGCAGACGATGATCCCGGACGAATATTTGTAAAGCCAGCGGTTAAGAAAATTGAGAACCCGGACCGGCACCGAATTTTCCGTGGTTTTGCCGGCGGCCACCAAAATTTCGGGATAGTTGTCGTGAATCAGTAGATAGTAACCCGCCCCCCTGAACAAAGCCGCCAGCGCGGAAATAAACGGCAGGCTCGGGGGAGTCGTGACCACCAGAACGCGATCGCCTTTCCGATATTTCAACAGGGCCTTCCACCAAATCGAGAAACTCAGGGTCAGCATATTGATCAGCCTGAAAACGATGACGTTTTTATCGAGCGTGGTGCCGAAAGCCCGAAAAATTTCGACCCCGCGACGCACCTCGGTCTTCGGCGCCTTTTTTCCGCGGGCCGAATAATTAGGCTGTCCGCACAAGACCCTGACCGTGAATTCCCCGCTCAAACCTTCGGCGATCCTTGTCAGATAATAACCGGTCGACGTTTCTTCGGGATAGTAAAGCTCCGAAACGACCCACAGCGTTTCGGGCCTGTTTTCGGAATCGTATTTGTTTTCTTTCACTTACGGCTAACTCGTATGTTTTCTTAAACTAGCATAACCCAGAACGATCTTGCTCACCGTCTGGGAGACGTTCTCGACCAGATATTCCTTTGGCGGCAGCCAGTTGGCCGGCTGCGAAATGGCAATTTCGGTCGCCCTCAAAATCATTTCGGTCTCCGCCCCGCTGATGATGTTGCTGCCGCATTCGAGTGTCTCCGGCCGCTCCGTGACATCGCGGAGCGTGACGTTGGGCACGCCGAAAATCGCGCATTCCTCCTGTACGGTCCCGCTGTCGGTCAGCACCGCGAGCGCGTTTTTTTCCAGCTTCACGAAATCGAAAAACCCGAGCGGACGCAGCAGCTTGATCTTGTCGGTCTCCGGCCGGAGCGAATACTGGACCAGTTTTTCCGCCGTTCGCGGGTGGACGCTGACCAGCATTTTCTTTCCGAACTTTTGAACGACCTTTTCAAAACCCTTGAAAATCTTGATCAGGCGGTCCTTGAGGTCGACATTTTCGGCCCGGTGGAGCGTCACCAGAAAATAGTCGAAGGGCCGGGCGTCGAATTTGACCAGCGCATCGCTGTTCTCGATCTTTTCGCCGAACGTGTCGAGAACCTCCTTGATCGGGTTCCCGGTCACGATAATTCGTTCGCGCTCGATTCCTTCCCTGACCAGATTCTCCTTGCTGCGTTCGGTATAAGGCATCAAAAAGGTGCTCGCGTGGTCGATGATCCGGCGATTGACCTCCTCGGGCACCCGGTCGTCATAACAGCGGTTCCCGGCCTCCATATGGTAGACGGGAATGCCCCGGCGGGCGGCGACGATCGCCGACAGCGCGCTGTTCGTATCGCCAAGAATGAGCACGCGGTCGGGTTTGTGCTTTTCCAGAACCTGGTCGGTCTTCAAAATGATCTGCCCCAGCTGGTCGGCGAAATTCTTCGATTTGATGCCGAGATGCTCGTCCGGCGTTCGCAGCTCCAGATCCTTGATAAAAATATCGCTCAGGCTTTCCTGAAAATTCTGGCCCGTATGGACGGTGATCTGCTTGCAGTGCTGATCGAGAATCTTGATCACCAGACTCAAACGGATGATTTCGGGCCTCGTCCCGAAAATGGTCATTATCTTCATAACTCTTATTTGGCCGTCAAAAAACGTCCGATCTCGCTGTTGGCCCCGCCCAGCAGCTCTCGTAATTCGGGGATCGAAATGTTGTCGTCCTTCGACGAATATTCGCCTTCGAGAAAGGCTTCCGTGCCGCCTTCGGCGCGCAGCTCGGGCAGCACCGGCAGGATCACGTAATAGCCCCGGCGCTCGACCGTTCGAAAACATTCCTCCTCCGAAACCATTATCTCGTGGATCTTTTCCCCGGGCCGGATGCCCGTAAAGACGATCGGAACCTCGTTTTCGCCCATCAGCGCCTTTGCGACGTCCACGATTTTGGCGGCGAGGACTTTCGGGACGAAGGTTTCGCCGGCCAGCCCGAAGTCGACGGCCGCGAAAACCGTATCCACGGCCCGGTCGAGACTCAGCAGAAACCTCGTCATTTCCGGCAGCGTCACCGTGACCGGCTGGCCGTTCCTGATCTGTTCGACGAACAGCGGAATGATCGATCCCCGCGAGGCGATGACGTTGCCGTATCTGACGCAGGTGAAAACCGTCTGCCGGCAGTCGCGGTTCGCCTCGATCAGGATTCTTTCCTGAAGGGCCTTGGTCATACCCATCACGTTGATCGGTTTACAGGCTTTGTCGGTGGAAATTCCGACGACCTTTTCCGTCTGCAGATGGTTTTCCCGGATCGCCCGGACGATGTTCTGCGCGCCGGTCACGTTGGTGAGCACGGCCTCGTACGGGAAATACTCGCAGGATGGCACCTGTTTGAGCGCCGCCGCGTGAAAAACGATGTCGGCATTCCGCATTGCCGCGAGCAGCGAGGAATAATCACGGACATCCCCGATCCGAAAATTCAGCAGATCGCGCGAATTCTGGTAGATGACGTCATCGGTCGCGGTTTCCCGATGCAGATATTCGAGCCGCATATAATGCTGTTTGGCTTCATCTCTCGAAAATACGGTGATTTGAGACGGAATTCCCATCTCCCCGGTCAGAATCCGGTTGACCAGTGTCTTGCCCAGCGATCCCGTCCCGCCCGTCACTAAAATCTTTTTGTCCTGCAGGTTTTTCATCAAAAAATAATCTCTTCCTCCGCGTAACTTTACCCGCGATAGTCCTTTCCGTCCGCCGCCAGCGTTTCGATCATCGATTCCCAGGAGGGCGGAACATATCCCGTGAGCGCCCTGAATTTGTCGGAATTCAGACTTCGGTCAATGGCGAATTCTTCCGACGGCGTGATCTCAACATCTGTCTGAAAGGCAGCGTTGACCAGCCCGAGCAAATCGTACTTGCTTATTTTTTCGGCCGAGATATGGTATAAACCCTCGAGTTTCGGAAAGTCCAAAATCAATAATTTCAGGATATCAGCCATTTCGATCGTCGTAAACCCGGAAAAATAGGCCTTTTTAAAACCGACGACCCGGCCGCCCCGGTTGCTCAAAAACCATTCGATCAGACTATGGCGCGTAAACAGCTCGCGGCCGATGATCGAGGTTCGAATGGTCAGACAATTTTCTCCCCTGACCTCACCCAGATGCTTGCTTTTTCCATATAAATCGCCGGCATCCGGAAAATCCGTCTCGACGTAACTCCCCTGACGGCCGCTGAACACGCAGTCGGTGCTGATGTTGATCAGCCGGATCCCTCTCGGGGCCGTAAATGCCGCGATCTTATGCGGGAGCAGCGCGTTGATGTAAATCGTCTTTTCATCGTTTTTGGAATCCGGGACCTGTTTGACGATCCCGATCGCGTTGACCACTACATCCGGCCGGATTTCCGCGAGCGCTTCGAATAGCCCGGCCGGTTCGAAAACGTCGATATCGGGGATCAGCCGCGCGTTTTTGAAAAACGGCAGGGCCGCAAACTTATCGACGGCCCCTCGGAAAGACGCATAGACCTCGATTTCCGTCGATAAAACCTGCGTCACTTTGTGACCCAGCATCCCGCTCCCGCCTAGAATCATCACTCTCATTGTTAAAGTTATAAATTAAATGTTCTTTCGCGACCTCTAAGCCTTTACATCAAGCCGTAAATCGTCTTATCAGTATGTTTTACCGTCATTTTCCGGAAACCGCTTTAGTCTCGGCCAAAACCATTTTGGTGCTCTCTTCGATCCCGGGATCGGCCAGCCAGTCGACGAGAAATTTCCGCGAATTTTCCGAGAGAACGGCGTATTCCGCGGCGTCCATCCGGATGCAGCGATCGATCGTCTCGATCCATCGGGACGTCTCGAACGGCAGATCCCACCCGATTCCCTTTTCCGCCAACTCCAGCCACGGGGTTTTATCACTGATCACCAGCGGACAGCCGCCGGCCAGCGCTTCCAAAAAGACGTGGCCGAAATTTTCGCCCAGTGTCGGGAGGATGAAAAAATGATATTTGACCAGCACTTCGAGCACCGATTCGTGGGGAATCGAGCCCCGGGCGGCGATCCTGATCCTGGCGGGCAGACGATCGATGATTTCCTGACATTCCTGCCAATAGCCGGCATCCTCTAGCGGTCCGTAAATATCTATCTCTAATTCTCCCTGTGTTTGATCTATTATTTCCAGAAGCCACTTGAAGTTTTTTTTCCGCATAAAGCGGGAAAGAAAAACCATTTTCACGCTCCCGGAAATTTTTTCGGGCTTCAGCCCCATCGAATAATCCGGAAAAATGCTTTTGGGCGGAAGATCCGGAGCGATCAAAATACGCCCGCCCGGCCCCTTGTATCGTTCGATCTCCTCTTTTTCCAGATCGGACGAGGCCTTCCAGATGATGTCCCGGTAAAGCCCGAGGATTTTTGCATAAATAAAGAAGAGCTTTTTCTTGAGGCTCTTCAACTGCAGCGCGCCCTCGGAAAGCTCGCCGCAGGGCGCGAGAACGACGCCGATCCCACCTAAACGTCCCGCCCGCCGCAGGTTCAGCACATAAATCGCCAGCGTCGAAAAAAAACTGTTGAAATAAAGCAGATCGGGCGAAACCTCCAGTATCAGCCTTTTCAATTCGCTCATTTTAACCTTTTCCTTCGAAAGGTAGAAGACCTTCGAAGGGCCGACCCGGTTCCAGTCGTTGATCCTGACCGAGGTGTAGGGCGTCGTATCCAGTTTTCCGTCGTGGTCCCTGGTGATTATCAGGAACTCGTATTGATCCTGCAGCCGTTCGACCATATTCACGATGGTTCGCATCCCGCCGCCGCTTTTGTATCCCGGCAGATAATAGTCGCAAATAACCAGCACCCTTGGCTTTTTCTGTTGTTCGTTCATTTTTTGTTACCGGCGATTATCTCTTCATACAGCTTTTCATATTCGCCAACGATCGCCGCCGGCTCGAATCGTCTGATGTTTTTCAAACCGTTCTCGATGATTTGTTCACGGAACGAAATTTCGTTGATGATCTTCAGAATTCCCCGCCTGATATCCCGGTGATCGAAGGGGTCCGCCAGCCAGGCCGCGTCCCCGGCGATTTCCTTCATCGGACTCAAATTGCTGGTAATGACCGGTTTGGCCATCGCCTGCGCCTCGATTATCGGCAGTCCGAAGCCCTCGTAGATCGAACAGAACGCGACGATGTCGGCGTTTTCGTATTCCTGCCGGATCTCATCGTCCGAAAGGCCGGACCGGTTTGAATACCGAATCCCCGACCGTTTCAACAACCGGTCCTGACGTTCATCCAGCGGCCCGATCACCCTCAACTCGCATTCCGTTCCCGCGAGCGCTTTGACCAGATTCGGGAGATTCTTGTTTTCCATCGTCCCGATCTGCAGAACGCGCGGGCAATCCGTGTTGAAGGCTTTTTTTTCCGGCCGCTGCCGGGTCATCGTCCGGTCCAGCGGATTTTCGATCACTCTTATTTTTTCGGGGGAAACGCCGGTATTGGAAACGATCTCGCTTTTCGTGAACTCGGAGATGGCCGTCACGTATATCAACTTTTTCAGGGGCCAGTCGAGAAACAGTTTCTTCAAAAAAAAGCGGCGCCAGCCCGAATCGTGCTTTAAAAATCTGAGATCGTGGATCGTCAAAACCGTCTTCCGCCGGGGCAGCGCCAGCGCCATAAAATGAACGTGGCCGGTGATGTGATAAACATCGGCCGGTTCCGCTTTGAAAAACAACAGATTTTTGATGATGCCGGCGACCGAACTGCCGTATCGCAGTTTCTGAAAGCGATGGATGAACTTATCCTTCGGGAGATTCTCGGCGACCAGACCGAAAACCTTTTCGATGCTGACGAAACCATCGAATTTTCTCTCGATAAACTGGATTTTCTTCATCTTTCACTTTAAGTAATTGACCAGCAATTCCCGGCTGATGGCGGTCGTTCCGAGCTGTTCGACCACGATTCCGGCCGCTTGATTGGCAAACTCCGCCGATTCGCGAAAATCCAACCCGGCGGCCAGACAAACCGCGAGCGCCGCGATCACCGTGTCGCCCGCCCCGGTCACATCGTAAACGTGCCGTGCCGTCGCTTTTAGCTGAATCGTTTTTTGATTCCTCATAAAGAGCTTCATTCCATTTTCGCCGAGAGTCACGAGTAAACCGTCTAACTCCAGTTCCTGCAACAGTCTGCGGCCGGCATCTTCAAGCAGATGATGATGATGATCTTCGAGATTCCCGGCCTCAAAAGCCTCTTTTCGGTTCGGCGTCAGAAGCGTCGCCCCGCGGTATTTCGAATAATCCCGGCCTTTCGGATCGACGATCAGGGGTTTGTTCGACTTTCGCGAGATTTCGATTATCTGCCGCAAAAGCCCGTCGGTTAAAAATCCCTTGGCGTAATCGGAAATCAGAACGACATCGGCCTTTTTCACTTCCCGTCGGATATAATCCATTATTTCCGGCGTTTCGCGCTCATCCAGCGGCCGGGTCAGCTCCTGATCGATCCGGACGATTTGCTGCTGATGCGCGATGATTCTGGTTTTGACGGTCGTCGGCCGATCGGCGAGACCGAACAGACGGTGACTCGTTATTCCCGAATTTTCCAGAATTTTTGGAAACAACCCGGCATCTTCGTCGTTTCCCGTGATCCCCACCAGATGCGGCACCGCTCCGAGTCCCGCGACATTGGCCGCGACGTTGGCCGCACCGCCGGCCGTGACGCTCGATCTCTCCAGCAGAACGATCGGAACCGGTGCCTCGGGCGAGATCCGGCTGACGCTCCCCCACTGGTATCGATCCAGCATCACGTCGCCGATGATCAAAACATTGATTCCCGCAAATTTGTTTATTAAATCGTTGATTTTTCTCAAGGCGTTCTTAATTTCGTTTCGACCAGCGGTCATCGATAATCTCGCACCAGATATGGGCGATCATGATGTGAGTTTCCTGAATCCGCGCGGTCCGGGACGAGGGGGCCAAAACCGCGAGGTCGCAAAGCGACGCCAGTTTTTTGCCGGTCGATCCGGTCAGCCCGATCGTCCGGCAGCCGAGCGAACGGGCCTTCATCACGGCCGCCGCGACGTTCGGCGAGTTTCCGCTCGTGCTGATCGCGATCAGACAATCCCCTTCACGCCCGAGGGCTTCGACCTGCCGGGCAAATATCCTTTCAAAATCATAATCATTGGCCAGCGCGGTCAGCGCCGAGGTGTCGGTGGTCAGCGCGATCGCCGGCAAAGCCGCCCTTTCCGACTCGTAACGGCCGACGAATTCGGCGGCGAGATGCTGCGCGTCGGCCGCGCTTCCGCCGTTTCCGCAGATCAGGACTTTGTTCCCTTTTTCAAATGTTTCCCAGAGCAGCTCGGCGCATTTTTCGATCGTCTCGCGATTCGTCGCCGGGACCCGGCCGACCGTTTCGAGATGTTCCGCGATCGAACGGTCGATGACGGAATCAACCATCGGAGTAACCTCCGGCCGCGGACCGCCGGCCAGCCGTTCGATGATCCCGGTGGTCGAATGTCCCGGTTTCAGCGGCAGCGAATGGACTTCTCCGCCATTTTGGAGGACGAAATCGGCTCCGATGATTTCGCTGACGGCCCAATCACCGCCCTTGACGAGAACGTCCGGAGCGATTTCGCGGATGATTCGTTCGGGCGTCGGCTCATCGAAAACACGCACCTCGTCGACCGCTTTCAGCCCCTCGAGCATCGCCTTTCTGTCATTTTCACCGAGTACCGGCCGATCAACTCCCTTGATCGCCCGCACCGAGGCGTCGCTGTTGATCCCGACGATCAGCCGGGTCCCCAATCGTTTCGCCCGCTCCAGTAAATCGAGATGCCCCGGATGCAAAATATCGAAACAGCCGTTTGTAAAAACTACCTTTTCCATTCCTCCTGTTTTTTCCCTAAATTCAGGCTGTCCCGCCTGCCCTTTTCCCTTTTGAAGACCGAATCCCTACAGCTAAAACCCCGGCCGGAGGCCCGGTAAGCGCCGGCGCCCGATCATAAACCGGACCAGCAGGATGCCGAGAACCGAGATGATCCCGACCTTGACCATATAGGGGACGATCAGCCCGTAAGACCCTTCATATGAAATACTGGTCAGCAGCATATAAAACACGGTCGCCCGCCAGAACGAGAACTCCTGGTTCTCCTGCAGGGCCGCAAAGACCGCTCTGATTATCAGACCCAGAATAAACATCCCGACCGGCACTCCGACCGGGCCGAAATTTCGAAGCAGGTCGCCCATCGGAGTGATCGTGAAGGAATTTTCACGGAAGTTGAAATAAAGCTCGCCGTAATTGCCGGGATCGGTCGCGACCGGTTTGTCGTTCCACAGGATTCGCGGGATCAAAAACGTGATGCTGTCCTTCCAGATGTTGTTGTCGAGCCCGTAACCCGCTTCGTATGAACCGAGTTTCTCGTAATTCGAGACGACGACGCCGAGCGAGCTGACCGATTCGAACCGTTCCGCCATCGCCGTCAATCCATTTTCAAGAATCGTCCCGAAATCCTGTTCCGACACTTTTTCAAAGGTCTTGACGACGATCCCGGCGTATTCGTCGATTCCCATCCGCTCCTCGGTGGTTTTGATCGTTCTGAAGGTCGTCCCGTAAATCATCCCGACGACCAGCGCGACCGTCAGCAGCAGGCCGGACACGATCTTATGCCGCAGTTCGATTTTCCGGCCCGAAAAACTGAAGGCGAACGCGATCAGGATGAAAAGCTGGATCAGACTCCCGCGGTTTCCCTGAAACGCCGATTTGGTGAGCGATGTCACGAGCAGGATCCCGATCACCAGATAATGATTCAGATTGAATTTTCCGCGCGTCCTGAATATGCAGAGCCAGAGCAGAAAACTCGCCTCCAGCCAGAACAGCGACAACAGAAAAATGATGCCGTCGTAGGAGTTGATTTCCTCCGTTTTCTGAAAACCGAGAATCCCGAGACTGAAGGCCAGCAGCGTGTTCGCGAGCCCGAGCCCGAGCAGGACCACTCCGGGTTTGAGCACCTGTTCCGGCGTCCATTGCCAGGCCGGCAGCCGGCCGGCGATAAAACTGCCGACCTTTTTCCCGATGGGGAGCGCGAACCCGAGCGCCAGGCCGCCGAAACCGAGCATCACATACACCAGCGTCAGCGGCAGCTCGTACCGCTCGTCCTGAATAAACACCAGATAGTAGGGCTGTGAAAGATCGAACGACAGGATCAGCCCGCCGATAAAAAACGCCGGAAAAAAATACGACCAGACCGGAAACACCAGCGGATGAAAAGGGTCGAACTTCTTTTTGAAAAAAAGATAGGCGCTCGGGATCAAAATGACCGCGCCGGTCAGAAACGTCCAGGGCAGCAGATAATATTTTTGGAGCGATTCCGCCACCCCTTCCTCCAACAGGTAAAAGGTAAAAAGAAAGACGACGATCAGCCCCCACAAAACAAATATCGGGTAGAGCAGATTCTGTCTTTTATCCGCCATAAACATCGGCGTCTGGTATCTTTGCTGTGCCATGGTAATTACTTCAAACCGCAGACCGCGATAATTCCGTCGCTTAACTGTGGAGAAATTTTAACACAAATGTCGTTAAAAACGTTATAAATGCGGCGGTTGAACGGCCGGTGTTCGACCCCGATATCGTAGAAACAGAATTTATCGATCTTCAAATTCGCGCGTTCCAGAACGAGTCCCAGCGTCCGGTACGAATAATAGGCCACGTGATCCGGATGCACCGGTTCCTGCGCGCCGCCCCGGCCGCGCAGCCCGTAGATCATAAACCGCATCGCGCAGTAGGCGTTGATCGTCGTGATCACGAGCTTTGTCGACGGGTTCATAAACCGCCGGATGCCCGTCAGAAACAACCCCGGATTCGAGAGATGCTCGATCATCTCGCCGGCGATGATGACCTCGAACGTCTCGTCGAGCGGAACCTCCTCGAGCCGTTCGAGATCGGCCCGGTAAAGATTGCGGCCGCCCGCTTCCCGGAGAATCCGCAGTCCTTCCTCGTCGAAGTCGAACCCGTAAAGCTCGCTCGCCGTTTTTTCGAGCTCGAAATGCAGCAGCATTCCGTTGTCGATCGAATCCCGCGTATAGGGGTAGTTCGTACAGCCCAGATGCAGCACTTTGCGGCCGGCGCACATCTGCCGGATAAATTCGACCCGCTGGACCAGTTCAAACTTCTCGCTCATTCGATATTCTTCCCGATCAATCTGTAAAAAAGCGCCTTCTCTTCCTCGTCGATAAACCCGGCCGCCCACAAAATGCCGAGATAAACGAGACCGCCCGCCGCGACCGAACCGACGAGGGACGGCCATTTTACCGGCAACACCGTCGCCAGCAGGAATTCGACGAGTCCCGCCCCGACCGCCGCGAGGCCGAGCACTCCGGTCAGCCGGAGCCAGAACCCGATCTGCACTTTCCCGAAAAACCATTTCTCGACGTAGAACACGGAAAAGAACATCGTCCCGAATCCGGCCAGCCGGGCGAGCGCGATCCGGTTGTTTTGATCGCCCCACAAAATAAAGCCGGCAGCACAAATTATAAAGCATACCACAAAGATCAGGCAGTTATAATTCGGGTGGCCCAGACCGTCCGCCAGATACCAGGAAATTATGCAAAGGGCCGAAAGTCCGAAGGCCAAAGAATGGATGACCAAAAGATCGGTCGAATTCGCCGCGAAATTTTCGCCCATCCAGAGCGTTAAAAACTGTCGGCTTTCGATCGCCAGCGAGAGCACCATAAAGACGACCAGAAAGGCGACGGTTTTGGTCGCTTTCAGATACAGCCTGAGCAGCTTGCCGCGTTCCTGCTGAAGCTCGCTCGCGAGCGGAAAAACAACCAGCATCAGACTCGATATAAAACTCTGCATATAAACCGCGATCATCATCGGGACGACGTAATAGGTCAGGCTTTCGGTCCCGAGATAGCGCGTGATCCAGGTGCGCTCGAACAACAGCAGAACGTTCGCCAGGATCTGGTAGGCGACCACCGCCCAGCTGTAGCCGATCACCTTCCAGACCGTGTGCCGGCCGAAACCGAAGCCGATTCCGAATTCGGGCAGATACCGGCGGGCGGTCCGGAACAGCAGGAAACCGGTCGGAAAGGTCACGATCAGGTTCCACCACAGCAGCCCGAGCAGCTTGAAGCCGGCGAAGGCCAGCGCCAGATTTCCGCCGATCAGCAGGATATTGTAAAAGTTGAAGATCTTCGAATAGACGTCGTACCGCTGGATGCCCTGGAGGATCGCGTTGAAGACCTGATTGAGCATCGTGAAGAAGATGATCAGCGCCGAGACATAAAAGGCTTCGACCGATTTGGCGCGCGCCGCGGCCTCGATCCTGAAAACGCTGTCCACCAGAAAATCGGCCGACAATACGATGGCCAGCAGGCCGATCCCGCCGATCGTCAGATTGACGAACAGCGTCGCCGATATGATGTCGCGGATCTTTTCGTTCTCGCCGGCGGCGCGGTATTCGGCGATGTATTTGGTCAGCGCCCGGCCGATGTTGAAATTGAAGGAGTAGGCGATGAAACCCGAGATCAGCGCATATATCCCGTAATCTTCGTTGCCGAGCGCCCGGACGATCACCGGCGTCGCCAGAAAGCTCAGCAATACCGGCAAAAGCCAGGTGGTCGAGCTGTAGATGATGTTCCGGGCCACCGATCTTCCGGTGGAGTTCGCTTCGTCCGCCATTTCAATCCTCGCCGGCCCCGGCGTATGCCCGGAAGGCGATCTCGGCGACCGCCTTCTCGTTAAAGTTCGCCAAAACGTGCCGGCGTCCCGCCGCCGCCAGCTTTTTCGCCAGGGTGGGATCGTTTTTGAGCCGCAGCAAAGCTTCCGCCAGCCCCGGGGCGTCGCCGGCTTCGACCAGCAGACCCGTTTGTTCGTGAATGACCGCTTCGGGGATCGCGTTGATCCGGGTCGAGACCGCGGGAATGCCGAGCGCCATCGCCTCGAGCAGCGAGATCGGCAGTCCCTCGACATAGCTCGGCAGCGTGAACGCATCGGCGAGCCGCAGAAATGCGAATAAATCGAGATGCCGGGCCCCGACCTCCTCGGATTTGAGCAGGCGGAAATTCTCGCCGAGACCGAACCCTTCGATTTTTGTCCGTTCTTCGGAGGTCAAAACCGAATTCGAGATCCAGACGAAGCCCACGTCGGCGGTCTTTTCGAGAATCCGGCGGGCCGCTTCGAGAAAGACCCAGCGGCCCTTGCGGTCGATGAACTGGCCGACGCAGAACACGTAGAATTTATCGGGCGGCAGGTTGAACTCCGCCAGTTTCCGTTCCCGGTCGATCTCGAGCGCGACTGCTTCCCCGATCTCGTCGGGGTCGACGTTGGTGTAGGTGACCTTCACTTTTTCGAGAAATTCGGGCGTGACGAACGGCGTCAGGCTGTTTTTGGCGTCCTCGTTCGAAGCGAAGAGATGAAAATTGCGAAAACCGATCATCAAACGGAATTTCAGCTTCCAGAGCGCCAGCCGCCAGGCCGGCACCGGCGGCAGCGAATTATGCATCGTGATAAAGACTTTGGCCCGCCGGCACAGGCGGATCAGCGAGACGAGCGACTGCCACGGGGCGAGCTCGACGTGGACGACCGCATCTGTTAAGTCCTTTTTTAACAAATGCCGGACGAGCCGGTCTTCGGCCCGGAATTTGTTCCAGTGCCGCTCGAGCTTGCGCCGGAGAGTGCCGGCCGGCCGGAGATCGTTTTCGACCGGCAGCAATTCGTAGGGCAGCTTTTTCGTTTCGCAGAATTCGATCAGCTGGCGGCCGGTTTTCTCCGGCATCACGAAAAGAATCCCGGCGCGGTCGGCGATCCGCCCGGCGATGCCCAGAAAATAGACCTGCGCCCCGCCCCATTCGAGATAATTCCAGGCATAGATCACCCGTTCAGGTTTTGATTTAAGTTTTTGTAAATCCTTTTCTGACTTCAAGCTGTCTGTTAGGTGTCGTTCTCCCGTCAATTAAAGTGATTCCTTAAGTTATTACCAAAAAAGAAATTGAAGTTTAGCAAAATTTTCCGGGGCTGTCTTTCCGCCAAAATATTTTTTTTCGGGCCCGATTGGGCAATCCTCCGTTTTTTGGCATAATTCCTAATCAATGAGTTTTATCGCTTCGTCGAAATCGACTTTGATCTTTTTTCTTTTGCTGGTCGTCATCGCCGTCCTTCCCGTCTGGTCGGTCGATTATTTCATCAATCAGGACGGTTCGGGCCATCTTTACGGTTCTTATCTGATTCTCGAAATCTTCCGGAAAACGCCGGAAACGCTGCGCTTTTTCGCGCTCAACTCGATCAGCATCCCGAATTCGAGCGGTCATTGGCTGCTCGCCTTTCTGCTGCTCTTCTTCAACCCCTTTCTGACCACCAAGATCATCGTCACGCTGACCTTCGCCGGTTTCGTCGCCGCCGCCGGCTGGCTCCGCCAGAAAACCGCGCCGGGCGCCGAAGGCCTCAAAACGAGCCTTCTCTTCGGGGCCGTCCTCGGCTTCAACTGGCTGTGGTTTCTGGGCTTCTACAACTTCATCATCGGCGTCGTCTGTCTGGCGGCGACGGTCGGGCTTTTTTTTCACTGGCGCGAAGAATTGAATCCGAAACGCCTCCTGCTGATCGCCGGCCTTCTCCTGATCGCTTATTTGAGCCATATCGTCAGCTTTATGATCCTTTCCGGCACGCTCTTTCTGCTGGCCGTGACGGTTTCGCGGGAAAAGATTTTCAAAAATCTGCTCGGCCTCGCGGCGGCCGTCGTGCCGGTTGTCCCGCTCGCGATTCTCTACAAATCGCTGAGCGCCGGCGGCGGCGGGTTTTATCCGGCGTGGCGCAATCTCGACAACCCTTTTTCGCCGCTCAGCTGGTTTGCGCAGATCCGCACCGCCGACCCGTTCATCCTGATCAGCCGGACGGCATTTCCCTTTCTCTCCGACGCCTCGGCGCTTTACGCGCTGTTCACGCCGGCCGTCTGGATCTACGCTTTCGTGCTGCTGATGCTCTACGCGACGTTTTACCGGAAAGAACGATCCAAACTCAATGCTAACAGCCTGTTATTTTTGACTTTGCTGCTCCTGAGCATCGCCGGGGCGATGTTCGCGCCCGACGATTTCGGCCTCACCAACGGCAGCATCATCCGCGAACGGATCCTGCTCTGCGGGCTGTTCTTTCTGATCCCTTTGTTCCGGACCGAAGATCACCCGAAGCTCAAACGGATCGGCCAGCTCTGCCTGGTTGTCGTGTTTATTTTTCAGACCGCGGCGCTCTGGGATTACGCGCTCCGGACCGACCGCGAGGCGCATCTCTATATGGAGGCGGCGCGGGCGCTGCCCGAGGGCGAGCGAATCGCGTCGGTCGTCGTGCTCGAGGACGGGCGGCGTTTTCACTCGCTGCCGATGACGCAGATGAGCAGTTATCTGGGAATCGGACGAAACGTCGTCGTGCTCGACAACTACGAGGCCGGTCATTATCTTTTTCCGGTCGTCGCCCGGCAGGCCGAGGACAAGCAGTTCATCTTCGATCTGACGACCTCGAACGTCTATACGCTCAACAACCCGGACGAAAAGTTCGACGAAAAGCTGGCGCGGCTCGATGCGGTGCTCTCCCGCAATCAGGGCCGGATCACGACGCTCGTCCTCTGGGGCCGCAACCCGAAGGTCGAGTCGACGGTCGGCCGATGGTTCGCCCCGACGCCCTATTTCGAAAACGGGAGCGTCCGTTTGTTTCACGCGAGATAGTTTTCGACCGATGCGAACCGATCGCGGTAAAACCCCTTCGGAAAGCAGAAAACGTTGGCGCCGATGTCGTCCGGCCCGAAGCTTTCGAAACGGATCAGCCGTCCCCGTTCTTCGTCGACGCGGTAAAACTCGTAGTCCGCCCGCTCGCTGAAAAACCGGAGCAGATCGTCGGGCGTGTAGCCGAAATTCCGGGTCTGCTGGCGGGCCATCTCCATCAGCCAGATCGGCGGAACCTTTTGTTTGAAAAGACTTTCCGCGCCTTTTAAGAACGTCAGCTCGGCGCCCTCGATATCGACCTTGACGAAGTTCACGTCGCCGACCCCGTTTTCCTCTAAATACGAATCAAGCGTCACGACCCGGCATTCGAAGGAAACCGCGTCGTCGCGACCCTGGTTCGACATCGAAGCGTGCCCCGTCGACAAGCCCTCGAACAAATTGATATAAAGCGTGTCCGGTTTTTCGCCGAGCGCCAGATTGTTGATCCGGACGTTGGCCGGGCGGTTCATCAGCTCGTAGTTTTTTTCGAGTTCGGCGAAGGTCGGCGGCATCGGTTCGAAAGCGTGCGTGCGGCCGTTCGGCCCGGCGTATTTATGAAAGATCGACGTGTACCAGCCGAAGTTCGCGCCGACGTCGAGACAGACATCGCCGGCTCTTACCAGCGGGCGCAGGACCTCGGTCAGTTTTTTCTCGTAATCGCCGTGAAAATAAAGCGTCGTCTGCATCCCGGTCGCGAGATTGACGCTGAACCGGCGGCCGTCCTTCGTCGCGGCCCGCAGGTCCGGCGGAAAATCCCGGATCAGCGACATCGCTCCGAGATAGACGCGATGCCTGCCGAAATCGATCGGCGTATGATAGGTGTAAAATCTGACCAGCGCTAAAAACAGTTTTTTGATACTTTTATTCATCCGACGATTGCCGCTTTATAACTATATGAAACTTACTAATTACCTAAATTATAAGACCCTCAATAAATTAACGCCACCTGAACGGGCTGTTTCATCGACTGCCGGGGATAAAGTCGAAACCGAAGTGGTTGAAATGAAATCCCGACCGGCCGCCGCTTCGGCCCGCGGCGGTTCGATTCCTCTTTCCGGCGATTCAAGCCGGGGCCCGCGTGCTTCGAGTTTCGGCCTTCGGTCTTCGGGATGAGTCGGCCGAAATTCATATCAATCGGCTTGAATTTCGAGCTTCGGCCCGCGATGGCCTATGTTTAGGCCCGCGGCAGTATAACCTTCTGCCCACGGCAGTATAAGTCTCTGCCCACGGCAGACAAAGTCTCTGCCCGCACCAGTATAAGTCTCTGCCCACGGCAGACAAAGTCTCTGCCCGCACCAGTATAAGCTTCTGCCCGCGGCAGACAAGGTTTC
>JAFDVJ010000018.1:82693-100393 GCA_018269075.1 Acidobacteriota bacterium
AAGGTTTCTGCCCACGGCAGACAAAGTCTCTGCCCGCACCAGTATAAGTCTCTGCCCACGATGGTCCGGCTCAACAATCGAGCCGGATCAAACGCCCCGGAGCGTGATATTTTCGGGTTTTAACGGGGATCACTTTATTTGACGGAGCATCGAAATCCCGAAAGAAATCGTTCGACCCGATGTTCCGGACTCGTCGATCGGGATCAACCCTCTGAAATTAATTGATAACGGATAATTGAAAATTGATAATGTGTCCGATCGGGAACGGTAATTATCAATTATCAAATTTCAATTATCAATTATTGCAGTAGTTTGGCCCCTGCCCGGGTCGAATTTTCAGCGAAACAAAATTAATCCCCATTCACGACTCAGGCCTCAGGACTCAGAACTCAGATCAACTATAGTTTTACCCGTTCGGCCAAAGGCCGGCCCGATCCGCCTTATGACCGAACCTTCCGCATTTAAAAATGTTCCGTTGATTGACAAATGCCCGCCAACCTCTAAAATTGTTAATTTCACCACTCTTACGGGGATGTTCGAATTATGAAAAAAATTCTTGTCACCGGCGGTTCGGGTCTCGTCGGCCGGCATCTGAAGGAAATTCTGCCCGAAGCCCGTTACATTTCATCGAGCGATTACGATCTGCGGTCCGAAGCCGACGTCCGCAAACTCTGCGAGGAGGGCTGGGATCACATCGTCCATCTCGCGGCGCGGGTCGGCGGCATCATCGAGAACATCAATTATCCGGCCGAATTCATCGAGCAGAACCTGTTGATGAACACGCTGCTGCTGAAATACGCGCGGCTGAACGGCGTGCCGCGGCTGACGGCGATTCTCTCCACCTGCATCTACCCGGACGTTTTCGACCGCTACCCGCTGACCGAGGAAGATCTGCACAAGGGCGAGCCGCAGAAGACCAATTTCGCCTACGCGATCGCCAAACGTTCGCTCGCCGTCCAGATCGACGCCTACCGGCAGCAGTACGGGCTCGGCTACAATTACCTGATTCCCTGCAATCTTTACGGCGAATACGACAAGGTCGACGAAAAGCGCAGCCATTACCTGACCGCGCTGCTCGGCAAGATCATCCGCGCCGAACGCGAAAACCGGACCGAGATCGACCTGCTCGGGACCGGCACGCCGCTCCGCCAGTTTATGTACGGCGGCGATCTCGCCCGCGCGATCAAAGCCTGCATCGATTCGGAGATCATCGAATCGTTCAACGTCGCCGTCGACGAGAACCGGAGCATCCGCGAGATCGCCGAGATCGCGCTCCGGGCGTGCGGCAAACACGATTTCACGCTTCGCTTCGACGAGGTTTCGCCCGACGGCCAGTTTCGCAAGGACGTTTCCAACGCGCGGCTCAAGCGGCTCCTGCCCGGCTTCGAATTCACATCGCTCGAAGACGGCATCCGGAAAGTTTACGAATATTATAAAGAACACGAAATTGTATGAAAAAAGCCCTGATCACCGGCATCAACGGACAGGACGGGAGTTATCTGGCCGAATTCCTGCTCGACAAAGGTTATGAAGTTTACGGAATTCTGAAAAGAAACTCGGTCGCCGAGACGCAGACCACCCGGATCGAGCATATCCGCGACCGGATCAACCTATTTTACGCCGACATTACCGATCTTTCCTCGCTGATCTACGTCATCAAGGAAACGCAACCCGACGAGCTCTATCATCTGGCCGCCCAGTCGCACGTCCGGATTTCGTTCGACCAGCCGATCTACACGGCCAACGCCACCGGTCTGAGCACGGTCAACGTGCTCGAAGCCGTTCGCCTGATCAAGCCCGACATCAAGGTTTATCAGGCCTCGTCCTCGGAGATGTTCGGCAACACGATCGAAGCCGACGGCTTCCAGCGCGAAAATACGCCGATGAACCCGGTTTCGCCCTACGGCTGCGCGAAGGTCTTTTCCTATCATCTCGCCCGCAATTACCGGAACGCCTACAAACTGTTCGTCAGCAACGGGATCCTGTTCAATCACGAAAGCCCGCGGCGCGGGACGAACTTCGTGACCAACAAGGTCTGCAAGGAAGCCGTCCGCATCTTTTACAACCAGACGGAACGACTCGAGCTCGGCAATCTGCAGGCGACGCGCGACTGGGGACACGCCAAAGACTACGTCAAGGCGATGTGGCAGATTCTGCAACTCGACCGGCCGGACGATTTCGTCTGCGCCACCGGCATCTCGCACAGCGTGCAGGAGCTCGTCGAATATGTTTTCGGCCGGCTCGATCTCGACTGGGAAAAACTGGTCTCGGTCAACCAGCGCTACCTGCGGCCCGAGGAGCTTCACAATCTCAAAGGCGATTCGGCCAAACTCCGCCGGACGACCGGCTGGACGCCCGACTACACGTTCGAGACGATGCTCGACGAGATGATCGATTACTGGCTCGATGAATTGAAAAACCAGACCGGTCGTTAGCGATGCTTCCGGTGAAGATCGGCAATAGTTTGCCTGACCGCCGATTCAAAACGGTTTGAATATTTTAATGTGCCCCGGGATTTCGGCTCCATTATTTTTAATTACCGAAATAAGGAAATTTGTTTATTTATCGAGCCTTCCAACATCGACATCCGACATCCGACATCGAGATCATCCCGACACGATTTTATCGGCAAAGGTTTCGGCGAGCGGTTTTTCCTCGATCATCTCGGCATAACTGCCCTCGAGGTTTTTCCCCAACAGCCAGCGGATGAAGAAGATCGGAAAAGCGGCCGCGCCTTCGAAGCGGTTCGGAGCCCCGTAAAAATTCGCGAGAAATCTTTTTCTCAGACTGTTGGCGTTGCCGGCGTCGAGGACGAGCGTCCGGAGCTGTTTTCGAAACGGCATTTTGCGGACCGTCGGCGGCAGGTTGTTCGGCTGGCAGAAGACGCGCGCGCCGGGTTCGATCAGCAGCCGCCAGCCGCGGCGGCGCATCCGCGGCGTGTATTCGGCGTCGCCGTAATGCGGAAATTTCTTTTCATCCATCAGCCCGCACTCGCGGATCGCCGCGACCGGAAAGAGCACGCAGTTGCCGACGATCAGCTCGACTTCCCACGGTTTTTGCGGCACCGTCCAGACGGTTTGCTGAACCCAGTGCCGGAAACCGCCCGCCCAGACGTCCCATTTCGGCGAAACCTGAAAAAGCTTATGCGGCGTGTCCCATAATAAAAGCAGCGCGCCGACGATCGATTTCGGATGACGCTCGGCGCAGTCGATCATTTTCCGCAGAAACGACGGATCGAAAACCTCGTCGTCGTTAATCGTCAGGACATAATCCGGATCGTGTTCGAGCGCCGCTTCGATGCCCCGGTTCGTCCCGGCCGTGAACCACAGACTGCCGTCGCCGCGGACGATCTCGACCTCCGGGTAATGTTCGGCGAGCGCCTCGCTCGTGCCGTCGGTCGAGCCGTCGTCGACGATCACGACGTGGACGTCGATTCCGGTCCGATCGATCCGCGAAAGGCTTTTCAGACATTGCAAAGTGAGATCACGCCGGTTGTGAACCGGCGTGACGATCTCGACCCGCACCGTTTTTTCGCCAGCCGGCATCTTCTTTTCTTACTCTTCCTCGTGGCGATAATAGTCGCGGTGATAGTAACTCTGGTAATAGTAATAGTTATCCTGCGAATTGAGGTTGACGTTGTTGAGCACGACGCCGAAGATCTTCGCGCCGACGTCCGCGAGCAGCTGCCGCGAACGGCGGACGACCTGCCGCGAGCTCTTGCCCGAATGGACGACGAGGATCACGCCGTCGACCATCGAAGCGACCAGCACGCCGTCGGTAAACGAAGCGATCGGCGGCGAATCGACGACCACGTGCGTGAAATGCTGCTGCAGCACCTTCAGCATATTGACCATCTGTTCGGATCCGATCAGCTCGGCCGGGTTCGGCGGGATCGGGCCCGACGGCATCAGATGCAGCTTCGCGTCATCGTCGTATTGGATGATATCGAGAATCTGCGTGTCGCGCATCTCGCTCGAAAGCACCGAGCTCAGGCCCTCGGCGTTCGAAATACCGAAAACCGTGTGGAGCCGCGGCCGCCGCATATCGGCGTCGATCACGAGCACCTTCGCGCCGGTCTGCGCGAGACTGATCGCCGTGTTGACGGCGGTCGTCGTCTTGCCTTCCGACGGCAGGCTCGAGGTGATCAGCAGCGATTTCGGCGCGTGACCGGCGGTCGACAGCAGGATCGACGTCCGGAGCTGGCGGTAAGCCTCGGCGAGCGACGAACGCGGATCGTTGTTGATCAGCAGCTCGGTATTGGCCTTTGGTTCGGTCTCCTCGCCGCCGTTGTTCCCGACCAGCAGCAGCCGCCGTTTGGGCATCGAATCGATCGTCGGGATCGCCGCCAGCGCCGGCAGCCGGAGATAGTTTTCGACTTCCTCGGTCGATTTGATCGAATCGTCGAGATATTCGAGCACGAGCGCCAGCCCGGCCCCGAAGAGCGTCGACAGGATGAGCGCCGCGAGCACGGTCGTCAACCGCCGCGGCGCGATCGGCGTGTCGGGCGGAATCGCGATCTCGACGATGCTGATGTTGTTGTCGGTGCCCTTCGCGATGACGTCGTTCTCGATCACCTGTTTATTGAGGTTTTCGAGAAAGCCCTTGTTGGTCGCGATGTTCTGTTCGAGCAGCCGGATCACGATGCCGGCCTGATTCTGGGCCTGCGCTTCGTTGTATTTCTGATCGTAGGAGGAGCGGATCTTGTCTTCCTGTCCTTTGGCCTGCAGGTATTTCGTCCGCAGATTGTCGAGCTGCGTCTGGGCGGCGCGGTTCCGGAATTCCTCGAGATCCTTCTTGTTTTTTTCCTGGGCGGCGTCGAGGCCCTTGTTGAGCGTGTTGATCTTGGTGTCGATCTCGACCAGTTCGTCCGCGCCCTCGCGGTATTCGAGCGCCAGTTTATCGCGTTCGGCCTTGAGCTGCGTGATCTGTTCGAGCACCTTGTTGCGGAGGTTCTGCATCGCCATTTCCTGCTCGCTCGTGTAACGGATGAGATCGGATTCGACGAGCGACTTGACCTTGTCGGGCGAGCTTTTGACCGCGTTGTACTGGGCTTCGGCGTTTTTCCGGGCGTTTTCGGCGTCGAGCAGCTGTTTGTTCAAGCCCTCGAGCGTCTGCAGCACGAGCGTCTGTTTTTCGTCGAGGTCGAGAATGTTCGAGTCCCTTTTCAGATCGGCGAGCTTGATCTCGTCGGCCTTGATCTGCGACTGCAGATTCGAGACGCGATCCGAGAGAAAATCGCTCGTTTTGACGTTTTTGCCCGAACGCTTCTCGGCGTTCTGCTTGGTAAAGACGTCGGCGATGCCGTTGACGACGAGCGCCGCGAGATCGGGGTTGGTATGGCGGAAAGAGACTTCGATCAAACGCGTGTCCTTGTAGACCGTCCGCGATTCGCGGACCGGCTCGACGGCGAGGTTTTTGCGGATGATGTCGACGTAGGGCGCGAGCCGGATCGCTTCGGCGATCTCCTCGCTCGAGGCGACCGACGGGCTCGCCGTCACGGAAACGTCCGAAACGCTCTTGTCGTTTTTCTTTTTGTCGTCGCTCGCCAGACCGACCGCTTTGAGCAGCGATCTCCACGCCGAAACCGATTCCTCGGTCCGGGCGGCCTGAAAATCCTTGTTGGTATCGAGATTCAGTTCCTTGACGACCCGCCGGAGCAGCGTTTCGCTGTTCAAAAGCTGGAGCTGGGTGTTGAAGTAGGCCGGATCGGAATTGCCGATGCTCGTGCGCCGGTCGCTCGTCACCAGATCCTGATTGGCCTGCTCGAGGTCGACCTGGACGACCGCGTTGGCCTGAAAGATGCTCGGCCGCCGCGCCATATAGATCGCCGTCAGCGTGGTGATCAGGATGGTCACGCCGATGACCAGCCAGAGGCGCTTGCGGATCGCCCGCCAGTAATCCATCAGCTGCATTCCTTCCTGCGCGTAAATTTCGCGGTAGGCGCCGTAGCCGCCGTTGGCGGAAGGAATCTGCGTCTCGAAGGGGCGCTCCAGCTCGACCTTTTCGGTCACCGGTTTTTGAATGATTTCACGACTTTCTTTCATTATATTTCAATTGCTTAGGGAACTCGGTAGAACAGACTCGGGACGCCCTGCTGGATGGTCTTCATAAAACCCCGGAGAATGACCTTCGAAGAGTCTTCCGAAATGGCGACGATGTCGTTCGGTTCGAGATACGGATCGTTCTGTTTCTTTTTTTCGATATCTTTCAGATCGAACGTAAATTCCTGCGGCTCGGCGCTGCCGTCGACCCGGCGGATGATCCGAACCTTGCTTTTCGCGGTCGGCGTCAGGCCCTCGGCCGAAACGATCGCCTGCGTCAGCGTGATCGGCTCCTTCATCTTGACCGATCCGACTTTTTTGACGTTGCCGTAGACGTAAACCTCGTCGGCGTCGAGCACCGAGATGATGTCGCCGGGCTTCATCCAGAGATTCTGCTTGCCCTCGATGACGTCCTTGATCCGGTAGCTCATCAGCTGCATATCGTCCGAATCGACGGTCTTTTCTTCTTTATCACGACAGGCCGACGTGCTGCCCGTGCGGGCGACGATCATCCGGCTGCCGGCCTCTTTGTTCGGGCCGCCCGCAAACGCGAGCAGCTCGAGCAGCCGGATCCGCCGGTTGACGAAAAAGGTGCCGGCCTTTTCGACCGAACCGATGACGCCGTAAGACTGCGATTTTTTTTCGCTGACGAAAACACTGACGACCGGTTTTTTCAAAAAGCTCTGGTAATCTTTGGCGATCGCGTCGGCCAGTTCGCGTTCGGTCCGGCAGACGGCCATGATCGGTGCCGTCGCCCGCCCTAAAATGATCGACCCGTCCGGATTGATGTTGACCTTCTGGTTCAATTCGGGATGACGGATAAACTGGATATCGAGCGAATCCTGATAGCCGATCCGGTAGAGCTCGCTTTCATTGACCGTCTGGGCGTTCCGGGTCTGAGTCGCGGCTTTATCCGTTTCCTTGCCGGCCGGATCGTTCTGACCGAAAACGGCCGCACCGATCACGAACGACATCACGAATACCGTTAAAATTCTGACAAAAACTTTCATTAAACTACATCTCCAAAATTATTTTACAACCGGGCAGGTTTATTTTCCGTCATTTGATTCACAAATGGGGCGAAAAGTTATCGCCTTTTTGTCGGGTTAGATTTTCGTCACAAAATAATCAAGAAACAAAGATTTTAACAGATTTGCCCGAAAATCAACAATTTAAAGTTTCATTGCCGGAAAAATTTAAATTTCGGGCCTTTTAAGTTACACTTTTATCCTCAAATTCCGACAATCACAGATTAGGTTATATGCAAAATCCGACGCCGATGCTGCGGCAGTATCTCGAAATCAAAAAACAATATCCCGGCACCCTGCTCTTTTTTCGCCTCGGGGATTTTTACGAACTCTTCAACGACGACGCGGTGATCGGCGCGCGCGAGCTCGAAATCACGCTGACGGCCCGCCAGAAGGACTCGGCCAGCCCGATCCCGATGTGCGGCGTCCCGCATCATTCGGCCGCCGGCTATATCGCGCGGCTCGTCAAAAAAGGCTATCGCGTGGCGATCTGCGAACAGACCGAAACCGCCGGCAAGGACGTCAAGCTCGTCCGGCGCGAAGTCGTCCGCGTGATCACGCCCGGAACGGCGATCGATCCGCAGCTGCTCGAATCCAAGGACTCGATCTATCTCGCGGCCGTCTGCGGCTCGGGCGAAACCTTCGGCGTCTCGTTCCTCGAGCTCTCGACCGGCGAGTTTTTGACGGCCCAGCAAAGCGGGAAAAACTCGTGGGCGAAAATCTGCGCCGACATCGAGAGCTTCGCCCCGCGCGAGCTGCTCTTCCCCGAATCGCTCGGGAAATTGGTCGAATCATCCTTCGCCAGTTCGCGAAGTCTGTCGTTATCGGACGCGTCGAACGTCATTTCGATCCAGCCGCCGGCGGCCGCCAAATTTTCGACGACGCTGACCGCGCTCGACGACTGGCTGTTTCATCCCGAAGACTGTGAGACGGTCCTCAAAAACCAGCTCGGCGTCCGCGAGCTGACGGCCTACGGGCTCGGCGAACGGCCCGAAGCCGTCCGGGCCGCCGGCGCCTGTCTGCGCTACGCGCTCGAAACCCAGAAGGCCGCCGCCCGCCACATCTCGGAAATCGGGATTCTCGAAGCCAACGATTATATGGTCCTCGACGCCGTCACGCTCCGCAATCTCGAAATCGTCGAGTCGCGCTCGGACAGCCATAAAAAAACGCTGCTCGGCGTCATCGACCAGACCGTCACCGGGATGGGCGCGCGGCTGCTGCGGTCGTGGCTGCTCCGGCCCTCGGTCAAACGGAGCGAGATCCAGACCCGGCTCGCGGCCGTCGGCGAGCTGACCGATTCGATGCTCCGCGATCAGCTCCGTTTTCTGCTCAAGGAAGTCTCCGACCTCGAACGCCTCGTCGGCCGCCTGAACCTCGGCTCGGCTTCCCCGCGCGACCTGCTCGCGCTCCAGCGTTCGCTTTCCCAGACGCCGAAAATCAATTTTGCGTTATCGGATGCGTCGAGCCTGCTTCTGCAGGTGCTTGTCGAAAACATCTTCGAACTGCCCGAAATCCGCGAACTCATCAACCGCGCGATCGCCGACGATCCGCCGCTCAACCCGAACGACGGCGGTGTCATCCGCGAGGGCTTCAGCGCCGAGCTCGACGAGTTTCGCGAGCTCTCCAAATCGGCCAAACAGATTATCGCCGGTTTCGAAGAACGCGAGCGCGCCCGGACCGGCATCAACAACCTGCGGATCAAGTTCAACAACGTCTTCGGCTATTTCATCGAAATCTCGAAAGGCAACGTCGCCCGCGTCCCGGCCGACTACGAGCGCCGCCAGACGCTCACCAACGCCGAACGCTACACGACGCCGCAGCTCAAGGAATGGGAGGAAAAAGTCCTCGGCGCCGAGGAAAAAATTCTTCAGCTCGAAACCGAGCTTTTTCAGACCGTGCGGGCCGAAGTCCGCGAGGAGACCCAGAAGCTCCAGTCGACCGCCCGCGCGCTCGCGACGCTCGACGCGCTCGCCTCGCTCGCCCAGACCGCCGTTCGCCGGCATTATGTCGCCCCCGTTCTGCACGACGGCGACGAGATCGACGTCAAAAACGGGCGGCACCCGATCGTCGAGGCCTTTCTGACCGAGGATTTCATCCCCAACGATCTCTATCTGAACAATTCGACCGACCGGCTGATGATCATCACCGGCCCGAATATGGGCGGCAAAAGCACCATTCTCCGGCAGATCGCGCTGATCCAGATTCTCGCGCAGATCGGATCCTACGTGCCGGCCGACACAGCCCGGCTGCCGATCATCGACCGCGTCTGGACGCGCGTCGGCGCGTCGGACGATCTGTCGTCGGGCCGTTCGACCTTTATGGTCGAGATGACCGAGACCGCCGCGATCCTCCATAACGCGACCCCGCGCTCGCTGATCCTGCTCGACGAGATCGGCCGCGGCACTTCGACCTTCGACGGGCTCTCGATCGCCTGGGCGGTCGCCGAATATCTTCATAATTCGCCCGAACATTCAGCCAAAACGCTGTTCGCGACGCATTATCACGAACTGACCGAGCTCGCCGAAAATCTGCCCGGCGCGAAGAATTATCAGGTGCTCGCGACCGAAAAGGACGGCGACGTCGTCTTTCTCCACAAGCTCAAAAAAGGCAAGGCCTCGAAATCCTACGGCATCGCCGTCGCCAAGCTCGCCGGCCTGCCCGTCAAAGTCATCGAACGCGCGCGCGGCGTGCTCGCCAAACTCGAAAAGTACGAGCTCGCCGTTTTCGCCGAGGCGAAGACCGAATCCGAAGCCGTCGACCGCGCCGTCGACCGGGCCCAGAACGGCAAACGCGCTTCGCAGTTCTCGCTCTTCGCGATTTCGAACGAAACGGTCGTCGACGAGCTGCGCGGGTTCGAGGTCGATAAAAGCACGCCCGAGGAAGCGATCCGTTTTCTGGCCGACATCAAATCACGGATCATTTGAACCTTTAATAAAATAACGCGGCCGGACATCTTCGGAATCCGCGAATTTTCGCCCGGACTTTTGCCTTTTTCCGGGTTTCGGGTTTATAATCCAGACACTTTTCCGGTCCCCTTTAAATAAATAATTCGTCGTCTTTTAAGTTTTACAAATAAAACGGTTCTGAAGGAGATTTGTATGTCAAAATTCAAAAACAGGATTTTCGGCGGAACGCTCGGCGTTCTGCTCGTATTTTCAATGGTCGCGGCCGCGTTCGGCCAGAAAACGAAATCCTCCGTTTCGGCGGACTTTAAAAATCTGGCGGGCGGGGCCGACGAGATCTCAATGATGCGGCTGCCCGCGCCGGATTCGCTCGGCACCCGTTCGAAATCCGCGATGTTCCCGATCGGCGGCGAAGCCGGTTTCCGGGAGTTCGAGATTCCCGTCGATTCGACCGAAAATTTCAAGCTGATGCTGCTTTCGCCGAACGCCAAAGCGCTGAATCTCGCCGCCGCGCTGCCGAACGGCGAATTTTTCGATCTGCGGGCGAGCGGCTTCGCGCGCGGCGTCGATTTCGCGGAAACGACCTACGGGCTCGACGGCAATCAGTTCCCGGCCGAGGTTTACGGCTTCGGCGCGGTCAAACCCGGTCTTCTCCGCGTCCGCATCGAAATCCCGGCCGCGCTGGCCGGCGCCAAAAACCCGGTCGGCTATCTCGTCGCCGCGAGCGATTCACCTTTCCGGCTGTATTCCTATCTCGACACGCTGCAGACGACGGTCGGCCGTGAAATCGGCATTTCGGCCGTGCTCTTCGACACCAAAACCGCCCCCGGAACCGGCCGGCCCGAAGCGCTCGCCGGCACGATTCACGAATCGACGGTCGTGATCCGGACGCCGAAGGGCGAAACGCTCGAGCTGCCGATGAATGACGCCGGCGACGGCCGCTTTCGCGCCGCCTTCGTCCCGCGCGACGGCGGCAGCTACACCGCGCAGATCTTTTCGAGGGGAATCACGCCCGAAGGCAACGATTTCATCCGGAGCGCCGAGCAGAGCTTCGAGGTCGCCCCGCAAACCGCAGTTCTCGGTTCGACGCCGCGGGCGACGCCCGTCGACGAACTGCGCTGGCGCGTCGAGCTGCCCGTCGCCGGGCTCGAAACCGGCCGCAAGGTCATCGTCCACGCCGAGGTCTTCGGCCGCGACGCCGACGGCAACGAATTCCCGGTTTCGTGGCTCGGCGGAATGGCGCTGACCGAAACCCGCAGCCGCCGCGAGACGATCGTCGCGCTGACGCTCGACTCGCGCTGGCTCGCGCAGGCCGCGCCGGCCAAAAATTATCTGCTCCGCAACGTCCGGCTGCAGGATCCCGACAGCGGCGTCGTGCTCGGCCAAACCGACGACCTGAGCGTCCCGAACCTTCGCGCGACCGATGCTGCAAAGAGCTTTACGGGCGTCGTCACCGACGAGATGCGGCAGGGCCGGCAGCCCGTCCGGATTTCGGCCGACGCCGCCGGCGGCAAGCTGATGCTCGTCCACGGATATTGTTCGGGCGACGCCTGGGGCGCGGCCGCGCAGTTTACGAACTACGTCAAATTCCTCGATCTGAACAAGAACCGGACGCACGACCAGTTCGCCAACCTGATCAAGAGCTTCGGCGCGAGCCTTCCGTCCTACGGCATCGTCGCCCACAGCCAGGGCGGCGCGGCGGCGCTTCATCTTTATACCTATTACTGGAGCGGGCTCGATTCGGCGACCGGCGCGCGGCTCATCCAGTCGGTCGGAACGCCCTATCAGGGCACCGCGCTCGCCGGCAACCTGGCGATCCTCGGGCAGATTTTCGGGGCCGGCTGCGGATCGAACAACGATCTGACCTACAGCGGCGCGGCCACGTGGCTCGCCAATATCCCGGCCTGGGCGCGGGCGAAGGTCTATTATCATACGACTTCGTTCACCGACGTCTGGTACCGTTACGATTACTGCAACATCGCGACCGATCCGTTTTTGAGCGACCCGGACGACGGCGTCGTCGAAAAGGCCTACGCGCAGTTGTCGGGCGCGAACAATCTGGGTCACAAAACCGGCTGGTGTCACACGAGCGGGATGCGCGACCCGGCCCAAACCAGCGACGCCTCGCGGAATTCGAATATGAACTCCAACGCGGCCCGGTAGCCGGGTAATTTTGCAAATGAAAAGGGCCGCCATCAGCGCGGCCCTTTTTTTTATCATCAAAACAGGTCTAAATCTCTTTGGCGCGGGGCTTTTCGGTCGGCTTGACGAGGACCGTCAGCTTGTTCTGCGCCCCGATCCGCATCTCGATTGTTTTGTTCTGAATGTTGAGCGTCCGGAAACCCTTCGGGTTTTTGCTGATAAATTCGAGCGCGGCGTCGAGCCATTTCTCGCGGTCGTTCCAGCCGTCCGTCAGGTTTGCCAGAAAAGTCGATAAAACCGCCCGGTTCTGGGCATTGAGCTGAAAATTCTTCTCGAGCCGGACGGAAAAGGCCATCGTCGTCTGGTCGATATCGTCCTGCCGGCCGATGATCTCGAGCGCGACCGACTTATCGACCGAGCGCCCGACCCAGCGGTCGCTTTCGATCAGCGCCGAGTCCTTTTTGATCCGCAGAACGCTCGTCAGGCCCTCGACGGCCTTGTCGAAGCTGACGCCGAGACCTTTGGTCTGTTTGCCGACCCGGTCGGCTCCGCCGTCGGATCCGAACCACATCGCCGCGTAGTTGCCGCTGATCGCGAGCCCGAAGGCGTCGAACTTCGTGTCCTTCCAGACGTCGAGGTTGAGAATCAGGTTGTTGTGAAACTGGCTTTTCTTCCAGGCGTCGAGCGCGAGCGCGGGCGTCGCCGCCCCGTTCAGGTTTCGATACAGGTTCTCGTAGCCGTTGCCGTCGTATCCGGCCTTCAGCCGCTTCGGCGCATCGAAGACGCAGCCCCAGGTTTTTTCGTCCTTGAGATCGTAGGGGCAGTTGCTCCATCCGTGGGTGAAGGTGCGGACGTTGTTGGCCAGATCGAGCAGATGACGGTTGGCGACGAGGCTCAGCGATTCCGAGAGCGCGACCGGCGGCAGATTATTGGCCGCGCGGTAATCGTTGATCATCTTGAACAGCTCTTTTTCGGTCGCGGTGAGCTCGTCGCCCGGACATTTTTTTTCGGTCAGCGCGGCGTTTCCGCCGCAGTTTGCCTGCGCCGACGCGACCCGGAAGCACAACAGCAACAGCATCGTCCCCAGTAAGAATTTCATATTTTCCTCGACCTCTCCGGTTTATCCTTAGAATTTACTTTAATTGAAGTTCGAAATCAATGGTTTCCCGCAAGGGCCCGGAAAGCCTCCTGACGCGCCTCTGTAAATATTGGAAATAATAGCATTAACCGTCACCGCCGGAATCCGGTCAAACGCCCCGGCGGTCTGTCGGCCGCGTCCCGGTTTGAGGTTCCGCCTGAAATGTCCGGCCGCCGACGCTTTATAAATCGCTTTAAGATTGTTACAATTCGCAAAGTTTACAATGTTGGATAAAATCCTTTCGCTGCCGTTAGAGCAAAAAATCGGACAATTATTTTTTATCGGACTCGCGGGCACGCAGGTCGATGATTCGGCCCGCCGTCTGCTGGAGGAGATTTCGCCCGGCGGCATCTGTCTGTTCGCCCGGAACATCCGCGAGGCCGCGCCGACCCGGCGACTGCTCGACGACGTCAGGACGCTCCTGCCCGTCGAGCCGTTTCTCAGTCTCGATCAGGAAGGCGGCCTCGTCGACCGGCTCCGGCGCGTCGCCGAGCCGATGCCGGCCGCCGGTTCACTGCGGACGCCGGCGCAGGCCGAAGAGCTCGCCCGGCTAACGGCCGAGATCGTCCGGATTTTCGGGTTCAATATGAATTTCGCGCCGGTCGTCGATGTCATCGACGAAAACCGCAGCCGGTTCGTCAACGGTCTTTATTCGCGAACCTTCGGGAAAAACCGCGAGGAAGTCTTTGAAATGGCCGCGGTTTATCTCGCAACGCTGCAGCGCCACGGCTGTCTCGGAACGATCAAGCATTTTCCCGGCCTCGGGGCCGCCGAGCTCGATTCGCACGCCGAACTTCCGGCCGTAAACTTAAAATTTGAAGAATTTAACGAATTGGACCTTTATCCTTACCGGAGGTTTTTCGAAACGAATGAGGTTCGCTCGGTGATGATCGCCCACGCCGCTTTTCCGGCTCTCGACTTGCAGGAACGCGACAAGAATGGCAAACTTTTACCGTCTTCATTGAGTTTTAATTTCACGACAAAACTTCTGCGCGAAGATCTCGGGTTCGAGGGACTGGCCCTCACCGACGATCTTGAAATGGGCGCTATTTTAAAAAATTACGGTATCGGCGAGGCCTGCAAAATGGCGGTTCTGGCCGGTCAGGATCAGCTGTTGATCTGCAACGACGCGAATGCCGTCCGCGAAGGCTTTGCCGCCGTCCGCGCGGCCGTCGAGTCGGGCGAAATCGGCGAACAAAGGATCGACGAATCCCTGCGGCGGATCGCCGTCGTCAAGAACTTATTACTTTCACCCCTGAGCTTTGACACGAAGCGTTTGGAAGACCTTTCCGGTTCCGTCGCGAATCTGAAGGCACAATTAATTTAATTCTGGAGGATATCACCGATGCGCTTTTCGGGGCGAACTATTTTTATCGCTATTTTATTTATCAGTCTGTTTATTTCAATCGGGTGCCGCGACCGCAAGAGCGATGCCGTGACGATTGCCCTGACCGAAAAGTTTTCCGGTCTCGATACGCTGAGCAACACGAGCACCGACGCGGCCGCCGACCGGCTCCGGACCTTGCTTTACAATTCGCTCATCAAGAAGGGCGACAAATTCGATTATGTCGGCGAGATCGGCGATTACAAGGTCGGCGACGACAATCTGACCATCACCTACACGCTCCGGGACAACATCAAATTTCATAACGGCAAAGTGATGACGTCGGCCGACGTCAAATACACGTTCGACGCCCTTTTTCAGGCCAACGGCGCCAAAGCCGGCAGCTTTTACGATTCCGTCCCGGACGAAACCGACCCCGAAAAGAAAAAGACCAAACGCGTCGCCCACATCAGCAGCCTCGAAACTCCCGATCCGAAAACGGTCGTCTTCAAGGTGACGCGGCCCGAGCTCGTCAACCAGCTGCTCTCGAATCTGGTGACGATCCCGATCATTCCCGAAGGCACGATCGAACAGCAGAAGACCGCGCCCGTCGGCTCGGGGCCGTTCAAATTCGTGAGCTTCGATCAGGTCAACAGCCTCGTCAAGCTCGAAGCCTTCAACGATTACTGGGAGGGCGGCCCGAAGATTCAGAAGCTGAACGTCAAGACCGTGCCCGACCCGAGCGCGCTCCAGAGCGAACTGATGGCCGGAACCGTCGATATCTCGCCCAACCCGACGATTCTCTCGCCCGACGCGTTAAAGGCGATCGGCGACTCGGGCCAACTCAAGGTCGAGCGCTTTCCCGGCTCGAACATCCAATACATCGGCTTCAACACGCAGGTTTCGCCGTTCAACAACGTCAAGGTCCGGCAGGCCATCGCCTACGCCATCGACCGCGATAACATCGTCCAGAACCTGTTTAACGGGCAGGCCAAGATCGCCTACTCGATTCTGCCCGAGGATTCCTGGGCCTACTCGGCCGGAACCAAGTACAATTACGATCCGGCTAAAGCGCAGCAGCTCCTGCAGGAGGCCGGCTACAAGGGCGAGGTCGTCAAATTCAAATACGCCTCGGGCAATCAGGCCGTCAACCAGTACGCCCAGCTGATCCAGAATTCGCTCAAGAAGATCGGCTTCAACATCGAGCTCGAAACGCTCGAAACGCTTTCGCTGACGGAATCGCTCAAATCCGGCCAGTTTCAGATGAGCACCGGAATCTGGATCGGCGGCAATCAGGACCCGATCTTCTACCGCGATCTGTTCGCGTCGACCGACTTTCCGGAAAAGAAACTCAACGGCCGCAACCGGGCCCGTTATTCGAATCCCGAATTCGACAAGGTCATCGACGAGGCCGTCAAAACCGTCGATAAAGCCAAAGCCAAAGAGCTTTACGCGAAAGCCCAGGAAATCATCAGCAACGACGTCCCGCTGCTGCCGCTCTGGTATCCGACGAGTATGGTCATCTCGACCAAGCGGATCGGCAACGTCAAGATCAACCCGAGCGGCGACTGGGGCTTCGTCAAGGATCTGACCGTGACAAATTGATTCGTTAGCGAGAATTTATTCCGGCGGCCGCGGCTTTCGAAAATCGGTCCGGTCTGAAGCCCTGCCTTAATCCGGGAGATCGGCCGACCGTCACGGGCCGGCCATAAAATCGACCGCCGTCAACTCATCCTGAACGCTGATCGCGCGGGGACTGTCCGTGAACAGAAATTTCTTGCTGACCACTGTTACGATATAAGTTTCGCCGACGCGCACCTCGTCAAAACGGTACCCGCCGAATGAATTGGTAACGGTTGTCCGGGTGCTGCCGGCCCCATCCGTCAGCCCGACGATTTGACGGGCCAGCCCGTTGCCGTTACTGTCTAATACCCGACCGCCGACCGAAACGCCGGCGGCGGTCGGGACAAAAGCGTTTAGGCTGACGGCGTCAATTTCTGCCTGTCCCGGACCGGCGAACGTAGCCGTTGCGTAATCGCGAAATCTGATTCTGATGGTTTGACCCGCATACGCCGACAGGTTGACGGTATGGGTAACCCATCCCGTATCGATTTTGGCCAGCGCCGGAGCGGTGACGCTATACAGCGTCTGCAGGACGACGTTCGAGGTATTCGTTACCTCGACGAAATAAAACGCCTGCCCGCAACTGGCGGGGGACGTGCAAAAATCAGCTAAATTCATCTGAAAACGGTCTTTCCATTGAAGTGTTGCCAATTGCCCCGCCGGAATAGTTACCTGCTGGTACATCGAGTATTGTTGATTTGCGGTGGCCGTCACGCCGTTCCAGACCGAGCGCGTGCCGGCCTGCGGCGCGGTCACATATGGCGGGTTAAACCCGCCCCCGGCGCCCGATACGTTGTTTTGCCAATCCATCCATGAACCGGCGGCGTTAGCTATCGTCCAGCCGGTAAAATTACCCGTTTCAAAACTGCCGTTGGTTAAAAGTTCGGCGGCCGAAACGGTTTTCGCCGAATAACCGAGAGAGACGAAAATCATAAACGCCAATGTACAGATAATTTGTTTCTTCATATTGCAATCCCTTTCCCAATTTGAACCCTCGGTGGAAATGGAAAAAATCGTCAATTTATTACATCGGCCGGGAAATTTTTTTTCTGAACCGGGATTTTGAACGGCTGCCTCCCGCAATTGTGTCGGTTTGGGCGTTCGGTGCAATCGATTAAGGCTACCTAACGGAGGTTTGAAAGAACGTGATTCAATAAAATCCACGCCGTTTTCATTTTTTGCGGTCGAGTTATCGGACTTTTGACGGTGAAATAATTTTTCCGTTTCATCGACTTGACATTTATTCCACAAACGGTAGAATTATCATTTGCGACGCGGGAATAGCTCAGTGGTAGAGCGCGACCTTGCCAAGGTCGAAGTCGCGAGTTCAAGTCTCGTTTCCCGCTCCAAACTTTCAGAAGCGACGCAAGCGGTTCGATCCAAAGCGTCGCTTCAATTGCTTAAAGCAATATTTTGAAATACGATTTCACCCCGGAAATCAATCCGAAATCCGAAATTCGAAATCCGAAATCAAAATGGCGGCGTAGCCAAGTGGTAAGGC
>JAFDVJ010000018.1:100411-190548 GCA_018269075.1 Acidobacteriota bacterium
GTTCGATTCCGATCGCCGCCTCCACATAACTCTTTTTTTTCACTTCTGTTGAAGTCTTTATAAAGTATAATTCAAACCAATTCAAAAAAGTGGCAGTAGGGGAAAACGTAGGGACTTTTGGATATACTATTTAAGCCCGTTATGAATTTTAGTTATTAAATGAACACCCACTAATAATGGATATAATAAAACTCATTCCTCAAATTTCTGCACTAAAATATTACCTTACTTTCAAAGACGGAAAACGCGTAAAAAATGGTATGTCTACTGAAGAAAGTATTGAGACATTTAATACCATGAAATCAAAATCAATGGCATTAGAACAGTTGCCTTACTTCCTAAATGCTTCTTACTTTTTCGTTTTACAGATAATAAAACTGCAACACAATCTTATTGAAACAAAAGGTAAGAATATCTCATCGGGTCTGCAAAATCTTACAGAAGTTGAACTCAATCCAATTGCATTCCTAACCGATAGTTTTTTTAATTCTGCTAGAAGAGCTCAAGATTCAATAATTCCTTATATAAGTCGTTCCTTTTCACTTTCATTACCTAATAGTATGAATGATTTAATGAAAAAACTTCAAAAGAATGAAATTTCCCTACCCTCACATATTAAAACGGAATTTGAGTTTTATTGGAATAATAATGGTAAAAAATTAAAGGATTATAGAGATTTAGGACAACATCATGCCTTGCTTTCTTCAGAAGGATGGATTGCAAAAAACGATGATGAAACTCTTCTTATCAGTATTTTATTACCAAACAACCCTGAAGAAAAAAGTGGTTCTCGTTTAAGTTATAATAATCCAGAAGTTCTTGCTCTACCCTATATAACTATGGAATTTCTGCATCTTATAGGATTCATGTTTAAAGTAACATTGATGCTTCTTCCAGAAGAAATTAATCCTAATAGGAACGCCCAAGTTGTGATTTTCAGAAATCCAAAAATTGGAAATCCTTTGATGCATCCTATTCAGGACGAAAAGCCATTCCAGAACCAAGTTGAAAATTATATCCAACAACTTTCAACTTGGTTTTCTAGCGAAAATTCAATTGAACGTCCCGCTTTAGACCCCAATTTTAAATATTAATATTGTTTAATTATCGTATTTTTTTCTCTATCCTAGATTTCTATATGCCTCAATCTTTTTAATTGCATCAAATCGGTGTTTTTCTGTTGGATGAGAATAACGCAACACCATTTCCAACCGTGAATGTCCAAGCAAGTCTTTGAGCGTTACAAGGTCAATGCCAGCTTCACAAGCCCATGTTGCAAACGTATGACGTAAATCATAAAGCCGGAATGATTTCAATTTTGTGCGTTAAATTGCGCCGTGGTGGGCGTTAGTCAATTTAATAAGCGGTTGTTCACCATTTCCCTTTTTGCCGCCCGCAAAAAGCAAATCATTTGGAGTTTTATCAAACCGTGCTTTCAACACTTTCCAAGCCGTTTCTGTCATCGGAATTTTGCGCCGTGCCGATTTGGTTTTGCCGGATGCAATACTGATATAGGCTTGCTCAAAATTGACATCCGATTTTTTCAAATTGCAGACTTCGGACGGACGCATACCAGTTTCGATACCAACCTTTTTAGCCTTTAATTTTTTCTTTGGATTTCGAGCCGAATAAAAGATTTTGATAGGTTTGTTGCGTCGCTTGCTTCTGAAATTGAATAAGAAAGTTTATCGTTCATTTTTCACTCCTTAATAGATTTTGTTTTTGTCTTTTCCTAACACTCACAGGCTATCCAAAATATTTGGTAAAATCAAGCGTCAAAAATCGCTAACTTGCTTATTTGCAAGTATTTAGCTTGCCTTTTCGCAAGTTTATTCTTGCACTTTGCAAAGTTAGTTTTTGAATTTTTAAATGCTAAATTTCAGTAAAAAAAGCATTTATAAATTACGCGATTTAGGGTTAATTTTTTTCAACAAAAACCGGAAACGAATGGTTTCCGGCTTTGGATTCGATATTTTGGCTTTATCTACCGTAGTGAAAAACGTAGGGACTTGGTGCAGTTATGGAGTGTTAAGCAAGAAATTTTATGCCCAGCCATTCCCGAAATATTGCTTTCTTTTCTTGCACTTGATACCCCTTAACACTCTGTAAGATGAAACTTCAAGTATTAACTTTTAGAACTGCAATACCTTTATTCATCGGTTCGATTTCGATCGCCGCCTTCAACAAAATCAAGCCACATTAATTTTCGATTTGCAAGCCAGTCTGATTTTGCGGGACGGCGTTTTTTTCCTGAATCCCCTTTCTTTTGCGGAATTACTCACAGCGGGGTGCGCCGGCTCCAAACCGACCGAGCCTGCGGTGAACCAATTTGGTCAACCGATTCTCCCGTATCCTTAACTCAGGTTAATTTCCCCTGAAATTTCTAACGATCATGGGCGGTTCCCCGACATTTCGGACAAAATCGCGGAAAACAGACGCGGCAGTAGGATTTTTCGCACTGCGGGCAGGGCCCCTGTGCCGACGGGTGTGTGATGTGAGAGGCGTCGTCGCAAACGAGACGAACGGTGTCGACGGCGTAACTCCATTCGTCGGGCGGCGGTTCAAGACGGCGCGTTAAGACGTTCCAATCGATCGTGATCCGGCGCTCGGCCTTACGGCGTTTGACAATCAGATGAACGCGCTGGACGGGGGCTATTAATTCCAGTTTTTGAACGAGCTCGACCTCGGCCTGCAAGGCGTATTTTTGACGCAAATCGGCTATTTTAGATTCGTATTCGCGGCCGGCCGCTTCGATTCGCAGGCGGTCGCGGGCCGCCTCCTGCTTTTGCAGACGGGCCGCGGCCTCCCGGCGCAGGCCTTCGTAATAATCGCGGAGCCGGGCTAAATCGCGGTCGAGACGTTTCTGCGTGCCCTGCAGAAATTTGGCGATGTGATTTTGAATGCGGTCGGGCAGGGCGCGTTCGAAAAACGCGCCGAGGCGTTTTTCGCTCCAATCCGGCGGCAACGAGAGATGCGGCGGCGGAACGGAATCCCCTTCCGCGCCAAGAACCGCGTCGAGCAACACGCCGCAGAAGGCGTCGATTGCGCTCCCGCTCGACAAATTCAGGCCGAGCGAGATGACCCCCTCGCGTTTTTCGTCCGAGACGGCGCTGAAGCGATACAGAAAAATCAGATACCGGGTCCAGGCGCGTTCGATCTTTTCAGCTCGATAGACCGCATTTTGCAGCGTCGGACCATGCGCGAGAATTTTTTCCGGGTCCGAAAGAGGAGGCGGCTCAAGCGACAAAAAATAACGCAGCCGCTGCCCGCGACCGTCGAGCAGGCGCTCGAATTTTTCGAGCCAATCCGATTCGAGACTGACTTTCTGGACGGCGGGCGGCGTTTCGGCGGCGAAGCCGAAGCGAACGATTTCCGGCGCTCCAAGAGCGGCTTGCAGCGGGGCGGGCAGCAAAGCCTCAATCCCGGACGACTCGGACGGCTCGACCAGCGCGCCTTCAAACTCCAATAGACGCGTCGTAAATTGCCGCAAATATTCAGCCGAATCATTCATCAAACTTTTTCCTGCGCGAAGGGCGAGCAGCACTGGCGAGTTTTTCCTTCCTGACGGCGGCCGGGCTGGATAATTTTTCAGACAATTCCTCTAAATCCGAGAGCATCCATCTTTCTTCGATTTCTTCTCGAAATTCTGCGGAATAGGAAAGGATCTTCGCGGTAAAGAATGCGGCGGCGGCCCCGGCGAAAACGCCGATGAAAATCCCGATCCCGAGTTCGACCGACGGAAAAAGCCAATTCAGCAAAAACCCGATTCCGAGACCAACGCCCAGAAGATACAACAGAATAATCAACAGAATTAACAGAACGGTTAAAATCATAATTTCAAGTGCGTTTTCAACGAAACCAAGTCGTCTCGCCTTTCGGAATCAAATAATACCACGCCCTCCGGTAAATCCTCTGTTATCCGGCAATGAATTCTTCGCCGAACAATTCGTCGTCGAGCGCCTTGACTTCCGTGTATTGTTTTTTTCGCGGCCAGCAGACGCGCGCCCAACTCCTCGAAAGCCTGTTCCCGGTCGGCGGCTTCGAGCCAGGCGTCGAAGACGAGTTCCGAAAAATCCTGTTCTTCGTCCATTTCGCCCAAAATCGCGTCGATTTCGCCGACGACCAGCTCGAACATATTTATTTTTTCGTCCAGGATTCGCAAAATATGATCTTCGAGCGTGCCGTGCGCCGCGAGGTTGAAAACGAAAACCTCGCGGGTTTGCCCGATGCGGTGCAGCCGCCCGATGCGCTGTTCGATTGACATCGGATTCCAGGGCAGGTCGAAATTAATGAGCGTCCGGCAAAACTGCAGATTGCGCCCTTCCCCGCCCGATTCCGTGCAGAGCAGAATCGGAACCTCCGTCCGAAACAGTTCGACGGCGCGGTCTTTTTCCGGGCCGCTCATCGAGCCTTCAAAAACCGCAAAGGGGATGTTTTCCGCCTGCGCCAAATCCGCCAGCCTTTCAAGCGTGGTCCGGTGATGCACGAAAACCATCTTTTTTTCTTCGGGGCTGCGGAGCAAAAGATCGAGCAGCGATTTTTCCTTCGCCGTCCGTTCGATGGCAGCGTAGCGGCCGGCGAGTTTTTTCCAATCTTTGCCCGCGCGTTTGTTTTCGACAAAGCGATTGATGCTGGCGGCGGCGGTCGCGGCGGTCGAGCCGGCCGCCGACAGCAGATGGCGAAGCGATAAACGGACATTTCCGGGCGCGCCAATCGAGGCGAGCCGAATCAGACGGTTCAGTTCGCCGTAGCATTCGGCTTCTTCGGCGGTCGGTTCCAGCTTGAGCGTGGCGGCGTGGCGCGGCGGCAGACGCACGTCAACCAGCGAACGCGTGTTGCGAATCATCACGTCCCGCATCAGCTCGCGCATTTTTTCGCGGTTCGCCGGAACGCGCGATTTGCCGCCCGTCATAAAGCGAGTGCGAAATTCTTTTTCGGTTTTGAAAATTCCGGGTTTGAGCAGAGTCAGCAAATTATAGAGCTCGACCAGCGAATTCTGGACCGGGGTCGCCGACAAAAGCAGCAAAAACCGCTTGGTCAGCGAATTGACCAAATTCCAATTCGCCGTCCGCCGGTTTTTCAGGTGATGCGCTTCGTCCACGACGACCAGATCGTAATTCTGCCGTGCCAGAAACGAAGAATGTTCGCTGCGGCGGGCGGCCGCAATCGAAGCGATGACGCGCGGCTGCGCCCAGAATCGTTCGGCGTCCTGCCGCAGAAGCGCGTCGTAGCTGGTCGCAAAATCGAGCTCGAATTTCACGGCCATTTCTTCGCGCCATTGCCCGACGAGCGTGGCCGGCGTCAGGATCAGGATTTTCCGCGCCATTCCCCTTAAAACATATTCCTTCAAAACCATTCCGGCTTCGATTGTTTTGCCCAGACCGACCTCGTCGGCCAGCAGCACGCGCCCGCGAAATTGTTTCAAAACCTTGCGCACGGCTTCGGTCTGATACCAAAAGGTTTCGACGCCGCGCAGGGTCGGCAGACATAATAGCTCGTCAAAACCCTTCAAAAGACTGAGCTGACCCAGTTCGTAGCGCAGGCGAAAGGCCTCTATGCTTCCGTCGTTTTCCGTTTCCGCAGCGATGGAGGCGAGCAGGTTTTCCGGCAGATTCAATTTCACGGGAATCCGCATCTCGTATCGCGGCAGCGGCGGAATCTCAATGGCGCCGACCGATTCCGCGACGGGTTTCGATTCTTCTTTTTTGGCAATTTCCGGCCGGGCCGTTTTGCCGCGTTTGCGCTGCCCGTCTTTGAGAGCGGCGGCGGTTTGTCGTTTCGCTTCGCGCTCGATTTTTCGGGTCCAGCCGAGAAAGAAAACACGCAGGTTCCAGGCGCCGGGCAAATGTATGAACGAGCGATTGATCTCCCCCTCGCCGTATTTTTCGATGATTTGCCGCGCCTGGATCCAGCGTCCCTGCTGCGCGAGCGCGATGGCGTTCAGCAATTTGTCCTCGTGTTCGAAAGGCACGAAGCGTTTCCTGAAACGCTGAATGTAAATCTGGCTTTGAGCGGGCTTATTGTCGAGCAGGGCGGCAACAGCCGCCATCAAAATCAGATTCCCGTCGCCCGGATAAGCCGTCAGCGCCGGTAAAACCGCCGCCAGCAATTCCGGCTCTTTTCGAGCCAGCCGGTCACGCAATTCCGCCATCCATTCATTTAGGGGGCGATGTTCGGATGCGGTGTTTTCGGTTTCTTTTTGAAATCGGCGTTTGCTCATCGATAATGAAATATATACCTTTAAATAAAGATAATTTCTTTGGGAGATTGAGGCAAAATATGAAAGCCGCTTTTTCGCCCGCCGCCGGGAAACTTCTGCGCCACCAAACCATTGACGAAAACCAGCCGGGCAGCATTCTGCGCGATTTCGGGATATTTCTGAATTTCGTTCGCGAGCGCGAACTGAAGGCGAGCGGCATCAATCACCTGCTGCCGATGGATTCGCTCGGCGAACTGAACGCGCAGCTTGCGAAACCGGTCGAAATTGCCCTCAAGAGACCCCAGCAGAAATCTTATCCTAATATCAATGGGTTGTTTCTGCTTGGACGCGCCCTCGGTTTGATCGGACTGCAAAATCGAGGCCGGGATAAGATTTTTGTTTTAGAGACCGAGGCTTTGAGCGCCTGGCACGAACTGAACGCAACCGAGCGGTATTTTACTTTACTCGAAGGGTGGATCGTCCGCGGCTCGCCGGAGATCCTGGGCGAACGGGGTGGCGGCGGCTGGTATCACCACACGCTTTCTAATCTCGTCCGCCTGTTTGAACAAATCCCGGCCGAAGGCCTGCAAATCGAAGGCAACCCGAAATTCCGCGATTACGGGCTGTCCTTTTTCGGTCTCCACAACATCGCTCTGGCCGAAATGTTCGGCTGGCTCGAAATCGAAAGCGGCGCCGGGCAACAGGGCCGAAGCTGGATTATCGAGAAAATCGGTGGCACGGGTTTCGGCAGCGCCGTCGTGGCTCAGCTCCTGCTGACGTTTGAGGCTCTCGATTTCAACTGGGGTAACGAGGAATTTTTCGGCGAACACGACCGATTGGCATTTGATACCCTAAAACCTTCCTTTGGATCATATTTTCCCGAATGGCGGGGCTGTTTTCGCCTGTCGCCGGCGGAAACCATCCCGGGCGTTTACATTTTCAAAGTCTCGCTCGGAAAAAAAACGTGGCGCCGGATCGCCGTCTCGTTCGACGACTCGCTCGATGTTTTAAGCGAGGCGATTCTGGCCGCTTTTCAGTTTGACAACGATCATTTACACGAATTTTCCTTCCGCGATCGTTTCGGGATCAGAGAAAGAATCGGACATCCATATCTTGATAAACGGCCCTCGACCGACGAATTCACGATCGGCGAATTGCCGCTGCAAAAAGGCGAAGTGATGGAATACCTGTTCGACTTCGGCGACTCGTGGCGATTTGACGTCGAGTTTGAAAATATCGAGCCGCAGAGCGCCGGGCGCAAAACCCCGCAGATTTTAGAAACGCACGGTAAAGCGCCGCCCCAATATCCCGATTGGGAAGATTAATCGTTTTGCAATCGAAAAAGCAGATCTTAACGCCTGCCCCTTCCCTTTTGTGACACTCTTGTTTGCCGACCCCGAGCTATGATTTTGAATCGGCGCACTGTTTATTTGCAGGTCGTGTCGTCGAGCGGGATCTCGCCCGCGGTCCAGTCGTTCCCGACTTTGGCTTTGACGGTGATGATGCCCTGATTCATCGGGGCGTCGCTCACCCGAAGCGGCGTTCCTTTTTTAAGCTTGACAGTTTTTTCGGTCGCCGAGACGAAAAATTCGGCGTCGTCCTTTTTGATTTCGCAGTCCGCTTTCTCTTCCGACGCGGCGGCCGGCTTGACCGCGCCGGTCGCTTTCGTCAGCTTGCTGGTCCCGCCTTTCTGATCGTAATAGGTGAGGGTTTTTCCGTCGTCGGAAACGGAAACCTTGATGAGCGGGTATTCCTTGCCCTCCTCATTGTAGAACTTGATCATCTTGTCGCCGGAGACGACGTATTTGGCGGGCGGCTCGCTCGTGTCGTCGTTGACGATGAATTTATAAGTTCCGACGAAAGTGTCGCCCTCTTTTTTCGGCTGACCGAAATCGAACGCGATCTTGTCGTCCAAAGCGGTGGTCGTTTCCCATTTGCCGACGATGACGTTCGCCTTTTGCTCGATCGGCGACGCGGCGGAAGCCGGGGAAGCCGCCGCCGAATTGGCCGGCGTCGAAGCGGGTTTGTCGGCGTTGGCATTGACGGCGGTATTGCCGTTCGCCGCCGTATTGGCGTTCGCGGGATTGTTCGTCCGCCCGCATCCGATTGCCAAAAAGACCGTCAGGGCGGCGATTCCCAGACCGCATAACCGCCGCGAAAAATTGTTGTTTTTTGATTGTTTCATATGTTTTCAATTAGCGGATGCGGTCCCTGAAATCGTCGACCGCATCCAGTTCGCATTTTTTTTTGTTTTGATCGCGATCGCCTACCGGCAGGACGTATCTTCCATCAGGATTTCGCCGCGCGTCCATTTGCCGCCGATTTTCGTTTCGACGACGATCAGGCCCTGCTGCATATCGAAGATCGACCACTTGAGAACCGTTCCTCTTTTCAGCTTGACGGTTTTCTCGGTCGCCTCGATAAAGAAACCGGCGTTGTTTTTTGTGACCTTGCACAGGACCGGCTTGGCCAGCGCCTCGGCCGGCCGGCTGAAAAATGCCGAAACCGAAAGCACGGCGGTTAAAGTTAATGCGATAAAAGTAAAGTTTTTCATTTCGTTTTCTCCCGGCAATCGTCCGTTTGGCGGACAAATTACCCTAATCGTCCTTACGGTTTGGCGGCTTCGCGTTTATATGTGAAATCGCCCATCTTATCCTGCCATCTGAGTGTCGTGTTGTTATCTTCAAAAGTCATTGTCGCCTTTGATTTCTGACCCTTTTCATCGGTAATTTCAACTGTTTTCGCGTCCACGGCGTTATATTTCCACGTAAGAAACGGCGATGTAGAGCCCTGTTTATCGTAAAATTTTAATTCGTCTTTACTGAAAACCACCCTTTCGTTGTCGCTGGCCCAGCTTCCGTTGAGATTGCTTTCGAAAGCCTTGACCTCGGGCGGTTTCGGCGTGCCGGCCGGTTCGGGCGCCGCGTTCGTGTTCTCGACCTTCGCGTTGGAGTTCTTGTTATCGGTGTTGGCGCTGGCGCTGGGGTTGGCGTTCGTATTGGCCGCCGCATTGGCGTTCGCGCTGCCGGCGGCGTTCGTGTTGGCCGCCGCGTTCGTGTTGGCCGCCGTATTTGCATGCCCGGCTTTGCTGCTGTTGACCATATCGTTGACCTGCGAGCAGCCGGTCAGCCAGACGACGCATAAACCGGCCGTCATCAATAACACGGCGATCCTGTTTTCGGGGCTTTTCTTAACTGATGTTTCTTTCATTGTTGTTTTTCTAACTTTCGTTAATCTCCTCTATTTTTTTTTCGTTTCCGTCCGCCTCGATTTCCTGCATCCAGCGGCTCGCTTCTTCAAGGCTCGAAACGCGCTGGCGGCCGCCGCTCTGGATATGCTCGATATCGATCACGGACTTCTCGACCTGTCGGTCTTCTTCATTGCGATATAAAAGCCACCGGATAAAGAAGGATTTGCGCGTTATCATAAATAATTGCCTTTTCTAAGAACGATTCGAGAATAACCGCCGAAACTTCCAAAAAACTTCCAAAAACCGGGCCTTTCGGAAGTTTTTTTTTTTTTTGAAAATTCGGGAAAAATTATCTTAAATTTTCGAGGAGATAGAGATCGGAGGATTCGCGCAGGTAGCAATAGGCGCAGGTCCGGCCGTCGGGCGTGAGTTTGATCGCCCCGATTTGAGAAAAGCCGGCCGCGTCTTTCGGCATCAGCCGCCGCCACTCTTCTTTTGTTCCGCTTCGGAGATCGTATTTGTAGACGACGGCCGGAATTTCGCCGCGCCGCCAGACGAAAATTTGTTCGCCACCGGCGGCCCAGCGGATCAGCCAGAAATCCTTTTCGAGACCTCGAAGCGGCGCCGTCCCGCCGTCCGAAATCCGGTAGAGCGTCAGCCGGTTTTCCCGATCGGTGAAGATCGAATATCGGCCGTCAGGCGAGAACGGCCGGGAGGAGATCATCTTGAGGCCTTTTTCGGCGGCCGCGAACGGGACGGGTTTTCCGCCGCCGAGGTCCTGAACAAAAATCATCTTCCGCCCGCCGGGATCGGTCGCGGTGAACAGGATTTGTTTGCCGTCCGGCGAAAAGCAGGCGTAAACGTCGTATTCGAGCGGCGCGGCCGGATCGGATTCCAGCTCCACGGTCTCGCCCGCGCCGGTCGGGACCAGCGCGAGGCGGTTCGGGCCGTATAATCGGAGCAGCGCGTATTTTCCGTCGGGCGAGAGCGCGAGCGCCGAGCCGTCGCCGATCTTTTTGACGCCGGAACCGTCGGTTTTCCGCGTGTAAGCGGCGAATTTATCGCCGCCGCTCAAACCGCCTTCCTCGAACAAAAGCGTTTCGCCGTCGTCGGTCAGATCCCTCGGCAAAGTCCAGTCGTGCCACGAAAGATCGCGCTCGTTTTCCTCGTCCGCCCGCCGCGCGACGAGCGGCACGCGGGTCTTGTCGTCCGTCACCAGAACCCGTCCGTCGGCCGAAACGTCGTGCAGCGTCAGGTTTCCGGTCGCCCGATAAACGGTCCGCGTTTCGCCTTTGAGATCGACCGCTTTGATCGACCGGCCGCTGCCCTGCCGCGAAGCCGAGAACCAAATCTCATCCGTCGACCACGCCGCGCCCTGGATGCTTGAATACAAACGGGTCAAAATCCTCTTCTCCGCATTTTTGCCGCTCTCCAAATCGACAAGGGCAACGAATCCGCGGTCGTCGCCGACAAACGGATGTTCGATAAAAGCAATTTTTTTTCCGTCCGCCGAAAAACGCGGATGCCCGAACCAGCCTTCGGTTTCGCAGATCACGCGGCCGACCGGAAATTCGAGACGATTTTTCCCTTTTCCGTCGCGCACGACGGCGAGCTTTTCGGCGTCTTTCAGCCGGGGATCGCGGCTTTTCAAAGGATGCCAGTCGGCCCAGTGGACGTCCTCCAGAATCTCGACCGCCGAACCGCCCGTCGCCGGCACTTTCGCCAAAGTTCCGACCCTGTAAAATCCGATCGGTCTGGCGTTCAGGAGCACCGCCGCCGCGCCCTCCGCCGAAACCGCTAGAACCGCCGCGTCGGTTATTCCCAAAGGCCGGTTTTCTCCGGCTCCGAGCTCCAGCGTGTAAAGCTCGCGAACCGCCCCGTTCCAGGCCGCGCCCAGAAGGATCGTTTGGCCACCCGGTAAAAATTTCGCTGATTTGATCCGGCCGTTTTGAAAGGTCAGCGGCGTGACGCGCGGCGTTGAACCGGCCGCCGGCGGGATGAAACGGTCCTGACCGGTCGGGGTCGGCACGATCCCGCCGTGTTTGATCTGCTCGGCGAGCTCGGCGGTTTCGGTTTCCGGATTCAGGCCGAGATTTCGGAGGGCCGCGCGGCACTGCTCGAATTGCTTGGCGGCCTGAAATTTACTGCCCGTTTCCGCGTAAATCCGCATCAACAGGCGCTGTCCGTATTCGTCAGTCGGATCCTCGGCGACGAGCTTTTTCAAAATCTGGACGCCGGCCTGTGATTCGCCCGCGGCGGCATAGAGCTCGGCCGTTTTGGTCGCGATTTTGCGAAACAGGATCCGCGCCGATTCGCGGCGCGTGTAAATCCAGTCTTCGTAGATGTCTTCGATGAGCAGATCGCCGCAATAGGCTTCGACGGCTTTTTGTCCGGCCCGCAGATCGCCGTTCAGGAGCGCATAATTAGCGAGTTTTTCGAATTCGTCGAGATCGACAACCAGCATTCCGGGCGAATCGAGAATGATCTGCTGGCTCTGCGTCAGAATGAAACCGGAATGCGCGCCTTTCGCCAGACCGGGCTCGAGCGCCCGGCGCGCTCCGTAGATCGCCTTATTCAAACTGTTCAGGGCCGTTTCCGCCGGCTCTTCCGACCACAGCAAATCCATTATCTGCTCGCGGTGAAGGGCGTGATGCGGTTTGAGAGCCAGCAATTTCACCAGCGATTTGGCCGACCGGCGTCCCCACCGCTTTTCATCGACCGGGTCGCCGTCGATCTTCACCCGAAATCTGCCAAGCACGCAAATTTCCAGTTTCGGGCGAGATGGTTCTTTTTCGTCGCTCATCAGTTCTTCAAATATTGTCAGCAAACGAGCTACCCGTCAATGCCCCTGACAGTTTACGATTTGTCTGCTTCGAAGACCGGAATTCCGTTTTTGAAAAGATCGATTTGACAGTTTCGTCGCTTTCAACAAATATTTGAAACGTGGATAATCTTTTGCTCAGAACGGCGACGCCGGCCGATGAAGCCTTTCTTCAGGAGTTGTTTTTCGATGTCCGGGGCGATGAATTTTTGATGGCCGGCCTCTCTGCGGAACAGCTAAAGCCTTTGTTGACAATGCAGTATATGGCCCAAAAGCAGTCCTATGGCGGGCGCTTCCCGGGCGCCGAACATTCGATCATCGAACTGGCCGGCGACCGGGTCGGACGATTGCTGATCGACCGCCATGAAAATAATATTCATCTGATCGATATCGCGATCCTGCGCGCCTCGCGCGGCCGGGGCATCGGCGGTTTTATTTTGGAAAAGCTCAAAGCCGAAAGCGAGACCGTCTCGTTGATGGTTTTCACGACCAATCACGGCGCGATTCGTCTTTACCGGCGTCAGGGTTTCACGATCGTCAACGACACCGGCAGTTATCTCGAAATGGAATGGAAAAATGCTCGATAAACTAAATTACGAAGATTACGCGACCCAGACAAATACCAAATTTTTGCTGACCGATTTTAATTTGGAGCTCGAACTGAGGGATGTCGTCAGAAAAACCGGCGGCCCGAATCAGGATATGTTTTCGCTGGTTTTCCGCGGTCCGAAAGAAAATTATTTGGGCCAGGGCATTTTTCAGCTGCGTCACGAAAAGCTGGGCGACGGCGAGTTGTTTCTGGTTCCGATCGGCGTCGATCAGGAAGGATATCAATATGAAGCCGGCTTTAACCGGATCATTTAGTTTGAACCGCTAAATCCGGTTGAACGTGGCAATCAGCGCCCTTCGCCGGCCGTTCAGGCCTTCGGTCAGAAACAGCTCGAAATTGCCGATTTCCGGATGGCTGACATAATATGTCGCCTGTTCGATCTGTTTGACCGGCACCTCGAAAATCAGCGCAAAGCATTCCCCGTTCGGAGCCGATTTCGAAAATTCCTGTAATTTCACGAGCCTGGCGGAAGTCGCAAAATTTTCGCGCCAGATGTAAAAATCCGTCCCGATCAGCCGCCGGAAAGACTTGGAGCTTTGGACGGCCAGCGAATCTTCCCCGATTCCGGCGAAAGCCCTGCCCGACAGACCAAAACCGGCAAGAGCCGATATACCGCTGATTTTGACAAAATCTCTTCTCGTTAATTTCATTTGTATAATTTTGTATCCTATTGGAATTTTGCGGAGTCTTTAGAAAAAGTAACCGAGTTTTTACTTACAATGCAAGACAAATTTGCATTTTTTTCCAAAATGACAGAATATGTCTAAGTCAAGTTAAAGTTTAGTTTATAATCCAAATTTATCGATGAGATTGAGTTTCAGCCCCATCACTCGCTCTGATGAACCTTTTTTGTTGGCACTTTACGCTTCCACGCGTGCTGATGAAATGGCGCTTGTGCCCTGGAACGACGAACAGAAAAACGCTTTCATCAAATTTCAGTTCGAGGCCCAGCACCAGCATTACACATCGAAATATCCTCCCGATTCTTTCAAAATTATCGAGCTGGAGGGCGAACGGGTCGGACGCCTCTACCTTTCCGAATTGGCGGACGAAGTTCGAATCATCGATTTGACAATTTTACCGGAACGGCGCGGCAAGGGACTCGGAAAGCGAATAATTACGGATATCCTGAAGCAGGCGACCAAGCCGGTCCGAATTTATCTGGAAAGCTTTAATCGATCGGTCGGTTTATTTAATGAATTGGGTTTTGAGATCATCGACGACGAGGGCGTGTACCAGCTTTGGGAATGCCGCCGGATCGGAACCCGGGATTTAACCGCAACAGTTTAGATAAATAAAGTAAGGAGAAATTTATGGGACTACCTTATGTGGGTGAAATCAGGATGTTTGCCGGTAACTTTGCGCCGGCCGGCTGGATGTTTTGCGAAGGCCAGCTGATCCCCATATCCGAATATGAAACGCTGTTCAACTTAATCGGAACGACTTACGGCGGCGACGGGCAAAGCACTTTTGCGCTGCCCGACCTCCGCGGCCGGGTGCCGATTCATCAGGGCACCGGGCCCGGTCTGCCGACCTATATTATCGGCGAAGCGGCCGGGGTCGAACAGGTCACGCTGACCGTTCAGCAAATTCCCGCGCATAGTCATCCGGCCGGCTGCAGCTCGAATCCGGGCAATAATTCGTCGCCGCTCAACGCCGTTCCGGCCGCCAACACGACGGCGCTGGTCTATGTCAACGTGGCCGCTCCGCTCCAACCTATGAATGCGGCATCGATTCAGTCGACGGGCGGCAATCAGCCGCACGAAAATCTGCAGCCGTATCTCTGCGTGGATTTTATTATTTCAATGTTCGGGGTTTTTCCGTCCCCGACCTAATCAAAGGAGTTATTCATGGCAAATCCGTTTTTAGGCGAAATCAGATTGATGAGTTTTGTTTTTGCGCCCCGGGGTTGGGCGTTATGCAACGGCCAGCTGCTGCCGATCAACCAGAATCAGGCCCTTTTTTCTCTGTTCGGAACCACTTACGGCGGCAACGGCCAGATAAATTTTGCGCTCCCCGATTTACGAGGCCGGGTACCGATGCATTTCGGGAACGGTCATACGCAGGGCGAAAGAGCCGGTGAAGTCGCGCATACGTTAACTATTTCCGAATTGCCGGCCCATAATCACGCGATTCAGGTTTCGACCGGCGACACCAACAACGCCGCGACCGCCGGCCCCAATAATTACTGGGGCCAATCGGCCGACAACAGCACTGTTTACAATACCAGCGCCAATGCGGCGATGGCCGCCGGGGTCATCACCAACCAGGGCGGCAGTCAGGCTCATGCCAATATGCAGCCATATCTGGTTTTGAGTTTTTGCGTCGCGTTACAGGGAATATTTCCTTCCCAGAGTTAGTTCAGGAGAAAATATGTCAGACCAATTTGTAGCAGAAATCAGAATTGTCGGTTTTAACTTTGCTCCGACCGGCTGGGCATTTTGTAATGGCCAGATTTTACCGCTTTCCCAGAACACCGCCCTTTTCTCTTTGCTGGGAACGACCTACGGCGGAAACGGCAAATCTAACTTTGCCCTGCCCGATCTTCAGGGGCGGGTTCCGATGCATCCGGGACAGGGCCCCGGTTTATCGCTTCACGATCTCGGTGAAGAAGGCGGCGTCGAAACCGTCACGCTTCTGCAAAGCGAAATTCCCGCTCACAATCACAACTATCAGGCGCGTCCGACGGCGCTGGCCGCGGGACAGAAGGACACGCCCGTCAGCAACTACCCCGGCCGTTCCAATTCCCGGCCTTACAACTCGGGCCCTCCGAATCAATTGATGGGAGCCCTGGGCACTTATCCGACCGGCGGCGATTTTCCCCATAACAATATGCAGCCTTATCTGACGATGAATTTCATCATTGCACTGCAGGGCATTTTTCCGCCGAGAAACTGATTTTCCGGATTTCGGTTTCGTTTTACTTAATCAGACCTTTATTTTTCCGTTTTCCAAAAGGAGCTCAGAATGAATCTTCAGTTTATCCCCAAGAATTTCGTCTACGGTTTGGCCGTCGCGCTGCTTTGCACCGGCCTTTGTATTTCAGCCGACACAGTAAACTCCGAAAGCCCGGGCGAATTATTAAAAAGCAGACCGCAAGGCAGCGAGACATTCCGGCTCAACGGAACTTTTGCGATCCCCGGCGACGACAGTCTGGCCAATTCCGAAGCCCGCACGATGACCGTCGCGGACATCGACGGCGACGGAATCAACGATCTGCTGATCGGCCGGCAGGGCTCGGTTTCCCTGCAGATGGGCGACATCAACGCGTTCGCGCCGCAAACCCAGGAAGCCTGGGAAGCGATCCGCGATCTGCGCTTTCTTTCGCCCTTCCGCCGGGAGGCGAGAATTTTCCCGCTGCCGGTTTCGGCCGATTACGTGGTGACCGGCGACTTTACGCGGGACGGCCGGGTCGACATTCTCGCGGCCGCCGCCGGCGGTCACGAGCTTTATCTTCTGGAAGGGGACGGAAAAGGAAATTTCGCCGCGCCGCGCACGATCGCGGTCGAGGGCAGCATCAGCGCGCTGGCGACGGGCGACGTCGATCATCCCGACGGTCTGCCGGACGTCGTCGTCGCCGCGGCCGGCGACGGTCTGTCGAATCTCTACGTTTACGAGAGCATCGGCGACATCTTCAATGCCGAACCGCGTGTCAGGCAAATTTCAGGCGATATCCGCACGATCTCGGTCGGTCAGCTCGACGATAACGATTTCGGCGACATCGCCGTTTCGACCCCGAACGAGATCGTGATCTTTTCGGGCAGCGAAGATAAGGACTCGCAACCCGAACCGCTTCGCCTGCCGCTGAGCTACGGCGTCCGCTCGGTGATCCTCGGCGATTTTATTCCCGATCGCGATTACCGGAGCGAGCTCGCCGTTTTGAGCGACGACGGCACCGTCCATATTCTGCAGCGCGGCGAGCTCGACACCCGGCCGGTCACCAAATACGAGCTCTGGGGAATGGAAGCCTATGAAAAGATGCAGAAAGGAATGCGGATACCGAAACGCATCAGGAATCTGATCCCGAAGGAATTCATCCGCGAGACGCCGCAGAAAATGGCGTTGAGCCGGACAAGCTGGACCGAAGCCGATTCGTTTTACGGCGCCAACCCGGGAGCACTGGCGAATTCGAAGGCCGTTCTGACGAGCGGCAAGGTCGCCGACATCGCGGGCGACGATCTGATTCTGCTCGATCCCGACAGCAATCAGGTCGTCGTGATGCCGATAGTCTTTCAACAGGATCTCAACCAGAAATACCCGCAGGCGGTCGATTACCGCGGCCTGCGTCAAACCTACTCGTTCAACGCCGACACGGCGCCGATCGCCGTCACTTCCGGCCGGTTTAATTTCGATACCGGCAAGGATCTCCTGATTTTGGGTCAGGACGGAAACGTCCGGACGCTGGTGACGGCCCCGCAGGCCAGTTTTACGGTCAACAGCAACGGCGACGCGGTCGACTCCAATCCGGGCAACGGCGTCTGCGCGACCGCCGGCGCGGTCTGCACGCTGCGCGCCGCGATTATGGAAGCCAACCGCCTGAGCGGCGCTGATTCGATCGTCATCAACAGCGGCATCAACATCACGCTCAACACCGGAAACCCGGACGACGATTCGCTCGGGACGAACGATCATGCGAGCGGCGACCTCGATATTTCCTGCACTTTGACTGCGGGTCAGGATTGCACGACCCCGCTTGGCTCCAATTCGAGCGGCCTGACGATCACCGGCGCGGTCGGCGGCAACACCATTTCCGGCGGAACCTTTACGGCCGACCCGAACGGCGGCGGCGCGACGACCGACCGGATCTTCGACATCGGGATGGACGGAATTTTCGGCGGCGGCTTCGGCGGCAGCGTCAAGGTCGACGTCTCGATGTCGAATCTGATCATCCAGAACGGCAACGTCCGCGAGGACAACAATACCGGCACGGGCGCCGGCAATTTCGCGCGCGGCGGCGCGATCCGCTACGACGGCTTCGGCCAATCCGGCACGCGGGCGACGTTTTCCTGCACGACCTGCACGTTCAACGGCAATCAGGCCGACCACGATACCGGCGGAGTTTTCGACCAGTACGCCTCGATTTCCTACAGCGGCGTGACGAACACGAACAACATCGGCAAAGCCGGTCCGGGCGGCGCGCTCCAGTTTCTGGCGAGCACGCCGGCGACGCTGACCGTTTCGGCCTCGTCGTTCACCGGCAACGAAGCCCGCACCGGCAGCGTTTTCTCGGGGACGGCGACCGACGTCGACGGCGGCGCGATCGCGGCGAACTTCGACAACAACACCGGCACGATCACCAACACGAATTTTACGAACAATATCTCGCACGACGACGGCGGCGCGTTAAAAGCCTTTAACGGCGCGGTGACGGTGACCGGCGGCACGATGTCCGGCAATTCCGCGCGCGACGACGGCGGCGCGGTCTGGGGCGACAACGATACGGTCAACGTCGGCCGGTTCCTGACCCTGAGCGGCGTCGTCATTCAGGGCAACACCGCCAACAGCGACAACTCGGGCGGCGGCGACGGCGGCGGCATCTTCCGCGACCGCGGGACGACCAACGTCACCAACTGCACGGTCGGCGGAACCGGCGGCGGTCAATTGAACGTCGGCGTCAACGGCGGCGGCATCGCCCACGCTTTCCGGGCGGCGGTCACGCCGAGCAACGTCGCCGCGATCAACATCGACAACGGATCGGTGAGCGGCAACACGGCGACCACCACCGGCGGCGGCATCTACTACAACGATACCAACTTCGGAACGGCCGGAACGCTGGTCATCGGCTCGACGACCAGCGTCACGGTCAATGAAAACAATGCCAATCTTCACGGCGGCGGCCTGGCGGTGCTGGGCGGCGCGACCGACACGCTGACCCGGGCCGCGTTCAACGGCAACGACGCCGACGCCGACAACAACGCGAGCGGCGACGGCGGCGGGCTTTATCACAACAATGCCGGCGGCACGACGACGGTCGCCTCGACGGTTTCGTTCACCAATAACGGCAACGGCACGACGACCACCGAAAACGGCGGCGCGATCCATCACTCGAACGGCACTTTGACCTTGAACACTCCGACCATCTCGGGCAACGACGCCGACGTGCAGGGCGGCGGTTTGTTCGTTTCGGGCGGGATCGTCAACGTCAACGGCATCACGTTCAGCGGCGACACTTTCCCGGCCAACGCGGCGGAAGTCCGGCTGACCGGCGGAACGACCAACTTCAGCGGCACCGTGACGATTCCGGGCGAGCTGAGCATCGCCGGCGGCACGCTGTCGGCCGGTTCCTCGACCGTCAATCTCGGCGAGGACTTCCATTTTTCGAGCGGCACGTTCACGGCCGGCACCAGTTCCTTTGATTTCGGCGGAGCCGGCACCCAGCAGATCTACGGTGGTTCAGTCCCGACGTTCAATAATTTGACCGTTTCGAATACGTCGCAGCCGCTGAACATTCAAAATAACATCAACGTCAACGGAAACCTGACCGTCAATGCCAACGCCACTTCGAATCCGTTAGCGGCAATCGTCGTGGGCGGAACCGGCACCCTGACCGGCAACGGGACTATCAGGGTTACCAAGGTCAGCGGAACCAACGACTTTTTGACTCAATATACGATTACCAATAAAACATTGACCAATTTGCTGGTCGATTATGTCGGAGGATCGCTCCAGGGGTTCAGCGGAACGACTTATGGAAGCGCCCGTTTGAATAATTCCAACGGCGCCACGTTAAGCGGAGCGGCCATCATCAACGGCACGCTGACCCTGCAAAACGGCACTTTCAATGTTTCGACGAACACCCTGACGCTGAACAGCGTTATCACCGGGACCGGCGGCGGAGTCTTAACCAGCAGCCCCACGGGAACGGTTATCTACAATCAGGGCTCGAACGGACAGGCCGTTTACGCGGGCAATTACGGCAATCTGACCTTCAGCAATTTCAACAAGGTTCTGCCCACGTCGACCGTCGGTATATCCGGCACGTTTACGCCCGGAAGCGCGGGCGGTCACACGGTGACGGGCAGCAACATCAATTTCAACGGCACCACGGCCCAAACCGTGCCGGTCTTCCCCTATGAAGGACTGACGATCGCCAATTCGGCCGGCGCGTCGCTCGGCGGCAGCGTCACCGTCAACGGCACTCTGGGCCTGGCCGCCGGAACGCTGGCGGTCGGCACCAACACGCTGACCCTCAACGGCCCGGCCACGGCGACCGCCGGGACGCTTTCGAGCGCCGCCACCGGAACGGTCAATTACAACCAGGCTTCGAACGGGCAGACCGTGTTGGCCGCCAACTACGGCAACCTGACCTTCAGCAACTTTAACAAAGTGCTGCCGGCCGGCACCGTCGGCATCGCCTCGGTCTTCACGACCGGTTCGGCGACCGGCCACACGATCACCGGCAACACCGTCAATTTCAACGGCGCCGGGGCGCAGACCATTCCGGTCTTCACCTACAACAACCTGACGACGAGCAACGCCGCGAAAACGCTCGGCGGAAACGTGACGGCCAACGGCGACGTGACGATCGGCGTCGGTTCTTCGCTGATCCTGAGCGGCAATGTTCTGACGGTCAAAGGCAACTTCACCGATAACGGAACCTTAAACGGCAGCTTCGCCGAAGCCGTCAACAGTCCGGCGGCCGGCGGTCAGGTGCTCTTTAACGGCGCGGCCAATCAAACCGTCGGCGGCACTGCCGTCCCGACGTTCAACGATCTGACGATCAATAACGCCGCCGGCGTGACGTTCAACACGACCGCCAACGTCAACGGCATTCTGACCCTGACGAACGGCAACGTCTCGATGGGCGCGAACACGCTGGCGCTCGGCACGACCGGCACCGTTTCGCGCACCAGCGGCCACGTGATCGGCAAGATCGCCAAGACCTTTACCGGGCTCGGTTCGTTCACTTACGACGTCGGAACGGCCAACGGCTATTCGCCGGTCAATGTCAACGTCACGGCCGGAACCGGCACCCTGACGATCAGCGCCGTGCAGGGCCTTCATCCGAACGTCCCCGATCCGATGTCGGCGATCGCGCGTTACTGGACCCTGAGCGGCAGCGGACTGACCACCGAACTGACGTTCCATTATCTGCAGGGCGACGTGATCGGCGACGAAAACACGTTCAACCTGATCAAGATCAACGGCGGCGTGGTGACGGACGTCTACGGGCCGCAGTTCGTCACCTTCGACCGCACGCTGAACACCGCGCTGATCCACGGCATCCGCTCCTTCTCGGATTGGACGCTCGGCACGGCGCTTCCGACGGCCGCCAACGCTTCGATCAGCGGCCGGGTGCTCGCGCCAAACGGCACCGGCGTTTACCGCGCCCGGGTTTCGATCACCAGTTCGAACGGCCAGACCCGTTCGGTGAGAACCGGTATTATGGGCAATTATCAGATCGACAATGTCAATGTCGGCGAGACCTACACGATCAATGTCGACGATAAGGCCTACCGTTTCACCCCGCGGCTGGTGACGGTGTCCGACAGCATTTCCGATCTGGATTTCGTCGGGACGCCGTAAATTCTTCGGCAAACGGTAAAATGATGAAAAAGGTTGTGCTTCCAACACAACCTTTTTCTTTTGGTGCGGCTTTATCGAGACAAATCTGATCCGACTTTGCGGTTCGCTTCGGATATAGTGACCGGTAATTGGGATTTTTTTTATCAAATCGGGGCTCAGTCCAGAAAGTCTTCGCGGATCGGCGAAAAGATGTCGATCAGGATCACTTCCTCTTCGAGCATCGTCGCGCCGTGCCAGAAATTCGACGGGAAATGGAGCACGTCGCCGGGGCCGAAGATTTTCTGCTCTTCGCCGAGCGTGAACCGGACGCGGCCCTTTTCGATGATCGTCATCTGCTCGTGCGGATGTTCGTGCGCGGGCGTCACCGTCAGCGGCGCGAACCGCAGCCGGCAGATCATCATTCGCTCGCCGACGATCATCTGCCGTTCGATGCCCGCACCGACATTTTCAAAGGGCATTTCGTCCCAGTTATATTGCAGTCCTTCGATCATTATTTTCGCCTCCGGGCATCCGCCGCGGGTCGTAAAAGGCCGCGCGGATTGCTTGGGTAATCGATTAATCTGTTTAGTTTAGGCCGAAAACGTTTGAGATTCAACCCGCCGTTCAGCCGGTCTTTTCGGCCGACAAAAGAACCTTTCCGATCAGCTGATAATAATAGACGCGGTATTCGCCCGGCGCGAACGACAGATAGGCTTCTTTGGTGAGCAGAAACTCCGCGCCGCCGATCCGCAGGCTGTAGACCGGGGCTTCGCCGGTCGTCGAAACCGATAAACTCAGCTCGGCCTTTCCCTCGACGGTTTTGACGCCCGAACCGCGCCGGACGCGCCGGCCGAGCTTGAGGCCGAGCGTCACGGCGAACATCGAAACCGCGAAAACGATCAGGCTGATGATCTTGAGCGCCGTCATCGTCGCCACATCGTTGGCGAGGTAAAACAGGATCGTCGCCAGACAAAAACTCATAAACGCCGCCAGTACGCCGAGCGCCGTGTAGAGATCGGTTTTGGCCTTGAGTTCCGTTATCTGACGCGCCGACAGAAAGCCCTCGTCGTTGGCGTCGAGGTCCTCAATCGTGAACGGGATTCCCCGCATCAGGTTCCGCATCTCGGGCGTGTTGATTTTGGCGAGCGTCAGGTCGGACATCGTGTCGGTTCGTCGTTCGTTGACTTTACTATAAACTCCGGGGCCGGATCAAACCTTTCATCGGGAAAGGGCGGCAAATCGCGAACCGTGACAAACGAAACCGCCCGCGCGGATTGCCTTGCGGGGCGCGCGGGCGGTTTCTCTTCAGTTGTATTTTACTGGCGGCTTCGGTTATCGACGGTTCGACAATTCAATGTTCGTCTTGTGAATTGCACTCAAAAGGGTTTTTCGTGGAAAATCCGAGTTCCAAACCCCGGCCGCTTTTATAATGCCCTTTCAGATTCAGACCTCGGATCTCGAAACTGTTCTCATCCGTCAACCGTCGCGATCGGTTAAACGGAAGCTGTTCGAACAATCCGAAATCCGAAATCCGAAATCCGAAATCCGTTATTTCGTTTCTTCCGGCTTGCGCTTCTTCCGCGTGAGGCCCGATTTGCGCTGCGATTTGCGGACGTAACCGAGCGCTTCGTAAAGCGCCGAGTCGTCGCCGAAATCCTCGTGGCCGACGACGCCGTCGACGATGTCGGCGAGCATCGCAAGGGTTTTCAGGTCCTCGTTCTCGCGATTCGTCAATTCCCGGATCGTCTCGTCGTCGAGATCGCGCAGCCGCCGGCGCGAACCCATACTGCGTTCGACCTGCGCCGCGAAATCCGCGACCGAGATGCCCTTGAATTTGGCGTCGCCGGCCATATTCCTCAAAGCGCTGAGCGCGCGTTCGAACACGTCTTCGTAATGTTTGGGATACTTGTGCATCCTTTTATTCTCCGATTTTTTTTCTTAAATTCGGTCGGACGTTCGTCCGAACCGGAGCGCAATTCGGTTTCGTCGAGGGCCTTTTGCCGCCGGGTTTTGATGATCCCGCCGACGACCTGCCCGTTTTCGAATCGACATTCGCTCTACTATATAAGACGGATTTTTTGGCGGCCTTTGCGGACCAAAACCCGGCCGCGGCGAAAATAATTTGCAGTTTTTTTTCACGGCAGCCGCAAAACATTTATTTACAACGGATTAAATAAAAATATTTTTTTTTGAAAATCCCGGCCGGCGGATCGAATTCGGCTGATATTCCGTCGCCCGGACGGCGTTTGCGGCGCGCGCCGGCCGCCGGTCGGGAACGGTCGAACCGTCAGCGATATCGATCCGACGCTTCGAAACCAGGCTGACGGCCCCGCGCACCGGAGCCGCCGCCCCGGCCGGAATGATCCGTCTTTCGCGACTTTCGAGATGTCCGGCCGTCGATTCGATTTCTCCGCCGGGCGATCCGACGGTCCCGCGACAACGGCCGCGTTTCGATTCCCGGACAACGACTCCGGCGTCCCGAAGGATGACTTCCGGCCCGCACCAGAACGACTTTCTGCCCGCACCAGAACGACTTTCTGCCCGCACCAGAACGACTTTCTGCCCACGGTGGTCCAAGTCTCTGCCCACGGTGGTCCAACCTTCTGCCCGCACCAGTATAAGTCTCTGCCCGCACCAGTATAAGTCTCTGCCCGCACCAGTATAACCTTATGCCCGCACCAGTATGACTATCTGCCCGCACCAGTATGACTTTCTGCCCGCACCAGTATGACTTTCTGCCCGCGGTGGTCCAGGTCATTGCCCGCGGTGGTCCAAAGCTTATTTCAAGCGGAAAAGGCCGGCTTTTAAGACGGATCGATCGGAACAGAGATCATCAATCGAATTTCAGCCGCCGGGCTAAATATCAATAACTAACCTTACGCGGTAATTGATTTTCCTGAGTCACCGAAGGTGACAAACTGCATAGCCCGGGGTAGAGCGAGCAAAGCGAGCGGCACCCTGGGTCTGTGCGTCATTCAATCGCTCACTGAAGGTGAGCAACAATGCACACAGTTTGTTCGTCGCCTTCAGCGACGGATCATTTTCTCCGGCGAACCCGGGGTTTCGCACACTCCGTTCGCGGTACCCCGGGCGGCGAAGCGAGTTGGTTGTCACCTTCGGTGACTTTAGAGTCTGTTTAAATTTATGGTTTGAGGCCACGAACGATTTTTAATCGATCCACTAAAAACACTAAAAACACGAAATAATTTTAGTGTTTTTAGTGTTTTTAGTGGATCAAAAAGCAGCCGCTCGCCGTTCGGGCGGTTGATTGTTTCAACCAATTTTGTCGTCAACGACGCCTTTTCAGCCGTTATTTCGAAAATTTAAACACACTCTAGAAATTTACAATGTGCGTCAGGTGATTTTACACGTTTTAAAACTAAAGCAGTAAAACTTGTAAAATCATTTTGCATTTAACTGGACCGCGATTTCAGGGCAATTATTTTGAAGCCCGAGTTTATTCGCAAATTCCGAAGGAAGATATCCGTCCCGGTCGGGCATTTTTAATAAATCCCGGTTACGGGCCAGCAGCATTTTGAACTTGTTTGGCTGGCAGCGTTCGATCGCGTAAAAAATTGCGGTCCTTCCATTCTGATCACGGATCATTACGTTTGCCCGGGCCAACAGAGTCAGAATTTTCTGGTTATCAGTTGAGGTCATCAGGGCCGTCGCGCCTTTTCCATTCGTAATGTTCAGATTGGCCCCGTTGTCGATTAGCAGTTTGACGTACTCATATCTGCCCAACCGGGCGTTTTCGATTAGCGCCGTTTCTCCCCATTTGTCGATGGCGTCGATGTCCGCTCCTTTTTTGATCAGAAAATCCATAATCTGCAAATAGGCCGAATCTGTTGTGTACGGAGGTTGGATCATCGTACTCGCCCAGCGAAGCGGGGTTTTCTCAAAAACGACATCTTTTATCTCCAAATCGGAATTGTATCCATATAGTAAGTTGACAATTTCCAGACGGCCGGAAAGAACGGCGTTTATGATCGGAATGGCGGCGGGCGGATAGGTTTTTGTTTGAATATACGGCACACCCTCGCGGTCGGCGATTTGTTTGACGCAAGGATAACTGCCACTGGCAATCGCATAATTCAGCGGGCAGGAAAAAAGCGAAACATCGCATTCCAGACCGGTGAAGACCTTTGCACATTCATCGATTTTATTCGCCGAACCGGCATCGTTTTTTATCTGCGAAAAAGAAATGATGCTGCATTGAATCAAAAGAAATCCTAGCAATATTAATCTTTTATTCATTTACTCGTTTTTAATTTCTCCTTTTGCGGAAATATTTCATAAAAACAAACTAACAGTTCTTAACTGAATCCCGGGGTTCTCTGAAAAGACGTATCGGTCTCATTTTACCTCAAGATCCGCCACAAATTTATTGCAGCTGTGAAAACTCGCCTGAAATGTCATTAAATTATTTTATTTTGTGATGCAATAACGGCCGTGAATAAGCCGCCAACCGGTCTTCGGCACGACATTCGGAGGGCCTGCCTTTATTCGCATCAATTCCCAGCCCGACTTTCAACGACTGACCGGTCTGATTTTCCCGCTTTCGGGTATGGCGCTTAATTTTTGGGCGGATTTATTTTGTTTTGTCGATCTGTCAACGGTTTTGCGTTTGTCTAACCGAGAATTGCCGCAAAGCTCAAAGATCAAATTGAAAAACATTGACCTCTCGTGCCAGATGGTTTATGTTGAACAAAGAAAACCCGTTTCGAAAGGAGTTTTGACCGATGAAGCCTTCAGGTGTTTTTCTTGTTTTGCTGATTGCGCTGGCCTTCTTCACGATCACTCGCGCGCAGCCGCCCTGCCCGTCGAGCACTGCGGAAAGCTCCGCGGATCCCCGTGACCCGTACCCGAACGAGCTCGACGGTTATCGTTTTTTCAGGGACGGAAAGCTCAAAAACATCCGGCTCCGCGTTTCGACGCGCGCCGATGTCGAAAAGATCTTCGGGCCGGCGCGCGAACCGGGAAAAGATTTTCTCACCTATCAATACGATGGCGATTGGGACATTACCGTGGGTTATTATTCGCCGGAACATTCGATTCTCAGCTATCAGCGGGAGATAGACGGGGTCACCGTCAATTACCGCCGCCTGCCGAAACTCGAAACCATCGGCAAAGTCCAGCAGATTTCGCTGAATCCCAAATTATACAGAGTAACTCCAACAAATCAAGGACGGCGAATTTACGAAACTACGACAAATCCATGAGAAAAAAATTGGTTATTTTACCGTTTTTATTGTGTCTACTTACGAGTTTGGCAAATGCACAGAAACCAAAAGAAGAAGTTCAGGTAGTCGAAGCAGTCGCTCCTATCTATCCTGCTACTGCAATAGTAGCTGCTCAAGAAGGAAGAACATGGGTTGAGGTTATCATTACGAAAAGCGGTGCTGTGAAGTCTGTCAGTGCAATTGAAGCTCCTCCTCTTCTTCGGGAAGTAATAAAAATAGTCGCCTCACGCTGGCGGTTTGCACCCGCAGAAGATAAAAGCGATGACCGAAAGGCGCGATTGGTTTTCATATTTACTCGTGTTCCGTCCGATACAAAGTCGGTGGAGCTTCTACCGATGTTCAGACCGCCATATGAAGTTGAAGTCAAGGCCCGTGTGCCGATTATCTCAAAAGATGCAAAGATGATTCGGCGAAAGAAACAGGGCAAACGTATCTTAATTTTGCATAGAACAAAAAGCAGAGCATTCTCGAAATAAGTGGGGGGGAGGGAAATAAATAATATTCATATAAAATTCAAACCGGTCGCCAATATCCGAATCCTCGGCTTCGGTCTGGTTCTAACCCTTTTCGGGCTCGCAGCCTGCGCCGGTTCGATCAACGATGGCGCCGTTCATTCGAACATCGGCGATGGCTCGAAAGCGACAGTATCCGATTCCCCGATGAATACGCCCTCAAGAAAAATCGTCGATTCCGCCCTCGAACGAAACCGGCGCTTGTGGGAATCGAAACAGATTGCGGATTACGACTACGTCGTGGAAAAAAGGGGTATGATGAACAGCTGGATTCCGTTTTCGATCAGGGTCCGGGACGCTCGCGCCGTCGCGATGGAACCGGTTCGTGAAGCAATGGTACTCGAACACGCCGACGGCTATGAGGAATACGATACGTTCGAGAAGATCTTCGATCTTTTGCAGCAGGCTTATGAACGAAAATATCCGGTCAGGGTAAAATACAACAAGGAATACGGTTATCCCGAAAATATGACGATTCAGCCGATGGAGGCGACCGATCTGACATACTGGCTCGAGATCACCCGGTTCGAGAAAGCCGGTTCTGAATGAAGTTATTTTAGCGCAGCCATAAAAAGCGCGGCCGGTTATTGCATCGACGGGTTCGATAAACGGTCGATTGAGAAACAGATGAAAAAATCTCTTTACCTTTTATTAATAACGATCTTTCTCCAAACGCTGGCCGCCGGAACGCAGCTTCACGCTCAGGAACGGCGTCCGAATGAACCCGCCGGACGTCCCAGCGCCCGGCTCGAAGTCGAGTTGATCACGGAATCAGATAATCCGGTCTTGAAAAAGGGCCGGCCGTTCCCGCTCGTCGTCAGGGTCACGAATACTTCCGGTGAAAAGATCGAATTGTCCGAACCGCCTTATTTATGGATCGCCCGGGTCGGAATAAAAAAAGGCGCGGTATCAAGTCTCAACAATGTGTTTACCGCGCAATTGAAGGATAACCGGCAAACGAAGAAGTCGGTTCTGGAAAAGGGAGAATCGATCGAATTCCGAACCGATCTCGGCGAAACGGAACTGCGGAACGTGCTGAATTGCCCCTGTCGGACGATAAATATTTTCGATGCTTTGAAAAAGGGAAAATACAATATAAATGCCCGCGTCGTCACGGTTGCCGCGGACCCGGCAAAATCACAATCAGACGTTTTCGAATCGAACACGATCACGATTTCATTTGGTCTCGATGAAAACCTCTGCCCGCCCGGGATACCGTCAACCGGGTTGCGACCGTGAAATCTAAATAAAGCGTTTATTTCAATTTATTGTTGGTGAAAGAGCTATTGAAAAAAGCGGCGATTCCGGTCGCGGTTGCTTTTTTGATCTTCCACAAAAAAAAACTAATAACACTAAATTTCTTTCGTGTTTTTTTCGTGGTTTTAGTGGATATTTCAACAACCGCTCGCGGGTTTAACGTTCATTATTCCAACAGGTTTTGTCTCAAAATATTATAATAATCCGGGCTTTGGTCTGTGATCTTCGGCCTTTGAATATCGTGCAAAAATCAAAAACCGATCACTCTCTGTTACTCTCAATGGCCCAATCAATCCCCGCCCCAAACCAATCCGAAATCCGAAATCCGAAATCCGAAATCCAAAATGGTTTTGTCTTTTTCACGTTTCCGTATATTATATTGAATGGCCTTCAGCGGGCCCGTGTTTTTCCCGCGCTTTCCGGTTTTCGTCAAATCAACTAAATCCTGAGGTCCTGATGAGTTTTCTTTTCGCTTCGTTTGAAACGGTGACGGGGATGCCCGAAGTTCTCGGTTATGTCTTTATATTTATCTTCGGCGCGATCGTCGGCAGTTTTTTAAACGTCGTCATCCACCGCGTCCCGCGCGAGGAATCGATCGTCTTTCCGAATTCGGCCTGCCCGAAATGCAAGACGGCGATCAAGCCCTACGATAATCTGCCGATATTGAGCTGGCTGCTGCTCGGCGGCAAATGCCGGAGCTGCAAGGAAAAGATCGCGGCGCGCTACCCGGCGGTCGAGCTGCTGACGGCGCTGCTTTTTACGGCGACGTTCTGGGCCGTCGGCTTCAACGCCTTTCTGCCGATTGTCTTGATCTTCGTCGCTTCGACCGTCGCGCTGATCTTTATCGACGCCGAACATATGATTCTGCCGGACGTCATCAACTTCCCGCTTTTGGGGCTGGCGCTCGCGGTTCGCGTTTTGTACCCGATTTTATTGAGCCCGGTCTATTTCACGGACATCCGGTTTGCGCCGCTGACGATGCTGGCGGGCTGGCCGGTCTGGCTCGTTTCGCTGGCCGGCGCATTGCTCGGCGCGCTCGCCGGCGGCGGGTCGCTGTGGCTCGTCGGCAAGATCTGGGAAAAGCTGCGCGGCGTCGAGGCGATGGGACTCGGCGACGTCAAGATGATGTTCGCGTTCGGCGCGCTGCTGGGCTGGCGGCTGACGCTGCTGACGATCTTTCTCGGCGCGTTTTCGGGCGCGCTGATCGGCGTTTTTATGATCTCGAAGGAACGGGACAAAAATATGCAGACGCAGATCCCGTTCGGGATCTTTCTCGGGATCGGCGCGATTCTCGCGATGCTCTTCGGCGACCAGCTGATCGGCTGGTATGTCAAAACCTTTATTCCGGCCTGACGACGGCTTGTTCGAGACAGTTCGACGAACAGTAATAAGAATTTCCGCCTAATTTGAGCGCATTCGAGCGCGGCGTCCAGCTGCCGCATTTGAGGCAGCGGACGAGCTCGACGTCGCCGGCGTTGGTCTTCGTCTCGATCTGTTTTTCGTTCGTCTCCGCGCGGATCATCTGGCGCATCTTGCGAAACATCCGGAAAACGTAGACGGCGGTCTCGATCTGCCGCCGGTAACGCCGCCAGATAAAGAGAAAGAGAATCGCGAAGAGGGCGAGAATTATTAAAAACTTCATCATTTCTGGTTGGACGCGCCGCCCGCGAGCCCGGTTTCGAATTCGGGAATCATCGGGTTCTGGCGGTTGACCGTCTTCAACTGTTCGAGATATTTCTTCGCCTCGTCCTTTTTGCCGAGCTTGAGCATCGTCTCGGTCGCGAACTGGAGCGCGCGCTCGTTTTTCGGGTTGGTCTGCAGCGCTTTCAGCAGTTCGGGCGCGGCCTTTTCCGGTTCGGCCGGTTCCGAAAACAGATAGGTCGAGCCGTAATCGGCGCGAACGTTGGCGTCGTCGGGCTTGATTTCGAGCGCCTTCGCGTAAAAATCACGGGCTTTCTTAAAGCCGTCGGCGGTTTTGTTGAGCGACGCGAGATCGTAATGCGCGTTGCCGAGCGTCACGAGCACGTCGAAATCCTTCGGGTCGTGATCGTAGACGCGCTGGAGCAGCCGCGCCGATTCCGAGATCAATTCCTGATTCTGCTTCATCGCGCCGTAGCTGAAGAGCGCGACGCCGAGCTTTTTCTGGAAATCGAAGTTCGTCGGGTCCTTGTCGGCCTCGGCGATCTTGGCGCGGATCTCGTCGTCCGACAGGTTGGTCGACGGATCGGCGGCCGGTTTCTGGGTATTTGATTTTTTCAGGTTCTCGTTTTCGCCGCGAAGCATCATCAGCTCGTTGCGGTTGAGCTGGTTGGCGATGTAAAACCCGGCCGCGAAACTCAGAATGACGGCGACGAGCGCGAGCGCGAAAAATTTTGTGTTCATTGGCGTAATTCGAAAAATCGTTTCCGGTGTGATGGATTTTTGTTTTATTGATCTTTGATCTTTGATTTTGGATCTTCGGACGGCCTTTGGTTTCGATTTTATCAATCCACCATCATCGCCAAAGACCGAAAACCAAAGATCAAAAAATACAAATCACTCCGAAAGCACAATTTACACAATACCAAATCCGGCCCGAAAATAGAAAAGCGCCGACGGCCGGCGGCCGGTCGGTGCTTTTCCTGATTCTAATTTTGAACGAACGGTTATTTCTTGTTTTCTTCTGAGGGGATAAACGGAAGATCGTCGGCGCGGCGGCGCGGCAGCGGATCGGTCGAGCGGCGGCGCGGCATCGAGTTGTTGCCGCGGCGGTCGACGGACCCGACCGGCAAGCCCTTGCCGTGGACGGCCTCGACGAGAATTCTCGTGATTTCCTGTGAAAGCGTGCGATGTTCGAGGGCGGCGCGGCGGCGCAGCGATTCTTTCAATTCATTGGGCACATAAGCTCCGATAAAGACGCCTTTGCGATTAGCCATAAAATAACAAAAAGACTCCTATTTAATTAATGTTGGAAAAACGCCCTGCGTTCGAAAACAAGCCTGTAAGCCGAATTTTGTCTTCGCCCGGAGGCGATGGGCAATCATTCATCTAGGCTGTCCGTTGCCGGAGAGCTCAAGCGACCTACCCGAAAACGCCCCCGATCCGCGGATCGGTTTTTGAACGGGCCGTTCAAGAATCGTTTTCCTATTTGGTCTTGCACCACGAGGAGTTTACCCAGCCGCGACTGTTACCAGCCGCGCTGACGCGCTCTTACCGCGTCGTTTCACACATCACCGCTCGGAGATCCCGAAAATCCGGAAACCGGCTCCGAGATCCTTGATCGAACGGCTGTTCTGTTTTCTGTTGCACTTGTCGTCGCCCGCCTCGGCGGACGCCCGGACGTTATCCGGCTCGCTGCCCTATGGTGTTCGGACTTTCCTCTTATAATTTCTTACAAGCGACTGCCCGGCTTGTCATCGAATGCAAGGCTTAGTTATCTTAGCAAAATTTGTTGAACAAATACAATTTTAGTTGTTTCGAATTTATTAAAATGTTTGCCGGCCGCTGAACTTTAATCGCCGACCTCGACCGTATCGCCCGCCATCAGAACCGGATCGGGCGCTTTGCCGTCCTTGATCTGCTTGAGATTGTATTCGCTCGAAACGAGCATCCCGTCGGCGTTTTTGCGGCGGATGACGACCTTTTTGACGCCGCTCCGCTTGAGCCCGCCCGACACGAGAATCGCCTGCGTCAGCGTCAGGCCCTCGTGAAAATCCTTCTGGCCGCCGGCGACGACTTCCCCGCCGATGTAGAAATACTGCGCCGCCGGATTGGCGGCCGTCGTGTCGGCCTGAAATTCGACGATGTCGTTCGGCAGCACGAGCACCTCGTCGGTCTTCTCGTCCTTGAGCTCGTAGGTTTCGGCCGTCGCGTCGCCGCGGCGGATGACGACCCGGACGGCGTTCGGCGAAACGACCGCTTCGGCGCGGACGACGAAGAGCGGAACGGCCTCGCGCTGGATAAATTTGTCGCCCGATTTTTCGACGAGGCCGAGCACCGAGATCTTGTGGCTCGCGTAATCGCGAATCTTGACCGAGACCTGCGGGTTTTCGTAAAGCCGGATCTTCTCGCGGAGAAGGTCCTCGATCTCGTCGGTGTTCAGCCCGGCGACCGAAACCATCTGGCCGGCCAGCGGGTAATCGATCGTGCCGTCGTTGAGCACCGTGTAATAGGTCGAGCCTTTCGCGTTGTTCTGAAGGTTGATGAACAGGACGTCGCCGACGCCGACCTTGTAGTTCTGGGTCGGCGCGACCGCTTTTTTATTGGCGTTTTTGACGACTTCGAGCGTCTTTTTGGCGATCGTGTCGTTGCTGGCGGTCGTTTCCGGAACATTCGCCGGCACGGTTTCGGCCGTCACGGTCGAATTCTGCTTGTTCGCGGCATTGTTCGGCTCTTTGCCGGTCCGGGTTTTCGGATTCTGCGAATAACCGAAATTGACCTTTTTGGCCGGCGTGTTTTCGGGCGTTTGAGCGACGGCGGCACCCGTCAGACCCAGCACGGCCAGAATCGCGGTCAAGCTAATTTTTTTCAGAGAAGTCGTCTTCATAACACAAACCATCGGGCAAACCTGCTTTGTCCGGTCTGCCTGACTCTCGCGTAAACCTATCGGGTTATCTTAAGATAAACCAGAAAACGGTTTTGAGCAAGCAATTCGATCGAGAGCCGACCGGCAAACCCACTCTTTATAAAATGTCAAAGGCGGCGGATTTTTAGGAAAAAATGCGAAACGAGTGAGGGATTTCGGATTTCGGATTTCGGATTTCGGATTTCGGATTTCGGATTTCTTTTGGCGGATGGGCCTGTTATTTTCGGTAATGCCTTATGGATAAGGGCTTAATGATTGGGTTTGAAAAGGCAGGAAAAAGGCGCGGGATTCTATTTTCAGTCGCGGATTCTGAGTTTTCCTTTTTTGGTTTTGACGGCCGGCAGAATTTCGCGTGAGAACAGGTGCGACCATTTGCGGAGAAAACTTTCGCGGACGAAATACTCGATCTCGTCGGAGGTCGAAAATTCGGTGATCCGTTCGGTGATCTCGCGGGCTTCTTCGTAGGCGATGTTCGAGATCGTCCGGCGGACGCGGGCGATCGAGTTGACGTTCATACTGAGCTCGGTCGCGCCGAGCCCGATCAGGATCGCGACGTATACCGGCGAGCCGGCCATCTCGCCGCAGACGAGAACCGGTTTCTGATTTTTGGCGGCCGTCACGAGCACGGTTTTGATCGAGCGCAGAACGGCCGGATGAAGCGTTTTGTACCAGTCGGCGACGAACTCGTTGTCGCGGTCGACGGCCAGCACGTACTGCACGAGATCGTTCGTCCCGAGACAGAAGAATTCGACCTCGCGGGCGATGTCGGCGGCGATCAGCACGGCGGCCGGCGTTTCGATCATCGCCCCGAGCCGCGGCTCGCCGTGTTCGATTCCCCGCTGCCGCAGCCGTTCCTTTTCGGCATCGAGCATTTTCCGGGCGGCGACGATCTCGGCGACGTCGGTGACCATCGGCAGCACGATATCGATCCGGTGCTGGGCGGCGGCCTGCAGCAATGCGCGAAGCTGCGTCCGGAACTGCTTTTTATGGGTCATCATCAGCCGGATCGCCCGGAGGCCGAGCGCCGGGTTCTTTTCCTTTTCCTCGTTGACCGGGCCCAACTGTTCGGCGCTCAGATCGAATGTTCTGATCCTTACGCCCTCGTCGCCCGAGAGCGCGGCGATCTTCCGGTAGGCCTTGATCTGTTCCTGCTCGGACGGAAAGCCGCGAAACTGATTGAAGAGAAACTCCGAGCGGTACAGCCCGATGCCGCGCGCTCCGAGGCGGCGGGCTTTGGCATATCCCTGCGGCAGATCGAGATTGGCGCGCAGCGTAATCTCGCAGCCGTCGAGCGTTTTCAGCTTTTCGCCGACCGGTTCGCTTTCGCGGTTCGTGTTTTCCTGAAAATTTTCGACGGCGATCCGGTATTTGGCGAGGCTCTTGTCCGACGGATGGAGCACGACCTGACCGTTAAAACCGTCGACGATCACGTGATCGCCGGTTTTGACGCGCCGCAAAATTCCCTTCATCCCGGTGACCGCCGGCAGATTCTGTTCGCGAGCGAGGATAAAGGTGTGCGAGGTCCAGCCGCCGTGTTCGGTGATGACCGCCTTCGGCTCGCTTTCCATCAGCTCGATCAGCGTCGACGGCTTGACCTCGCGGGCGACGATGATCGAGTTTTTTTCGAGTTTGATGCCGGATTTTCCGCCGCCGCCGAGCGCGCCGAGAATCCGTTCGGCGACGTCCTCGACATCGATGTATTTTTCGCGCAGGTGTTCGTCGGCAATCGCCTTGTAGTTGCCGATGTAGACCTCGGAAACGATCTTGACGGCCCATTCGGCGTTGACCTTTTCGCGGCCGATCTGGTTCTCGATCTTGTCGAGGAAAGACCGGTCTTCGAGGATCAGCAGGTGGGAATCGAAGATGTTCGATTTCTTCAACTGCCCGTCGGCGGGCGGCAGCGCGATCTTTTTGAGCTGCCGCCGGGCGAGCCTGACCGCCGCCCGGAAACGACGGATTTCGCGCTCGATCTGGCTGTCTTCGAGCGAGATCCGGTAAAACTGCCGCTGCCGTCCGTGAAGACAGACGACGTGCCCGATGGCGACCCCGCGCGCGACGGCCCGGGCTTTGAGTCTCAATTCGGGGAGTCTGGTTTTTGCTCCGTTATTTTTCGTGGTCTTTTCCGAAAAGTTCATTCAAACAACTAGCTGCCGAAACTGAAACCGCCGCCGCCGCCGCTGCCGCCCTGACTCGGGAAAAACGGCTTCAGCAAACCGGCGAACGCCGCCAGATTGCGGGTCTGGATCAGGATCTCGCCCGGCCCGTTGAACTCGGCGACCATTCCCTCGCCCGATAAGAAGCTCCGGAAAAATCCGCTTTTCGCCGCTTTTCGGAGGTTGTACTGCATATGTCCCTCCCACGCGACGAGATGGCCGGTATCGACGACGTACTGCTCGCCCGGCCTGAGCGTCTTGCGGTGGATCGCCCCGAACGACGACACCAGCAGCAGGCCGGTTCCCGACACCTGCAGCACGAACAGGCCCTCGCCGCCGAAAAACGATTTCGCGCCGCCGAATTTCGTATCGACGACGAGGCTCGTGTCGCCCGCGAGATACGAGCTCGACTGGACCATAAAGGTCTGGTTCTGCATCTCGATGCCGGCGACGTCGCCCGGCGCGCCCGGCGCGAAGGTCACTTCGCCCGGTCCGCCGCGGGCCGTAAAGGTCGAGACGAAGGCCGATTCCCCGCCGACGGCCCGTTTGAGCGCGCCGAAGATGCCGCCCTTCATTTCCGAATGCAGATCGATGTTGGCCGACATCGAAACCATCGCGCCGGCCTCGGCGGCGATCGCCTGTTCGGCCTGCAGGTTGACGACGGCGAGCGCGAAAGCGCCCTGATGTTCGATCGCCCAGGTATATCCGCGGCCCTGGCCCCGCCCGTCGGCGTCGAAATTGAAGGCTCCGGAAGCCGGCGGCGGCGCGCCGTAACCCGGCGGCGGCTGTTGTCCGCCGACATTTTGCGGCTGCCCGCCGTAGTTCGGCGTCGGCGCCGGCGGCGGATTGTAGGGCGGCGGCGCGGCGGCCGGCTGATTTTGAAGCGTAAAGCCGCAGCCGCCGCAAAACTTGGCGTTCGGCAGCAACGGCGCGTTGCATTTCGGGCAGTTCATATTGTTACTCCAATTGATTTTTGAACGATGATTCGACAGGCTTCGTCGGCGTCGGCGGCGAAATCGAGCAGGCTCACGTCGCGGTCGCTGACGACGAGATTGTCCTGCCACGCCTTGACGACTTCCTTCCAGCATTCGCCGAGCAGCACGAGCGGGCGTTTATCGAGCACGCCGGTCTGCAGTTTGTTCCAGACCAGCGAGATCTCGGTGACCGTCCCCATTCCGCCGCGAAGCGCGACGAATCCGACCGAACGGGTGATCAGATTCTGCAGTCGGCCGTAAAAATGATCGGTCGCGACCTTATCGGTCAGATACCGGTTGGGTTCGCCCTTGAACTGATTCATCACGATCCCGAAAACCCGGCCGCCCTTTTCGCGGGCGCCCCGCGAAGCGGCCTCCATCACGCCGAGATAGCCGCCGGTACAGATCGTAAAACCGGCTTCGGCGAGCTTTCCGCCGAGCTCTCTGGCCTGCCGGTATTCGATCGAATTTTCGGAACATTTCGAACCGCCGAAAATCGTCACAATCTTGTCGCTTAGAAGTTCATTCATTGGTCTATGTCACAGATAAACGAAATTTTTCTAACCGTTATTTTATAACCAATGGTAATTTTAGACAAACATTAATTTTGAGCCGCGGCTTCTTCCGGCGTATGCTGGCCGGCCTCGTGGATGGCTTTCGCCGTATTATTGAAAAACAGGATCAGCATTCCGACGATGAAAAAGACGATCAGCGTCAGAATCGCCGGGCGATAGGAATTCGTCAGCTGCGCGACCAGCCCGAAAACGATCGGCCCGAGCCACGACGTGCCGCGCTCCGAGATCGCGTAGATGCCGAAAAAGGCCGCTTCCCGGCCGGCCGGGATCATCTGCGAGAAAAGCGAACGCGAAAGCGCCTGCGAGCCGCCGAGGACGAACCCGATCGCCCCGCTCATCACGTAGGCCTCGGTCAGCGTCTGCAAAAAGCCGTAGGCGTAGATGACGATCGCCGACCAGATTACCAGCGAGATGATGATCGCGGTTTTGGTGTTGGTGAAATGGGCGATCCGTTCGAAAGCGAGCGAGCCGATCATCCCGACGAGCTGCGCGATCGCAAAGGAAATGATCAGCACCGAGCTGTCGACTTCGAGCCCTTTCGCGACGAACAGCTCCTGCGAGATGAACAGGGCCGAACTCGTGATGACGGTCTGAATCCCGTCGTTGTAAAGGAGATAGGCGATCAGAAAATGAAGCGTGTGTTTGAGCTTGAACAACTCGCGGAAAGTATCGATCAGCTCGCCGAAACCGGCCGCGATGTAGTTTTTACCCTCGGGCGCGGAGCGCAGGGGCTGCCGGCTTTTCACTAAAAAGAAGGTGATGATCGAAAATCCGGCCCACCAGATTCCGCCGCCGAGCAGACAAATCCGGACCGCGAGCCCGGTCGGAATGCCGATGGCCTCACTGTTTTTTAAGAAGATAAAGCTTAAGACCAGGGTCACGAACCCGCCCGCGTAACCGGTCGCGAAGCTCCAGCTCGAAACCTTGTCGCGTTTATCCTCGGTCGTGATATCGGTCAGAAACGAGTTGAAAAAGACGATCGACGCCCCGGCGCTTAAATTGGCGACGATAAACAGCAGCGAGCCCATCAGATACAGATTGCCCTGCACGAAGAACATCAGCATACAGCCGAACGCCCCGAGAAAGCAGAAAAACCCCATAAAGGTTTTCTTGAGGTGCGTATAATCGGCGATCGCTCCGAGAACCGGCAGAAAAAAGATCTGCAGAAAAACGGAAAGGCCCACCGAATAGTTGAACATCGATTTGGCCGTCACCAGATCATACCCGCCGAGCGAGAGGACCGCGCCGTTCTCGCCGACCGCCTGCTGCGCCAGCCGGGTCAGATACTCACCGATCAAAACACCTAAAATGAGCGTAAAAAAAGCGTGATTCGCCCAGTCGAAGGCGACCCAGCCGAAAATTTCTTTCGGATCGTTCTTTTTCAGATTGATGTTGTTCGTCATTTCGTCAATAAGTCAATAATTGCCGGCGCAATATCGGTCAAATCCGCGATCCGGGCCGCGGTTTCCATTTTTCCTCGTCCCCAGATAACGGTCGGAACGTCATTCAGCGTGTGATTGCGAACTGACAAATCTTCTATGTTTCCGTGGTCGCTTGTCAAGATAAAAGTCGTCTTTTCCAAATCGATCAGCTTTAAAGTCTCGCGGATAAATTCGGCGAGCGGCGGCAAATGGATTCCGGCGGCCGTAAAATCCTGGGCGTGGCCGATCTTGTCGGTTATGAAATATTCGTAAAGCGTGAACCGGCAGCGACGCGAAAAATCGGCGAGCACGGCGGCCGCCCCGGCCGGCGAAAAAAGCGGGACGTCGAACCCGCGCTCCCGCAGGCTTTGGTTGGTAAAATCGTGAAACAGGGCCTTCCGGCCGATCAGATCGGGCAGTTTCCGAAACGGCAGTCCGGCGGCCTCGACCGCGCAGGTCGTCGCCGACTTCCACCGCTGCGGCTCGGTAAAAAAACCGGGCGTGTAGGCGTTGGCGAATACCGCCGGCCCGACGCCGGCCGCTGACAGGCGGAGAAAGATCGAGTTTTCGGAGATTATCTCACGGAGCTCGCCGTTGGGGAAGCCCTGTTTATGATAGCCCAGCCGCTGCGGAGCGTTGACGCCGGTCAGAATGGCGGTCTGGCCCGAGGCGCTTTGCGGACGGCCGTCGACCCCGAGCCGCGGATCGGTCGGCTTCATAACGCCGTCGAGGTACGGTTCGGCCGGTCGCCCCTTAAAGTAAGCCAGCGGTTCCATTCCCGAAAACCGGGCCAGAGGGTTCTGAGGATCATCATCGCCGATCCCCAGACCGTCGATAAAGAAAAGAATCACGCTCGAACCTTCGATCACTTCCATAACATAAAAAATACCAATTCCCGATCAAAATCGAAATCCGAAATGACAAAACCGGCTAAGCCGTCCTTTTCCGGCAAATAGTTTGATTTTCATTGATTTGTTTCGCAAAAAACCTTGACATTCGGCCCCGAAATGAGTTAAATTTCAGTCACAAATTCTGTTTTTTTTCTACTTTGTTTTTTTCATTCGAAATGTACTGCATTAGTGAATAAAACCAAGTTAATTGTTAATTTTTTTTTCAGTTTAGAGGAGGGAAATTTTATGTCTTGGACTAATTTCAGTCAGTCCACGCGCACTTTGATTTATGCCGTTGCGGTTATCTCCCTGGCCGCCTTCGGTCTTTGGATCGGTGTCAATAACAACAAGGTCGAGGCCAACACGACGGCTGCCAATCTGGTGCCGGCCGCCACATTTGCCGCCAACGCCGGATCACTCGGCGCGATCGCCGACGGCGGCTCGACCTGCAGCCCGAGCCCGGGCGCGGCGCGCGACGTTACTTTTACGGTGGCCGGTGTTAACGGCTCGGTTTCGGCCGTCGACGTCGGGATGACCTTCGGCTCGCCGAACCATACGTTCATCGGCGACATCGTGGCCGTCCTGATCGCCCCCAACGGCGCTTCGCATAACGTTTTCGGCCGGACCCTCGCGACCACCGCGACCTCGTTCGGCGACGCTTCCGACCTCGGCGGAACCTATACGTTCTCCGATACCGCGGCGGCTCCCCCGTCGGGCGGCTGGTGGCAGGAAGCGAACATCCGCGGCACCGCCGAAGTGATGACCAGCGGAACCTACCGGACGACCGCTTCGGGCGGCGCCGGCGCGACCATCCCGATGCCGCCGACGACGATGAACACGTCCTTCACCGGCGTCACCAACGCCAACGGTACCTGGACGCTGCGGATCACCGACGGCTGTTCGGGCGACACCGGCGCCGTCACGGCGGCGACCCTTTCGGTCACCGGCGCGGCCGCTCCGCTCGATGCCAACGCCGACTTTAACGGCGACGGCAAAACCGACTATACGGTCGCCCGCGGAACCTCGACCCCGTTTGCCGAAGTTCCGAATTCGCTCGGCATCAGCAAGATGGCCCGCAATCAGGAAGTCAAAGGCCGTCCGCGTTCGGCCGGCAAATCCGACAACCTGTTTGCGCCGCCGATTTACTGGTACGTCAGCCTGAACGGTCCGGGCACGACCGGCGTCGCCCAGCTCGGCGATGCGGCGACCGACTTTATCACGCCCGAAGATTTCGACGGCGACGGTAAGGACGATCTCGCGGTCTGGACGGAAGCGGCGGCGACGGTTGCCAACTTCAAGATCCTGCAGAGCTCGAACAACACGGTTCGGGTCGAAACTTTCGGTCAGACCGGTGACGACCCGGCGGTCGTCGGCGACTACGACGGCGACGGCAAAGCCGACCCGGCCGTTTACCGCTGCCCGCCCTTCACCGATCCCGACGGTCAGTGCTACTTCTTCTACCGCGGCAGCCTGAATAACCCGAGCGGCGCGGTCACTTACGTTCCGTGGGGCTTCGGCGTCGACGGCGACTTCTTCCCGTATGTCGGCGATTTCGACGGCGACGGCAAGAACGATTTCTGCGTTCAGAGAGCGGATCCCGTAACCCCCGCTCAGGGTCAGTTCGTCCTTCTGAAATCCAACGGTCTCGGCGTCGAATACATCAGCTGGGGCAAATCGAGCGACTTCCTGATCCCGGGCGATTACGACGGCGACGGCAAGACCGACCTCTGCGTCCGCCGTTCCAACGATCCGACTACGGGTCTGAGAACTTACTATCTGCTGACCCGCACCGGCGCGACCAGCCAGATCCAGTGGGGCATCACGGGCGACGTTTCGGTGCCCGGCGATTATGACGGCGACGGCAAAATCGATGCGGCCGTCTTTCGTCCTTCGAACGGCGTCTGGTACATTAACGGCTCGACCGCCGGTTTCCGCGCCTTTCAATGGGGACTCGCCGGCGACATTCCGGTCCAGGCCGATTACGACGGCGACGGCAAAACCGACATCGCCGTATTTCGCGCGGGCGTCTGGTATGTCTTCAATTCGACGCAGGGTTATACGGGCGCGTTTACGCTCGGGACGGCACTTGATCGGCCCGTTCCGGCCGATTACGACGGCGATCTGAAGGCCGATCCGGCGGTTTTCAACAACGGAAGCTGGACGATCAACCGCTCGTCGCTCGGACCGACGGCCTTTCAGTTCGGGGTGGCCGCCGACGTTCCGGTGCCGGGCGATTACAACGGCGACGGTCTCGACAATCCGGCGGTCTTTCGGCCGTCGAACGGAACCTGGTATATCTCGAAGCCGACCGGCGGTTATGACGCCCAGCCGTTCGGGCTTTCGACCGATAAACTGATTCCGGCCGATTACGACGGCGACGGCCGGACCGATATCGCCGTTTGGCGGGCCAATACTACGAGCGGTCGCGGCGAATGGTACATCCTTCAATCGCGCGACGGGTTCACGGTCGCCAATTTCGGATTTTCGACCGATACGCCGGTCGCCAATTCGCTGATTCACTGACGAAAATCGGGTCGAAACGCGAGTTGTTCAAAATGCGGGTCTTTCCGGGGCCCGCATTATTATTTTTCATTTTTTTTTCGCTGATTTATTTTCGGGAGTCCGGCCGGCGCGGCATCAAGGGCGAGAATTTCAACCGGCGGAGAACCAATGTCGATCTTCCAAGCCCTTTATTTATGTATATTTTTCGTCGTTCACAAGATGGTTGCCATTTTTTTTCGCGATTACTGCAAGAAACAAAAAACCGCTGCGTTCCATAGTTGCTCAGCACAAAAAAGTAGTCTGAAACTACAAAAATAACTGGAGGAAATATGAAAATTTACGGATGGGCGTTTGCCGTTCGCTCGGCAAACGCGAAACTAGAAGTGTATTCAAAATTGAAAAAATCCCTGCTGACCGGGCTTTCGCTGCTTTATCTGACGGCCGGACTGGCGGCATTCGCCGATTCGGCGCGGGCGGCGACCTTTACGGTCGTCAACACCAACGATTCCGGGGCCGGAAGCCTGCGGCAGGCGGTTCTCGACGCCAACGCGGCGGCCGGCGCCGATACGATCGAATTCGCTTTTTCGGGGCCGCAGACGATCGTTCTGACGAGCGGCGAGCTGGCGATTCCGGGCACCGTCACCGTCAACGGCAGCCCGCAGTTTCCGATCACGATTTCCGGCAACAACAACAGCCGGATTTTTAACGGAAATTCGTCGAACTCGAACATCACGCTGAATTATCTGAACATCACCGGCGGCCGCGTCGCGCTCCCCTCGGGATCGAGCTTCGGCGGCGGCATCAGCAGCTTCGGCCCGCTCGTCGTCAACAACTGCGCGATTTACGGAAACACGGTTCTGAACGGTCCCGGCGGCGGCATTTATTTCAACGACACGCTGGTGATGACGCGGTCGACCGTCAGCGGCAACACGGCGTCGGCCGGCGGCGGCGGCATCACTTCCGAATTCAACACCTCGGTCGGCGACATCATCGATTCGACGGTCGCTTTCAACACCGCCGGCACGCTCGGCGGCGGCGTCCAGAACCAGACCGGGATTATGCGTGCCCGCAATTCGATCATCGCCTCGAATACCGGGACCGGCAGCCGGCCCGATTTCAGCGGCACGCTGACCTCGCAGGGCTACAACCTGATCGGAAATTCCACCGGCGCGAACATCATCGGGACGATTCTCGGCAATCAATTGAACGTCGATCCGCTCCTGTCGCCGCTCGCCCTGAACGGCGGCGCGACGATGAACCACGCGCTCCCGCGCAACAGCCCGGCGATCGATGCGGGCGATCCGAACCGCCTGCAGTTCGCCGATCAGCGCGACACCGTGCGCGGTTCCGACGGCAATTCCGACGGGACGCGCGGCGGCGATGTCGGGGCCTACGAAAAGCTTAAAACCGCGCTCGATTTCAACGGCGACGAATTATCGGACATCGCGGTTCTGCGAAACGGCTCGATCAATTCGCTGGCCGGCGAAACGCCGAACGGGATCTCGAATCCGGTTTACTGGTTTTTCCAGACTTCGCCGACGACCTACAACTTCTCGGCCTTCGGCTTTACCGACGACAAGCAGGTCCCGGCCGATTACGACGGCGACGGCAAAACCGACATCGCCGTTTACCGGCCGTCCAACGGTACGTGGTATATTCTGGGCTCGCAGAACGGGATTTTCGGTTTTCGCTGGGGAATTTCGACCGACATTCCGGTGCCGGCCGATTACGACGGCGACGGCAAGGCGGACGTCGCCGTCTTTCGCGCCGGCGTCTGGTACATCCTGAAATCGCAGCAGGGCTACACCGGAACGGTTTCGCTCGGGCAGGCGGCCGACAAACCGGTGCCGGCCGATTACGACGGCGACGGCAAAGCGGACGTCGCCGTCTTTACGGGAACGAACTGGTCGATCATCAAAAGCGGATCAGGCCTGACCAACGACCTTTTCGGACTCTCCGGCGATATTCCCGTGGCCGCCGATTACGACGGCGACGGCAAGGCCAACCTGGCCGTCTTCCGGCCGTCGAACCGGACCTGGTATTATGCCCGAAATTCCGGGGTTCCCGCCCAGAATTTTGAATCGCTGGCGTTCGGTTTGTCAACCGACGCGCCCGCGCCGGCCGACTACGACGGCGACGGCAAGACCGATATCGCGGTCTTCCGCAACGGCGTCTGGTATCTCAACGAAACGCACCGCGGACTGCAAATCGCCTATTTCGGCGTCGTCGGCGACGTTCCGATCGCCAACCTGTACGCCCGCTGACCCGAATCGGACGGGCTGACGCATCGATGGTTCGGGCCTTCCGGCCAACACCCGGGAGCCGGGGAAAATCCGCGGGAGTTCACGGTTTCCCGGCTCCGTTATTCGGGGTTGCGGCCGGAGCGCCCGAACCATTGGATTTTACGGGCGAATTGCAGTAATTTGTTGATATGAATATTATTGTTCGTTTCCTGCTGCTGGCGATTTTTTTGTTTCCCGTTCTTGCCCAGAAGCCCGTCAACGATCTGAAGCCGACCGTCATTCTGATTTCGCTCGACGGTTTCCGCTACGACTACGTCGATAAATTCGACACGCCGGCGATGAAGGCGCTCGCGCGCGACGGCGTCCGCGCGAAATGGATGATCCCGTCCTTTCCGACCAAGACGTTTCCCAATCACTACACGATCGCGACCGGGCTCTATCCGGCGCATCACGGCATCGTCGAAAACAACGTCTACGATTTCGGCACCGTCTTTTCGATGTCCAAACGCGAGGAGGTCCAGAACCCGCGCTGGTGGCTCGGCGAACCCGTCTGGGTGACGGCCGAGAAGCAGGGCCAGATCGCGGCCTCGTTCTTCTTTCCCGGTTCGGAAACGCCGATCGGCGGTCTGCGTCCGCATTTCTGGCGCACTTACAACGGCAGGGTTCCGCCCGAGATGCGCGTCGACAAGGTGCTCGGCTGGCTCGATCTGCCGGCCGACCGGCGGCCGACGATGATCACGCTTTATTTCAGCGACACCGACGACGCCGGTCACGAATTTTCGCCCGACGCCGAGGAAACCCGCTACGCCGCGCTCAACGCCGACCGCTATATCGAACGGCTGGTGAACGGCCTCAAAGCGCGCGGCATCGACGAAAAGGTCAACGTCATCATCGTCTCCGACCACGGGATGGCCGCCGTCGACCTGCGCAAAACGACCTTTCTCGACGATTATTTCGATTTCGAGCTGACCGAGCGGATGCTCTGGACGAGCGAGATCGTCCAGATCTTTCCGAAGCCGGGCAAGGAAGACGAAATTTTTTCCAAGATCGGGAAACTCGACCACGCGACCTGCTGGAAGAAGGCCGATATTCCCGACCGGCTGCATTACAAGGACGGCCCGCGCGTCGCGCCGATCGTCTGTTCGTCCGAGGAAGGCTGGCAGACGACGAGCCATAAACGCTACACCGATTACATCAGGGACATCGACGACCTGAGCCAGCCGCGCGGCGCGCACGGTTACGACAACCGCTACCAGTCGATGCAGGCGACCTTTATCGCCCACGGCCCGGCCTTCAAACGCGGCTACGTCGCCGAACCCTTTGAAAACATCCAGGTTTACAACATTATGTGCCGGGTTCTCGGCCTCACGCCCGCAAAAAATGATGGTCAGCTCGACCTCGTTCGTGATATGTTGAAATAGACGCGGTCGGGTCTTCGGGCCCGATCCGGCATTTCCGAGCGACAGCATGAGAGTATTTTTGATATTGATGACGATCGTCGCGGCCGCCGGCGCCGCCTTTGACGCCCGCGGCCAGATCACCGCTTCCGGCGACGGACGCGTGACCGGCACGGTCACCGGCAAAAACCTGCCGCCTAATCCCCAGGTCAGCGACATCACGTCGGTCGATTTCCGGAACCTGACCTATCCCAACCCGCTGGCGGTCGCCGGCGGCGCGGTGCTGACGCTGAAAAACGGCATCTCCAGCGGTGCGAAACCGAACCCGCTGATGACCTTCAAACTCCGGAAAACCTATTTCTTCGACCTCACGGGCGACGGCCGCGAGGAAGCCGTCACGCATATTCTGGCCGACAGCTGCGGCGAGGGCTGCGATTCGCACAGCCTTTTTTTCATCCATACGGTCGAAAACAAGGAACTCAAGCTGCTCTGGCAGTTCGCGACCGGCGCGGAGGCACTCGGCGGGCTCAAGTCGATCAATTTCGACGAGGACACGATCACCGTCGAAACCTTCGGCCGCTGCGCGATGAAAAACGCGCTCGTGACGGCCGAATACGACGGCAAAAAACCGAAACAGGTGATTCCGGTCAACTACACGCGGTTCGAGTTCCGGCGCGGCGACTCGGGCTTTCTCCCCTTTTCTCAGGAAGTCCTGCCCTTTACCGAAAAAACGATCGCCGGCTACCGCGCCCAGATCAGTTTCGGGACTCAGAATTAAGCTGACAGACCGCGCCGGCCGCGCCGCTTATTCGGCGTTGATCGTCAGGACGGCGATCTCCGGCGGCATCATAAAGCGGATCGGGAGGATGCTCGTCCCGACGCCGCTCGTGATGAAGATGTCCATATCGTGCTCGCGAACGTGGCCGTAGGAATATTTCTGGCCGTAGCTTGACGGGACGATCGGCGTGCCGATCAGCGGGAACCAGACCTGGCCGCCGTGCGTGTGGCCGGCGATCATCAGTTTGAAGTCGCTGCCGAGCGTTTTGTGATAGGCGAGCACTTCGAGGATGTCGGGGCTGTGCTCGAGGACGATGAAATCGCCCGCCGGTTCGTTTTCGGCGACCACTTTGCGGATGTCGGAGTCGAAGGTGAACCACGAATTGAGCTTGAGATGGTCCTTGAGGCCGAGGAGCCGGAATTTGACGCCGTCTTTTTCGATGACTTTGATCTGATTTTCGAGAACGATGATCCCGGCCCGCTGGAGCTCGGGCCGTACGAGATCGTCGCCCCAGCCGCCGTCGTGATTGCCGAGCACCGCGTAGACGCCGTATTTCGCCCGAAATCCCCTGAGGTTATCGGCGATCGTCGGCATCGCCATCTTGAGCTGCGTGCGGTCGAATGTCGCCTTCGAGACGTAATCGCCGAGCAGCACGATCAGATCGGGATCCTGCGCGTTGGCCGCCGCCACGAGCTGGCGGATCTTCTCTTCGGTAACGCCGCGCGAACCGCCGTGGATGTCGCTGATCGCGACGATCTTGAGACCGTTGAGCCGCGGATTCCAATTTTTGACCCGGACTTCCTGCTGATTGACGACGAGCGTGAAGGGCTCGATAAAATAGGCATAGGAAAGACAGATCACCCCGACGATAAAAACCGGGATCGACCCGTATTTAACAAATTTCCAAAGTCTGCTCATCGATACTTCCGTCCCTCTCAGTTCATTCCCCATCCAGAAACCGACCCGACCGCCCGATTTCATTCACTTCGCCCAAACGCCCCGCGTTCTCCCCAGGCCCTTCACAACGAACAATCCGAAATCCGCAATCCGAAATCCGAAATCGCCCCCCTTCTGCTCCCGCCCTATTTCAATCCGAAATATTCCTTCCAACGGCTGTCGACCAGCCGGACGACGTCGGGGCGCGGTTCGACCGTCTTCGGATACCAGCTCTTCATCCGCGCGTCGATCAGGATCGGCGCGGTGTAGGCGATGTGGTTATGGACGACCTTCGCGCCCCGCGCGTAGATGTCGGTCGAGGGATTGAAACGCGTCCACGTCGCCCACAGAAACTGCTCGGTCGACACGGCGTACTCGATCGAATCGTGAAGCACGACGACCTCGAAATCGTTGAAGTTGTTGTCCTTCGAGATCCGCTCGGCGAGCGATTTGTCCTTCTCGTACTCGGTTCCCTCAAGCACCAGACAGCCGCCGCAGAAGACTTTCGCCGCCTTGACGCCGACCGGCAGCGCGCCGTGAAACTCGCGCGCGAGCTCGCGCTTCTTTTCGCCGACGCCGACGAGCATCGCCTTCGACCCGTGGTTGATCTTTCCCGACGCATAATCGAGCGTGTCGAACGAAGTCCGGTCGAAGACGAAAAAGTCGCTCTCCCATTCGACGCGTTCGAGAATATATTCGAACAAAGTCTTGAAATCACGCAGGTTCTGCGCCTTATCGGTGAGCAGCAGGAATTTCGTCAGACTGAGCTGGCCCTCGCCGAGAATTCGAAAGCCCGCGCCGAGCGCCTCGCGCGCGTAACGTTCGCGGACGACGGCCGCGGCGAGCGAGTGAAAGCCGGTCTCGCCGTAGCTCCAGAGATCGCGGACGGCCGGCATCACGAGCGGAAAGAGCGGCGACAGCAGTTCCTGCAGATAGTCGCCGATAAAGAAATCCTCCTGCCGCGGCTTGCCGACGACGGTCGCCGGATAGATCGCGTCCTTCCGGTGAAAGACCGCTTCGGCCTCGAAGACCGGGTAATCGTGGACGAGCGAGTAATACCCGTAATGGTCGCCGAACGGGCCTTCAGGCCGCCTCATCTTTGGCGCGACGCGGCCGCAGATCGCGAACTCGGCCTCGGCGATCAGCCGGTGATGATGGCCGAGCGGGTTGGCGATCGTTTCGATCTTGCCGTCGGCGAGCACCGACGCGAGCACCAATTCCGGCACGTCTTCGGGGAGCGGCGCGATCGCCGCGAGGATCATCGCCGGCGGGCCGCCGAGAAAGATCGTCACCGGCAGGCTCTCGCCGCGCTGTTCGGCCTCGTAATAATGAAAGCCGCCGCCCTTGCCGATCTGCCAGTGAATCCCGGTCGTCGTTTGGTCGTAGCGCTGGATGCGGTACATCCCGAGATTATGCTTGCCCGACGTCGGGCTTTCCGTGTAGACGAGCGGGAGCGTCACGAAATGGCCGCCGTCCTCGTGCCAGAGCTGCAGGAGCGGCAGCTCTTCGAGATTCGCCGGCCGGTCGCAGACCTCGGCGACCGGGCCGCGCCGGACCTTTTTCGTGCCGAGCTTTAACGCCGAAAAGGCGAGGTCGCGGTAATTCCAGAGCTCTTTGGGTTTCGGCGGCAGCAGCACTTCGACCGCTTCGACCGCTTTTTTGACGAGCTCCTGCGGTTTTTTGCCGAACGCGAGGTCGATCCGTTTGGCGGTCCCGAAAAGATTCGTGACGACCGGGTATTTCGAGCCCTTGACCCGTTTGAAAAGCAAGGCTTTTCCCTGTTCGTCGATGACGCGCCGGTGGATCTCGGCGATCTCCAGATAAGGATCTACTTCGGCCTCGATCTCGACCAGATCGTGCTCGCGCCTGAGCAGTTCGATAAACGAGCGTAAGTTTCTGTGCATAAGTCGTTTCGTAAACTTCTATTCAAGCAAAGCGGCGGCCAAGTTACAAGTAGAAACGACCGGATGTCGGAAGCCGGATGTCGGATGTCGGAGTTTTGAGGGGAGCGATGTTCTGAGTTCCGCCTTCAGGCGGCCCCGCGCCGCGCCCTGAAAAACGATTGAGGGCGCGGGAAAAAGGGCCGCCTGAAGGCGGAACTCAAAACTTTATTTCCAGTCGGCGGCTTTGACGACCTCGATCTTCATATTCGGAAAGCGTTTCGCGAGATCGTCCTTGAAGATTTTATAGTCGCCGACGATGATCATATCGCCGCCCTTGAGATAATCGCCCGCGAACTTTTTGATCTGCGTGGCCGTGACGGCGTTGACGCCGGGGATAAAATCGTTGAGCTCGGTCGTCGACAGTCCGAACGTGTAAAGCTCGGCGACGCGGTCGGCGATGCCGGCGGTCGTTTCGAGATCGCGGCCGAAATCGCCGTTGAGCACCAGTTTGCGCGGGCCGAGCTCGTCCGCTTTGACGTCGTCTTTGATCAGCCGTTTGATTTCCTCCTCGACCAATTGCGCGACCTCGGCGGCCGATTCGTTCTTGGTCTGCGTCCGGGTGGAAAAGTTCGACTGCGCCGAATGCCAGAGGAAAACGCTGCCGGCGCCGTAAGAGAGGCCGCGTTTGATCCGGATTTCCTGGTTGAGCCGCGACGAATAGCCGCCGCCGAGGACGGAATTGAGCACGCTCGCCGGGAAATAAACCGTTTTGTCCCGGCGGTAGAGCGCTTCGAGCCGCCGCACGTAGTTGACCGACGCCTGACCCGAATCGGGCAGATCGACGACCAGCAGCCGGTTGATGATCTTCGAGCCGTCGGCCGGCTGCGGGACATAAGTTGAGTCACCGACCATACTCGACAGTGTCTTGTTCCAGCGCCCGAAATACTTTTGGGCCAGCGTTCCCGCCCGCGCGGGCGTGACGTCGCCGCTGAAGATCAGGGTCGAAAACATCGGGTAGTAGTTCTTCTTGTGAAAATCGACGACGTCCGCCCTCGTCAGGCCCTTCAGGCTGTCGGGCGTGCCGCCGGCCGGATGCTCGCCGAGGCTGTAGGTCGATGCGACGTAGTTCGCCAGAAATCCGGGCTGTTTGAGATTGTAGGTCAGACCGTCGAGCGTCTGCGATTTAAGGAGATCGAGCTCGTCCTGTTTGAACGATGGATTCAGAACGACGTCCGCGAGGATCGCCATCGCGGCGTCGAGCTTGTCGCTCATCACGGTGATCGTGACGAACGAATTGTTCCAGCCGGCGGCGGCGTTGATCGACCCGCCGAGAAACTCCATCGCCTCGGCGATCTGGCTCGCCGATTTCGTCTTCGTGCCCTTGGTCAGCATCGAGGCGGTCAGGTTGGCAAGCCCCGCCTTTTCCTTTGCTTCCACATTCGCGCCGTCGTTCAACAGAAACTGCACCGTCACGAGCGGGACGTTTTTGCGTTCGACGGTCGCGACCCGCAAACCGGTCGGCAGCCTCTTCTCGACGATCAACGGGATCTTCGTCTCGCGCGGCGCGGCCGGCGCGGGCGGTTTTTCGGTCTGCGCGAAAACGGCCCCGAACGACAGGCTCAACAGGCCGAGCAGCATCATAATTCTCTCAACTTTTATCATTTATTTGTCTTCGCCTCCGTTCTGGTAGTAGATCACGACCCGGTTTTTCGGGGTGAAGTATTTTTGCATCACGCGCCGGACGTCGGCGACGGTGACGGCCTGCAGTTTTTGAATGTCGGTGTTGACGGCGGCCGCGCTGCCCTCGTAGGCGACGGCGCGCTCGATCGCGCTGGCCTTGCCGTCGTTCTGCTCGCGCTCCTGCAAAGTGCGCGTGATCAGCTGATTCTTGGCCTTGGCGAGCTCGTTCGCCGTGACCGGCTTCGTCTGGATCTTCGCGAGCTCCGCGAGCAGCGATTTTTCGAGCGCCTCGGGCGTTTTGCCCTCCGAGGCGACCGCGTAGAAATACAAGAGGCCGCGGTCGGCCCGCAGGTCGGCGTTAAATCCGGCTTCCTGCGCCAATTGCTGCGAATAGACGAGCGACTGGTAAAGCCGCGAGCTTTCGCCGCCGGCGAGGATCGATTCGACGATCTTCAGCGCGGCCGCGTCGGCGCTTTTTGACTCGGGCGCGAGATACGTGATCGCGACCGCCGGAAACGGGACGTTCGGCGCGGTCTTGACATAGCGTTTTTCCGCGGTTCGCTCGGGCTCGACCGCCGTCACGCGCGGGATCGCCATCTTGTTCTGTTTGATCCGGCCGAAATACTTGTCGACCCAGCCGTCGAACTGCGCCTGATCGAAGTCGCCGACGACGATCAGATAAGCGTTGTCGGGCCGGTAAAAGGTCTTGTAGAAGGCGCGGACGTCGTCGATCGTCGCCGCGTTGAGCTCGTCGAGATTTCCGATGCCGGGCCGCTTGTACGGGTGCGTCGTAAAGGACAGCTTTTCGATATACTGGCCGAACAGCCGGCCGTAGGGCTGCGACAGGATGCGGAACCGGAACTCTTCCTTGACGACGTCGCGCTCGGATTTAAAATTGTCCTCGTCGACGTTGAGATTGACCATCCGTTCGGCTTCCGCCCAGAGCAGCGATTCGAGATAGTTCGACGGCACGACCTCGTAGTAGTTGGTAAAGTCGTCGTAGGTCGAAGCGTTGTTGAACCCGCCGACGTCCTCGGTCAGCCGGTCGAACGTCTCGCTCTTCATATTCTTCGTCGACTTGAACATCATATGTTCGAACAGATGCGCGAAGCCCGAACGGCCGTCGGGGTCGTCCTTCGAGCCGACGTTGTACCAGACGTGGATCGAGACGGTCGGGCTCGAATTGTCCTGCAGCGAGACGACGTGCAGCCCGTTCGGCAGCGTCCGCTCTTTGATGTTCATCGGCGGGATCTTCGCCTGTCCGAAGGCCGTCAGGCCGAGCGTCAAAGCGAGCGCCAGCATCGAAATCAATGCGTAGTGTATTTTCATAAGTTTACTCAAATCTGTTTGAATTGCCGTTTCATTATACGCAGCCGGCGGCCGCAAAGTTATCCGTTGACGAATCTATTCGCCGGCTGTGACGCCCACAAACGGAGCGCCGGCATCTCGGCCGGCAATGCGTTTGAAAAACGCACCGACGCCCCGCCGGGCTTGAATGTCGCAGAAAGCGAAACGTTTGTTCGCGCTTTCGCGCTCATTGCCGGCAGGATGCCGGCGCTCCGGTCGGCGGCCGCGAATCTTTCGCCAACAGCTTACCAAAACTCTTAAACTATTGAAAGCAATCTGCCGCGAGCCGCCGGTTTTCCGTGACATACGGCATTTTCGAAGTGCCGGCCGGTGTTCACGCGTCGTCAAAACGCGAATCGGGTCGGACACCCGCCGATTTCCTCCCGGCCGGGGTTATTTCGGTATCTTCCGGAGCTGTTTCGCGCCGGACCAGCCCTTGACTGTAAAATAGATTGTGTAATCGAAGGGAAAAGCGGCGACAGGCGCGCTCTTGTCAGTAGCGTCGGCGGCAGCCGATGCACCGCCGCGCCGGTGTGACTTGACGGGAAAGCTAAAACCCTTGTTGTTTAACGGTTTGAGATGCAGGGGCCCGGCCGGCGGACGGTGCATCGGCTATCGCCGACGCTACTGACCTCGGCACGGCTGCGCCGCTTTTTCGGGTTTCGTCGAGAACGGATAGCACAATTAACTTTGACATTCCCGCCGACCCCGGTCCAGCCCGATCCGACGGTACTTCAGCGTGAGCCGGAGGTACTTCCGGCTGATCCGAAGCTACTTCCGGCTGATCCGGAGGTACTTCAGACCGATCCGAAGCTACTTCCGGCTGATCCGGAGGTACTTCCGGCTGATTCGGAGGTACTTCCGCGTGAACCGGCGGTACTTCAGACCGATCCGAAGCTGCTTCCGCGTGAACCGCTGCTGCTTCAGCGCAATCCGACGGTACTTCAAGGCCGACCGGCACTGCTTCGGCTCAATCCGATGGTACTTCAAGGCCGACCGACGCTGTTTCGGGCCTGACAAAGGGAGCTTCCGGCCGGTCAGGTAGCGTTGACGGCCGGTCACAAGACCGTTCAAGCCGGTCGGCAGGCAGTTTCGGCCGACTGGAAGGTCGTGCCGTCCCGATCGGAGATGGTTACGCCCCGTCAAGTGGCAGTTACCGGCTGTCAGCGGGCAGCTTCGCGCCGTCAAGGGGCGCGAGACAGTCAAACAAATTGTGTAATCGAAGGGAAAAAGCGGCATAGCCGCACGAGGTCAGTAGCGTCGGCGGCAGCCGATGCACCGCCGCGCCGATGTGACTTGACGGGAAACCAAAACCTCGGGTATTGAACGGTTTGAGATGCAAGAGCCCGGCCGGCGGACGGTGCATCGGCTATCGCCGACGCTACTGACCTCGGCACGGCTGCGCCGCTTTTTTCGGGTTTCGTCGATCAGGGATTACACAATTTGTTTGACAGTCTCCAATATCGCGGAATTAAAGTTCAATATCGCGATATTAAAGTTTAATATCGCGATATTAAACTTTAGAATCGCGATATTAAACTTTAGAATCGCGATATTAAACTTTAGAATCGCGATATTAAACTTTAGAATCGCGGTTCCAAGCTTTAGAATCGCGATTCTAAGCTTTAGAATCGCGGTTCCAAGCTTTAGAATCGCGGTTCTAAGCTTTAGAATCGCGGTTCCCGAAACGGACGGTGCGAATGCCGGTTTGTGTTTTTCGGAGGATGAACTGTGCGCCCGAGCGCCGGACGCCGCGGCCCGGGAATCGAAATTATTTCGCAAGTTGCGATTTTGCGCGGATCGAAATCAAGGCTAAAATTATCCTGTCATAACCAATATTTTCTGGAAAAACTTTATCGAAATGAAATTTTACGACAACGTTTTAGGGCTCATCGGCAATACGCCGCTCGTCCGCATCAACAATATCGCGCGCCAGCACGGCATCCGGGCGCAGGTCTTCGCAAAGCTCGAAAGTCTCAATCCGGGCTATTCCGTCAAGGACCGGATCGGCGTCTCGATGATCGACGACGCCGAGGAAAAAGGCATCTTGAAACCCGGCGGCACATTGATCGAGGCGACTTCGGGCAACACCGGCATCGGGATGGCGCTCGTCGCGGCGGTCCGCGGCTATAAATGCGTCTTCGTGATGACCGACAAGGTCTCGGTCGAAAAGCGCCGCTATCTGAAAGCGCTCGGGGCCGACGTCGTGATCCGGCCGGCCGCCGCGAAATACGGCTCGCCCGAGCATTACGTCGAGACCGCCAAACGGATCGCGCAGGAAACGCCGAATTCGTTCTATCCCGACCAGTACAATCATCCGGCCAACCCGCTCGCGCATTACCGGACGACCGGCCCGGAGATCTGGCGCGACACCGACGGCAAAGTGACGCATTTCGTCGCCTCGCTCGGCACCGGCGGCACGATCACCGGGACGGCGCGCTATCTGAAGGAGATGAACCCGAACATCCGCATCATCGGCGCCGACCCGTACGGCTCGATCTTCAAGCAGTACAAGGAAACCGGAATGGTGCCGGAAGCGACGCCGTACCTCGTCGAGGGAATCGGGCAGAACATCCCGGTCGGCAACGCCGACGTCAAGATCGTCGACGAGATCATCAACGTCACCGACCGCGAATCGTTCGAGCTGTCGCGCCAATTGGGCAAGCAGGAAGGCATTTTCTGCGGCGGCTCGACCGGCACGATCCTCGCCGGCGCGCTCAAGGTCGCGAAGAATCTCGACGAATCGGCGGTCGTCGTCTTCATCGTCTGCGACACCGGCGAGCATTACCTGTCGAAGCATCACTCGGACGAGTGGATGAAGGAAAAACTGCTGCTCGAACCGCAGAAGATCACGGCCGGGCTGATCCACGAGACGAAATCGAACGGCGCGCCGCCGGAATTGATCTTCGTCGGGCCGGACGAAACGGTCGGCGCGGCGCTCGCGCGGATGAGCGAGGCGGGCGTCACGCAGATCCCGGTGCTCGAAGACAGCCGTTCGGTCGGATCGCTGCGCGAAAGCCAGGTGCTGACGAAGCTGCTCAAAGACCGCGACCTGCTCGACGCGCGCGTCGCCGACGTGATGGACAAGAGCTTCCCGATCGTCGACACCGACACCGGTTCGGACGAGATCAAGGCCAAGCTCCAGAAATCGCCGGCCGTCCTGATCGAGGACTTCAAGCGCATCACCGGCATCATCACGCGCTCGGACGTGCTCGATCTGCCGAAGTAAAGCGACCGTAGCGATATCGGATGGCGGATGGCCCGAAAGCGGCGCGAATCGGCTTTCCGTCACGGACGGTTGTTAATGCAAAATCCGGGGCCTCGCATCGCCGAACGGCGGCGCGAGGCCCCGGATTCGTCTTTTCCCGCGCCGGCAAATCGCAATTAAATCGCGCAAATCGGCGGCCGGCGTCGAAGCGGGTTTGAAACGAATAAAAATACGGGTAAAATATAGGCGAAATCGAAAATCAGATCGCTCCCGCCGGTTTGTTTTTCCGTATTTCCGATGGCCCGAATTTCCTGGAGGAAGACGAGATGAGCGATAACCCGAAAGACGACGATTGGGGAATGACGATGCCGAACCTGCGGCTCGACGACGACCGGAAAAAGGACGTTTCGCCCGGCTTTCAGCCGAAGGCGGAAGCGGTCCCGAGCCCGCCGCCCGAGGACGATTGGGGAATGACGACGCCGAACGTCAAGGTTCCGCCGGGCGCCGCGCCGCCCGCGGCGAGCGAGCCGTTTTCGGATTTCGACAAGACCGCGCCGAACATCAATCTGCCGTCGCCCGCGTCCGAAACGCCGAAAGCGGCCGCGCCGCCGCCCGTCGACGACTGGGGGATGACGACGCCGAACGTCGAGATTCCGAAAGCGTCGAAAAAGGACGACTGGCAGATGCCCGAGCCGACGTTCCGCGTCTCGGAAGGCGCGAAGCCGAGCTTCGACAAGCTCTCGCCGCCCAGAGATATCGGCTCGTTCGACGATGAAGACGAGGGCCACAAAACGACGCCCTACTACCGCCTGCCCGAAAATCAGGCCGAACCGGCCGCCGCCGCCGCGCCGCCGCGCGAAGAATCTGCGCCGCCGCCGTCCCGGCCGAAACCCGCGCCCGCCAAAAGCGGAAACGCCAAGTGGATCCTGATGCTCGGCGGACTGTTCGTCTTTTTCCTGCTCGTCACGGCCGGTCTGGTCGCCGCGTATTTTCTATATTTCAGCACTTCGAACACCGTCAAGAGCGTGACCAACGCGAAGTCGCCGGAGACCGCGCCCTCGGTCGCGCCGACCGCCGCCCCGGCCGCCGCGCTGCCGGCGAGCATCGATTACAAGGGCCGGATGGTGCTCGTCAAGGCGGGCGAGTTCACGATGGGCAGCGACACCGCCGGCGACGAGTCGAAACCCGCGCACAAGGTCACCGTGCCGGGCTTTTACATCGACCGCACGGAAGTCACCAACGCGCAGTACAAAGAATTCTGCACGGCGACCGGCAAACAGCCGCCGCCCGACCCGTTATGGGACAAGGGCTATTTCGAAAAACGGCCGAACGCGCCGGTCTTCGGCGTCTCGTTCGACGATGCGAAAGCCTTCGCGGCGTGGGCCGGCAAACGTCTGCCGACCGAGGAGGAATGGGAAAAGGCCGCGTCGTGGAACGAGGCGACGCAGACCAAGACGGATTATCCGTGGGGCGCGGCGTTCGAAGCCGGCAAGGCCGCCTTCGGGCTCGACGCGCCGAAGGACGTCGGCGCGTATCCGGCGGGCGCGAGTCCGGCGGGCGTGCTCGATATGGCCGGCAACGTCGCCGAATGGGTCGACGCGTACTTTCAGCCGTATCCCGGCAACACGGCTTCGAATCAGAATTTCGGGGAAAACAACCGCGTCGTCCGCGGCGGGCATTTCGGATCGAAAACCAACGATCTGCTGAAAACCACGAAACGAATTTACGTCCCGCCGAACGTCGCGTCGGGCGAGGACGAGAAAACGCTGTTCGCCGCCGCGATCGGTTTTCGGTGCGCGGTTTCGGCCGACGACGCGCGGCTGCAGGACGCTTTAAAAAAATAGCTTAGGCAAATTTTCCGCGCCCCGAACGTCAGAAGACTTGCAAGGACTTTGACAAATGAAACCAGAAAAAACAACAAATTCAAAGCGCTTAAAACTCAAGTTTATCATCTTCGGCTTCGGGATTTTGACGCTCTTCGCCGGCGCGGCGAGCGTCGCCGCGCAGGTCGACGACGTGATGATCGTCAGGCAGAAGGCAAAGACGACGATCCGGCCGAAAGCCAAGCCGGTCGCCAAAAAGGTCAACATCACGCGGAAGGTGACGATCGTCCGCGTCGAGAAGAAAAGCCGGACGAATTATAAGAAATCGACCCCGAAACCGACCGTCAAAAAGGTCGTCAGAACCGTTCAGGTCCCGCTGCTCGCGGCGCAGCTCCGCCTGCTGACGGTCGACAAGGAAGGCAAGGAGACCGAGGTCAATCCGGCCGCCGCCTTTATGCCGAACGACCGTCTGCGGATGTCGATCAAGGCCAACCAGACCGGTTATCTCTACGTCATCCGGCAGGCCGCGCCCGAAGCCGACGGCGAGATCATCTTTCCGACGACGCTCGTCAACAACGGCAGCAATCTCGTCAAGGCGAACGTCGAATACGTGATCCCGCGCAACTGCCCGGCGGAATACGCGCCCGAGCCGCGCGACTGCGCGCTCCAGCTCTTTCCCTACGCCGACGCGCCGCAGGAATATTTCACGCTGATCTTCATGCGCGACAGTCTGGTCGATCTGCCGAACGACGTCAAAAACACGCGCGTCAGCCTGCAGAACCTGATGAGCGCCGGCAAGATCGGCGCGAAGACGCTGATCGACCTGATCGAGGATTCGGGCCAGGACCTCGTGTCGCAGCCGGGCGATACGCCGTTCGCGGTGCGGATCGTGAACATCAACCCGAAGGACAACGAGGAGATCATCGAAACCTTCGTTCTCGGCAAAATGAAGAAATAACCGACCGGGAAAAGTTTGGGAAAGTGCGAAAACCGGAGCGTGATTTTCTCAAATCTTTTCCCTCTTTTTATCGAAAAAAATGGCGCGGGCAATCTTAAAATTCGACGACAGGGAAATGGCGATCGGCGAGGACGCGACGAGCTTCGGCCGGACGGCTGAGAACACGGTCGCGTTTCCCGACAATACGAACATCTCGCGCCGGCACGCCGAGATCGAGTTCAAAGACGGCCGGTTCGTCGTCACCGACCTCGGCAGCAGCAACGGCACGACCATCAACGGCCAGCCGATCAGCGGCGAGACCGAACTCAACGACGGCGACTTCATCACGCTCGGCAATTCCGTGATCGTCGAATTCGTGCTCGAGGACGAAACGCCCGACGACGCCGAAGACGACGCCGCCGGCGCCGCTCAGAGCGAATCCGTCGCCGAGGCGAAAACGGCCGAAAGCGCCGGCAAATCGTCGCGGATGCCCGTCATTCTCGGCCTCACCGGCGCGGCCTGCGGCCTCGCGATCGTCTTCGCGGCGGCGGCGAGCTACGTTTACTTTTCCGGCGGCGGCAGCACGGGCTGCGACGCGACCGCGCGGATCGTCAGCCCGCTCAACGGCGACGTCATCTCCGAAACGACCGAGATCCGTGTCGAAGTCAAAAATTCGGCCTGCGTGAGCGTCGTCCGCGTGATGCTCGAAGGGCAGGAAATCGCCCAGCTCCGGAGCGAGCCGTACACCGCGCAGATCGATCCGAAGGAGCATCCCGACTGGGCCAACGGCCGTCTTTACGGGCTTTCGGTCGTGCTCGAGGACGCGGCCGGCAACAAGCTCCCGCAGTCGTCGCGCGACATCGCCCTGCAGTTCGAGACGAAAAAAGTCGCGACGCCGACGCCGACCGCGACCGCCGAGATCTCGCCGACGCCGACGATCGGCCCCGGCCCGCAGGTGACGCTCATCGACATCCAGACGATGACGGCCCGAACGGTCGGCAAATTCACCGGCGCGAGCTTCAAATACAATCTTTCGAATCCCGAATTTCTGAAGGAAGTCCAGAAAAAAACCGGCGAATATTCGGCGGCCGGAGGCTATTTCGAGCGCGCCGCCGTCTATCGCGACACGATCAACAACGCGTTCGTCCGCGACAAGAATCTCGACCCCTCGCTCGGCTTCCTGCTGGCAATGAGCCGCAGCAAGTTCAATCCCGAAAAACAGGGCGCGAACGAAGGGCTCTGGCAGATGTCCGGCGATTTCGCGACGGCCAACGCCTACAACGTCGTCTGCCCGGCGTTCAACCTGTCGGAAACCACGCAGGAATGCGCGGCCAAGGTCGCGTCGTTCTACCTCGGCGACCTGATGACGGCCTTCGACGGCGACATCGTCTACGCGGTCGCCGCGTTCGGGAAAACGCCGCAGGAAGCCAATGAATGGAAGGCTTCGCTGCCGGCCGACCGCGCGGATTTCTGGAAGATCATCACGGATCAGGCGCAGCGCGAACAGGTCGTCCGCTTCTTCGCGGCCGCCGCCGTCGCGGAAAACCCGCCGAAATTCAAACTTAAAAAGGATCGGTCGATCTCGGAGCTGTACCCGACCGTCGGCAAATAGAAAGATGATTGAAGCGATTCTGACATATTCGACCGATGAAGAAACCGGCGAGATTCCGCTCGGCGAGGGCAAGGTTTCTTTCGGGCGCGGCAGCGAGGCCGACCGCCGCTTCGCCGACGACGGGCTCTCGCGGCTTCACGCGACCGTCCACCGCGAGGGCGACAACATCTGGATCCTCGACGAGAATTCGACTAACGGCAGCTTCGTCAACGGCGAGCCCGTCCGGCCGAACGGGACGATCCTCTACGACGGCGACCGGATCAAAATCGGCAACCACACGACGCTGACGGTCCGGATCGGCGGCAAAAAGGCGGCGGCGGCCGACAAACCGGCGACGGTCGCCGTTTCCGGCGCGTCCGAAACGCCCGGCTTCCCGCTGCTGATCCCGGTCGCGCTCGCCGGTTTCGCGGTGCTCGTGATCGGCATCTCGATCGCCTTCATCGGCTACCGGGCCTTCGGCGGCGGCGGCCCCGAGATCGCCGACGAGACGCCCTACGAAACCGAAACGCCGGACGATTCGAACAATCGCAGCGAGAACCGGAATGCGAGCAAAACGCCGAAGCCGTCGCCGTCGGCGAGCGAATCGACGAACGGCAACGCCAACACCGAGACGATCTCGAACACGACCGTCGAGACGAACAACAACGGCCAGACCGTGACGCTGCCGAAAGGCCGCTACCAGGATATGTCGGAAGACGACAAGAACCGCTACGTCGCCGTCAAGGCCGAGAAGATCGCGCGGATCATCGGCAACCAGACGAGCGACCCGATCCCGCCGGAGGCCGTTCAGGAGATCAAGCGGTTTCTCGGCGGCTACGTCAGCCGGCTGAACAAGTCCAAAAAGGACACCTGCGATCAGGGCAGCTGGGTTTCGAGCGATTTCACGAGCGTCCTCAACCGCGCCACGCGGACGAGCCCGTTCATCGTCCGCAGTTTTCGCGCGAAGGGGATCGAGCCGCAGATCGGGCTCTACGTGGCGATGATCGAGAGCGAGCACTGCGCGTGTCTGACGAGCTCGACCGGCGCGAAGGGGATGTTCCAGTTTCTCGCCTCGTCGTCGGGCGATTACGGGCTCGATCCGGCCCAGCGCTGCGATCCGGAGCAGTCCGCGAGAGCCGGCGCGCAGTATCTGACGTCGCTGATCACCCGTTTCGGGACCGCGCCCGACAGCGTGCCGCTGGCGATCGCCAGCTTCAACAGCGGGCAGGGCAATCTGAGCAAGAATCTCGACACGCTGTTCTCCGGCTCGGGCGGGCAGAACCGCAGTTTCTGGACGCTCGCGGCCAACAAGGGGATGCTGCAGGGCAAGGCCGGCAAGCAGTTCAACGACGAGAACATCAAGTACGTCCCGAAGTTTTTCGCCGCCGCGATCATCGGCGAAAACCCCCGGGATTTCGGCGTCGACCTGGAGCCGTTATCGACCTATACGAAATGAAGTGGAGAGTGGAGAGTGGAGAGTGGAGAGAAATTTCCTGACTCTCCACTCTCCACTCTCCACTCTCCACTCGAAAGATGACCGAACTTTGGCTCAAATTCAAAGACGAACGCGGCGCCGACCGGCGGGTTCCGGTCGGGGGCGGCCGGTTCATCGTCGGCCGTCACTCGGAAAGCGATCTCTGCATCCCGAGCAGTCAGCTGTCGCGCCGTCACATCCAGATCGAGGCGTTCGCCGAAGTCTTCGTCGTTTCCGACTGCGGTTCGAGCAACGGGACGACGCTCAACGACCGGCCGCTGACCGAGCCGGTCGCGCTCCGGGACGGCGACGTTCTGAATCTCGGTGGCGGCGTCGAGATCGCGGTCGAGCTGATCGCCGACCGGCCGCAGGCCCGGAAAAGAGAGGAAAAATCGCCGGGTGCGGCGGCTGTTGCGGGCGGCGGCGCGGCGGGCGGCGGCGATGCTTCGTCGATCCCGACGGCCGTTTTCCTGATCGCGCCGGCGCTCGTCCTCGTGATGCTCGTCTGCGGGGGCGGCGGGCTTTATTTTTACGGCGGACTCGGCGGCCCGAACACCGACGGGAACCGCGATGTCAGCTTTTCCCCGACGCCGGACGAGACGCCCGTCAAGCCGAAAGACTCGCCGACGCCCGCGCCGACCGGCCCGGCCGGCAACGCGACGCCGGGCCCGACCGCCGCGCCCGAAGGCTCGGAGACGCCCGTCGAGTCGGACGAAAAAAGGTCGGTCGAGAAAAATGCCGCGCTCTTTCTGCAGCGCATCGCGCGCAAGGACCCGAACGCGTTTCTGACGACTTCGCAGGCCGAGCTCGTGAACTCGAAAATCGCGCCGCTCAAGGGTTCGGGCGCGCTTGCCGACAACCTTAAGGCCGTCAAAAGCAACGCCTCGCAGTTTCAGTCGCTCGCCCAGTCGAAGGGCCTGACGCCGATGTTTCTGGCGGCCGCCGCGCTCAACGAACTCGGCGCGAACCGCGGCAATCCGCTCGACACGGCGAAGGCGATGCTGCCGGTGCTCGCCGAGCTGCGGCCGACGCTCGACAACACGCTCGCCGACGACAACCTGCTGATCATCGCCGCCTACGATCAGGGCAAGGCCGGCCAGTCGCGCAAGCTGCAGAACATCCTCGAAGCGCTCGGCAAAAAATCCGGCGTCAACCCGCGCGAGATCCGGACGATCTGGTTTCTTAAGGAGCAGGACAAAATCACGGACGCCGAATATCAGTACGCACTCCGTTTTCTGGCGATCGGCACGATTATGCAGAATCCGAAGGATTTCAACGTCGGCGCCGAGGCGGTCACTTTTTAAAGCTTATGGAAAAAGAAACGGAATGGATCACCGGCCAAATCAGACTGTCGATCGACGGCACGCCGCTTGAAATGGAGATGACCGTTCCGGCGCGGCCCGTCAAACCGCAGCGGATGCTGCCGATCTTTCAGCAAATGGCGGATTCGTTCGTCCAAATCGGGATCGACGCCGTCCAAAGTACGGGCCGGAAAATTTCCTGCGCGAAAGGCTGCGCGGCGTGCTGCCGGCAGCCGGTGCCGCTCGCCGAGATCGAAGCCTACCGGATCGCCGAAATCGTCGCCGAACTTCCCGAACCGCGCCGCGCCGCGATCAAAAGCCGCTTCGACGAAGCGTGCCGGCGGCTCTACGCGATCGGCTGGTTCGAAAAGCTCGACCGCTGCGCGCATCTGCCGGCCGGCGAACGCGAAAAGGTCGTGCTCGAATATTTCGCCGAAAACGTGCCGTGCCCGTTTCTCGAAGACGGCGCGTGCTCGATCTACGCGGACCGGCCGCTCGCCTGCCGCGAGTATCTGGTGACGTCGCCGGCCGCGAACTGTTCGGCGCCGTCGCGGGAAACCGTTCGCCTGATCGAGCTCCGGATCAGATCGGCGGCGACGCTCCGGAGCCTCGGCGACAGCCGGAATCTGAACGCGGTCGTCAATTTTCTGCCGCTCGTGCTCGCGCTCAAATGGACGGAAGTCCATCCGGACGATTTCCCGGAAAAGACCGGCGAGCAGTGGATGGCGGATTTTTTCCGGAAATTGACGAAGAACCCGATTCCGGCGGCGAAAAATAATCCGCCGAAATCCTGAAATGAGGTTTGGAAAACGTCTGACAGGGTATAAAATAATTTATAACTCGAAAAATAATTGTTGTTTACTATTTTGGCGTTAAGATTTACTATAATTTTCAGCCACTTATGAGCAAATATCGCAAAATTGTCTGGAACGAGGGAATGCTCCTGACGCCCCATCACTTTCAGCAGTGGGACAACTATCACGAAGAATTCTTAAATTCGCGGGTCCGCTCGCTGATGCCTTACGAGTACGGCATCCTCGATCTGCAGATCAACCGCGAGGCGATCGCCAACGGTAATTTCCAGATCATCAACTGTCACGCCGTCCTGCCCGACGGGCTGATGATCAACGTTCCCGACGCCGAGGCCGTGCCCGATCTGCGGCCGGTCGGCAATCATTTTCATCCCGAAGCGGAAAAGCTCGGCGTTCATCTGGCGATCCCGGCCAAGAAGATGGGCGAGGCGAATTTTCAGGGAAACGGCGTCAAATCGGGCGGCAACCTGCGGTTTCTGCAGGAAGCGGCGCTCGTCAAGGACGAAACGAGCGGCACCAACGAACAGCCGCTCGCCTACGCGAAAAGCAATCTGCGTATCATTTTCGACGACGAGGTCCGCGACGGCTTCACGTCGATGAAGATCGCCGAGCTGGTGCGCACGCCGACCGGGCAGTTGATGATCAACGAGGACTACATCCCGCCGACGCTCAAGTCGTCGGCCTCGGTCTGGCTCGTCAATATGCTCCGGCAGCTGGTCGAAATCCTGAACACGAAATCGGGCAGCCTCGGCGAGCAGCGCCGCCAGCGCAACGCCAGTCTGGCGGATTTCACGACCTCGGAAGTCGCCGTTTTCTGGCTCCTGCACACGATCAACTCGTCGATCCCGACGATGGCGCATTTTTTCCGTTCGCCGCTGCTGCACCCCGAAAAACTGTATCTCGAAATGGCCGAAATCGTCGGAAAACTGATGACGTTTTCGACCGAACTCTACCCGCGCGACATCGTCAAGTACGACCACGACGATCTGCATTTCACGTTTTTCAATCTTTCGACGCAGCTCAAGGAGCTGCTCGAAACGGTGATCCCGAGCCGCTGCGTGCCGATCCCGCTCGAAAAGACGCGCGAGACGCTGTATGTCGGCCGCGTCGAGGACGAGCGCCTGCTCAAGGAAGCCGGGTTCTATCTCGCGGTCCGCGCGCAGATGCCCGAATCGAAACTGATCGAGGGCGTCCCGCGCGTCGTCAAGATCGGCTCGCGCGACGTCATCGACACGATCATCAATTCGGCGCTGCCGGGCGTCGTGCTGACGCACGCTTCCCCGCCGCCCGCGCCGATCCCGACGCGCGTCGGCTTTCGCTATTTTATGCTCGACACGATCGGCCCCTACTGGGAAGGCATCAAGGGCTCGAAGGTCATCGCCGTCTACGTGCCGGACGAGATTCCGGACGAAAAGCTCGAAATGTACGCCGTGAAACCCTAGTTTGGTTTCAGGTTTCAAGTTTCAGGTTTCAGAGATTGTTTGTTTTTAATATTATTTCAGGAGAAAAGAAGATGGCGACAATTGAAAGATTTGAAGATTTGGAAGCCTGGAAAATTGCGAGAGAATTAACAAAGGAAGTTTATCGGGTTTCAAAAAACGATTCGTTTTTCCGCGATTACGGCTTACGCGATCAGATTTGCCGCGCTTCGGTTTCGGTTATGTCGAACATCGCCGAAGGCTTTGAACGCGATGGAAATAAAGAATTCGTCAATTTTTTGTCGATCGCCAAAGGTTCATCGGGCGAAGTTAGGTCGCAGCTTTACGTCGCGCTCGATCAGGATTATATTTCCGAAAACGAGTTTAATTTGATTTATAACAAAGCGGCTCAAAACAGCCGGCTGATTTCAGGACTGATCAAATATTTGAATCAATCGAATGTAAAAGGAATCAAGTTTAAATAAACCTGAAACCCGAAACCTGAAACCTGAAACCTAATTAATATGAGCGAAAGAGCAAATCCGAACGATTTAATCGCCTTTGCCGGGCCGGTTTTCGACCTGATCCTGCGGCTCAAAGCGGGCATCGTCGCGCCGTCGAACGACCTGCGGCCGAAGATCGCCTCGCTCCTCGAAGACTTCGAGCGCCGCGCCGAGCGTTACCGGTTCAGCAGCAAGATCATCCAGGTCGCGAAATTCGCGCTCGCCTCGTTCGTCGACGAAACCGTCCTCTCGAACAATTTCAATCTCAAGGAAGAATGGGAAAAATACCCGCTTCAGCTCGAATATTTCGGCGAGCAGCTGGCGGGCGACAAATTTTTCGAAAAGCTCGCGGCGATGATCAAGCAGGTCGACGTGACGGCCGACGCGGTCGAGATCTACTACGTCTGTATGCTGCTCGGCTTCAAGGGCCGCTACGCCGTCTACGAAAAGGACAAGCTGCTGACGATCATGCAGCAGACGGCGAACGCGCTCGTCAAGGCCGGCAAGATCCGCCCGGTCGAGCTCTCGCCGCACTGGCTCGCGAACGACCAGCCCGAGCCGCCGAAACCGCGCAAGATGCCGACGTGGGCGAAAATCTCCGCGCTCGGCGGGCTCGGCTTCGCGGTCATTATTTATCTGGTGATGTTTCTGGTCGTTTCGAAATTTCTGCAGGACGCGCTTAATAAGGTCCAGCTTTAACGGCAAGGTTTGATTGTTTAATTTATGAGCTCGTGGCACGTTCAACAACTCAAGTTTGCATTCGGCATCGGCGGATTGATGTCGTTCTACGGCATCGTCGGCTTTCTGGCGTGGTTCGGCGGTCAGAAAATGGGCCTGCCCGTCAACACGCGGATTATGGTGATCGTCGTGCTGCTCCTGACGCTGCCGTTTACGCTGCTGATCGGATATCTCGCGACGCGCCGCTCGAAGAAAAAAGAGGAAGAGGCCAAAAAGGAAGCCGAAGCGAAGGCCGAGGAAAAAACGACCGGTCAGGAGCCGCAGAAGGCGGCCGCGCCGACCGGCACTTATCAGGATCTGCCGTCGGGCACCGAGGAAGTCGTCAAGTTCCTGCAGTCGTCGAATTTGGGCGGCGCGAACGGCAAGGAAGCCGTTTACGAGCTGCCGTGGTACATCGTCGCCGGCATTCCGAAATCCGGTAAATCGTCGCTCGTGCTGGGCTCGAATCTCAATTTTCAGACGCTCCCGTCGCAGCGCCAGTCGGAGCAGAAGATCATTCGCCCGACGCGCAACATCGACTGGCGCGTGACCAGCGACGCGGTCTTCGTCGACACGGCCGGCCGCTATCAGACCGAGGGCGGCGACGAGGACGAATGGAACTCGCTCCTCGAAACGATCAAAAAATACCGCGCCAACCGGCCGATCGACGGGATGATCGTGACGGCCGACACCGAGCGCATCCTCGGCGCGGACGAGCGCCAGATCGAGGAGATGGCGAAGGTTATGCGGACGCGGCTCGACGAGGCGATGCAGCGGCTCAAGGTGCGTTTCCCGGTTTATCTCGTCTTCACGCGCGCCGACGCGATCGAGGGCTTTCGCGATTCGTTCTCGACCTCGAAAAAAGAGGGCGAGACGCTCGTCTGGGGCGCGACGATCCCGCTCGAAAAAACCGAAACGGCGCATTCGATGTTCGACGAGGAGTACGGACTGCTCCAGAACGCGGTGATGAAGCGCCGGCTGATGCGGCTGAGCGCGCCGTTTCCGCCCGTCCGCCAGCTCCGGATCTTCAACTTCCCGCTTCATTTCGGTTCGGCCCGCCGCAAGCTCGGCGCGTTCGTGGCGGCGCTTTTCCGGCCGAACCCGTTCAGCGAAAACCCGTTTCTGCGCGGCTATTATTTCACGGCCGTCCCGGCCGGCCGCCAGCCCGTGCAGGGCGATAAAACGATGGGCGGCGCGCCGGCGACCGTCGGCACGACCTATTTCACGCAGAAATTTTTCCGCGACGTGCTGCTGCGCGACAAGGATCTCGTCCGGACGTTTCAGGAACAGCGCCAGAAGCCGCCGATTCTCGGCTGGCTCGTGACGCTGCTCGGCGCGGCGCTCGTGCTGATCCTGCTGATCCTCGCCGGCGTTTCGCTCGTCAACAACCAGAGGCTGCTGAAGGCTTCCGAGGACAAGGGCAGCGCCGTCCTGAACATCGTCAAATCCGACGGCAACATCAATCCGCTCAGCAAGACGCCCGACGCCGCGACGCGCGAGGTCGACGCGATCGAGGATCTCCGCGTGCTGATGGTCCAGCTCGACAATTACGACCGCAACGGCGCGCCGATCTATCTCGGAATGGGTTTGTATTCGGGCAACACGATCTATAAGGGCAGCGACAAATCCAAGGGTTTGCTGAATATTTACTATAACGCGGTCGGCCGTCGTTATATGGACCCGACCGTCAAGCGGCTCGAGGACGAGCTCAAGAAATTCGCCGCCGCGCCGGCAGTCGGCAACAATATGACGCCGCAGGACGAAGACAATCTGAGCCGCGCCTACGATCTGCTGAAGGTTTATCTGATGCTCTCGGACAAATACCGCGAGAAATCGAACGACACCGACATCGTCAACGTGCTCAAGGAATTCTGGTTCACGGAATCGAAGCTGCCCGCCAGTCTGAAGGACGACGCCGAGAGCCAGCTCAAATTCTACGCCAAGCAGTGCGACCGTTTCGACGGGCCGGACAGATTCCCGCGCATCCAGAACGACAGTAATCTGGTCAACCAGGTTCGGGATAAACTGAAGGCCTTTCCGCCTTTCAAACGCTATTACAAACGGAAGGTGACCGAAATCTCGAAGGAAGTCGAAGGCAAGTTCGGCGAGCTGTCGGTCGAAGCGATCGTCCAGCGCAACAGCGGCGATCCCGGTTTTCTCGTAGGCACGGTCGCCGTTCCCGGCGCCTACTCGATCGAAGGCTTCAAGCTGATGGACAAGGCGATCAATCAGGCCGACAAGGAGCTGAGCGAGACCGACTGGGTGATGACCGACGACAAGCCGAACGTCAAGCAGGAAGCCGCCGCCGTCATCGAATCGCAGGACGCCGTCAAGATCCGCGACCTTTATTTCCGCGATTACGCCGACCGCTGGCGCGATTTCGTCAAAAACGTGCGGGTCATTGCCTATCGCAAGGAAACCGACAAGGACAGCACTCGGGTTTCCGCGAAAGACGCGCTCAGCTCGTTCTCGTCGGCCAATTCGCCGATGAAGGCGCTGCTCCGCGAAATCGCCAAGAACACGCATTTCGTCAAGCCGAAGCCGAACGGCTGGTGGGAGACGATCAAGAGCTGGTTCAAGAGCGACCCGCTGCCGGACACCGGCGGCAACACGGCGCCCGAGCGCGAATTCCGGCCGCTTTTCGATTTCGTCGAGGAAAAGGCCGACAAGAACGCGAAGCTGCCGATCGACGAGTATCAGGCCGAGATCAGTCAGGCCTACATCAAGTACAACGGCTTTTCCGACAGCGAGATCAACGAGCTGGCGACGCTCAACGACGACGACCGCAACAAGAAGTTTCCGCAGCTCAATACCGCGACCAGCAAGATCGACGGGCTCGCGAAACCGTTCAAGGACGCCAAGGATTCGGCCGTCGGCCCGTTTCTGGCCGAGCTGCTGAAACAGCCGATCGGCAATCTCAAAGCGCTGCTCGGTGCGGACACGCTCAAACAGCTCGGGGAAAACTGGGCGAACGACGTGCTGCCGGCGGCCCAGAAGGCCGAACAGGGCTACCCGTTCGAAACGAGCGACAACAACGCCGATTTCACGAACCTGAAGAATTATCTGAGCCCGAACAGCGGCAAGCTGTCGCAGTTTTTCAACAGCAATAATCTGACCAAGTATTTCGACGTCAACGGCGGGCAGGTCAAGATCAAGGACCCGAACAACTCGCCGTTCACGCAGGAATTCGCCGATTATCTGACGAAGGCGTTCACGCTTCAGAAGGCGCTTTTCAGCAAGGGCGACGACGTCAAGTTCGACTATAATTTCGAGATCACGAACCCGAAGGACGCGCTCGTCGAAATGACGATCGACGGCGTTTCGCTCTCGTCGGCCGACAAGCCGTCGTCGCCGATCACGTTCCCGGCTTCGACCGGCGGCGGCAACGGCGTTTTGATCAAGGTTTCGTCGACGACCGGCACGACTTCGACGTCCGGCACGACGACTTCGGCAAATTCTTCGTCGAATCCCGTCAATAATACAGGGACGACAAATTCGGCGACGCCGAGTAAATTCCTGGCGAACACGGGCGGCAATAATAATTCGCCGGCCGAAAAATCGTTTTTGGGACCGTGGGGACTGTTCAGGTTTTTCGACGCGAGCGGCCCGCAGAAACAGTCGGACAATTCTTATCAATTGTCCTATAAGCTTAACGGCAAGACTTTGAATGTCAAGATCACGCCCTCGGGTGTCGATCCGTTCAACAAGGAGATTTATAAACTGCGGGCGCCGAAAACCATTTTGAAGTGACATTCGATCCGGCTTTCGGACATTTTCGGCGCGCGCCGCGAAATTTTGGATGAAGAGAAACCGCCCGGCGGCGGGCCCCGAAAAATTTATAAAAAAATGAACGAAGCGAAAACATTACTGGAAGCGGGCAATTTAACCGGCGCGACGGAAGCGGCGCTCGGACTGGTCAAAGCGAATCCGACCGACGGCCCGGCGCGCATTTTTCTTTTCGAGCTCGCGATCTTCGCGGGCAACTGGGACCGCGCCCGGCGGCAGCTCGACGTCATCGGTCATCAGGACACGACCGCGATGATCGGCTCGAAAATCTACGAGCAGTGCATCGTCGCCGAGCAGAAACGCGCCGATTTTTTCGCCAAAGGCGCGAAACCCGAGTTTCTGGCGACGCCGCCCGATTATATTTACGGGCTGCTGACGGCCAACAACAAGATCCGCGAAGGCAGTTTCGCCGAGGCGCGCGAGATTCTCGACAAGGTCGACGAACAGCGGCCGGCCTTCGCCTGTAAGATCAACGGTCAGGACGTCGCCGATTTCCGCGACTACAACGATCCGACGTCGGTGATTCTCGAAGTGATCATCAAGGACAGCTACGTCTGGGTGCCGTTCGAGCAGATCGAACAGATCACCTTCAGCGAGCCGAAATCGCTGCGCGATCATTTCTGGCTGCAGGCGACGCTGCATACCGACAACGGCACGAACGGCGACGTTTTCATCCCGGCGCTCTACAACGATTCGTGGCGAAGCGCCGACGATCAGGTACGGCTCGGCCGGGTCACCGACTGGCGCGAGCTGGGCGCGGACATCTACGCCGGCGAGGGCACGAAGCTGTTCGCGGTCGGCGGCGAGCATAAAACGGTTCTCGACCTGCAGACGGTCGAGTTCGTCAGGGAATAGCCGGCGGCCGGCTCCCGCCGGGATTAGCGGACGGGAACCGGGCGGCCGAAAAATTTTATGTTGCGCGATCCGGCGTTGCGGTCGGGCGTTTTGAATGTAAAATAACGTTAAATGTAAGGAAAAATAGTAATGGCAGAGATCGAACCCAAACCATCCGTCATCAACCTTGAAGCGCTGCTGGCGCCGATTTCCGAAGACAAACCAGCCGGTGAATACCTGCGTTATTCGGGAATTTACGACGAAATTTCCGAAGCGCGCCGCGCCGACGACAATCTCAATCAGGGCGAATGGCAGACGGAATTGAAGTTCGCCGATTACCGCAAGGTGATCGCGCTCGCGGTGCCGGCGCTCGAAAAGGAGACGAAGGACCTGCAGATCGCCGCGTGGCTTTCCGAAGCGCTCGTCAAGGAGCACGGCTGGGTCGGGCTGCGCGACAGCCTGCGAATGATCGCCGGCCTTCAGGAAACCTTCTGGGAAACGCTCCATCCCGAGGTCGACGAGGGCGATATGGAAGGCCGCGCCAACGCCGTCGCGTGGATGGAACAGCAGGCGTCGTTCGCGCTCAAACAGGCCAAGATCACCGGTTACGCCGGCTACAGCTTCATCGACTGGGAAGATTCCAAGCATTTCGACATTCCCGACAATCTCGAGACCTACGATTCGGCCGTCCAGCAGAAATACAACGAGCTGCGCGCGCAGGCCGAGCGCGAAAACCGCGTCACGGCCAACAAATGGCGGGCCGAGATGTCGCAGACGCGGCGCGTTTTTTACGAGGAGCTGAATTTTCTGATCGAGGAATGCTGGGCGGCCTTCAGGGACCTGGACCGCATCATCGAGGAAAAATACGACCGCAATCAGGCGCCGGGAATGAACAACCTGAAGAAATCGCTCGACGCGGTCCACACGCAGATCAAGAAGTTTCTGGAGGACAAACGCGCCGAAGAACCCGACGAGGTCGAGGAAACGGTCGAGGAAGAGGTCGTCGGCGAAGACGGCACGGTCGTCAGGGTCGCCGGGCCGGCGGTCGCCACGGGCGCGATTCAAAATCGTCAGGACGCCCTCAAACGGCTCGCCGACATCGCCGATTATTTCAAGAAAAACGAGCCGCACAGCCCGATTTCGTATCTCGTCTCGCGGGCCGTCAAATGGGGCAATATGCCGCTCGAAAACTGGCTGCAGGACGTCATCAAGGACGAGACCGTGATTTTCAACATTCGTCAGACGCTCGGCTTCAACACGAATCTGCCGGAATCTTCCGAGTAGGCCGATGAAAGGATTGTAGTTAAGTAGCAAAAATTTTAACCGTAAAAAAAACTAAAACGAAAGGAGCAAAAAATGGCAAGTAGAGAAAGCATACAACACAAAATTGACCGTGTTCGCCCCCCGCGCGTCCAGATCACTTATGATGTGGAAGTCGGTGGAGCGATCGAACTGAAGGAACTCCCGTTTGTCGTCGGCGTGATGGGCGATTTCGTCGGGAAACCCGAAGAACCGCTGCCGGCCATCAAGAACCGGAAATTTGTCGAGATCGATCCCGACAACTTCAATCAGGTACTTGCCGGAATGAAGCCGCGCGTGGCCTTTTCGGTCGACAACAAGCTGCAGAACGACGGCAGCAAGCTCGGCGTCGATCTGACTTTCACCAACATCGAGGATTTCGAGCCCGATCAGGTCGTTCAGAACGTCGAACCGCTGCGCAAGCTCGTCGAAGCGCGGCAGAAGCTCTCCGATCTGCGCTCGAAGATGGACGGCAACGAGAAACTGGAAAATATCCTGAACGATATCATTTCCGACAGCGACAAGCAGAAACAGTTGAGCGACGCGCTCGGAATCGAAAAGAAGGAGGAATAAACTATGGCTGATAAAGCACAACAACAGGAAGCACAGGCACAGGAACAGGTGCAGGAAGTCAGTCTGCTCGATCAGATTCTGACCGAAGGCAAAATGGCCCGGGACGATTTTCAAAAGGAACAGGCCAAGGATATGATCAGCGAGTTTGTCAGCCAGGTGATGAGCGGCCAACTGACGCTGTCCAAGAATATGGACGTCGCGATCAACGCGCGCATCGCCGAAATCGACCGGCTGCTGTCGGCGCAGATGAACGAGATTATGCACCACGCCGAGTTTCAGAAGCTCGAAGGCTCGTGGCGCGGTCTGCATCACCTCGTCAAAAACAGTCTGACCGGCCCGATGCTCAAGATCCGTGTGATGTCGGTGACGAAGAAAGAGCTCCTCAAGGACTTCGAACGGGCGCTCGAATTCGACCAGTCGGCGATGTTCAAAAAGGTCTACGAAGAAGAATACGGAACGTTCGGCGGCGCTCCCTACGGCGCGCTGATCGGCGATTACGAATTCGGCAACCACCCGCAGGACCTGGCGCTGCTCGAAAGCCTTTCGCAGGTCGCCGCCGCCGCCCACGCGCCGTTCATCGCGGCCGCCTCGCCGGAAATGTTCGGCTGGGACGAATTCTCGGAAATGACCGAGGTCCGCGACATCTCGAAGATCTTCGACCGCACGGAATACGCGAAATGGCGGAGTTTCCGCGAATCGGAAGACTCGCGCTACGTCGGTCTGACGCTGCCGCACGTTCTGGGCCGCGTGCCCTACGGCGCCGCGACCAAGCCGACGGAGACCTTCAATTTCGAAGAGGACGTCGACGGCACGGATCACAAGAAATATCTCTGGTCGAACGCGGCTTACGCGATGGGCACGCGCCTCACGGAAGCGTTCTCGATGCATAACTGGTGCGTCGCGATTCGCGGCGTCGAGGGCGGCGGCCTGGTCGACGGACTGCCGACGCACACGTTCGAAACGGACGAGGGCGAGGTCGCGATGAAATGCCCGACCGAAGTCGCCATCACGGACCGTCGCGAAAAGGAATTTTCCGACAACGGGTTCGTTCCGCTCGTCCACTGCAAAGGTACGGACTACGCGGCGTTTTTCGCCACGCAGTCGTGTAACAAAGCGAAGAAATACGACACTGACGCCGCCAACGCCAACGCGCGTCTGTCGACGCAGCTCCAGTATATCTTCGCCGTTTCCCGTTTCGCTCATTATCTGAAAGCGATGATGCGCGATAAAATCGGTTCGTTTATGTCGCGGCAGGAAGCGCAGATCTTCCTGAATCGCTGGATCAGCAAATACGTCCTCGAAAACGACGTCGCGCCGGCGGCGCAGAAGGCGAAATATCCTCTGCGCGAAGCCCGGGTCGACGTTTCGGAAGTTCCGGGCAAACCGGGCTGCTACCGGGCGGTTGCTTTCCTGCGTCCGCACTTCCAGTTAGACGAACTTTCGGTCTCGCTGCGACTGGTTGCGGAGCTGCCGCAGCCGGCGAAATAGTCGAATTTAAAACTTTTTTCGACAAAAGAGCGAAAATTCGGCAAAGACGGAAAAAAAAAAACGTCTAAATTTAGTAGCGAGCAGTTAGACTCGGTAAGTTTGAAACAAAAGGAATGGGTTGTTTGGTTGAGAAATTAGGCAGCCCGCAAAATTAAAAAGTTATTTTGAAAGGAGCAAAAAAACAATGGCACAAGCTGATTACTACTTGAAAATTGATACTATCGAAGGTGAAGCCGACGCGACCGGTTTTGAAAAACAGATGCAGATCGAATCGTGGTCGTTCGGAGCGAACAACTCCGGTTCGGCGGTTCAGGGAACGGGTCTCGGCGTCGGCAAAGTGAGCCTGCAGGACTTTCACTTCGTCGTCCAGAACGGCAAAGCCAGCCCGCAGCTCTTCCTCGCCTGCGCGAAGGGCAACCACATTCCGCAAGCGATCCTGAGCTGCCGTAAAACGGGCGGCGACGGCAATCCGTACACCTACACGAAAGTGACGTTCGGCGACATCGTGATCTCGTCCTTCCAGACGGGCGGCAGCAACGGCAGCTCGATCCTTCCGATGGAACAGATCTCGTTCAACTTTACGAACATCACGTTCGAATACTTCCAGCAGAAACCGGATGGTTCGGTCGCGCTGACCAACACCACCAGCTACGACATCAAGAAAGTCGAAGGCACCGGCGCCTAATTTTCTCGAAGGTCATCGATCGCCCGTCGTTAATGACGGCGGGCGGTTTTCAAAGAAATCAAAAACTTTTCAATACCGCCGCTCACGAGTGGCGGTATCTTTCTCTTTTAAATAATGTCACGGATCGACAACGAAATTCGGATCACGCCCTCGATTCTCGACCGGCTGCTCGACTACGAGCCGGACGTTTCGCGGGAGGCGCCGAAATCGCGTTCGAAATCGCTGCGCGAGCTGAAATTGTCGGTGCGCCGCGATCTGGAATGGCTGCTCAATTCGCGCTGCTATCCGGAAGACATCGACGACCGGCTCGAAGAGGTCCGGAAATCGGTCGTCGTTTACGGACTGCCCGACATCACCGGCATCAGCGCGAAAAGCCACGTCGAGCAGAAACGGCTGGCGGACGCGCTCGAAAACGCGATCCGGACCTTCGAACCGCGATTTTTGAATCTCAAGGTGACGCTCGAACCGGTCAACAACATCGACCGGATGCTGAAATTCCGGATCGAAGCGCAGCTCAACGTCGAGCCGACGCCCGAGCCGATCGCTTTCGACACCGTCCTGCAGCTCGGCAGCGGCGAGTTCGAGGTGGTTGAAAAATAAATGTTCTTTTAAGCCGGCTTCCGGCGGTTTCGAACTTTGATCCTTGACCTTTGGTCTTCGCTCTCGAATCAAAGGTCAAAGATCAAAAGTCGAAATTCGAATTGTAAAGAATTTGTTTTTTTTGTTTGTTTTCTTAATCGTTTAATTTATCCTGATGCGCGACGAACTGCTTGGCTACTACGAACGCGAACTCATCTTTCTGCGCCGAATGGGCGCGGAATTCGCCCGCAAATATCCGAAGATTGCGGCGCGGCTCCTGCTCGAAGAAGAAAAAATCGAGGACCCGCACGTCGAGCGGATCATCGAGGCGTTCGCCTTTCTGACGAGCCGCATTTCGCTCAAGCTCGACGACGAGCTGCCCGAGATCACCGAATCGTTCCTGAACGTGCTTTACCCGCACTACCTGTCGCCGATCCCGTCGATGGCGGTCGCGCAGTTTTCGTTCGGTTCGCCGAACGACAAGCTGACCGCCGTCCAGCTGCTCGAACGCGGCGCGCGGCTCAACTCGCGGCCGGTCGACGGCACGCCGTGCCAGTTTCGGACCGGCTACGACGTCCAGCTCGTGCCGATGGAGATTCAGTCGGCCGCGCTCGAATCGAACGCGCCGAAGGACGGCCGCGGGAAATACGCCGACAGCCACATCCGGATCAGTATGCGCTGTTTCGGCGACGCCGGCCTGCACGAGTTCAAGGTCGGCAAAACGGGCGAGCCGCTCAAATTTATGCGGTTTTACATCAACGGCGACCCGCAGCTGATCTTCCCGCTTTACGAGATCATCTTCAACCAGGCGACGAAGGTCGAATTTCGGCCGAAAGAAGCGCCGATCGGCCTCAAATCGCTGCGGACCTTCACGAACATCCAGCTCAAGCTGCCCGACCCGGTCGTCCTGCCGGCGGAAGACGCGATCAAACCGGTCGGCTTCACCGAGGAAGAATCGCTGCTGCCCTACACGAAGCGCTCGTTTCCGGGCTACCGGCTGCTGACGGAATATTTCGCTTTCCCGTATAAATTCCTGTTCTTCGACGTCTACGGCATCGATCAGGCGATCGCGCGGAAATTCGGCAGCCATTTCGACATCCTGATCCATCTCAAGGACGTCACGCCGCCGAAAGCGCCGGTCACGGCCGACACGTTCCGGCTCGGCTGCACGCCGATCATCAATCTTTTTTCGCGGCTGGCCGATCCGATCTATCTCTCGCAGCAGAAATACGAATATCATATTCTGCCCGACGTCCACCGGCAGACGACGACCGAGGTCTACTCGATCGACGAGGTCATCACGACCGATCCGAAAACCAACACGACGCGCGAATTTTCGCCGTTCTACAGTCTCCGCCACGCCTACGGCGAGCAGATGGAAAAATCCTTCTGGTACGCGACCCGGCGCAACTCGCAGCGCGAAGAGGACGAGGGCACGGAGATGTTCCTGTCGCTCGTCGATATGAATTTCAACCCGCGCGTGCCGCCCGTCGAGGTATTGAACGTCCGGACGACCTGCACGAACCGCGATCTGCCGGCGCGGCTTCCGTTCGGCGGCCGCGAGGGCGATTTCGAGGTCGAGGGCAGCGGTCTGCTGTCGAAGGCGCGCTGTCTGACGAAACCGACCGAAACGCTCCGCCCGGCGCGGCGGCGCGCGCTCCAGTGGCGGCTCATCTCGCATCTCAATCTGAACCACCTGTCGATCATCGAGAGCCAGAACGGGACGCCCGAAGCCCTGCAGGAAATCCTGCATCTTTATAATTTCGACGATTCCTCGGCGACCCGGAAACAGATTCTCGGCATTTCCGGCATCGCCAGCCGGAAGGTCGTGCGGCGGATCGGCGAGCATATCGGCGCCGGCTTCGTGCGCGGGCTCGAAACGACGCTGACGATGGACGAAGAGGAGTTCGTCGGCAGCGGGATGTTTCTTTTCGCCTGCGTGCTCGAACGGTTTTTCGGGCTTTACGCGTCGCTGAACTCTTTTAACCAGACGGTTTTACGGACCAAACAGCGCGAGGAGGACGTCCGCATTTTCCCGCCCCGGACGGGCGAACAGGTGCTTTTGTAAAAAGCATTTTCGGATTTTTAATTTTTATCGTGAACGAGAAACCGTTAAATCAGAAGCTGCTCGACGAGCCCTACCGGTTCGAATTTTTTCAGGCCGTCCGGCTGCTCGAAAAAATCTTTCCCGAGCGCAAACCGGTCGGGCGCGAAGCGCTGCCGCACGAGGAGATCGTCCGCTTTCGCTCGCGGATGACCCTCGATTTTCCGGCCAGCGAGATTCACGAACTCCGGCAGTCGTTCGACGAGCTGACCGATCGCGAAAAGCTCGAAATGTTCGTCAATTTTATGGGAATGGTCGGCGTCTCGGGCGTGATGCCGGTGCATTACACCGAGCTCATTATGGAGCGCGCCCGCTATCGCGACACGGCGATGTGGCTGTTTCTCGACATCTTCACGCACCGCTCGGTCTCGATGTTCTTCCGCGCCTGGGAAAAATACCGTTTCCCGATCGGCTACGAGCGCGGCCACGACGATTTCACGGCGTTTCTGTTCGACATCGCCGGTCTCGGCACGAAGGGCCTCCGCGGACGGATGGCGCTCGAGGACGAATCGCTGCTCCCGTACGGCGGCCTGATCGCCCAGAAACCGCATTCGGCCGTCGCGCTCGGCAACATCCTCGGCGATTATTTCCGGATCCCGGCCCGGATTCTCCAGTTTTTCGGTCAGTGGCTCGAGCTCGACAGCGCGAGCATCACGCGGCTCGGCCGCGCCAACAGCGGGCTCGGCACGACGGCGATCATCGGCACGCGCGTCTGGGAGCAGCAGTCGAAGTTCCGGATCCTGCTCGGGCCGCTGAACTTCAACCAGTTTCAGGCTTTTTTGCCGAACGGCACCGCTTATCGGCCGCTCAAATCGATCGTCCGGTTTATGAACGGCCTCGAATTCGATTTTGACGTACAGCTCGTCCTGCAGGCCAAACAGGTGCCCAGCACGATCCTGACGACGCGCGCCAAGCGCCGTCCGATGCTCGGCTGGACCTCGTATCTGAAAACGAAGCCGTTTGCCGCGGACGACGATCAGGTTGTTTTAAAAATAGACGATTAATCAAAAAATCCCGTTTCAGACGTTTAAGGAGAAAGAAAAATGAATATAAATTTGAAATCATTAGTCGGCAGATTGAACGAGACTTGCCGCGGCGTGCTCGAAAGCGCCGTTGGCCTGTGCGTTTCACGAACCAATTACGATGTTGAAATCGAGCATATTCTGGCCAAGCTGCTCGAACAGGACGACACCGATCTGCACAAGATCTGCCGTCATTACGAGGTCAACATCGACCGCTTGAGCAAAGACGTGTCGACCGCGCTCGACCGTCTGAAAACGGGCAACGCGCGCCGCCCCGAGCTTTCCGACCGGCTGCCGCGATGGTTTCAGGACGCGTGGCTGATCGCCTCGGTCGATTTCGGCGCGGCCCGGATCCGTTCGGGCCATCTGATCCTCGCGCTGCTCTCGAACGACGGCACGGCGCGGCTCGCGCGCGACGTCTCGCGCGAATTCAGCCACATCTCGGTCGAATCGCTGACCTCGAAGCTCGACGAGATCACGGCCGGTTCGGAAGAGGCGCGGACCGCGATGGCGCTCGGCGAAACCGGCGGCACCTCGGGCGGCGCGCCGATCGCGTCGGGCGTGCCGGGCAAGACCAAGTCGCTCGATCAGTACACCGAGGACCTGACGGCGAAAGCCGCCGCCGGCAAGATCGATCCGATTCTCGGGCGCGATTTCGAGATCCGGCAGGTCATCGACATCCTCACGCGGCGCCGCCAGAACAACCCGATCCTGACGGGCGAGGCGGGCGTCGGCAAAACGGCCGTCGTCGAGGGCTTCGCGGCGCGGATCGCCGCCGGCGACGTCCCGGAACCGCTCAAGAACGTCGCCGTCCGGACGCTCGACCTCGGGCTGCTGCAGGCCGGCGCGGGCGTCAAGGGCGAATTCGAAAACCGTCTGAAATCGGTGATCGATGAGGTCAAGGCCTCGCCGCAGCCGATCATTCTCTTCATCGACGAGGCGCACACGATGATCGGCGCGGGCGGTCAGGCCGGCCAGAACGACGCCGCCAACCTGCTCAAACCGGCGCTCGCGCGCGGCGAGCTGCGGACGATCGCGGCGACGACGTGGGCCGAATACAAGAAATATTTCGAAAAGGACGCGGCGCTCGCGCGGCGTTTTCAGGTCGTCAAGGTCGACGAGCCCGACGAGGAAAAAGCGATCACGATGATGCGCGGCCTGCTCGACAAGATGGAGCATCACCACAACGTCCGGATCCTCGACGAGGCGATCGTCGAGTGCGTCAAGCTCTCGAACCGCTACATCACCGGCCGCCAGCTGCCCGACAAATCCGTCTCCGTGCTCGATACGGCCTGCGCGAAGGTCGCGATCGGTCAGGGCGCGACGCCCGGCTCGGTCGAGGACGCGACGCGCCGCATCCAGAACCTGACGGCCGAGATCAACTCGCTCGAACGCGAGCAGGTGACCGGTGCCGAACACGACGACCGGCTCGAAGATCTGAAGGCCAAACGCGCTAAGACCGAGGAAGAGCTCGCCCGGCTCAACGAGCAGTGGGAAAAGGAAAAAGACCTGACGAACCAGATCCGCAACATCCGCATCAAGCTCGAGATGTCGCGGCTCGACACGCCGGCCGCCGCCAACGGCAGCGCCGAAGCGGTCGCGACCGCTCCGGCCGAAGCGCCCGAGACGGCGGCCGCGGCGACCGCCGAGACGGCCAACGCGGCCGGCGACGGCGCGGCGACCGCTCCGGCTCCGGAAACCGAGAAGCCGATGGACACGGACTTTCTCAAAGGCGAGCTCAAGCGGCTCAACGGCGAGCTCCGGGCCGTGCAGGGCGAGAATCCGCTGATGGCGCCGGTCGTCAACGGCCAGATCGTCGCCGAGGTGATTTCCGGCTGGACCGGCATCCCGATCGGCAAGATGGTCGCCGACGAGATCAACGCCGTGCTGAACCTGCGCCAGACGCTCGGCGAACGCGTGCTCGGCCAGAATCACGCGCTCGAGGCGATCTCGCAGCGCATCCGCACGTCGCGCGCCGGTCTGACCGATCCGAAACGCCCGATCGGCGTCTTCCTGCTCGTCGGAACGAGCGGCGTCGGCAAGACCGAAACCGCGCTCGCGCTCGCCGATTCGCTCTACGGCGGCGAACGCAACCTGATCTCGATCAATATGAGCGAATACCAGGAAGCGCACACCGTTTCCTCGCTCAAGGGCTCGCCGCCGGGATACGTCGGCTACGGCGAAGGCGGCGTCCTGACCGAAGCCGTCCGGCGCAAGCCGTACTCGGTCGTCCTGCTCGACGAGGTCGAAAAAGCGCACCCGGACGTGATGGAGCTCTTTTTCCAGGTCTTCGACAAAGGCGTCCTCGAGGACGGCGAGGGCCGCGAGATCGATTTCAAGAACACGATCATCCTTTTGACGTCGAACGTCGGCACCGACACGATTATGAAGCTCTGCGCCGATCCGGACACGAAACCCGAGCCCGACGGTCTCGTCGAGGCCGTCCGGCCCGAGCTCGTCAAGCATTTCAAGCCGGCGCTGCTCGGCCGAATGGTGACGGTTCCCTACTATCCGATCTCCGACGATATCCTCCGGCTGATCATCAAACTGCAGCTCGGAAAGATCCGTCAGCGGATCCTCGACAACCACGGTGCGCAATTTTCTTACGAAGATTCCGTCATAGACACAGTGGCTAAACGCTGCACGGACGTCGACAGCGGCGCGCGCAACGTTTACAACATTCTGACCGGAACGCTGCTGCCGGAGATGTCGGGCGAGGTTTTGACCCGGATGGCGAGCGGCGAGGGCATCAAAAAAGTCCACGTTGCGGTCGGCGAAGGCGAGAAATTTGTTTATGACATTAGTTAATTCGATCGGTTGAGAAAAAACGAGTTAGGGCAAAGCGTTTTGCTCTGACTCGTTTTTTTTCGAGTATAATTAAAAAAGATGGCGACCCGAAAAGAAATAATTCAAAGAGGCCTCTGCAGCTGGATATTCACCGTTGCGGACAACCCCGACGCGAGCGGCGACGAGCCGTTTTATGAATTGTCCGGATTTTCTCAGGTCAACACCTACGCGGCGATGATCGACCGGATCGCGGCCGAGCGAAAAGTCGATCCGCGGCTCGTGAAGGCGATTATGTATATGGAAACGACCCACGGCTATTACGACGCGCCGCTCAGCCTGATCGGCCGGAACAAATCGATCCTGCCGATGAACATCAACGTCGAATACTGGGGCAGCACGTTCGGGACGCGCGAAGATATGCAGGATCCCGAAAAAAACATCCGGGCCGGCGTCGAGATGATCTATCGCATTCAGGCCAATATGCCCGGCGCGCCGGTCGAAAAAATCGCCACGCTGTACAACAACATCAACGCCGCGAAGGTCAATAATTATGGGATGCGCGTCAAACAGATCTACGATGCGCAGCCGTGGAACGGCAAATAAGCCGACAGGTTTCTATCGGGAGGAGAGAAATGGCGAAGACAACACAAGACGGAAGATTGATGAGCATTACGACGCCGATGGGCAAGGACTATCTGCTCGTCAACAGGTTTACGGCGACCGAGGGCCTTTCACAGCTTTTTTCCTTTGACGTCGAGCTCCTGCACGAGGAAACGACGGTCAGCTTCGAGCCGACCCGCGTCGATCCGAAACGGCTGCTCGGGCAGGGCGTGACGATCTCGATCGCCGCCAGCGACGGCTCGACGCGCGAATTCACCGGGATGGTCAACAAGTTTTCGCAGGGCAACCGCGACGTCCGCTTTTCCTACTACTACATCCAGGTCGTGCCGCACGTCTGGCTCCTGACGCAGAAAAGCCAGAGCCGGATCTTCCAGCAAAAGAGCGTGCCCGACGTTCTGAAGACCGTGTTCGCGGGCTTTCAGGTCAAATACGAGCTGCAGGAGACCTACGAGCCGCGCAACTACTGCGTCCAGTACCGCGAGACCGATTTCGATTTCGCGACGCGGCTGATGGAGGAAGAAGGCATTTACTACTACTTCGAACACTCCGGCGGCACGCACAAGATGATCGTCGCCGACACGCCGCAGTCGCACCGCGACTGTCCCGGCAAGGCGACGATTCCCTTCTTCGTCAAGGCCGACCAGAACCAGTATTTCGTCGGCTCGATCAGCTCGTTTCTCAGCGATTCGCGCGTCCAGACCGGCAAGGTCACGCTCTGGGACTATAACTTCGAGCTGCCGACCAACCGGCTCGATTTCGTCCAGCCGAGCCGCTTTTCGTTCGGCGACAGCCAGAAGCTCGAAAAATACGATTATCCGGGCGGCTACGCGCGCAAATACGACGGCATCGACAAGGGCGGCGGCGACCAGGCGGGCGAGCTCAACAAGGTCTTTAACGACCGCGAGAAGACCGTCAAAAAGATGATGGAATCGCTCGACGCGCAGGTCACGACGGCGACCGGCAATTCCGACTGCTGCTCGATCACCGCCGGCTATCGTTTTTCGCTGATCAACCATCCGAACAACGAGGTCAACAAGCAGTACACGATCGTCACCGTCACGCACGAGGCCGAGCAGAATCCGGCCTACGTCTCAAACGAGGGCGCGACCGAGCCGTACACGAACAGCTTTACCTGCATCACGCACGGCGCGGGCCAGCCGCCGTTTCGGCCGCTCCGGAAAACGCCGAAGCCGATCGTTCAGGGCGCGCAGACGGCGGTCGTCGTCGGGCCCGGCGGCGAGGAGATTTTCACCGACAAATACGGCCGCGTCAAGGTCCAGTTCAACTGGGACCGCGAGGGCAAGGTCAACGAATCGAGTTCGTGCTGGATCCGCGTCGGCCAGCTGTGGGCCGGCAACAAATGGGGCGCGATGTTCATTCCGCGGATCGGGATGGAGGTGATCGTCCATTTTCTCGAAGGCGACCCCGATCAGCCGATCATCACCGGCTGCGTTTACAACCCGCAGACGATGCCGCCCTACACGCTGCCCGACGAAAAGACGAAATCGGGCATCAAGACCAACTCGTCGAAGGGCGGCGGCGGCTTTAACGAGCTCCGCTTCGAGGACAAAAAGGGCTCGGAGCAGATCTTTATCCACGCCGAAAAGAATCAGGACATCCGCGTCAAGAACGACTGCAAGGAAACGATCAAGCACGACCGCCATCTGACGATCGAAAACGACCAGTACGAAAAGGTGACCAAAGACAAGCACCTCCAGGTCGGCGGCGATCACAACGAGAAGATCGGCGGCACGATGTCGCTCAAGGTCGGCTCGGATTTGCAGGAAAAGGTCGGCAGCAACTATGCTTTAGATGCCGGGATGGGCGTTCACATCAAGGCCGGGATGACCGCCGTCATCGAGGCCGGAACGAACGTCACGCTGAAGGTCGGCGGCAATTTCGTGAGCGTCAGCCCGGCCGGCGTGACCATTTCGGGCACGATGGTAATGATCAACTCGGGCGGTGCGGCCGGCTCGGGCGCGGGCTGCAGTCCCGACACGCCGAAGGATCCGAAACCGGCCGACGACGCGCAGGCCGGCAGCGCGACCGGCGCGCGTTCCGCGCCGCCGCCGCCGAATCCGGCGAATTTCGGCTCGTTGTCGAGCAGCGGCGGCGGCGGCCAGCAAAGCGGCAACCAGCAAGGCGGCGCATCGCCCGGTCAGAGCCCGAAAGCCGCGATGCTCAAGCAGGCCGCGAAAAAGGGGACGCCGTTCTGCGCGGTCTGTAATTCCTGAAGAACAGGCGGCTGAATAAATGCTTTGGTTTTTAGGTTTCCTGATATTTTTTAGATAAATTCGGTCTTTGATCTTCGACCTTTGAAATAAAAGCGAAAAACAAAGACCGAAGATCAAAGACCGAAAATCTAATTCGTCAATGATCTAAAAACCACGGCCATAAAGCAATGGAAGCACAAAAACTGAAAAACTATCTCTTTTCGGACCGCACGCGGCTCTACTGCGTGCTCGACGGCGCGTCCGTGCCCGATCTGCCGATGAAGCTCTACGAGACGAACACGCCGAATTACTGCCTGTTTCGCGGCGAGCTGCCGCCGGATCTGCTCTACGCCGCGCCCTACGTCGCCGTGCTGCTGCCCGGCTCGGCCTTCGCCGAGTGGGTGATGAACGAAAGCTCCGGCAAACACTGGGGCATCTTCGCGCACTGCCGCTATTCGCTCAAGGAGATGCGCCGCCACTGCCGCGGGCTCGTCAACGTGATGGACGAGAAGGGAAATCCGCTGATCTTCCGTTATTACGACCCGCGCGTGCTGCGCAAGTTTCTGCCGACCTGCAGTTTTGACGAGGTCAAAACGCTGTTCGGCAACATCGAGACATTGTTCGCCGAAACCGAGGACGGCGAGGCGCTGACCGCCTACCGGATCGAAAACGACGAACTCAAACAAACCGACCTGGTTTAAGGAGAAAACATTATGCCGCAGGGACCAGCCGCCCGCACCACCGATAACGTCGCCCATCCGCTGCCGCCGGTACTGACGCCGGGGCCCGGCAGCCTCAACGTGCTGATCGGATTCCTGCCCGCGTGGCGCGGGATCCCGCTCGCCGCCGCCGCCGCGCTGCAGGCCGCCAAACAGGCCGCCGACATCGCCGTTCAGACGGCCGTCACGGCGACCGCCGCCGCCGCCGGCACGCCCGGCGCGCCCGCCGCCTACGCCGCCGAGCAGGCGACCAAGGCGTCGGTGCTCGCGTCGATGTCGAGCGCGATTTCGGGCGCCGCCGCGTCGGGCGCCGACATCCACGCCTGCGTCACGCCGTCGCCCGTCCCGCCGCACGGCCCGGGCGTCGTGATCGACGGCTCGGCGACCGTGCAGGTCAATTTTCTGCCGCAGTGCCGAATGGGCGACACGATCCTCGAACCGCTCGGCCCGCCGAACAAGATCGTCAAGGGCGAAACGACGGTGATCGTCGGCGGCTAAGTTTTTTTTTCGATAACAGGAGATTTTTTCCGATGCTCGTCATCCGACAACAACAAATCGACGCTCTGATCAAGGGCACGGACGAGGAATTCGTCGAATTTCTCGCCAATCACGCCCGCGAGGAATTTCCCGAAAAAACCGCCGAGCGCGACGACGAAACGCTCCGCGAGATGGCCCGCGGCGGCATCCGGCGCGCCGAGAGCCACGGCTTCGCGACCGCCGAGGACATCACCGCGTTTTTCTCCGTGATGATGGAGATCGCGCCGAATTTCGACGAACAGCCGGCGATCCGGGCGGTTCTCGACGACGAACAGTTCGAACCGGCGATGCGGCTCGAACGCCTCTGGTCGCCGCTCGTCCCCGAAGCGGCGTGGGAAGAGGCCGAAAAAAATTACAACGAAAACGCCTGGTTCGCCGGGAAGCAATAATTTAAGGACCGACTCCGATGCCGAAACGTCGCAAAAAAACCGCCCCCCAATCGCCGAAGCTGCGCGCGAAGCTGAAGGGCCAGAAGGGCAAAAAGGCCGCCAAGCAGCAGGCGATCACGCTCTGCCCGCGCAAGCTCGCGCTCGCCAAAAAATACGTCCAGATCCGCCGCGGCAGCAAGGACAAGCGGTTTCAATGGAAAAAGCTCGACAAGAACCTGACGCGCGCCGAATGCAGCGAGATCCGCAAATACGTGCGGCAGGAAAAGCTGATGCCCGAGGTCAAATTCGTGACCGGCACCAAGTTTCCAATCTTCCCGCCCGAAACGGTCGCCGCCGAGATCAAGCTGCCGCCGGATATGTGGAAGAAGGGCGACAAGGAGCAGTTCGACTGGCTCGACAAGGAATACGAAAAAGGAATGAAGGAAAAGCCGCCGAAATACAAGTCCAAGGGCGACAAGGCCTACACGTGGCATCATCATCACGAAGACGGCAAGATGCAGCTCGTCGAATACGGCACGCACAACAGCACCAAGCACGACGGCGGCCGGACGACCTGGGCGAAAGGAGGCAGATAAAAGAAAATGGCTGAAAAACTCGAACTCGAATTCGAACCCGAAACCGGCGCCGGCCCGCTCGACGCCGACTATGTCAACGAAGAAGAAGAAATGATCGGCTGGGAATTCCCGCCCGAATTTCTCGAATTTCTCAAAAAACAGAACGGCGGCGTCCCGAAAAAGAAATATTTCCCCTTAGGCGAGAACACCAAGGTCCTCGAACGGTTCCTCTGTCTCGACGCCGATTACGAGGAAAGCAAATTCGGCGATTACGACATCGGCGTCGTCTGGTCGGACATTCTCGACCGGCTGAACGATTATCTCGTCCCGTTCGCGGCCGTTTTCGCGGGCGATTTCCTCTGCTTCGACTACGAGGACGAGGAAAGCGAGACGGTCCGCGTCGTGCTCTGGAACCACGATCTGTCCGAGGACGACGAACCGCACACGACGCCCGTCGCCGACGGCTTCGAAGCGTTTCTGAAAATGCTCTCGGACGAATAAAGGCTTCGGGGGCAAGGTTGTGAAGATTTTCAGGGGATTTGATCTTTGACCTTTGGTCTTTGATCTTTGGTCTTTGACCTTTGAGATTGAAGAAAAAAAATCAAAGATCGAAGATCAAAGACCAAAGATCGGATTTGCAAACAATTTAAAGACCGCAGCAGCAAACGAAAATGGCCAAAAAAGCGAAAAAACCGAAAAATCCGCCGCCCGAAAATGCCGCGCCGCCGCCCGCCGCGCCCGTGCTCAACGCGATGGAACGCGCCCGCCGCCGCGTCGAATCGTCCCGCCGCGCCGCCCGCGACCGCGCCGTCTTCGACGCCGAATAAAGATTTCGGCACGGAGCGCAACCGTCCCGGCTGCCAACGCCGTGCAAACGGCGTCAAGCGCTCCATTTCCCTGTTATCTTCGTGAAAATGAAACGCCGTTTGCGTTTTGCAAAAGCATTGCCGGCCGAGATGCCGGCGCTCCGTCCTGACATCAAATTCGGGCCGGTTTAGTGTTAACATCTTTGTTTGAAAGTTCGGATCGAGGATCGACCGGACCATCAAGCTGAAAATTCGTGACGAAGAGCGGAGTTGTTCGGCACGGTAATCGACCGAAACGGCGAGTCGTCCGAGAAACGCGTTTTCGATCGAATCGGAATCGTCAGCACGGCGAGCGGCTGTTTTTCGGTCCACGAAACACACTAAAAACACTAAAAAGACACGAATGATATTTAGTGTTTTTGGTGTTTTTGGTGGATAAAAACCGGCTCTTCGCCAGGCTGACGAATCAAATTCAATCGAAAAACGCGGCTCACGAACGACTCGCCGTTTCGGTCAATTACCGTGCCGAACAACTCTGGCCTTTAATACCAAGTTGCAATAAAAGTTAAGTCTGGTTAAAAAACTCTTTTGACAAAGATCATTGGTGATTGAACCGATGATCCCTCTGTTTTCATTACATCTTGGTATTAAAACAGGCGGACAATAGTTATGAAAATTGGCGGTGCCCCCAAAATGCTTTGATCAATTGCCCTTCGGTGACGTTCTTCGAAAAATAAATTCCGTATAAAACCGGCCCGGCCGGCTTTATACGGATCTGTTAATAAAAAAGAGCGGCGCCGCTCGAGCGACGCCGCTCTCGGTTTTGTGAAAACGAGCGGCACGGCTTCACGGGTTTTCGATGAAATCGAGATCTGCGCGGTCTTCGAACAGCGATAACACCCGCGTCGGCGCAGAAAAAGCGTAGCGTTTGTGCGCGACGGTCAGGACGTAGGCGTCGCCCGGCGGCACCTAATCGAACAGATAGCGGCCGAAAGAGTTCGTCGTGACCCAATCTAAAGACCGTCGTCCCTGATTCGACGATGCGGATTTTCATCCATTGTCGGGGGCTGAAAATCCGCACCGTTTGATTGAGTCGGCCGGCGCGGTCTGTCGCCGGCTTTCCTCAATGACGATCCCGCCGCCCGCCGCCGGGTTTTGGGAATTTTGTTTCCGGCCGTCAAGTTCGGCTCCGTCAGCTCTCCGGGCAGGCCGAAGATTGGCGGAACGGATCGCGTTGAGCGACCCGCGCCGGATTAGCGGTCGCCGGTTTTGCCCCAGTAGTAATTGCGCATCTGGTTGTTCGAGCTCTGCCGGATATACCAAACGTAATTGCCGTTTTCGGTGCGGATCACGCCGAGATCGGTGCGGCCGTCGCCGTCGTAATCGCCGAACCGCAGCGCGTCGTCGGTCACGCCCCACGGCGTCGTGGTGACCTGATTGTCGCTGCTCCGGAGCGTGAAATAAAAATAGGTTCCGTTGACGGCGCGGCAAACCGTGATATCGCTCTTGCCGTCGCCGTCGTAATCCGAGCGGTTGAGAATGGTATCGCCGACCAGACCGAACTGAATGATTTTCGCCTGCCCGTTCGACGACTGGCGGATATACCAGAAATAATTGCCGTTTTCGCTGCGGACGACCGCGAAATCGTTTTTGCCGTCGGCGTCGAAATCGCCCTGGATCGGAATATCGTTGGTCGTGCCCCAGTTGAAGTAGCGCACCGCGCCGGTGCTCGATTCGATGTAGATCCACAGGCCGTTGCGGAAGACGCCGACGTCGAATTTGCCGTCGCCGTCGAAATCGCCCGTCCCGATCTGATCGCCGAACGCGGCGTTGCCGAACTGCTCGACGCGCATCGAATTGGTTTCGCTCTGCAGGATATAGACCGTGATCGCGCCGGTGGTCTGACTGATGCGGATCGCCGCATAATCCGAAATCCCGTCGCCGTCGAAATCGGCGTTGAGCGCCGTCAGATCGGTGCCGAGTCCCCAGTTTTGATATTTGGTCGCGCCGGTCAGGCTGAGCTGGCTGTACCAGATGCCCTCGGCCGGCCGAAAAACGGTCGGATCGGTCCGGCCGTCGCCGTCGTAGTCGTCCCAAATGGCGTTCGCGACGTGAAGCTGCCCGCGAATCTCGCCGTTCGGGTTATTGGCCGTATGGATGTTGGCGTACATCCGGTTCGCCCGCAGCTCGGCGACCTGCTGCGCGGTGACGTTGATCGGCGCCGGCGCGATCGTGCCCGAGGTGCCGGAAACCGTGCCGAAATCGAACAGAACCGGGGCCGTCGCGCCGATGGCCGCGGTGCCGTGAATATGCGCGGCGCTCGCCGCCGCGGACAGGCCGGAATAGCGGCAGTTGACCGTCAGCTGCGTCTCGGCGGCGTTGAGCACCGCCTGGCAGACGCCTTTGCCTCCGGTCGCGACCGCCGGCACTTCCTGCGCGCCCGAAAGGTTCGCGACAAAGACCTGCTGGGCCTGCGAAAACGCCGCCGTCGAAAGTACGACTCCGATCATCATCGCCAGCCGTTTCAAGTTTTTATTCATATTTTTTATCCTCTTCATTGATTAATAAGGTCCTGCGACCGAAAAATAAGTCGATCGGGCCGTCAGTCGGCCGATCTTTTGGGGGAGAAAATCCGCGCTCCCGTCGTCACAAGCGATTTGCCGGCGGCCGCGAAAATCAGCAGCCCGACGGCCGCCAGACAGAGTTTCGGCAGCCAGTCGCCAAAACGCGCGTAAAACGTCCGCTCGTCCGACAGCGCAACGCCTGCCCGGAGTATCTGCTCCGACCAGACCGGGACTTCCGCCGTCACCCGTCCGAACCGGTCGACGGCGCGCGTGATGCCGGTCGCCGCCGCCCGAACCAGCGCGCGGCGCGTTTCGATCGCGCGAAAGCGCGCGAACGCGGCGAGCTGATACTGGCCCTGCGAACCGGCGAAAAAACCCTCGTTGGTGATCGCCGTCAAAACCTGCGCGCCGTCGCGGACGGCGTCGACGGCCAGTTCCGGGTAGAGATTTTCGTAACAGATCATCGTGCCGACCCGGACGAGCGAGCCGTCTTTCGCCCGGAAATCGAAGGTTTTCGTCCGCTCGCCGTAACTGAGACGCGGGCGCGTGCCGACCGGAATCACCAGATCGGCGAGCGCCGGGAACCGGTCGGACAGCGGCACGTGTTCGAGAAACGGCATCAGCCGGCGTTTGAGATACAATTCCGACAGCGCGACCGGCAGTTTTCCGTCGGCGACCGTCGAAGGCTCGAACAGCGCGGCGGCGTTGAAGAATTCCTGCCGGCGGTCCTGCGCGACGAGCAGCGGCGGGCGCAGCGCGCCGTCCGCGTAATCTCGGATCTCGATGAGCCCGGTCAGCACCGGCGCGTCCCATTTTTTCAGCTGTTTGGCGAGATACCGGTTCGCCGCGGCGTCGTCCGACAGAATATACGGCACGGCGGCCTCGTTCCAGAGAATCAGATCCGGCGCGCCGGGCCGGACGGCGCGATCGGTCAGCGCGAGCTGCCGGCCGAAAATATCCGGCAGATTTTCCGGCGAATAATCGGCGAGCGGCGAGACGTTCGGCTGGACGGCGACGATCGAAATCTCCCGTTCCGCCGTCGCCGGCCGGTTGAAAACGAACGCCGCGTAGGCGAGCGGCAGGGCGAGCAAGGAGAAGAGGAGAAGAGGAGAA